>JAPKMR010000059.1 GCA_026645815.1 Anaerolineae bacterium | reverse complement strand
GGGCGCAGCCCCGTTCACGAAAATCACAAAAAACCACCCTCTGCGTCTCTTTGGCGCGTCAAAGTGTCTAAAAGCACGGTCTCACCAATCTGACCTCTGAACTTCCCAATAATTTGTCCTATACCCCTCCGGTTTGCATCTATGGCTTTTTCAGTTAGACTCACGTATAATCATGTTTGCCATTTTGACTGAAAACCCGTATAATCAAGGCAGTCTTGCAAATTCTGGGGGGATAATATGCCAGAAAAAAAAGAAGAGCCACAGCCAGCCCAGAGACCTGACTCAAATCTTGATACACGCCGCATTCGAGGGCTATCTCAGCGCTTGCGTCCGCCGCTCTCGATCGAGTCGAACGTTCCCGAGCCTTCGCTGACCCCTGAGGCGCCCGCGGCATCTCCAGCTACTTCGACCCCTGAGTCATCTCATGCCGCACCCCCATTACACCCCCCCGCACCTGCAGCTGCCGACCCGCTTGGCACTCAGCGTGTTCGTCGTTTGGAAACACGCCAGACGGGGGCACGACCCGCGAACGAGGCGGTAGGCAAGCTGGGCTTGCTTGGAGAGGGTGTGCAGCTTCAAAACCGTTATAAGGTCTTGGGCGTTATTGGTGTGGGCGGAATGGGCGCTGTCTACAAGACCCAGGACCTCCGTTTCGCGAATGTACAACGCCTTTGCGCGGTTAAGGAGATGGTGAACACCGCCACTGACCCGCAAGTGCAGCAGATGGTTATCCGCAATTTCGAGCGCGAGGCCAGCATTCTTGCTACTCTCAGCCACCCGGCGATTCCGCAGGTATACGATTATTTCACTGAGGGAAACCGAAGCTATCTGGTGCTCGAATATATTCCCGGTCGCGACTTGGAGGCATTGGTTTCCGAGGTAGATGGCTTTTTTGCTGAGGCGCGTATTATTGATTGGGCGATTCAAATCTGTGATGTATTGTCATTTTTGCACAATCATCAGCCTCGCCCCATTATCTTCCGCGACTTGAAGCCATCCAATATCATGTTGGATGACCACGACCGTATTCGCTTGGTGGATTTCGGCATTGCCAAGCTGTTTCAAAGCGGCGCGAAAGGGACGATGATTGGGACTGAGGGCTACTCGCCGCCCGAACAGTATCGCGGGGTTGCAGAGCCGCGCGGGGATATCTATGCGCTTGGTGCAACGCTGCACCACCTATTGAGCAAGCAAGACCCTCGCCTTGAGCCGCCTTTCTCGTTTCACGAGCGCCCGATTTTCAAAACCAATCCCACTGTGTCGCGGGAACTGATTGAGGTTCTAGATAAGGCGCTAGAGTACGATGTCAACAAACGCTGGGGGTCTGCAGAGGAACTGAAGCGAGCATTGCTCTCATTGCCAAGCGCGCGCGCTTTGGGTGGCGGTCGTCGCGCCGCCGTGGAGCCGGTAGCTTTCTCCACTGGCGCGATCAAACCACTCTGGCGTTTTGCCTGCGAGGACGAGGTGCGTGCGTCTGTGGCAGTCGCCGGCGGCATGGTCTTTGCCCCATCATACGATAACAACCTTTATGCGCTTGACGCTGGTTCTGGTAAGTTCTTGTGGAAATACGCGGCTAGCGGAGGCGTATCCACTGCGCCGGCGGTTGCGGAGAACGTGGTGGCCTTTGGCGCCACCGATGGCGTGGTCTATGCTGTTGAGACCCGTTCCGGGCGTTTGGCGTGGACTGTTCCCACGGGAGCTAAGATATTCTCATCTCCCACTGTCGAGTTTGGCCATCTCTTTGTGGGTTCTGATGACCGTTATCTTTATGCCATTCATATCGGTGGTGGGCGTCAGGCATGGCGTTATCAAGCCGAGGGCGCGGTGCGGACTAAACCCTTGCTTCAAGAGAACTCGATTTTCTTCGCCTGCCAGATGGGGGTTGTCTACGCCCTGGGTTTGAATCGTGATACCCGTTGGCGTTTCCGTGCGCGACGTCCTATCCTGTCGTCTCCCATTGTGGGGGAGGGCTTGCTCTATCTTGGCTCTTTGGATTGGAACTTCTACGCGCTCGATTTGCGCTCGGGGTGGGCGGCGTGGAAGTATCGTACGGGCGGTCCAATTGTTTCCACACCGGTGTTATGGGAAGGGTCCGTTTTCTTTGGCTCTACAGATGGCTATGTTTATGCTCTAGATGCGGCTGAGGGTCGTATCGTTTGGCGTTATCAGATCGAAAATCAGATTTCTGGCTCGCCCACGATAGCTGGTGAGAATGTGTATGTGGGCGGGGTGGACGGGGTTTTGTATTGTCTAGACGCGCGCGGCGGGACCTTGCACTGGCGCTATGAGACAGGTGCGGCTATTACGGCTGCGCCGGTCGTTGTAAATAACGTGCTCTATATCGGTTCCCTGGATCATTATGTGTATGCATTGCCGGCGTAGTACTGGTGAGTGAGGCTATTATGAACAAAGTCGGGAAATGGTTTCGACGCTTGTTGCAGCAACCTGCCGAGATTGCGCGAGATGAGGACGATAGCCGTTCTGTAAATGCCGCACCCGATCCTGTTGCTGAAACATCTGTTCCTGAAATGCCGGTTGATCTCGAGACCCCGCCATTGCGAGCGCTTGACCCGGATGCCTTGGCAGATGAGGTATTGGTGCAAGACGCTCCTCGTGCCTTTGGCGCCACCATGACCTATGGCTGGATCACAGATGTGGGGCAGGTACGGGACCACAATGAGGACAGTGTCTTTGTTTTTGTTGCGGAACAGTGTAGCAGCGTAACCATGCCGCCGTTTGGTCTTTTTATTCTCGCTGACGGGATGGGTGGACATCATGCCGGGGAGGTCGCTAGTGCAATTGCTTGCCAAACAGTTGCGGCGCAACTCATGGAGCATATTTACCTCCCACTCCTGTTCGGCGATGGTGAAACGGCTGAAGCTGAAGCGGACGCATCCGGGGCATTCGTGACGCTTATGACCGAGACTGTAGCGGACGCAATCCAGCGTGCCAATACTGAGGTCTATTCCAGTACGCCCGGAAGTGGCACAACACTGACTTGTGCGCTGCTTGTGGGAAGGCAATTGTTTATCGGGCATGTTGGTGATAGCCGTGCATATTTGCGGCAGTGTGATGGGGGGATTCGGCTGTTGACCAATGATCACTCGATGGTCAAACAACTGGTAGATATTGGGCAATTGACACCGGAGGCTGCCGCTATCCACCCGCGCCGCAATATACTCTACCGAGCTGTGGGGCAGGGTGGCGCATTGCCAGTAGATGTGCAGTCTTTATATCTGGATCATGCGGCGCAATTGTTGCTGTGTACGGATGGATTGTGGGGCTTGGTGTCTGATGAGATGCTTTGGCAGATTGTGACTTCTGCGCCGTCAACGCAGGCGGCTTGCATGCGCCTGGTTGAGACTGCCAATGCGGCTGGCGGCAACGACAACATTACGGCTATCATCGTCGAATTTCGAGATGGATCCGCTGTGAGGATTGATGAAAATCAAAGCGACGATTGCGCCTGAAAAGGATTACTACGCGATCCTGGGTCTGCAACCGACTACCACCCTTGAAGAGGTAAAGCGTGTCTACCGTGATCTGGCCCGCCAGCACCACCCTGACGTATCCGGAGGGGATGCTGAAGCCTTCCGTGGCATTCAAGAAGCCTATGAGGTATTGCGTGACCCGGTACTGCGGCAGGCGTATGACCGGCAGCGAGTCGCCCGCGGTTTGGGGCGCGAGGCGCCTCTGGAATGTGCGATCACCCTGAGTGCTACACAGTTGGCTGCCTCAGACACCCCGCAGATGTTGTATGTGCTGCTCGATTTGCGCCCGCGTCAAGCTGTCGTGAAGGAGAGACTCCCTCTCAATCTGGCGTTGGTGATTGATCGCAGCACTTCTATGCAGGGAGCGCGCATCGGCAACGTCAAACTGGCAGTGTTGAACCTTTTTGAAGGTCTGTTGGAACATGATCGCTTGGCGGTGATAGCTTTCAGCGACCACGCGGAAGTTGTTGCCGAACCTATGTCTGTGCGGGAGATAGCGAGCCTGCGGTCGGCTGTTGCAAATCTGACCACCGGGGGCGGGACAGAGATCCTGCAAGGCTTACGCACGGGACTGGAGCAAGTGCGGCGTTTTGCCAGTAGGGCGACCAATAATCATGTTGTTCTACTAACTGATGGACGTACCTATGGTGATGAGGAAACATGTCTTCTTGAGGCCCAGCGCGCTCAACCTGAAAACATTGGCATATCAACTCTAGGTATTGGCGATGATTGGAATGACTTGTTTCTGGATGCGCTGGCGCGTCATGGCGGCGGGATTTGCCAATACATTAGTAGCCCTGCTCAATTGCAGGACCTGCTGCTGGAACATATACGCGGCCTGAGCCAGGTGACTATGAGCCGCCTGGCATTGAACGTGAACCTGCCCCCCTGGGTGCAGCTACAAGCTGCTTTTCGTGCGACTCCTTTTATGGAATTGCTGGATGTAAAGCCTGGATGTTCATTCCCTTTAGGACAAGTCGGAGCGGAGCCGCTTTCTCTGCTGCTCGAATTGGTTGTGCATCAGCCCGATGCGGGGGAACGCCGTGTGGCGCGCCTGGATTTCGAGGGCATGGCGAGGGATGGCTCTGTGACACTTCGCCGGGATGTGACGGTTCATTTTGCTGCTCAGGCTTTTGAGATGGTTGAAGAAGTACCGGGAAGATTGCTGAATACACTATCGCGATTGAGCATCTTCCGGCTCCAGGAACGCGCCTGGCAGGTGTTAGAACAGGGCGATGTGCGGCAGGCGACGCATTTGCTAGAATCTGCGGCCACGCGCCTTTTCGAAATTGGTCACCGGGAGCTTGGGCAGGTCGCATTGGTTGAAGCTGAACGCGTACAGCAGGGTATTGCGCCGACGTCCCGTGGCCGAAAACAGGTGCGTTATGGAACTCGCGCTTTGATACGCAGCTAGTGTGTCGCGCGAAGTGAAGTTGCATGTGAGGAGAGGATATGACTGAACGAGTAGCTGGAATTGTATGCCCGTCATGTCAGCACGTGAACCTGCCAGGGACACTGTTTTGTCTTCAATGTGGCACCTATCTGCCATCCGGGGGACCTTTGCGCACGGAACAGTTTCCCGATCAACACCCTCAGCGCGCAAAACCTCGTGGCGGCGATGAGGCGGAAGATGAACAGCAGGCATTGGGTATCGAGGTCGAGGTCTTGCGGACGCACCGTAAGGTCTTGCTGTCGGCAGATTCAGAGATTCTGGTCGGGCGTTTGGATGCGGCGCACGGGGTCTTCCCAGAACTCGATCTCACCGCTGATAGTGGGCTGGAGCATGGAATCTCGCGCCGCCATGCGCGCATGTACACCCGTCATGGTAAGTGGTATATTGAGGACCTTGATAGTACCAACGGCACTTTTGTCAATGATGAACGCCTGACGGCCTATTTGCCTTACGTGGTTGGTGATGGCGATATTCTGACCCTTGGCACCTTGGGCTTGCGCATCAATTTTCAAGGGGATTTACCGGATACGGGACCCTGGTGACCGGTGAGTCATGCCCGTTATCATTTGATTTGGGTTCCTGGAATTCTCAAAGATAGCTCGTTGTGGCTCAATTAAAGGAGGAATACTATGCCCACAGTTTTGTTACACATATTGAATGAAGATGCGGTTGTGGGTGAAATTGAGGAATTGCCCGACCCGCACTGGCAGTTTATCACGCTGACCAGTCCTCGCCTTCGGGATGGGCGTGATGTCACCTATCTGTTGCCGGAGACCAACATCGTGATCTATCCCTGGCATCGTGTGCAAAGCATGGAAATTCTGCCCACCGAGGGAGATGAGAAAGTTGTCACTTTCATCCGAGAATAATGCGCCGGAACGCCCACTCATTCTGGTAGTGGATGATGAGCCGCGAATTATCCGCTTTGTTCGAATCAACCTGGAGATGGAAGGCTTTCGAGTGCTGGAGGCCCACAATGGGCTTGAGGCAGTAGATCAGGTGCGCGCCAATTTGCCCGATCTGGTGATTCTTGACGTGATGATGCCCGAAATGGATGGTTTTGAAACGTTGCAGATGATTCGGGAGATCACCCATGTGCCGGTGATTATGCTGACGGTTCGCAATGCCGAAGAAGATCGCGTGCGAGGACTGGATTCCGGGGCCGATGATTACGTCACCAAACCCTTCAGCCCACGTGAGTTGGTCAGTCGCGTGCGGGCCGTTTTGCGGCGGATGCAGCCCTTGGCGCCAGCTGGCACCTCTATTCTAGTAGTGGATGAGCGTCTGAGCGTTGACATCAATACGGGCGAGATCATTCTTAATGGGGAGCGTGAGAAATTGCGCCCGACCGAATTTCGGCTCTTGCGCCATTTGATCGAGAACGCCGGTTGGACCGTACCCTACGGCACGCTCCTGTCGAAGGTTTGGGGATACGAATATAAGGACGCCATTTCCTATTTGCGGCTCTACATCAATTACCTGCGTCAGCGCATTGAACCTGATCCTGCCCATCCTCAATACATCTTCACCGAGCGTGGATTAGGTTATCGCTTTGTTGATTTCCGTCGCGAGGCAGCAGAAGATTAGGTTCTCCTCTGCAGGACCCGGTTTTGATAGCGGGTCTGATGCGCGTTAATGGTTTTCTAATGTGCATACGATATAGTGGTAATAGTTTCGATTGAGGAGGTCGTTATGATGTGGGATCCGCTGTATTTGCTGTTCGCTGTGCCGGCATTGTTGCTGGCAATGATAGCGCAATTCAAGGTACAGAGCGCCTATCAGCGTTATCTGAAGGTGCCTAATCGTCGCGGTATCACTGGTGGGCAGGCAGCCCCGTTAATTATGCGTACTGCCGGGGTCAATGTCGCTCTGGAAGGAATCGCTGGAACACTCTCGGATCACTATGATCCTCGTAAAAAGGTCTTGCGACTCTCGCAAGGTGTGGCCAATTACCCTTCCGTCGCCTCGGTTGCCATTGTTGCTCACGAGATTGGACATGCTCAGCAGGATGCGGAAGCCTATCAGATGTTGCGCGTTCGCACGGGCCTGGTTCCCATCGTCAATCTTACTTCGTGGTTGGGACCCATATTGTTCATGTTGGGATGGTTATTGCAGGCCGAAGTCTTTTTGACTTTGGGCATCTGGACTTTTGCCGGAGCCGTTCTATTTTCGCTCGTAACTTTGCCTGTAGAGCTGAATGCCAGTCGTCGGGCGATGCAATTTCTAGAGCAGAGCGGCGTACTCTCCAGCGATGAAGAGCTACGTGGGGCAAAGACGGTGCTGAACGCTGCTGCGCTGACGTATATTGCTGCCCTGGCGCAAGCGCTCTCGACTTTCTCCTATTATCTCTTCCGTTTTGGCGGCGGGCGTCGCCGCGGTTGATGACCCTTGAAGCGGCGGGCGTCGCCGTTGTGGCTTTCGCTGGCGTGAATTTCCCGCCAGCGACTTTGTTATGACGGCAGGTCTCATCTAATACCCAGGAGGTAGGAATGGCGGCATTGAAATTGATGATTCCAGGACCGGTGGATATTCCTGAAGAGGTGCGCGATGCGATGGCAATTCGCACCATGCCACATTACGGGAATGATTGGGTGCGCCTTTATGGCGAGACTCAGGAAATGGCAAAGAAGGTCTTTGGCACGAAAAATGACCTCTACATCATGCCAGGCCCAGGCACGATGGCCCTGGAAGCTGCTCTCGGCAGCGCTCTCGAGCCGGGCGACACGGTGTTGATCCCCCTCAATGGTTTCTTTGGCGAGCGCCTGATAACGATGGCAGAGGGCCTGGGATTGAAGGTCATTTCACTACCGCTCCCCCTGACGGAGCCGATTTCCGCGGCGGAGGTGGCAGCCCTGTTGCAAGAGCATCCGGAGGTCAGGGCGCTGGCCATCGTGCATCACGAGACTTCGACCGGCGTTCTGAACCCGCTCGAAGGCGTGTTGGCTGCGGCCCGCGCGCGAGGAGTTCTAACCGTAGTGGATGCCATTTCCTCCATGGGTGGCGTACCTCTACTTGTAGATGAATGGGGGGTGGACCTCTGTGTAACCGTTGCCAACAAAGCTTTGGAGACACCTCCAGGCGTTGCCTTGCTTTCAATCAGTGCCCAAGCCTGGGCAGCTATTGAGAACCGAAAGGCGCCGCGGGGGTGGTATCTGGATCTAAAAACGTGGCGTTGGTACATGGAAAATTGGGGGAGTTGGCATCCTTCACCCGTCACCATGCCGACCAGCAACATCAACGCTTTACATACGAGTCTTATGGCGCTGCTCGAATCGGGTCTCGAAACGCGCTTTGCGGAATACCGCGCGGCAGCTGCTGCAACCCGCGCCGGATTGCGTGCTCTCGAGTTTTCCATGTTTGCCCCAGATTCCTGCGCCTCGCCTTTGGTGACCGCTTTCTGTATGCGTCCCGGCGTTGATGCAACGGCCCTGCAGCAGGCTCTGGTGCAGGATGCCGGGGTGATGATTTCCGGCGGTCTTACAGATCTGCATGGCAAGATTCTACGTGTGGGGCACATCGGTCTGGCCCGGCAACGCGACTATGTGGTCTCTTTCCTGTTGGGAGTCGAGGATTACCTGCGCGGGCAGGGTTTGGCGATTGCGCCAGGGCAAAGCCTGGTTTCTGTGGCGCACCTTAAGTGAGCGTAACCCTGAAGTGTTTTGGGCTGCAACGCACACCTGTGATGAACTTTCAAGAATTAGTCCGGTAATAACGCCATAGACCAATCGCGCGCCACTCTGTGGCGGAAATTTCTCCCTTTTCGGTTTTGGGCGACGCGGTACCCCACGTCGCCCAAAAACCAATTCCCTCAAACCGTGATTTTAGTGGAGGTCAATTTACATGGATATTCGTGTTGAGCGTTTGGCGCAGGTCCTGGTTGAGTACTCGGCCAATGTTCAGCCGGGAGATCGCGTGGCGATTATCTCCGAACCGGCAGCTGCACCGCTTATTGAGGCTGTCTACGAGCGAGTGCTGCTGCGCGGCGGACATCCGCTGCCATTGATTTCTCTGCCGGGTCTGGACGAGCGCTTTTACCGCCTGGCTTCGGATGAACAACTTGCCTATGTGGACCCCTTCCGGAGAATGGTGTATGAGGAGTGTGACGCACTTATCCGTATCCTTGCCGCGACGAATACACGCGAGCTGAGTGCGATTGACCCATCGCGGCAGGTATTGCGTAGCAAAGCGATGGCGCCGTTGATGCAGCGCTACATGCAGCGCGGCGCTACTGGAGAGCTCAAGTGGAATGGCACGCTGTTCCCGACGCCCGCTTTTGCACAAGAGGCGGAAATGAGCCTGCACGACTATGAGGCCTTCGTTTATGGCGCCTGTTTCTGCGATCGCGAGAACCCTATTGCTGAGTGGCAGCGGATTCATGAGGAGCAAGAACGTGTGGTCCAGTGGTTGCGTGGGCGGTCGCGGGTGCGTGTGATTGGTCCCAATGCCGATTTGACCCTCTCAATTGCGGGGCGTACTTTTGTCAATTCAGATGGCCATCACAACATGCCCAGCGGTGAGGTTTTTACAGGTCCTGTTGAAGATAGCGCGAATGGCTGGATTCGTTTTACCTATCCTGCAATCACCGGCGGACGCGTCGTTGAGGGCATCGAATTGGCCTTCGAGGGCGGCAGGGTTGCGAAAGCTACCGCCAAGAAGAATGAAGCTTATCTGTTGCAGGTCTTGGATACCGATGCTGGCTCTCGCTTCTTGGGCGAGTTCGCTATCGGCACGAATGATGGCATTCAGCGCTTCACGAAAAACATCCTCTTCGATGAGAAAATCGGTGGGAGCATTCACCTTGCGGTGGGTAATGGTTACCCGGAGACGGGAAGCACTAACCATTCCGCAATTCACTGGGATATGATCTGTGATATGCGCGATGGCGGTGAGATCTGGGTAGATGATGAAATTCTCTATCGCAGTGGCGCCTTCATGATTTAGGTGTCGCGTTGCGCTTCCGAACCTAGGGCATCCAGGGCGCGAAGGTGGGCGTGGGCGCCGGTGCGGTACATTGTTGCGCTTCTTGAACCAGTGTAGCCGCTTCCGGATAGGGAGTTGCCAGGAGTTGCACCAGGCTCAGCGCTTCTTCGCAGCGCCGGACTTTCAGGTAAGCCCGTCCCAAGGCGAGATTTACGTCGCGCACGGGATCGGCACTGGCAATAACCAGGCTTTGATCGCCTCGTGAGAGCAGTGTGCTGGCGGTTTCTAGTGCGATAATTGCGTTTTGTGGGTCGTTCACAGCCAGGTAGATGCGACCGAGCGTGTACCATAGCACCGCATCAGAATCTGTGTCCATGCGCAACGATAGCAGTTCCAGCGCCAGGGGCGCATAGTCCGTAGCAAGGAGAGCTTCCGCGCGGTAGTAGACGGCGTAGGGATCATCAAAGTGCGTCACAAGATAGCTCTGAGCCAACTGGCTCAGAGCTTCTTTATTGCCCGTTTCGATGGCTATACGCCATTGTGTTGGGAAGAGGCTTTCCGCCAGCGCGGGTTTCAAGGTCTCCGCTGTGCGCAGAGCGGTCTGTGCAGTTTCCAAATCCCCCAACTTCTCGGCGATTGCGCCTGCCAGCAACCAGGCTTCCGCGTCTTCGGGGTCGAGGCGCAGCGCTGTGTTGGCACGTTCGGCTGCTACTTCCAGCGCGTTTTGGCGCCATGCCAATCGGGCGCCCTCGCGCTGAACCTCAGAATCGTTGGGTGCGATTTCCAGGGCGGCATTCCAGAGCGCCTCGGCGTGGCTGAGATCATCTCCCGCTTTCAGAAACTCAAGCCGGAACTGCTCCAGGTAGAATTGAGCCGTTAGGGCGGTGGGCGCCGGCGCACGGGTGGGCAATGGAAGGGCTGAGGTGGTGAAATTCTGGAGGGATGGCACCGGCGTGACTTGCGTGGCACACCCCGCTAGCACGATGAGCACGAGCAGGAGCAGCGTGTTGCCGGTCGTTGCTAACCGTTTCAGATGGCTGTGCGCTTGACGGTTGCTCTTCATGCGCTCAACACCAGAAGTCAACGGACGGTATGTGTTGCGAGATATGGTTGTTGTCTTGCCTGGGGCGTCTGGGGGCGGCGGGAGGGGTAGGTACTGCCGGGCGTGGCATTGCAGGCGTGGCGGGTGCCGTTGGCGCAGTGGGCGCCGCTGGGGCGGCGGGTAGCGGGTCCGGCGCCGGCAAACCGGTGCTCACTCCTCCCTCGACAATCATCACGACTTCGCCGCCAATGAGGCATGGGTTTGCCGGGTGAGTGCAGGCGCTCGGTGGCAGCGTCAATGTGTAAAAGCCACCTTGTGCGGCAATCGTCTTCACATTGCCGCGCCAATTGACCACGCGGGCGGATTTAGCATTGGCACGAATACGGATTTCAACTGGCTCTGTGCCACGCGCCCAAGCGACGGTAGTCCAGCCATTGCTCCGGCGTACATTGATGATGGTGGCATTGTCGCGGCGCACAAGGTTTGCCTGTCGAAAGCCGGCGAGGTAGGTGGTTGCAACTTGATAGGCTGTGAAAGCGGGACGCCGGCTACCATCGAGACGCACCAGACCAAAAGGCTCCGCGTTCACGTGATCCCCTTCGCGGTCCGCCATCTTGTAGATAGCGGTGCGTTCTGCGCCTGCTGCCAGCGCCATGGCAATACCCTGAATCATGAAACTGGCTTGCTCTTCCAGGGTGATATTGAAGTTCGGTCCCTGAATCGGCCACGCAGGATCATTGGAGGGCGGTGCATTGGTTTCCACAATCCACAGCGGTTTCGAGAGACCGTGAGCGCGCAAAAGCCCGTGATAGTGTTGGCTTAAATCGTAGATGGTGTCCACATTGAAATACAGGTGGAGGGTAAAGGCATCAAAGAAGTAGCCATACTTTTCCGCCTCAGGAATTTGGGCGAGGGCATTTAGCAAGCGCTCCAGAAACAGCTCGCGTCCGTAATTGGCATCCCACCAGTGCGTGATTGCTGGCAGGTGAATGACAGCGTTGGGATTGGCCTCTCGAGCGACGCGATAGGCTACTTCCATAAGGCGGGCGAATTCTTCGACGCTGCCGCCCCATGATTGGAAATCTGTACCCCAAATGTCGGGTTCATTCCAGATGATCCAGTGTCGAATGCGGTTACGATGGCGACCGACCATCTGGCGGACAAAGGTTGCCCATAGATTGCCGGGATCGTCTATGGGTAACTCGAGACCGGAAGGGACATTCTTGCCGCCGAACTGCGCCCAGGCCCAGCCTGGAGCGGTCACCAGCAGCCCGACCACCTCGCGCCCGGCGGCACGTTCGGCATCCAGCACTGTATCGGCGACGGGATACTCCACCCAGCTCTCTGGTCCGGTGGGTTGAATTTGGTTCCACTCAAAGGTGACCCGCGTCCATCCGGCGCCGCTGGCGGCAGCATCGGTGGTAGCGTGGTAGGTCTCGATAATGCCAAACCGCGCATCAGGAATGCGCGCCGTTGCCTGACGCGCGACTGCCACCGCCTCTACCGGTGACGGTAGCAGAAGCAGCATGGCGCTCAGGAGGCTCAGCAATCTGCTCCTGAGCGAGCGTGAATGGAGCGCCTTCATGTCCTCTCTCCTGGTTCAGAATGTCGGGAGATCATTGCCCGCAATTTCCGGTATTTTCGCATCTCATAGGTCGCCATCAACGCGCTCAGGCGAATGCCGTGCAATCCATCACGCCATCCATTCAGGGTAATGAAGCGCCACCAGAAATGCCGCACTGCCTGAAGGTAGGGGGTATAAACATGTGGCGTAATACCTTTTTGCAGCAGAATGCCCACATCGTAGTCGGTGTAGCGCCGCTGCTTGGCGTGAAATTGCGCCAGCGTTTCATAGTTATAATGGATTAATGGCTGCTGGAGATAGCCGCTTGCTCCCTCAAGGTTGGCTTCCTCGTGAACTGCGCGTTGCGCATCATAGCCGGCGCAGTCGGGACGAAGCAAGCGTAATTGATAATCGGGCCACCAACCGGCGCCGCGCATGCGATGCCCAAGGATATAATTATGGCGGGGAACCCACCAACCGGTTTCTGTTCCGCTCGCGATGACTTGCCGGATTTCGCCGGCGAGTTCGGGTGTGGCGCGCTCATCTGCGTCAATGAAGAACAGCCATTGGGCAGCAAAGGTTTCGGATCGCGCCTTCTCTAGCGCCACATTTCGCTGCACCGAGTAGTTTTCCCACGGGTGCTGGATGACGACTGCGCCCGCGGCTTGCGCCAGTGCTACTGTGTTATCGCTGCTGAAGGAATCCACCACCAGCACGGCGTCTGTCCATCTGACACTCTCGATACATGCCTGAATATGCCGCTCTTCGTCGCGGGTCAGAATCGCTGCTATCAATTCCATGCTTGTAAAATCCCCTCAAAAGCCGCGCGCCATTCAGGATCGGTCGTCTTGCTGAGCGCACGCCGGAAATGCCGGCGCACCATGGCGCCCACGAGCGCTTTCTGTACTCCCTGGCGATGTTTGCGATAGAGTCGAGCGCGGCTTTTCCAGAGATGCGCCGTGGTCTGAGGTCGCGCCTGGCTGGAACTCGCACCGCCGTGGTGGGTGACCCCCGCTTGCGGCACGAGCCAGGTTTGCCAGCCCATTTTCCTCATGCGCCACGCCCAGTCAATCTCCTCGCAATACATAAAAAACGCCTCATCGAGAGCGCCTACCTCTTTGATGGCAGCCCCACGGCCCATCATGGCGGCGCCTAAGGGATAATCCACGCGAAAGGGGGTGTGCTTGGCGTAATCCTTCGGCAAATAGCGACCATTCAGGCGGCTTTCATAGAAACGCAAAGGCAGCATGCCCAGATCCATCAGCGGTTGAAATAACCCCGGAAACCGGAAGGCGCTGTGTTGCAAACTGCCATCAGAGTTGTAGAGTCGTGGCCCAATCAACCCAGCGCGGGGTATGGACCTGAAAGTATCGAGAAGCGTCTGAGTTGCGCCGGTTTGGACTTCGGTATCAGGGTTCAGTAACCACACGAAGTCGGGCATATTCCCTTGGCAAAGGCGATCCAGAATCAGGTTATTCCCGCGGACAAAGCCTATATTCTCGCCCGGCAGTTCCAGGCTGACCCATGGATGGCGTGCCTGCACCATTTCTGCCGAGCCATCTTCGGAGGCGTTATCTACAACCCAGACGTGCGCGTCAGCCGCCGTGTGCGTAAGGTCCTGCTGCAATGTCTGCAAACAGCGATCCAGCAAATCGCGCACATTCCAAGATACGATGATAACCGCCAGTGTGATCATGCGAATGCACCCGGCGCAGTCTTAAGGCTCCCAGATTTCCACGAGGTGCGGGTCAACCCGGTTGTTGATGGCCGAAACCTCGACGTCTTCGTGAATCAGGCCTCCCCAGAAATAGAGCGATACCCGTGGGGGCATTTCTACCACCTGGACACAGCCATTGACCTCTGAGCGGCTGAAGGGGGGCAGATACCAATATTCGCCGATTTGAACCAGGTCCTCTCCCGGTGTTCCGATGCCCCAGCGGAAGGGATAGTTGCGGAGGCTGGTGTCGAAATCCAATCCCACCCTGAATACGCCTGATTCTTCGGCATAGCCCGCTGCGTTAAAGTTCCCGTCACTACGATAGGTGTTTCCAGGCCAGGGACCTGTCGTGCGGATATAAGTGTTACTGTCGTTTTCCACCGTCAGGGTGAAGCAGAGCGTGTCCGAGATGACCAGTGTTGTGGGCTTGAGGTCAATCTCGCCATTGAGGATGTAAGCCATTGGCCGTCCTGCGTTGACCAGTGTCAGGCTATCGGTGATGAGGACGCGCTGTCCTATGATATCTCTCGCCTCGGCGTAGATTGTGTAGCGCCCATCCGAAGGCGGTTCTGCGCCCGCGTCAATGCCGCCATCGTAGTCAAAGGTGTGAAAGCCGGCGGTGTTCAAAGGGGTACTTCGTTCATCCTCTGGAATATGGTGGCGGGTACCGTCTTGATCCAGCATGTAGACCGTCAATTCCTCGACATCTTTTTGCAGGAATAGATTGATGGTGACACGGTCGTCAATACCATCTTGATTGGGGGAGAATTCCTTGGGGTAGACCGAGAAACCGGTGATTTCGGGTAGCTGTGTTTCGGCGTCAACGATGTTCAAGGTTCCGGTTTGGGATGCAGTTTCCCCATCCTCGGTGATTGCCGTCATGGTCCAGGTGTAGACGCCGTCGGCTAACACCCGTTTGACGATTTGAATGGGTGAGGTTTCTTCGGGAAGCTTAAAGCCCTGGACCACGCCAGGAAATAAGACGGCGTATGGGTCTTCGTTGCGCCCTAGAGGGGTGGGGGGGCGAAAGATAGTCTCTTGCCCCAGCGCATCCATGAAGCTAATGGATATCTTAGCGCTGCGGTTCAACATAAAACTGATGCGCGCTACGTCATCAAGCCCATCGGCATTAGGAGAAATTGTGCTCGGTGAAATAGAGACGTTTTCCAGCAGGGGCTTCTGTCCACAAGCTGTCAGCAATGGAACCAGCATCAGTAACAGGCAACTCAAGCGCAGGGTTTTCACCGCTAAATCTCCTCCAAGAATCAATTCAGAGCTCGAAATTGAGCACTTACTGAGTACTCTCAGTCGCAGTCAGTGTACCAGAGAGGAGCGGGAAGTCAAACTTCAGCACGGATGGGCATTCGTAGCAGGTGAAAGGGCTTCTGCGTACTCTGTGAGGCTCGGAGTGCGAATTAGTTGCTTCGTCAACGGGTTGACGCGTCAACCCCGGGCGAATGCCTTGCTCGCGCTTCAGGTGTAGCATAAGGGGCGTGGTGCGGTTTCGGTCAGCGACCTGCTACGAAATCCCCGGATTTGCCTCCCGTCGCCTTCGCATTACAATACGTGCTAAGGAGACTATGATATGTCATCATTGCTGCAAAGGATTGGCCGCGGGGCGCTGCTCGCATTGCTATTGCTGAGCATTTTTGCCGCGCCGGCGGCAAACGTGCGCGCCCAAGAGCCGGGGCAGGATCCGTTGCAGCAATTGGTGGATTCGCTTCCCACCCGGGTAAAAGTTGGGCAGTTGGTAATAGTCTCCTTTCCGGGTATGGATGTGAGTGAGGGTTCTGAGATTGCGACGCTGGTCTCAACGTACGCCATCGGCGGCGTATGGCTGCGTCCCGAAAACACCAACTTTGGCGCCTGGAATCCCGACGACGGCGCTATAACACGTGTTGCTCCGTCGGAGTTGATCTCCATGACGAATCAACTCCAGCGTCTGGCATGGCGTCCTTCACGCACGATTACTACGCCGCTATCCGATCTTCCCTTCTATCAAGGCTCCTCGTTCCCGTTGTTTGTTGCGGTTGAACCGGAATTGCAGGGGCTTTCGATTACGCGTTTCATCTCTGGTACGTCGTTTTTGCCATCACCAATGAGCATCGGCGCGACATGGAATCGCGCGTTGGCGGAAGCTGCCGGACAGGTCGCGGGGCGCGAATTGACGGCTATGGGATTTAACCTGTTTTTTGGACCCAATCTGGATGTGCTTGATACCCCTCGACCTGGTGATCCTGCAGATCTTGGAACATCTGTATTCGGTGGGGATGGTTACTGGGTCGGAGAGCTAGGGCGCGCCTATGTCCGCGGCGTCCATCAAGGTAGTCAGGGACGGATGGGGCTGCTGCCTCGCCATTTCCCTGGTTTGGGAAATGCTGATCGCCCGCTCTCGGAAGAACTGCCGACCATTCAGCGCTCGTTGGAACAGCTAAAGCGCGTGGAGTTGGCGCCTTTCCTTGCGGCAGCGTCTCAGGCGCCGGGCGCCGCAAGCGTTGCGGATGGTTTGCTGGTAACCCATGCGCGCTATCAGGGCTTTCAGGGTACCATTCGAGAGAGCACGCGCCCATTGAGCCTGGATGCGCAGGGCTTGCAGGTTGCCCTGACTGATTTCTCCGCCTGGCGGAAATCCGGGGGGCTGTTGGTTGCCGATAACCTTGGGTTGCCTGCCATGCGGCGCTTCTATGATCCGCGCGAGCTGACATTCAATGCCCGGCAGGTAGCTCGTGACGCATTATTTGCCGGCAACGACCTGCTGATTCTGGATCGTTTCGCCGCGACGGAGGATTGGACTGAACATTTCTCCAATGTGCGGACCACACTGGATTTTCTGGCGCAACTTTACGAGAGTGATCCCGCGGTTAAGGCGCGCGTGGATGAGGCGGTCAGCCGAATCTTGCAGCTGAAGCTGCGCCTTAACCCTGATATGACGCTTGCATCCACCCTGCGCGATGCTGAGGCGCTCTCGGATGTTTTGGGCGCCGGGGCTACTGTGAATTCGCAGATCGCTGTGAATGCTATTTCGCGCCTGGCGCCGCTTACGGATGACTTACTGCCTCCTGAACCCCAGGATGGCGCGAATATGGTCATTTTTGTTCAGGAGCGGCGTGTAACACTCACACCCGAAGGGGCCTCTGTGGCTCAACTGCCTGTGGCACAACTGCCACGTGAGCTGGTCATGCAAACCCTGATGCGTCTCTACGGTCCTGATGGTACCGGACAGGTGACTCCCGAGAGCGTTGCCGTCTACTCCTTTGAGGACCTTTTGCAGTTTCTTAGCGCTCCGAATCTCACGGCTGAGGAGCCTGCTTCTGAACTGCTATTGAATCTGCAACGCGCGCAATGGGTCATTTTTGCCACGACGGGCTTGAGTCGCGTCGAACCTGAATCCTCTGCCCTGAAATTGTTTTTGGAGCAGCAAGCGGCATTGCTTGAATCACGCCTGGTAGTTTTGAATTTTGGTCCCCCCTATGATCTCGATAGCACCGACGTGAGCAAGATTGATCTCTATTACACGCTCTACTCTTCCGGCGAGATGTTTGTGCAGACCGCTTTCCAGGCATTGTTCCGTGATCTTCCTGTGACTGGCGCCTCACCTGTGAGCATCCCGGCATTGAACTATGCCTTAGCAGACCTGGTATTGCCTGATCCAGATCAGGTGATTGCTCTCAATGTTGTGGATTCTCAGGGGCAGGAGATGGCCATCGAGGAAATTCGCGACATTCGAAAGGATGATGTGATCTATCTTCGCACCAGCGTAATCTATGATGGTAACCGGAACCCTGTTCCCGATAAGACTCCGGTGCTGTTTACTCTGGTCTACCCTCAAGAAGATCGCACGAGCACCATCGCGGCGGAGACAAAAGACGGCGTAGCTTTCGCCTCGGTCACTCTGGACCGGGTGGGGCAGCTTGATATTACGGTTGAATCCAAACCGGCGCCGCCACTGTTCCATCTCCAGTTGACTATTCGCGAGGAGTCGGTCATCATGATTTCAATCACGCCGACTCCCGAACCTCTGGATGGGCAACCCACGCCAACTCAGGAGCCTGTGATTGTGGTGAACAAATACCTGCCTGAGCCGTTGCGTGTTCCGGTGCCGCAACGTGGCTTTCTCTTGGCTTGGGGAATCACAGGCGGCTTGATGTGTGCGGCAACGGGCTTCTGGTGGGGGCGAGAACGGGTAGGAAGTTTGCTGATGGGCTTGCGTCTGGGACTCTGGGGTTTTGTGGGTGGATTGGGAGCCTACCTGTTATTTGCTGTTATGCACCGTGGACCGCTACGTGAACAGTTCTTTACCTTGGCTGGACGTGAGTTTATTGCGGGAATTGTGGCGTTGTGTGGTGGGATTGCGCTGTTGTTATTGCTGCGCGGCCTTGCCCGCCTGCGGTTGTAGGGATTTCGTAGCAGGTCGCTGACCGAAATCGCGCTACGCCCCGCATACTGCCCTTGAAGCGCGAGCAAGGCATTCGCCCGGGGTTGGCGAAGCAACTGATCTGCACAGCGGACTCAACAGGGGACGCAGAAGCCCATTGAACTGCTACGAATGCCCTTGTAGTTTGGTGCTGGTTTGGGGATTACGGCGTTAGCAGGAAGGCCAGAATCAAGAGGGTGAGCGCAACTCCGCCGAGGGGGAGATTGGCGCGCAGGGCTGATCTCCAGTTCTCGTGAGCGTTGGGAGTCAGCAGATGCGGGAGGTTTGATTCGTGGAGCATTTTGTGAAAGATTTTCACATCTGCCGGACGATCGTTGGGATGTAGCTGTAGTGCTTGCAGGATCGCCTGTTCAACATTGAGAGCAATGCGGGGATTGATGTTGCGGGGCGGAATCAGCACCGCTGGATTAAGGAAGCGTTCTCGGGCTGTCGCGGGCGGGCGCCCTGTGAGAAGGTTGTACAGAGTTGCGCCCAGGGCGTAAATGTCGCTTTGCGCGTTGGTATGCCCATCATCATTACCATATTGTTCCAGTGGGGTGAATGCGGCGGTTCCGCGACCTTGGACGACGGTAATTGTGCGGGCTTCGTCGCTGGTGAGCAATTTGACCAGGCCAAAGTCTACGAGTTTGATCAGGCCCGAGGGTGTCAGTTTGATATTCGAGGGTTTGATGTCTCGGTGAACGATAGGTGGATCCTGCGAATGCAGATAGGCGAGCGCATCACATAGTTGATCCACCCACCGGAGCACTTGCCGTTCATCAAGGTGTTCGTCTCGTTCCCGGGCTTGTTCAACGAGTTCTCGCAAGTCATATCCGGGAACGAAGTCCATGACCAGGTATTCCCGACCTTCGTGTGTAAAATAATCGGAGACTTTGGGCAGATTGGGGTGGTCGAGGCGTGCCAGGATGCCTGCTTCCTGCCGGAATTGTTCCTGGATTTGCGTGACCGTCTCGGGGCTGAGTTCGCTATCGGGTGCTATTTCCTTGAGCGCGCAGATACGCCCTGGTAACAGCAAGTCTTCAGCCCGGTAAACGGCGCCCATGCCGCCTTGTCCAATGGGGCCAACGATGCGGTACCGTTCCTTGAGAATTAACTGTGGATCCAGCAATCGAGTCATATCAGCATCATAGTCTGTTCTGTTTCCGTGTCAAGCAAGGAGTCAAACGCATTTATGGAAGAAAACATCCCGGTTTTGATTGTCTACGAGGGCACAATGTCCGGCACGCGGTGGCCCCTGGATCGAGACCGCACCACGATTGGACGCGCTCCAGATTGTGATATTGTCATTCTCGAACGGCAGGTATCACGCTACCACGTGCGGGTTGAGCGTGATGACGAGGGCTACTTATTGCGCGACCTGGGGAGCAAAAACGGCACGACGGTCAATGATGAGCCTGTTCGCGGGCAGCCTTACCGGTTGCGCGATGGCGACGAAATTGTGCTGGCGACCGCACTACGGATGGGCTTTGTGGCTGGCGACGCCACTTTGCCCCTGGGAGGATTGCTGCCTGCTGCGCCTCAAAGGCTCGTAGTTGACAAGGAGGCGCGCAGGGTGTCTGTGGGACGCCGTGAGCTCGACCCCCCATTATCCCCGGCGCAGTTCTGTTTGCTGATCCTGCTCATGGAATCGGATGGCGATGTCGTGAGCAGGCAGGATGTGGTAAGTGCTGTTTGGCCCGATGCGGTCGGCGGTGTTACTGATCAGGCTGTGGATGCACTGGTCTACCGCTTGCGTGAACGCCTCACTGAACTTGACCCCGAGCATAATTATGTGGTAACGCTGCGCGGGCATGGATTTAAATTTACTGCACCTTCGGAGTGAGTTCGCGTAGTCATTATATTGTAGAACAAGCGTTCTATTTCATTTTTCTTTTCTGGGAGGAAAAAACAGGCTATACGAAATAGCCTGCGCCGCCTCAGCGCCGGAGTTCGTCTTTTGTGGTAAACAATAAAACCACGGGGTGTGAAAAACACCCCGTGGTTATGTTTAACAATGTCTGTTTACGACCTAGCGTCCGCTCTCGAGTGCGTGGCGATAGATGTCTTCGTAATCATCATCCTGGTTGTGCGAGCGGCGGTTTTTCCGTGGGGTGGAGGGCTTTGCCCCTGCTGGAGTGCTCTGTGCCTTGCGGAAAGCCAGCTCCATCGAGGAAACAAAAGGCTCAGCCTCTTCGTCATCGGCGGCGGGTGTATCACCCAGGTCCATGGTCAAGTCAATTTGGCGCTTCCGGCGATCAAGGCGTAGAACACGGACCTCGACCTCTTCATTTTCTTTGACCACTTCCGAGGGATGGCGTACATATTGGCCCATCTCGCGAACGTGGAGAAGCCCAGGTTTCTCCGCGCCCAGCTCCACAAAGGCGCCGTAGCGCTCGAGGCGCACAACCTTGCCCTTGCGGATTTGGCCCTCTTGAATCTCATCCCAGTCCACCTCGGCGGGCTCGACCATGGTAAGACCCACGCGCCCGGCTTCTGGGTTCACATCGAGAACCCAAACGGTGACCGTATCTCCAGATTGTACCTTATCGGTAACCTTGTTTACGCGGCGGTTTGCCAGCCGCGAGATATGAACCATGCCCTCGCGTTCGAGTCCGATGTTCACAAAAGCCCCGTAGAGCTCCGTGCGTGTAACCTTTCCGGTCAGCCGCATCTTTGGGCGAAGTTCCTCAATCGAAGTTGGTTGGACAGTGCTTTCTTCCGGCATTCACCTCACTCCTGTATATAATCCCACGCCGCATTATAACTCAGGCAGCAATGCTGTCAACTGCGGAAAATCGGTGCCTGAGAATACCCTCAGTCACTGAGTACCCTCAGTCACTGAGTAGTCTCAGTCATAATCCTTGCTCTCCCGCTCAATGCGCCGTTCGGCATCGCGTTTGGCGATAGCCGCGCGCTTGTCATATTGTTTCTTGCCCTTAACGAGAGCGATTTCCACTTTGGCGCGCCGATTTCGCAGGTACATCCGCAGTGGAACGATAGTATAACCCTTTTCCTGCACGATTCCCAGTAGCTTGTTGATCTCGCGGCGGTGCATCAGGAGTTTTCGTGGCTGTATCGGATCCACGGCCTGATGCAGCCCTGCTTGTTCGTAGGGGGCAATGTGAACGCCCATGAGCCACAATTCGCCATTCCGCACGGTTACATAGCCCTCGCGCAGGCTGACCTGGGACGCCCGCACAGCTTTAATCTCCGTTCCCGAGAGCACAATACCCGCCTCGTATTGCTCTTCGATGAAGTAATCGTGATATGCTTTTCGATTGGTTGCAACAACCTTGATGTCATCCAAAGCCTGGTTCTCCTGGCGTCCGTTTGTTCCTGCGTACGCCCTTATTCCCCTTCCACAAGATACTGGACAGCACGTTGCAGTTGAGGATCTTCTCCTACTGGAGTATCTTCGGGAATGGTTACCTCGATATCCGGCGTCAGGCCCTCTCCATGGATGCTGTTGTTGTTCGGCGTGTACCAACGAGCTATGGTCACGCGTAACTGTGAGCCATCGCTGAGATTGTGTGGCAACTGCACCGAGCCTTTGCCCAGCGTAAGTTCACCGATCAGCGCGGCTCTGCCCCGGTCCTGGATGGCGCCGGCGACAATTTCTGAGGCGCTGGCGCTGCCGCCGTTGACCAGTACCGCAAGTGGGATGGTCTCCCCGAGATCACCCGTTCTCGAGGGGAAGGATTGTTCACCGCCGGCTGAATCGCGTTCAATCGCGACAATGCCTTGATCCAGGAACAAATCGCTTACCATAATCGCCTGGTTGAGATAGCCGCCCGGGTTGTCGCGAAGGTCGAAGACCAGACTGCTTGCGCCCTGATTCAGCAATGTCTGCAACGCATCGGCGACGCGCTCAGTCGCTGTATCATCGAATTCCGTGAGTAGAATATAGCCGATATTGTTTTCGAGCATACGCGATTCAACTGTGGGCATCTCGATGCGCGCCCGGCGAATGGTCACGACAAAAGGCTCCTGTTCGCCAGGGCGCCCAATTTCCAGGGTGACCTCGCTTCCTTCAGGACCACGAATCAAGCCGATGGCTTCATAGAGTCCCATTCCGAGAATCGAGACACCATCTACGGAGAGCACAAGGTCGCCGGCTTTGAGTCCTACCGTCTCTGCCGGTTGTCCTGGCAGCGGGCGCACGATTTCCAGATAGCCATCCTCGCGCAACTGTACTGTAGCGCCAATGCCCTCGAACTCTCCCGTGGCATCTTGATTCCAGATTGCGGCAATATCAGGTTCGATGAAAGTGGTGTAGGGATCGTCCAAAGTGGTGAGCAAGCCCCGAATAGCGCCATAAGAAAGCGTGGCGTCATCTGGAAGCCCGCCATAGAATTCTCTATTGAGAATATCCAGCACCTGCCGCAACATTTCATAATCCAGCGCCATAGGATCTTGATCCGCGCCAGGCTCGACGGTTTCGGGTGTTTCTGGGCTGACCGGGGTCGCTACTGGAAGGGTGCCATCCGTTGGATTGAGATCTTGAGTACTCTCAGTCGGCGTCTCCGTTGGGGTGGGGGGAGTGGGGGATGCAGCCGATTTACCGGTCAATCGCCCCACAACTAAGCCGCCCGCAAAGGACCCTGTAATCAGGATCAGCACCAGAGCGGCGATAAAAATTCCAATCATGACCTTGCGCATACGTTATACCTCCCATATTACCGCCTTCACCGCTCAAGGGATTCAGGTACTCTAACTTTTGTCTTGAATCCCCCCGGAAAGGCGATCACTGAGTACTCTCAGTCTGTTTGTCTCTCTGAACCTATCAGTCTATCAATCAGCCATCAACTGCTCAATGGCTGTCTGCAGTGCTTGATCCGCGCCCGGACGCGGCTCGACGGCTATGTCTGGAGTGAGTCCGACGCCATCCAACCGGTTGCGCGCCGGTGTGAGCCAGACTGCATGGGTTACATGCAACAGTGAACCATCCTTAAGTGGATAGAGCGCTTGAATCGAACTTTTGCCATACGTTGGCGCGCCAATGAGAAGCGTGCGGTGATGATCGTAGAGTGCTGCCGCCAAAATCTCAGCCGTGCTGGCAGTCGCTTGATCTACCAGCACCATCAATGGACCTGTGAATAGCTGCGCACCACTGACCTGAATCTCACGCTCCTCAGATTCGCTGACATCATAATACAACGTCTCTCCAGCGGGGAGAAACACGCCGGCAATCGCATCGAGGTCGGCTACCATGCCGCCGCCATTGCCGCGCAAATCAAGTACCAGGGCGCGTGCGCCCTGTTGCAGCAACGCCTCCACCGCTTGCGGCGCCTCGACCGGCGTCTGTACCGTGAAGAGTCGAATCCGCAAATACCCAATGGCGTCCGTTCCCTCAATCATACGCCATTCTACGGAGGGTTGAAGCACCTCCGCACGGGTCAGCGTCAACGTGAACTCTCCTTCACCTGGCTCGCGCAGCAGCGCAAGGGTAACGGAAGTGCCCACAGCGCCTTCAAGCTGCGCTGCTACATCCTCCAGACTGGCGCCAGCAGCAAGGCGCGTACCATCAATGGCAATCAGGCGGTCTCCATCTCGAACGCCGGCAGCTGTAGCAGGTCCCTCAGCATACGGGGTGAGCGCCACGACATCTTTCTCGGCCCACCACAGGCTCACGCCAACGCTGCCATAACGTCCCGAGAGTCGCTGCTGCTCTTGCTGGGCTAGCTCAGGGTCGAGCAGCACCGTGTAGGGATCCTGCAAGCTTTCCAATAGCCCGCGAACCGCGGCGCGATTCAGGCTAGCTGCCGGTGGCAGTTCACCATAGAACTCCTCCGTCACGAGCGTCCATGCCTCATCCAGCACCGGCAGCGGACCGCTCCCGGTGAAGGGAAGCCTGATGTCCGCAGTCAACGTTCCAACCCACAAGCCGCCCACAAAGGCAACCAGGGATGCCACAATGACCAGCATCCCCATTAGGGTTAGAATTTGTGCAAATGAGATTCTTTTCACGCGGCGTATTGTATCACATAGTGAGAGGAGTTACAAGGCATGCACTACTGAGTACTCTCAGTCGCGGACTAGCGTCCGTTAAAAGAGGGTGATTTTCGATGCCGCGCGCAGCGCGGCATCGAAAATCACCTACCAAATTCCCTTTCCGTGTTTTCTGTGTCTTCCGTGGTTCCTAATTCTCTCATTTGTTTTGCCACCGTAGTTATGCTGAGCGCAGGCATCACGGAAACACGTTCTCTATGAATCTCAACATAATATGTTATTACTGCAACTGATGTATTTTATCGTGCGAGGATAGCGAACTGTAGGATTTCTTAGTTTTTGAGACTGGGAAGGCCAAAATTGGCCTTATTTCACGGTTTTTGAGACTGGTATTTCACAATTTCTGAGACTACCCTAAGAAATCGCTCTTTCCATTTCATAATTTATGAGACTGCCCTAATCCCCAAGCTCCCCTTATTTCACAATTTTTGAGACTGGCCTAAAGGAGTTGCGGGGCTTTCGCTTCCATATATTACTAAATGTAGTGTTATAGAAATGAAAATCCGGCACATATATGGATAAATGGCTTCTTGCATTTGTCGATAGTCTCCCTCTTGAGCGTTGCCGATAGATAGTGTATACTGGAGGCAAACCATTTCGAGGGAGACAGATGAAACA
>JAPKMR010000058.1 GCA_026645815.1 Anaerolineae bacterium | reverse complement strand
GCGCCCAAAAACACTTTTAGGGAAGGCGGTGTCTCCGTGGGCGCTGCGGCCTAGAACACTTTTGAGAAAGGCGGCAGCTCGGCGAGCGCCGCGTCCAAAAAGACTTTGGGGGAAGGCGGCAGCTCCGCGAGCACCGCGTCCAAAAACACTCTTTATGAAAAGCGTGCTGGCTATGTCCACTCAAGGCGCGGGCGGCGGTTCCGTGGGCGCCGGTTCGGACGTGGGTTCAGGCTCATCCGGCGGGATCGTCGCTGTCGGCGTCTCCGTCGGCGTCTCCGCGGGCGGGGGCGTTGCGGTTGGCGTCTCGGTCGGCAGCTCCACCGTCGGTGTCAGTGACGGCGTCGGCGTCGGCGTTGGTGACAACGCGTTGTACAACGTCGGCGATGGCGTCGGCGTCACCGTCGGTGTGGCAGTGATGGTGGGTGTTGGAGTGGCTGTTCCGGTCGCCGTAGGCGTGGGTGTGGGGGTCTCGGTTGGCCCAATCACCTTCACGACGGCGCGCGCCTCGAAGGCTGTGCCCGCGCGATTGAAGGCGATCACGCGCACGGTGTACACATCGGGCGATAGTCCCCGCGTATCCCATACCGCCAGGCGCGCATCGCGCAATTCCATGGTGATGCGATCGGTGACCGGCGCCCACGCCTGGGGATTGTTGCTCAAGCCATACTGAATTTCATAATAGCTGAAATCGGGCACCACTACGGTGCCATAGACATCCACGACACCGATGACCTCGGTGCCATTCACAGGACGGGTCAACACCACCTCTGGCGCAACCTCACCGGTGGTGCAGAATTGCGCGGGCGCGATTTCGTAGCCGTTTGCAGCGGCCCACTCCAGCAGCCATTTACGCCCACCGGAATCGGTCACGGCATCCAGAACCAGCATCACTTTCTCAGTGACGTTGAGCCGGCAGAATTCATTCGCACGCAGGCCGCTGGCGCGGTCAATCTGGACCGGTTGAAGCCAATCCAACTCCGGTCCTGGAGGCGGATTGTTCTGCGCAAAGACCTCCACCCGGCGTTCCGTGCAGGCGCCCGAGGGTTGTACGCCCGAGAGCGCGCACACCTCGCGAGTGATGATCCCCTGTGGTTGGGGAAAATCGCGCGCGGGCGTGCCTTCCAATGCACGCGTCATGAAGGCATTCCAGATGGGACCTGCGCCCGAAGAACCGGCAACACGATCCATCTCAGTGTTGTCATTGTTACCCAGCCAAACTCCCGCTACCAGGTCGGGCGTATAGCCCACCGTCCAGGAGTCCCGGTAATCATTGGTGGTGCCGGTTTTCGCAGCGACTTGCCTGCCGGGGATTTCCAGCGAATTGGGGCAGGCAAAGACCATGCAGCGGGCACGGGTGTCGGAAAGCATGTGGGTGATCAGGTAAGCCAACTGCGCCGAGACGACCTGCTTGCCCTCCGGTGTGCGGTTATCAACAAGTGTTTCCCCGTTGGCAGCCTCAATCCACATAATGGCGTTCGGTTCGACCCATACACCCGCATTGGCAAGCACAGCATAGGCGCCGGTCAATTCGAGCGGTTTCATCTCGCCGCCGCCAAGAGTCAGCGCCAGACCATAGTAGGGGCGCGTCTCATAGGGATAATCGGGGCATTCCAGCTGCGGCGAGACCAGCGAGCGCGCGCCAAGCCGGTCGGCGATGTCGAGCAAACCATCTACGGTGACGAAGTCGAGCGCTTTCACCGCCGGAATGTTCAACGAATTGGCCAGGGCGGTGCGCATCGAGGTGGGACCGTAGAACTTGCCGGTGTAGTTCACAGGCCTGTAGGTGTTGCCCGCCGTATCGGTATAGACTACGGGCACGTCCCAAATCACGGTCGCCGGGGTCCAGCCTTTTTCCAGAGCTGCCAGATAGGTGAGCGGTTTGATGGCGGAACCGGGTTGGCGGCAGCGCGTGACGACGTTCACCTGCCCGCCGATTTCTTCGCTGTAGAAATCTACACTGCCTACCATTGCCAGGATATGTCCAGTGGCAGGTTCCATCGCGACCAGAGCGCCGTTGCTCACCTGGTTTGCCGCCAGATTGGTCACGCCAGTGCGAACTTCTTCCTCGGCGATACGCTGCAAGCGCGGGTCCAAAGTGGTATGGATGCGCAGCCCCGTGCCTCGGTAGAGCGCCTGCGGGCCTAAGGCTGCTTCCACTTGCTGCCGCACGTAGAAGACGAAATGGGGCGCGGGAATTCGGTCTATCATTTGTTGGTCGAACTGATACGCCTCCATCTCCGCCGCAGCCGCATCAGCCTGGGCTTGTGTGATGGCTCCAGCTTCAACCATGAGCGCCAGCACGGTTTTGTGGCGCTTGAGTGCGGCATCCAATCCCCCGTGGAAAGGGTCGTAGACGGCGGGCAGCTGCGGCAGTCCGGCGAGGAAGGAAGCCTGGCCCAGCGTGAGGTTGTTCGCCGAAGCGCTAAAGTAGGTACGCGCGGCGGCATCCACGCCGTAGGCCAGATTTCCGTAGTTGTTGTTGTTCAGGTAAATCTCCAGGATTTCATCCTTACTGTAGCGGCGCGTCAACTCTTCCGCGAGGATGATCTCCTTTATCTTGCGCAGGTAGTTCTGTCCCTCAAGATCCTCAGGGGGCAGCAGGGTGTTGCGCGCTACCTGCTGTGTAATCGTGCTGGCGCCGGATACCACTTCCTGCTCCTGCAACGCGTAGAAAATCGCGCGTGCGATGGCGTAGGGGTCAAAACCGCTGTGATCATAGAAGTTGCGGTCTTCGGTCGCCACGGTCGCCAGTTTCAGCTCTTCATCAATTTCGTTGATCCGTACATAGGTGCGCTTACCGGCATTGGGATCGGTGATCTCATAAAGCAGGCTGCCATCCCGCGCGAAAATACGGCTGCTGGCGAAATCGGGTTGGCGGGCGCGCAATTCGTCCACCGGCGGCAGCTGCGCCGCCAGCACGATATAGCCGATCAAAGCTCCCAGGAGGCCTAACAGGAACAGCCCGACGATGGCGATGGTGATGCCCAGGAACACCGATGCCCACGGGCGACGGCGCTTAGGAGTCGCATCCTTGGATCTGGCTGAGGTCATCCGCTCGGTGGGACGAGAACGCGGCGGGGCAGGATCTGGCGTGCGGGTTGGCTGCTGCGGTGGCGCCACCGACTGCGGCGGTGTAAACTGTGGAGCAGGCGCCGTCGAACGCGGCGGCGCAACCGAATGTGGCGGCGCCACCGAATGTGGCGGCGCCACCGAGTGTGGCGGTTCGGGGCGCCGCATTGGCGCAGGCGCCGCCGGTTGCACTGCGGGTTGAACCGGCGCCGCTGGTTGACCCGGCAACGTGCCGCCGGGACTCGGCGGGGGCGTAGGACGCGGTTGTGGCGGCTGAGCGGGCCTCAGCGGTTGGTTGGGCGCCGCCGGTTGCTGCAAGGGCAGCGCACCGGGCTGAATTCGAATCCATTGCGCCTGATCGGGATCAGCCGGAGCCACGGTTTGATCTTCGGCGGTCAAACGGCGCGTCGGCTCGGCAGCAACGGGAGGTTCCAGAGGGTGCATCTCAGCGGGTTTCCAGGGTTCTCCGGAAGGCGCGTCGTCGTTCTGAGGCGCAGGCTCAGGATGTAAGGGAACTGTCTCGCGGCCCGTAGATAGATGACGCGGCGCGACATGTCGCGGCGCGTCATGACGCGTTGGATCAGCCGCGGCAGGCTTTTCAGAGGATGGCGGCACAGGCTGTGCGCCGGTGTCGCGGCGCGTCGTGTCGCGTCCAGATTTGGGATCATCGGGCATGGATCTCTCCTTCGAAAAAACTCATGCAAGAAAAACCGTCAAAGCGTCAAGGATTGCTAAAAAGCTCAAGCAAAGACGCAAGGGTGCGTAAAAAGGAAACAGCCCTGGCGTTCCTCACGGACCGGCAGGGGATTGGCGTTCCTAAACAGCGTATTGCTCTCCAATCTCGGCAAAGACCTGCTCATACGCCACGGCTGTCTGCTCCGGCGCAAACATAGCGGCAATCTCATCTTTAGGACGAGCATAGTCCCCGCGGTGTTCCAGGACTTGCAATATTGCCGCCGCCAACCCGGGAGCATCCCCGACCGGTGCAATCTCCCCCATGCCCGTCATCCGCACGGGCTGACGTACGCCCGGCAGGTCACTGGCAACACAGGGGACGCCATTCAGCATCGCCTCCACCTGCACCAGACCAAAGGATTCCGTGGAATTGAGACTGGGCACGACCAACACATCCAGATTCGGGTAGAATGCCGACATCTGCAACGGAGTCAGCACCCCCAGGAACTTCCACTGCCCGGTCTGCTCATAGCGGCGAATCAGCGGGTCGAGCTGCTGGACATAGGCTTGCTCGCCCAAGACATCCTGGTATTGCCCGGCGTAGAGAATGCGTGCACCGGGGTAACGCTCAAGGACCTGTGGGAAAGCCGCCAGCAAGACCCCCACCCCCTTCTCTGCCGCAAAGCGAGCCGCCATGCCGATGACGGGATGCTGCCCGGCAGGGTTGTGCATCTTCGCAAATGCTGCTACTCCAGAAGGTCCGGCAGCAGGCAGAGTCACCGGCGGGGGAATCACCCGCAACTTCTCAGAGAAACGGCACAGATAAGGGGAGTTATCGGCAAAATCCTGGGTGTAAGCCACAATGCGGTGCGCAAACTTTGCCGCCAAGCGGTTCATCCAGTGAACCACCTGATTGACGACGCGGTTGAAAAACCCCGGAGGCAGTTGCAGGTCACAGTGATAGGTGAGTACGGTGGGCTTGTGCAGAAGCCTGCCCCGCAATGCCACACCGGCGGCATCGAATTGCGGCAGGTGCAGGCTAATGACATCTGCCTCACGGGCAAGCCTCCAGGCCAGAAAGCCAAAGGTGGGCATGATGACGCCCTTGCTGATGCGAAAGAGCACGGGCGCGCGGACCACCCGTACCCCATCCAGCACCTCTTCTGAGGGCAGGCGGCGGTCGTAGCGCGAGGTCAAAATGGTCACCTGATGCCCCTGCTGCGCGAGCGCACCAGCGAGGCGTTCGACGTAAATGGTCAAGCCACTCGTGTGAGGACGGTAATAGGTCAAAACAATCAGCACTCGCATGCACAACTCCGTGACAGGGAATAGCTCTCAGCCGGTATTAGTGGAAGATAGCAAACAGCCGGTCATTCAAACAACGCCAGGTTCTCAGAAATCCACGCCAGCAGTCGCGCCACCCCTGCTTCGACCCCCACCCCGGGCGCCCAACCCAGGTCGCGCGCCGCTTTGCGAGTGTCCGAAACGTAGATGCGCTGGTCACCAGGGCGCCAATCGCCCCAACCGACCGGAATCTCGCGACCCAGCAAGGTTGCCAACAACGGTCCGAACTCGCTCCAAATGGAGAGCTGGTGCGCCGGTCCGCCACCGACATTGTAGACCTGACCCGCTGCGCCATCAATGTGCGCTATCGCAGCATCATAGGCGTCCAGGAGGTCCTCAACGAAAAGAACATCGCGAATCTGCTTGCCGTTGCCGTAGATGGTGATGGGCTTTCCCAGCAACGCGGCAATCAAGAACCACGCCACCCAGCCCTGGTCCTCCACCCCAAACTGGTGCGGTCCATAAATGCAGCTCTGCCGGAAGACGACGGTGGGCAGACCAAAAATGCGCGCGTAGTCACGCACGTATTGGTCGCCCGCGCCTTTGGAGCAGCCATAGGGCGAGTGAAAGTCCAGGGGGAAACCTTCCGGAATGCCGTGGGGATAATCGCTGTAGGCGTAGCGCGTTTCTAATTCTTCCACGCGCAGAGCCTCCATGCCACCGTAGACCTTGTTCGTGGAGGCATACAAGACAATGGGGGAACGCCCCGAGGTCCGCGCGGCTTCCAGGACATTGAAAGTCCCCAGCGCATTGCACTCGAAATCCGTGCGGGGGTCTTGAACTGAGGTAGTGACCGCCACCTGAGATGCCAGGTGGACGATGACATCGGCAGCGGCAGCGCTGGCGGCGAGAAGGTGCGCGTCGCGCACATCACCGTGAATGAAGGTGAAAGCGTTCTCGCCGAAGGTAGAGCGCAACCACGCCAGGTTACGCAGCGACCCACGCCGCGAGAGATTGTCAAAGACCACCACCTCTGCACCACGTTTCACCAAACGTGCCACGAAATTGGACCCGATAAAACCAGCACCGCCCGTGATGAAGTAGCGCATGAGCTTCTCCCTCGATAATGGGGCTTCAACAGTCACAGCTGAAATCAAGAGCTGTGGACAGGGTGATCCTCAGCCGCGACCTCGGGCATAACCTGCGCCTGAAGTTCGGGGGGAGCTTGAGGCTCCTGCTCTTGACCGGTGGCTCCTGAGCCGTGTCGCATCACCTCGCGCAGGGATATGCCCCATGAAAGCAACGCCCCCGCGCCAAGTGCGATTCCTAACAGATAGGCAATAGCATGCGAGAGCACCGCATAGGTGAAGCCCAAATCTCGTGGCAGGGCAAAGCCCCAGAACAACGCCTCTCGCACGGCAAAATGGAAAGAACCAATACCGCCAGTTGCGGGGAAGACCATGCCAAAGGCGCTTGACCACATCGCCACCAGGCTCTTCAGCAAGCTGGCTTCAGCAATGAATCCCCCACATGCGCGCATCACGGCCCAAAAGTACAGCCCCGTGGTCGCCCACAACGCCAGCGTCCACAACACGATCTCTATCCCGGCGCGCACCGAACCGAGAGCGCCGAGACCTTCCAGAATGTGCTGTACAGGGCGCAGAAAGCGCTCGGGATGCGCGATAGGCAGCTTTTCCAGCACACGCTGAACGATTGCTTCCACCTTAGCCGGGTATGCCGCCATGATGACGAGCGCCGCGACGATGCCCAGGGATAGCAAGCCGCTCGCCGCGACGACCAGGTTCAAGGGGATACCGCCGCCAATGCTGCCGGTCGCCAGATATTGCCGCAAACCGGGCACAAAGGGCAGCGTCGCCACCAGAATCAGGACGATGACGAGCATATCGAGGACACGCTCCACGACGACGGTTGATAATGCTGCGAGCATCGTCACCGGACCGCGCAAACTACCAGCCACACCACGCGCCGCATCGCCCGCTCGCGCCGGCAAAACTCCGTTGACCAGATAACCAATGTTGATCAGCCCAAAGGCGTCGCGAAAAGAGAGCTGGCGCTTGAGCAACACGCGCCAGCGCTGGGCGCGAATGGTCAGGGTCACCATAATCAGGCCAACGGAAAGCAAAAGCCAGTAGCCGTTTACCTGCCGCAAGGCCTGACTGACTTCGGCGAAATTCACACCGCGCAGCGCCAGAAAAAGGCTGAATGCAGTCAGAGCGAGAGCCAGGACCAATTGCAAACTTTGTTTTCTGCTCATAATCGGGAATTATACCATAGTCCCCATAAGTCCACGACAGGGGTATAGGGGGTGCGTTTCAAAACGGGGGCGAAAATCTCAAGCGCCCCTACAGGGCGGGGGGAAAAGTGATTTTTGGCGGCGTGGTTGCGCCCCGCCGCCAAAAAATCAATCAAGGGAAGGTATTTGCACGATAGCTGTATTTTACCTTCACCCCGAAGTTGAAACACGCCCGTTTTTTGGGAAAACCCAAAGAAGTTTTGTAGCCGGCCCAAGCGTTTCCGCGACCGACCATCTGCACTACCCAAAATCGGTAAAGCACGTATAATAACCCGCGAGTTTCCGGTGAAGGCGCGGTTGTACTCAACCGATTGAGGGTCTGGAAAAGGATAAATCCCGAACCTTGCCGTGTTTTCCCAGTGAAAACGAGGACTTAAAGATTTACGGTCCCTAACGGAAGCAACTTACCCAGGTGAAGCCAGCTTGAATCTCGAAGAATATGCTGTCATGTATCAAGTGGAAGATACCCACTGGTGGTATCTGGGAATGGCGAGCATCACCCGCGCGCTGCTCAACCGGTATACTACCCCCGGCGCGGGCCTGCGCATCCTGGATGCCGGTTGCGGCACCGGCGCCGTGATGACCTCCTATTTAGCGGACTATGGTCAGGTGACCGGCTTCGATTTCGCTGCCGCCGCCCTGCAATTCTGCCAACAGCGCGGCGCCGAGCGCCTGGCGCGCGCCTCCATCGTCGAGCTGCCGTTTGCCGATGCCAGCTTTGACCTCGCGGTGAGCTTCGACGTGCTCTGCGAGCAAGCCGTGCGCGATGATGGTGTGGCGCTGCGCGCGCTACAGCGCGTCCTGGCACCTGGAGGCAGGTTAGTGCTGCGCCTGCCCGCCTACGATTGGCTACGTGGTCAGCACGACCGCGCCGTCCACATTCGGCATCGCTACACGCGGCGCGAGCTCGCCGCCCGACTCAACGCTGCCGGCTTCGAAGTGGAGCGGCTCTCGTATGCCAACACCTTCCTGTTCCCCATCGCCATGCTCAAGCGCCTGGCTGAACACATTTGGCCTCCCAAAAGCTCAGGCTCGGACCTTACACTTGGCGTGGGTTCTATGAACGGTGTTCTGCGAGCTGTTTTGTCCGCAGAGGCTCCACTGATAGCTGCAACCGGGCTACCTTTCGGGCTTACGGTCGTCGCCGTAGCGCGAAAGAAATAATCAACACGGGATTTTCGCAAATGCAAGAGGGTTGCGCCTTTCCCAGCAGGATCGAATAAGTGCAGATGAAAGCGATTTCGAGCGTTTCAGCCTTTTTCCCAGCCTATAACGACGGCGGTACCATTCCCAGCATGGTGCTCACCGCACTGATGGCTTTGCGTCAGGTGACGAATGATTTCGAGATCATCGTGGTGAATGATGGCAGCAGCGACTACACTGCCGAGATATTGGATGAACTGGCGCGCCGCGTTCCAGAGCTGCGCGTGATTCATCACCCGCAGAACAGAGGCTATGGCGGCGCCCTGCGCACGGGCTTCGCTGCCGCCACCAAGGATTGGGTCTTTTACACCGATGGCGACGCGCAATACAATCCCCTGGAGCTCACGATGCTGGTGGATGCCGTGACGCCGGAAGTGGATGTCGTCAACGGTTACAAGATTGCCAGACACGATCCGCTCTCGCGGAAAATCATCGGCAGGGTCTACCATCACTTTGTGAAGTTGCTGTTTGGCTTTAAGTTGCGCGATGTGGATTGCGATTTTCGCCTGATCCGCCGCACGCTTTTCGATGCGGTGACGCTCAAGAGTGATAGCGGCACCATCTGCCTGGAAATGGTCAAAAAGTTTCAGGATGCCGGATTCCGGTTTGCAGAAGTGCCGGTGCATCACTATCACCGGCAGTATGGCGTCTCCCAATTCTTCAACTGGCGGCGACTTTTGCGCACGGCGCGACAATTGAGCGCCTTATGGTGGGAACTGGTCGTGCGCAAAACACACCAATCACAGCCATCAAAATAGGTGAAGGCAAACATGGATTACGCAGGCAAGTTCACGGGCAAACGGGTGCTAATTACCGGCGGATTAGGCTTCATCGGCAGCCATCTGGCGCACCGGTTAGTAGACCTGGGCGCGGAAGTGCTGTTGGTGGATTCCCTGATCCCAGATTACGGCGGCAATCTCTTCAACATCGCAGAAATTGAGCATCGTGTGCGGGTGAACATCGCCGATGTACGGGATACCCATGGCATGAATTGCCTGGTTCAACATCAGGATTATCTCTTCAACCTCGCGGGGCAAGTCAGTCACCTGGATAGTATGGTAGACCCTTTCACGGATTTGGAGATCAACTGCCGCAGCCAAATCTCGATCCTGGAAGCCTGCCGGCAGTTCAACCCGGAGGCGAAGATCGTCTTTGCCAGCACCCGGCAGATTTATGGCAAACCCCAATACCTGCCGGTAGATGAGAAGCACCCGCTGGCGCCAACAGATATCAACGGGGTGAACAAGGTTGCGGGAGAATGGTATCACATGGTCTACCACCGCGTCTATGGCTTGCGCACGGTGAGCCTGCGGATGACGAATACGTACGGACCGCACATGCGCGTGAAGGATGCGCGACAGACCTTTCTCGGGTGGTGGATTCATCAAATCGTGGATAACAAGGCCCTGCAAATCTTCGGGGATGGCAAACAGATTCGCGACTTCAATTACGTCAGCGATGTGGTAGAGGCGCTGCTGCTAGCCGGCGCGGCACCGCAAGCAGAGGGCGAAATCTACAACCTGGGCAGCGATGAGCCGGTCAGCCTGCTGAAACTGGCGGAGATGTTGAGAGAAATCAACCCCGAGGCAGAACCCTTCGCGATTGTGCCCTTCCCGCCCGAGAAAAAACGTATTGACATCGGCGATTATCACGGGGATTTCACAAAAATGACCGGGCAACTGGGATGGAAGCCTGAGGTATCCCTGCGCGAAGGTCTGATGCGGACAGTGGCTTTCTATCGCGCCAACAAAGCCCACTACTGGTAAAACTGGCGTTCAGGCCCACAGCGGCCCTATGACACAATCAGGCATATCACAAAGAAGGCGCAGAGAGGATGTCAGGCTTCTGCTCACCTTTTCGACTTTGCTGTAAGGCACTTCGGCATTCTTGAAAGAGCTTATGATTCCACCTTTCGATCTCAAACGGCAATATACCGCCCTCAAACCGGAACTAGATAGCGCCATCGCGGGGGTTCTTGAACGCGGCACCTTCATCCTGGGCGAGGAAGTCGCCGCTTTCGAGCGTGAGTTTGCCGCCTACTGCGGGGTCACACAGGCTGTCGGTGTTGGCTCCGGCACGGAAGCGCTCCATCTGGCGCTGTGCGCCTGCAACATCGGCCCGGGTGACGAAGTCATCACCGTGGCGCACACTGCTGTCGCCACCGCCGCTGCCATCGAAATCGCCGGAGCGCGGCCCATTTTCGTGGATATAGACCCGCAGCGCTGGACAATGAACCCGGCGCAACTGGAGGCGGCTATCACGCCGCGTACCCGCGCCATCATTCCGGTACACCTCTACGGTTGCCCGGCGGAGCTGGCGCCCATCCTGGATGTGGCGCGACAGCACCAGCTGCGAGTCATCGAAGATTGCGCGCAGGCACACGGCGCGTTATATCACGGGCGCCGGGTGGGCAGCTGGGGAGATCTCGCGGCATTCAGCTTCTATCCCACCAAGAATCTCGGCGCGTATGGAGATGGCGGCGCCGTGGTCACCAACGACTCCGAGATAGCGGAGCGCCTGCGACTGCTACGGCAATACGGTTGGGCTGAGCGTTACGTCAGCACTCTCAAGGGCTTCAACAGCCGGCTCGATGAAGTGCAGGCAGCTATTCTGCGGGTCAAGCTGCGCCATCTCGATGCCTCGAACGCACGGCGCCGCAGCCTGGCGCGCGTCTACGGAACGCTACTGCGTGATACAGGGCTGCAATTGCCTCTCGATCCAGAAGACGGCGAGCACGTCTATCACCTCTACGTGGTGCGCACAGCGCAACGGGAAGCCCTGCGCACTTTCCTGCGTGAAAATGACATCGGTACGCTGATCCATTATCCAATCCCCATCCACTTGCAGCCCGCCTACACCGGTGCGGACCATCGCCAACTGCCGGAAACGGAGACTGCCGCCGCGCAGGTGCTCTCGCTGCCGCTGTATCCGGAGTTGCACGAGGATGAGGTTAGGGCAGTGTGCGATGCAATCCGGGCTTTTCCGCAGCGAGCATAAGTAAATCTCACACCCAGGCATCCAGAGGCGACGTTTGAGCAACGCGATGGGGCAACCGGGAAGCAAGCACCAGAGTCACCGAATGACGCGTCACCGAATGACGCGTCACCGAATGACGCTCTGGGATGGATTGTTGCTCGCAGCATTGGCGGGCCTGATTCTGCTGCTGTATGGGTCTCTGTGGAGCACCAAGCCCGGTGCACAAAGCGCGATTGCCCCTGGCGATATGACGGTTTACTATTATCCGTTTGCGCGCACTACCATCGAGAGTTTGTTGTCGGGACAGATTCCGTTATGGAATCCCTATGTACTGGGCGGGCATCCGTATCTTGCAGAGATACAGACCCAGGTGCTCTACCCTATCCGCTGGGTTACGGCGCTCCTGACCCTGGGGCAGCCCTTTTCCTACCGCGCCTTGGCTGCCGAAACCATCGCGCACCTGATCCTGGCGGCGTGGGGAGCCTATGGCTTTTTCTACTGGCTCAGCCGGAATCGAGCCGCTGCCACGTTTGGAGCTGTAGCCTGGAGCCTGGGCGGGTATCTGACCGGCTATCCCCTGCAAGCGCCGCCCATTCTGGCGACTGCTGCCTGGCTACCGTGGTTACTCCTGGCGCTATCCCGCGCCCTGAGCGGGAAGCGCTTCTGGCGCCGCAACGCGATTCTGGCAACCCTCTGCTGGGCGCTGGTCTTCCTGAGTGGCTTTGCGCAAACGGCGCTCTATATCTACGGGATTGCGCTGTTGTGGGGCGGCGTGCTGGTCCTCTCCCGACCGCGACAAGAGCGACGCCGCGCCCTGCTGACCCTGCTGTGCATTGTCATCACCGGCAGCGCGCTCACTGCGGCGCAACTGCTGCCCACCGCTGAGGTAACGACGCTCGCGGAACGCCTCGAACAGCCGCTCGCGGAACGCCTTACCGGTTTTAAGGTGCGGGAGTTGTTGGGCTTACTGATCCCGCATGGTACACTCTGGTCGCCCCTCTATGTTGGCGTCCCCACACTGCTGTTTGCAGGGTTGGCGCTACGGCGCCGGGCGCTACAGCGCCGGCAACCGTTCACTCCGCGCCACCCCGCGCTCTGGTTGGGACTGGCGCTCTTGGGGGTGCTGTTCAGCCTGGGTAATGCTACACCCTTTCTGCCCACGCTCGCACGGCTCCTCCCGATTTTGGGGATGTTCCGCAACCCGGAACGGGCTGCGGTCATCACGGCCTGGGCGTTGACGACGCTGGCGGTGCTGGGATGGCAAAGACCTGTCCCACGCCGGTTACGGCAAGCGCCAGGAATCATCTGGGGGCTGAGTGGGCTACTGCTGGCAGGTTGGTTCCTGTGGGCGCGATTCAGTCCGGGGGCAACGGAGATACCACCGTGGCTCACCCGCGGTTTTTGGTCCTGGCTCATCCTGGGGGCGAGCTGGCTTCTGGTTTTGCAGCTGCCCAAAACGCAGTGGCTATTAGTCGTGCTGCTAGTGGCGGACCTGGGCGCCAGCGCCTGGCAAACTGCCAAGACGGGGCATCTGGTGGAACGGGATCCTGCAGAAGTCGCGCAGCTCCCGCCTTTGCAGATTCCGCTTCCCGATAATGCGCAATGGCACCGTATAGATACGCGCGGGCACCTGACCGGCGGTTGGCCCGCCGTATTGCGACTGGAGGATTTGCACGGACATCTGACCTTCCAGAACGGCTTGTGGATGCGATTTCGCCAGGAGATTCCCGGCGACCGTGTCTGGGCGCTGATGGGCGTAGGCTGCGGCATCTGGAATGTGACCGAGCCATTGCCGCCCTTCAACGTGCAACAGCTACCTGAATTCAGCTATGGCGACCAAAGGTTGACCCTGCTCTGTCTGGAACAGCCCTTTCCCCGTTATCGTGTCGTCTATGAAGCTGCCGCGCTCGAGGATGGAATTGCGCTGGGTGTGCTTCAGGATCATCGCTACAATCTCGACCGCGCGGTGATTCTGGAAAGTACGGCGCCAGAGCTCCACGCCGCAGCGCCACCGGTCTCCCCGACCGTGACGCTGACGGACTGGCATCCAGAGGAAACACGCCTCACCGTACACAGCGCACAGCCGGGCTATCTCGTCATCGGCGACCTGTGGTATCCCGGTTGGACTGCGCGCGTGGATGGCGCCCGCACGCCCATCCTGCGCGCCTACACTGCCTTGCGCGCCATTCAGATCCCGGAAGGCGAGCACGAGGTAAGCCTCCGCTATGAACCACTCTCCTTCCGCATCGGGGCGGGCATAACCCTCCTGGCGCTGCTGGCACTACTCACGTGGAGTCTGCGACAAATTGCCGGGAAAAACCGGGCGTAGCGAGTTGCGCAAGGCACAGACGCTAAGGCTTTCGGCCCTGCTCATCCTGCTGCTAAGCCTGCTACTACGCGCCGCCTGGATTACCGCCTTCCCCGCAGATCCGATAGGACCGGTAGATGCGGAAGGCTATCACCTGATCGCACGCAACGTCCTCGCAGGGCACGGCTTTTCGATGATGTGGGAGGCGCCCTTCTGCCCCACCGCGCTGCGGACTCCCCTCTATCCGCTTTTCCTCGCCGGAGTGTACCGGATTCTGGGTGCAGAACCGGTGCGGGCGGTGTTGGTGCAGCTGCTGCTGGAAGTGCTCAGCACGGCCCTGGTGATTCAGGCGGGGACGCTACTGGGAGGACGCCGAACCGGCGCGCTGGCAGGCCTGCTCTACGCCTGCAATGGTTCAACACAGCGCTATACCGGCGTCCTGTTTGCGGAAACGCTGCTGCTCACGGGAATGGCGGCGGCGCTCACCGCGACGCTGCACGCGCTGCAACGCCCCACCCTGAAGTGGGGTGCGCTCAGCGGGGCTTTGTGGGGGCTGGCACTGCTGATCAAACCCAATGTGCAATTCCTGGCGCTAGCCGTAGGTGCGCTGCTGTTGGCTACCGGCTTGCGGCAAGCGTGCCGCAGCGGCACAAGAAAACGCTATTCTGCCCATGTCGCGGGTTTTATAACCCTATTGCTGTTGGCACTTCTTCCATGGCTAATTCGTAACCAGGTAGTTTTCAAACGCAGCTTGCTCTCGACCGCCTACGAGGAGAATCTGGCGCGCGTGAGTGCCGTGGCAATACTGGCGGAAATAGAACAGACCCCCGCAGAACCGTGGACCCCCACATGGGAAGCGCTCTACAATCGCATCGTGGAAGAGGCAGCACGGCGCTTTGTCTGGAGCAGCGCCGCAGAGGAGATGTTACCCTGCCTGGAGCGCGAGCAGCGCCGCCAGGATGTCGCCGTCATCGCCAGGGAAGTTGTGCGCGCTCATCCAGGCATGTGGGTACGCAGTCATTTGCGCGGGATAGGCAACTCGCTCCTCAACCTGGGGCATCGTGATTGGTATCGCGCGCTCACGGGCAAAGCATGGGAAGAGACCGGCGTGCTGGATAATATCTGGAAACGAATGGGGGAATCCCTGAAAATTGGTGCGGTGGGGGATGCGCTGCATGCCCTATGGTTGGAGCGCGTCAGCAACGCCCCGCTCGACGCCGCCATAGTGTGGTGGGGATTGCTGGCGCTACGAGCAGCGGTTTGGTGGGGAGCCTGGCGTGGGTGCCGGCGCCTGCGTACTGCGCCCGGGAGCATGGCACTACTGGGAGGTGTTGCGGCCTATGGGCTGCTGCTCGCAGGGCCAATTGCGCACGATCGCTTCTATTTGCCGGCAATCCCGGCAGTGGTGCTCTTGTTGGCGCATGGAATACGTGACGCCAGGAGAAGATCCGCCTAACAGGAAGGGAGCGGTGCTGCGCACCGCTCCCTTCTAAACCGTAAAGAGAAGCGCCGGTTCAAGAAACGCGGGTACGCAGGTTGACGTTAGCCGTGCTCAGTTTCTTAGTCAGCTCTGCCGCCATGCTACGCATGATGCGAAAGCCAATTTCAGGATAGTCATTGGTCAATTGCACCATACGTTCTCGGGGCACACGCAGCAAAGTACTGGGAACCCGACAGCGCGCAGTTGCCGTGCGATGGCCTTCCTCAACCAGAATAGTCTCACCAAAGGTATCGAATTGTTCCAGTGAGGCAATCTCCAGGGGTTGGTCCTCGGCTTTCTGAGGCTCAAGGATGATATCCACGGCGCCACTTGCAACAATGTAAAGCGCATCCCCAGGGTCACCCTGACGGAAAATGATGCCGTCTGCAGGGTATACGACTTCCTCGCAAACCATCAGCACCAGATCCAGGTAAATCTCATTGAGGTCCCTAAACAATGTGCCGCTGCGTAAGACATCCTTACACTTTTCCAGATGCATCTGGTCCTCCCATCAGAAATCAAACTTCCAGGGTCTGTAAATCGCCGGTCGCCAAATCCAGGATGGCGAATGTTTTCGGGCGCAAGCCACTGCCGCCCAGGGCACCTGGATTGATCACCCGCGTATGCCCGATAAGCTCATCGCGCAGCTGGTGCGTATGACCATGAATGACATAATCATATTCCCCAGAATGAATGACATGGCTCAGTTGTGGGACGTTATCACCGTGCAACAGCGCCAGCTTGCAACCTTCCACCACCAGCGAATGACTATACGCTAAATGTGCATTCGTGAACTCTTCGGCAGTCACACTCACAGGCAGTCTTTCATCGCGGTCCACATTGCCCCATGCTACCCAAAGATCGAAGGGTGTGAGCAAGCGCAGAACAGTTTTCCCATTCACATCGCCGGCATGTAAGACGGTGCTAATACCCTCCGCCTCAAAACAGGCTATGGCGCGCTCCACGTTCTGAGTGTGATTATGGGTATCGGAGATTAATCCTAGCCGCGACATATCATTTACAAGCACAAGCAGTGGCATCACCAATGGTACGAATATCGCGCACATGCACACCCAGGTCCTGCATGAGATGCAACAAGTGTGCTTCTTCTATCCCGCAAGCGCGAATCATCAAAATGCCATCCCCACGGTTTTCACCATAGAACGTGCCCAAGGCGATGATATCACCGCCATTGGAGGCGATAGCCCCCGCGATACGTCCCAGAGTGCCCGGCTCATCGCGCACCGTAATGGTGATGCGAACTCCAGATTCCCGCGCACCCAGCATTTCCAGAATGGTTTTGAAGACATCCGTCTCGGTGATAATTCCGACCAGGCGCTCGTCTTCCACGACCGGCAGACCGCCAATCTTGTTGTCTACCATGACGCGAGCCGCTTCTTCTAGTGGTGCAGAGGGGGAAATCGAGATCACTTTGCGGGTCATGATCTCTTCGACTTTGAGTTTGGAGAGCAAATAACCAATTTCGTAGACACTGAGGCTCGTAGCAGGAGAAGGGGAAGCGTATAGAAGGTCTTTCTCAGAGACGATGCCCACCAGAGTTCCCTTCTTGTCTACCACAGGCAAGCGGCGCACACTGTTCTGGCGCATCAAACTGAGCGCCTCAGCCACGGAGGTGTCTGGGGCAATGATAAAGGGTTTTGCCGTCATGCGGTCTTTTACTAACATAGGCTGTACTCCTTCACCTGGCGATTTCAAACGAATCACATACTGTATCTGGATTATGGCATAGATTGCGATTTTTGGCAACCGGTAAAAACCATTTTCACAACGCGACTGCGCCGCGTCGTGAAAAATGCATCAAAGAGCGGCTACCGCTTTAGGCATTTGAGAGAGAGCTGATCTTTCGCGGCGGAGCGAGGCCCCGCCGCGAAAGATACCTTAAAGAGAAGGCAGTTGTGGGACAACGAGCCAAGAGGGGTTTTTACAGCAATCCCGCGGCGCGCTTGGCTCCCTTGACGGTGTTCTGAAGCAACATGGCAATCGTCATCGGTCCCACCCCGCCGGGCACCGGGGTGAGCCAACCGGCAACCTCTTTGACTTCCTCAAAAGCCACATCGCCCACCAAGCGGTAGCCGCGCTTAGCGGCAGGGTCATCCACCCGGTTAATGCCCACGTCAATCACCACGGCGCCGGGCTGAACCCAATCGGCCTTGACCATCTCCGCGCGCCCGACGGCCGCGACCAGGATATCGGCGCGACGGCAGATGGCGGGCAAATCCTTGCTGCGCGAGTGGCAAATCGTCACCGTAGCATCGCGCTTGAGCAGCAACATGGAAACAGGCAAGCCCACGATATTGCTGCGCCCCAGCACTACGGCTTCTTTGCCGCGAATCTCGACGCCAATACGGTCGAGGAGCTCGATGCAACCCGCAGGCGTGCAGGGGGCAAAAAGCGCCTCACGGCCCTTCATCGCCAGACGCCCAATGTTGACCGGATGGAAGCCATCCACATCTTTGTTCAGGCTAATCGCGTTAAGCACGGCTTCTTCATCCAGATGCCCAGGCAAGGGCAGTTGAACCAGAATGCCGTGAATGGCAGGGTCAGCGTTCAGCTCGCGGACCAGGGCTTCGACCTGCTCCTGGGTTGCATCAGCGGGCAGCTCGTGCCCCACAGAATGGATACCGACCTCAGCACAGCGCTTGCGCTTCATTTTGACGTAGGTCTGCGAAGCAGGATTCTCACCCACCAATACCGTCGCCAATCCGGGGACAATGCCATGCTGTTCTTTGAGCTGCGCCACTTCTGCAGTGAGCTCTTCTTGAATGGACGCCGCAATCGCCGTTCCGTCTATCATTTTAGCGGTCATAGCAACTCCTTGTAGTGTATATGAAGTATGGAGCCGGTCGCGAGCCTATGCTGGAACCGGCTCCTCAATCTCCAAATCCCCCAACCAGGGTTCAGGGTGATGCACAGCTGCCGCCACCCAAGATTATGACAGGCCTACGACCTTGCCATCCACAATGTCAATGCTCATGAAAGAGGGCTTGCTAGAAAGTCCCGGCATGGTGCTCATCTCACCAGCCAGGGGATAAAGGAAGCCAGCGCCCATGCTAGCGCGGATATCCCGAATGGGGAAGCGGTATCCCGTGGGCACACCTTTCCATGAAGGCTCATGGCTCAACGAAAGGTGAGTCTTAGCCATGCAGATGGGAGTCTGGTCATAACCCAGATCGGTGTAGAGCTTGATTTTCTCCTCGGCTTCGGCGCTATAATCCACACCCGCAGCACCGTAGACCTCACGAGCCAGCGCTTCGATTTTCTCTTTGATGGGCTGCGCCACATCATACAAGAAGCGGAAGTCGGCAGGTTCCTCAGCAGCCTTGACCACGGCCTCCGCCAGAGCTGCGGCTCCGGCGCCACCATCGGCCCAATGCTGGGTCACAACCCCATCGAAAGCGCCGGCGCGCAGCGCCGCCTCGCGCACGGCAGCCCATTCGGCGGGGGTATCCGTGGGGAAGGCATTGATGGCGACCACGACGGGAACGCCGAACTTGCGCGCAATGCGAACATGCGCTTCCAGATTGGCAACGCCCTTTTCCAGGAGCGCCAGGTTTTCCTGGGTGTAGGCTTTATCGAGCGCTCGCCCGGCAACCACTTTGGGACCACCGCCGTGCATCTTGAGCGCGCGGACCGTCGCAACCACCACCACCGCATTGGGAATCAGCCCGGAAGCGCGGCACTTGATATCGAAGAATTTCTCCATCCCCATATCAGAGCCAAAGCCCGATTCGGTGAGGAGGAAATCGCCCAATTTGATGCCAATTTGATCTGCCATGACGGAGGAATTGCCATGGGCGATGTTGGCGAAGGGACCGGCATGGACGAAGGCGGCTTGCTCCTCCAGCGTTTGCAGCAAGTTGGGCATGAGCGCATCCTTCATCAAGACGGTCATCGCCCCAGCAACACCCAGGTCCTCGGTGGTGACGGGGTTCTTCTTGGTATCCGTACCGATGACGATGCGACCGATACGAGCGCGCATGTCTTCAAGGCTGGTGGAGAGAGCGAGGATCGCCATAATCTCGCTGGCTACACTAATATCGAAGCCTCCCTGGCGGATGGGGCCATCATCCAGGTCGCCCAAGCCGCTGACGATATGACGGAGCGCACGGTCGTTCATATCCACCACGCGGTTCCAGGTGATGCTATAGGGGTCAATGTTGAGCTTGCGCAGTCCAATCTTCTCGAAATAGGCTTCACTCCAGCGGCTTTCGTGGTAAATGCGCGCATCAATCGCCGCCGCACAAAGATTGTGAGCAGCACTGACGGCGTGAATATCACCGGTAAGATGCAGGTTGAAGTCCTCCATCGGCACGATCTGACTATAACCGCCGCCAGCTGCCCCACCCTTGATTCCAAAGGTCGGTCCCATCGAAGGCTGGCGGATGGCAGCAATCGCTTTGTGGCCCAAAGTCCCCAATGCTTGTGTCAGACCGATGGTGGTCGTCGTTTTGCCCTCGCCGAGTGGGGTGGGCGTAATCGCGGTCACGTCAATGTATTTGGCGTTAGGGCGCTCTGCCAGGCGCTCGCGGACATCCAGATGGACTTTCGCTTTGAGCTTGCCGTAGAGCTCCAGGTCATCCTCTTCGAGTCCCACGGAGCGCGCGATTTCCACGATGGGCTTCAAGACAGCGGCCTGTGCGATTTCCAGGTCAGAAGGAACGGGTTTGATTTTGACAACAGACATAGAGCTACCTCCCATGAATTACCAGGTAATGAGTTATGCAAGCACGCCCATGAAGGGCCGTTTCAGAATGCTCCCAGCTGGCATGGCCGGATTTTGATTCCAAGTTTGTCGGTCACAAAGCCAATCTGTAAACGCGGAATCCCGAATTGTTCAGCGAGCTCCCAGAGCTGAATACACGCGAGTTGTTGCGTAGCGCCTGCGGCTTCTAGCAGCGCTGCCTCCAAGCCCTCAGGCACGGGCAGTTCTGCCACTTTGGTCCAGCCTTTGGCGTGGCCTGGATAGCCAAACAACCCCAGCTGGCAAGCCCCCAGATGAATACCCAGCGCATCGGCAGCCTGTCCTACAGCTAGGGGCGCTAGTTGGCGCTCTGCGGCAAGGTGGAAGGCGGAGGCGCAAGGCACAACATCGTTGACCAGCACTGCACGAATCGCTTCTTCCAGCTCAGCCGTGACAAGCACATCCCCGGGCAAGATTTTCTCTTCTAGAGTCATAGATTGACCTCCCTGCTATATGATGATGGTGATTTCCGAATTGTTCGATCCCATTAACCAAAGGATACACGGATTTGTTGATAACGGCAAGTTACCCTTGCGTTTCCGAGGCCTGCTGTTACACTCAGGCACAGTCAATCCAGATAAACGGCAGGTAACCCACGAACGCAGGCGCAAGGGACCATTAACAAGGATCACACCGGAAGGACATCATGCAACGGATCAATGTCATAGGTACCTCAGGCTCTGGCAAAACCACCATGGCTTGCAGACTGGCGCAACGACTTGGTGTTCCGCACATCGAGATGGATGCGCTGTTTTGGGGACCGAATTGGACCCCCGTGCCGGAAGAGGTCTTCCGGCAACGGGTGGTGGAGGCCCTCAGTGGACCCGCCTGGACCATAGATGGCAATTACAGACGGTTACGCACCAGCGTTTGGGAACGTGCGGATACTGTTGTCTGGCTAGACTATCCCCTGGCGGTGATTATGACGCAGTTAATGACCCGCACCCTGCGGCGCAGCCTGAAGGGTGAAGAGCTCTGGAACGGCAACCGCGAGAGTCTAAGCAAGACCTTCTTCAGCCGTGATTCGATTTTATTATGGGCCTTACAGACTTACCGGCGGCGCCGCCGAGAGTATCCAGTGCTATTTGCACAGCCAGAGTATGCACACCTCACTTTCATCCGATTGTGTTCGCCCAAAGCCAGCGCCAGATGGTTGGCAGCTGTGCAGAGAGCGGAGACGTAGTGAAGAGGGCAGAGACGTAGCTCTGCCCCTACTGCCCCACCTAACGAGAATAGAATTCGACGATCAACTGCTCTTTGATATCGGGATGCAATTCCTCGCGGAAGGGAGAGCGCAAGACCCGCGCCGTAGTGACGCCAACCAGTTCGAGCCATTGGGGCACCGTGGATGACACCTCCAGCACAGTTTGAACCTGAGGCAAGCGGCGCGCCCGCTCTTTGAGGCTCACGATATCGCCGGGGCGCACAAGGTATGACGGAATATTGACCCGCCGTCCATTGACCAGGACATGCCCGTGATTGACCATCTGCCGCGCCTGCATCCGGGTGATGGCAAGTCCCATGCGGTAGATGACGTTATCCAGACGCCGCTCCAGCAACTGAAGCAGGTGTAGACCGGTCTGACCCGGCATACGTTGAGCCTCCACGAGTACGCGACGGAATTGCTGTTCACGTAAGCCGTACATCCATTTGACCTTCTGTTTCTCCCGTAGCTGCTGTGTAAAGGCCGATTCGGTCCGGCGTGAGGTCTGCTCTCTACCATGAGGACCTGGCGGTTGTTGCAAGCGCCGTTCGAGGCTCTCGCCACCATTGCCGTAGAGGTCCATACCGATGCGGCGTGAACGCTTGTGTTTTGATCCCGTGTACTTTCCCATATCGTAAAACCCACCCCCTGATTCATGGCGCCGCTCACGGCACCATGCTGAAATAATTGATTTGAAGCCGGACATTCCAGCCTGGGGTGAACTATACCACAATTCCGGGAAATATACAAGAAAAAGATATACTAAATTAGAGCTGCGGAAAGGAAGGGACCGCAAAACAGAGAGGCTGGGCTTTTTGTTAAAGCCCAGCCTCTCAAGTGCCCATTACGACCACACCACCCCAATTACGGGCAGTGTTGAGGGGTGCGTTTCAACTTTGGGGTAAAAGCAAAACGGCTATCTTAAAAATGTCTTTCTTTGATTGATTTTTTCGTTTTGAAACGCACCCGTGTTGAGGAGCTTCTAGAACAGATGGAAAGCAGCGATGATGGGCGCAAACAGGGAAGAGACCAGCGACATCACCGTGATGAGCGTGTTCAGTGAAGGACCCGCGGTATCCTTGAAGGGATCGCCCACGGTATCGCCCACGACGCCAGCTTTGTGCGCCTCTGAACCCTTGCCACCGAAGAAACCCGATTCGATGTATTTCTTGGCATTGTCCCACAAACCACCGGCATTCGCCATCAGTAGAGCAAAGATAATCCCGGTGAAAATCGAGCCCCCCAGGAAAGCGCCGAGCGCTTCGGGACCCATCACAAAGCCCACAATCAAGGGGAGCAGAATCGCCAGGAAGGCGGGCAGAATCAGCGAGGTCAAAGCGCCCTGCGCAGCCAGAGTCACACAGGTGTTGTAATCCGGCTCGGAGGTACCCGCCAGAATGCCTGGATCCTTGCGGAACTGCTCGCGGATTTCCTCAATCATATCGAAGGCATTGTGCGTCACTGAAAGCATGGTCAAGGCACTGAAGAGCGGCGGCGTCATAGCGCCCAGGAAGACGCCCGCGATGACCATTGGGTCCAGCAAGCTCAACTTGATCTGCACACCTTCTGCAGCCATCTCAGAAGCGAAGGCAGCGAAGAGCGCCAGCACCGTCAACGCAGCAGCCCCAATCGCAAAGCCCTTGGTGATGGCCTTGGCAGTGTTACCGGCGGCATCCAGGATATCTGCGGTTTCGATCACTTTCTCGGACATGCCCGCCATCTCGGCGATACCACGGGCATTATCCACGATTGGACCATAGGCGTCCGCGGAAACGATCATGCCGGTGACTGCCAGCATACCGACTGCGCTGATACCCACACCATAGACACCGCTCAATCCAGCAGCCTCTGCCAGGAAATAGGAGACCAGGGTCGCAATGACGATACCGATGACGGAAGGCACAATGCTGATCAAGCCGTAGCTATAGCCGGTAATAATGGTAATCGCTGCGCCCGAACCAGAAACCCGCGCCGTTTCCACAACCGGTGGGCGATCGTCACCCGTGAAGAAATCGGAGGTGAAGCCGATGACCACGCCTGTGACCAAGCCGGCGAGGGTAGCCCACAACACGCCGATGTTGTACTTGAAGATCAGCACGAAAGCCGATGCCAGGACCGCAAAGATCAGGCAGGTAAAAATCGTGCCGTTGTTGAGCGCGACACCGGGCTTCCCATCCGGCTTGACCCGGACCAGCTGAATGCCAAGGAGCGAGGAAATGATACCCAAAGTACACAGGATCAGGGGGAAGATGATGTACTGCGCGCCAAGGTCGGCACTGATTGCCGTACCGAGCAACATCACCGCTACTGCCGAAGCTACGTAGCTATCGAAGATGTCCGCACCCATACCCGCGACATCGCCCACGTTATCACCCACGTTGTCAGCGATAACAGCAGGGTTACGAGGATCATCTTCGGGGATACCAACCTCGACCTTACCCACCAGGTCAGCCGCGATATCAGCAGTTTTGGTGTAGATACCGCCACCGGCTTTTGCCAGCAAGGCCAACATCGAGGCGCCGAAGCTAAAGCCCAACACAATCTGCGCCTGGCGCGTGAGCAGATAAATCGTGCACATGCCGACCACGCCGATACCGATCATCGCCAGGCCCAGCACCGCGCCAGCCTTGAAAGCCACATTGAATGCCGGGGAAAGCCCCTCTTCGGCTGCGGTAGCGCTGCGGACATTGGCTTCGACAGCGATGGTCATGCCCATGTAACCCGCAACTGAGGATAGGAAAGCGCCTGAGAGGAATGCCAGCGCCATCTGAAATCCATAGCCCGGGCTATCGTGGCCCAAGCCAAAAACGATAGCAATCAGCAATGCCATAACCAGTGCCAACATCAACAGAGCGCGATACAGTTTCTTGAGGTAAGAGATAGCGCCCTGCCGAATCCAGGCCGCCACTTTTTGGGCCTGCTCAGTGCCCGGATCCTGCTTGAGCACCCAGAAATAGAGGCGCACAGCAAATCCGATGGAAATGAAACCACACACGATGCCTATAATCAGCCAAGTTGTTTCAGACATTGTTCCATAGACTCCTGATAAGATCTTATAACAGTCCCCGTTGCTGGTTGCCAGACTCAGAAATAAAGTCCTGAGTCATGACGGGCAGTCTCCGGCAATCGGGGTCCCGTTCCAAACTACATATTAGCCGAGCGCCACCAGCGGTACTGCTTGGCGCGTAGTTCATCCCGCGAGGGCAGCGGGAAGTAAAGAAATTGCTCTTTGTTGCCGACAAAGATGCCACTCTTGATCGTGCGGTAGGGGAACGATGCCGGCGAGATACGATCCACCATCTTCGTGCTCACGGTTTTGGTGCGCAAATCCACAAGGCACTGGCGCAGGTGGTCAATATTGGAATAGGGCAGGTCACCCACAGCGCCGTATTCAGGATTATCCGCCAGTTCGCCCAGGCGCAGCTCGACGAAGCAGACTGCGGGCAGGGTCAACAGCGAGGTGGGACTGTTGACAATCAAATCATAGAATTCGTGGGGAGGCAGAGTGCTCACCACCAGCGGGTGCACGGGAGCAATTTCCTGGTACAGGTGCAAGCCAGCTTCTTCGGCAGGCATTATGGGGCTGGGATCCAACCCCAGGACGCGCCCATCCTGGGTTACGAGATAAAGCGTCTTGATAGCATCGAGCGAGATATGTTCGAGAGCACGATACACGGAGATGTAGACAGAACGCTTAGGCTCGCCATCCTCGTGCGGCACACAACGGCGGAGACCCGCCTCGATGGGCAGCTCATCAGTGCGGTAATCCGGGTCGAGTTCGAAGAAAATCGCCTGTCCGTGCGATTTTTTCTCACTTCCTACAGCATAATAAGCGCCAAATTGCTCGGGGGTGAGCATGGAGGCGATCAACGCCTCAGGGACTAGAGACAAATACAGATGTACGGTCATGGCCTTTCCTCCTGATCTGGAAGTTAAACACATCTGACAATTGCAGTCTCGAATGAGCCAAATCGCTCAACATTATAGCACGCTTTTGGAAAATCATGTTGATGAGGGGGTATGGGACAAATTGCTGGTAAGTTCAAGCGGTTGAGTACAACCGCGGTCGGCTTGGTGAGACAATGCGTTTAGGCAAGTGGACACGCCAAAGAGACGCAGAGGTGGGGGTTTTTGTGATTTTCGTGGACGGGCGAAGCCCCATCCACGAAAATCACGCTTGCAG
>JAPKMR010000057.1 GCA_026645815.1 Anaerolineae bacterium | reverse complement strand
CAACATCATCTCGCGGCTCCAGACCTTCGCGCAGGCGGAAGTGTACGCGCAATTCCGGCCCCTGCGCGACGGTGAGACGGGCAACAGCGTGGACGTCTTGAGCACGCCGTGGGGCCTGACGGTGATCAGCGGGGGCTGGGGCATCCCGGAGATGCTGAAGGCCATGCTGATCGGGCAGCAGGTGTGGGTGCTGGCCAACGACGCCGCGGCCTATCTCAACGAAGTGGGCACGTTACCGCACCGGGGCCTGCACCTGTTCATCGACGAGATGCAGAAGCTCTTTGGCGGCGCGGAGGGCGCGAGCGAGAACAGCGAGCCGGGCGCCCACTCGCAGCAGTTGACCAAGCTGCTGCCGGACTGCCGCAAGTACGGGATCGCGATCTCGGTGGGCGTACAGAATGCGAGCCTGCTGCCCAAACAGGTCTTGTCGAACTGCAACAACATCGCCATGTTCCGGCTCAAGCACCCCGACGACCGGAACGTGGTGGCGGAGATGCTGGGGCTTTCGAGCAAAGGCTTTCGGGACGTGAGTGCGCTCTCGTACCTGGCGACGCTGCAACCGTGGCGCTGCCTGTTCCACCTGGCCAACCACCCCCTGGGCGCGCGCGGGCAGCGCTTCATGCTGATGCGCCCGTTGCGGGTTCCGGCGCGCACGCCGAGCCACCAGGAGGAGGTGGCGCGCTACGGCATCCCGTATTGGGGCGCTGAGGACGAGGATGCTGGGGCGGTGGACGATGAGGGCTGAAGTGCGGCGTGACCGGATGCGGCGTGTGGTGCGGGTGGCGGGCCTGATGGCCTTGGCGCTCCTGGCATCTTACGGCATCTGGGCGGGCCTGGGCGCGTGGACGGCGCAGCAGACGGGGTGGCAAAGGCTGCCAGCCTTCTTGCCGAACCTCTCGCCGCTGCCGACGGGCACTCCCGTGCCGACGGCGACGCCGGGCTGGTGGTCCTCGTCGATCGAGGTGCCCGCGTGGGAGGGGTGGTGAGGGGGTTAGGGGTAGTATGCAGTGGCACAACTGGTGACCTGATTTCAGTAAACACGGCGCAGTCGGATTTTGTCGTGAGTATCGCTTACGATTCTGATAAATCCTTAAGAATGATGCTTTCACGAGATGTGCAGTAGAGCATTGTCGCACGGGCTTACAGTGAGATTTAGGGTTTGCGAGTTTATTAGTTCCCGAATTTTGCTGTTAAGACCCGTCTATAAACGGGAAATTATACTTTTACGGTCCCTTAGTGTCCAATAGTATGAACGCTAGAACCATTATCCGCATATCCAAACATGTTTGTCTCTTAGTTTTTCCGGGGTATAATTCGAGCTGATGAAGCGATGAGGCTCGCTGAGCGCAAGCTCGCTGTCACACCGACTGATAGCCTCTACTCACGGCGCCGCCGTGCGGTAGAGGCTTTTTTGTTGATTTTCAGGAACGAAAGACATGGCACGACACACACTGTACTACACGCTGCTTGAAACCCTGGCTGAACCAGGCTGCGCTATCTGTCGTATGGGGGAGAAGGCTGTTATACGTTTTCTCGAAAACCTGGTCTACGAGGGCGCCAACGATGCCCAATTCCGCGCGGAGGCGCTACTGTCGCGGGGATTCTGCAACCTTCACGGGTGGCAACTGCGTGATTGCCACGGCTCAGGGTTGGATGTCGCCATCCTCAGCCGCGATGTGGTCAAGGCATGGCTGCGCCGCCTGGAGTCGTTTGCGCCGGAGCAGGCTCCAACGAGGGCGTTCAGCGACCTTCGCGCTGCATTGGGCATGGCCAACGGCAATGCCGGCGCGCGGGCGCTCGCCGAAGCGCTGGCGCCAGAACGCCCTTGCCCTGCCTGCAAGGCTCGCGATACGGCTGAACAAGCGTACATTGAGGAGCTGCTGGATCATTGCGCTGACCCCGAAATCAGTGGTGGAGTGATAAAGGCAGGCGGTCTTTGTCTGACGCACTTTCGCAAGGTCATGCACACTGCCGCCACTGCGGAACAGGCGGCGCTCATAGCACAGCTGCAGGCGGAGGCCATGGCGCCGTTATTGCAGACGCTTGAAGACTTCATCTGCAAGCATGATTATCGCTTTCAGGCGGAAATGACGGCAACTGAGGGCGAATCGTGGCTCAAGGCTCTGGCGTTGCTCTCCGGGCAGCGGGGGACGCGCTGATGGATGCGATTGACCTGGCGCTCTATGATGCCTGCCACGAGGAGGGTTGCCCGATCTGCCGCCTACGCCTCGCCGGCGAGCGGCGCTATCTGCTGCGACTGCTGAGCGAATTCGTCAATGATGCCTTTGTACGCGAGCGCTACATCGCGAGCCTGGGGTTCTGCCCGCAGCACGCGCGGCAATTGCAGGCGCTGGAACAGGATCGATGGGGCGATGGTCTGGGCAATGCCATTCTCTGCGAGGATTTGCTCACTCGCATGCTCAAGGCGCTACAACAGCATCGTGAAACCTGGACTCATTGCAGCGCACCTCGGGGATGGCGACAGCGCCGGTCCAGAATTGCGTTGCCCCACGCCCTGACCCCGCGCTCTCTCTGCCGCGTGTGCGAGTTAGGCGAAACTCTGGTCGCGCGAAATTCGGAGCGCCTGGTGCGCGCAGCAGCAGAAGCAGGGGAGCTGTGGGAAGCCTATGCGGATTCCACAGGCTTGTGTTGGGACCACCTCCGGCAGGCTCTGGAATACGTTAGCTCTGATAATTCGCTAGCTGCCGTGCGCCTGCTGGATCAATCTATCAACCGTCTGCAGGCCTTGACTGCTGCGCTCGATAGCTATGTGGAATCGCATGACTATCACCATCAGGGTGAGGTGCTTAGCGCTGAGGTACGGGAATCCTGGTTGCATGCTGTGGCATGGTTGGCAGGCGAGGAATTGTGATGACGCGCCGCTACTGCCCGGCATGCTGGGCCGACGCGCCCGCAACTGCCACACGCTGCCCCAACTGCGGGAAACCGCTCGACGACGGCGAGACCGACCTGGTACTGCGCTATGCGACGGCATTGCGACACCGCGAACCCACTCGGGCTTGTCTCGCCTGTGGCATGCTGGCTGAACTGGGCGATCTCCGCGCCGTGCCGCCATTACTGGCATTGGTGGAAAGCCGCCCGCAAGCCTATGAAGTGTTGGTCGCAGCGGCGGAGAGCTTGGCGGCGCTGCAAGATGCGCGGGCTGTGCCCGTATTGCAGGCGCTCTTGGAGGATACAGAGGCGGTCATTCCGGCGCGGTTGGCGGCTTTGCGCGCGCTCACGCGCTTTGGAGGCGAGGCTGCTCGCGCTGCCCTGGCGTGGGCGCGCACCTGCGATCGCCCTTCACTACAGACCGAAGCTTTAGCGCTCGACCTGGGCGACAGCCTGCCCTTCGACTGATGGGGTTGGCTCAAATACCTGACGGTAGAGGTCCTCGCCAAAGCTCGTCTCCAGCGGTTGCCCTTCCACCAACCTGAAGGTGCGTCGCCCATCAGGTTGCCGTTCTGCCCGCAAAAAGCCCACGTCGTCGCGCCCCGGAACCTGAAAACTTTGGGCGAACTGGTAGAGGTGCGTCACAAAAAAGACCTTGATGTGTCCTTCAACCAATGCCCGCGTAATCTGCCAGGCAATCTCAGAGCCTTCCCGTTCGTTAGTCGCCGCAAAAGACTCGTTGAAGAGCACCAGTGCATGGGGCGTGATGGAATCTACAATTTTGCTCATGCGCCCGAGCTCTTCATCCAGCTTGCCGCTCTCCATGGTGGCATCTTCTTCCCGCTTATAATGTGTGAACACCCCGGCGCAGAGATTCGCCGCAAAGGTTTCCGCGGGCGCGAACATACCGCATTGCAGCATCATCTGTGCCAATCCTATGCTGCGCAGGAACGTGGATTTGCCGCCCTGGTTGGCGCCGGTTACGATAACGAGAGCCTTGCGATCCATGTCTGCTGTGTTCCCCACCACTGACTTTCCCATCGTCAAAGCCAGACACACATCGTAGAGCTCGGTGAAACAATGCCGCCGTGCGGTGAGTGCCGCGACCTCCGGAATGCAAATAGGTTGCCCCAGCTCCGATAAGCGCTCTTGCAGGTTCAAACAGCCGATGTACAACGCCAGCTCTAGCTGCAGGGCTTTCAAGAAACCATCTACGTGATTGGCAGATTGTGCGACCGCATTCGCCACCAGGTTGATCCCCCGATCCCGCAGTTCGCCCAGGAAACGCGCGCCGTGTTCATCACGGGGGTTGATACAGAAAGTGTGCCCGCGTAACTTGGGGCTTAAGATTTGCATGAGTCTGGGTTGGCGCCCGTTGATGGGCTCCCGCAACACATAGCTGGCGCCTTCATTCCCTGGCCCCAACCTCGCGCTTACCAGCACGCCGTCGCGAAAACGCAACGTCTTGAGGTGCTGTTGTACGTCAGCGAAGAATGCCTCATCCAAATCTGTCTTGATCCGCGCAAAAAACGCCTGGAAGCCCGGGGAGTCGAATTTGCTGGCATGTTCGTCAGCGATGGCGCGCAACTTACGCAGCAGCTGAATAAACACCTGGAGCATCCGCACCGCATTACTCAGGATGCCGCTGGGGTAAGTGCTGAAAATGCCCAACCATTCGCGGCGCTTATATTCGATGGACTCAAGTGCAATGTTGTAGATTTCGCGGACAACGGCAGGATTCTTCAGACAATCCTTGAGGATTTCCTGACGATAGCGGATAGCATCAGGGTCATGCAGGCTCGTGAGGAACATCTGTGGCAGCACCTCATCCAGGAACCGGTCGCCGCGCGTCATCGCCTTGAACAGCGTTTGCAACTCCAAATCTTGTATGAGCGCATCTGCATTCGGCGGAAGCCTGCGCGGCAATTCATAATCCCGGTCCTGGAACATCAATGCCACTTTCATGCTGCCAGACGCTCCTTCAGGCAATCATAGGTCAACTGGTGTTTGCGGACGATGGACATCGCGTACGCCAATCCATCTGCCGGCTTTCGCACGATTTTGAAGGTGCGCACGGCAGGGTTATCGGACGCGACTGTGCTGACCATACTGACCGTGGTGGGTCCCAGCGTCGCCAGCTCATCAATGAAGGTGACAAACACACACAGCAAATCCAGGGCGATGATGCGTTCCATGATTTCCTTGCTCAAGAAAACGGCATCGTTGAGCATCGTGGAAGCAAAGACCTCGTTCATCACGATAACCGTGTTCCCCGTAGCCCGATCGAGAATGGTCCGAATGCGGACCAGGTCATCCTGCAGTTTGCCCCGCAAGTTCTGAATATTCTCTTCGCGCTCGAAGTGCGTGAAAATGTGATCCGGCAGAAATAACCGCGCCTCTCTGCCGGGAATAGGCAGCCCCAGGCTCCCCAGATAGAGCAGCTGCCCGAAGGTGCGGGCGAAGGTCGTTTTGCCGCCCTGATTGGGACCCGTGATAATAATAATCCGCTCTCCGTTTTGCAGGAGAATATCATTGCTAACCACTGTCGCTTGCTGCGCGACTAACTTACGGGCCAGCGCCAGGTCAAAACCATCACACACGGAGATTTCCTTGACCTCTGGCGATGCGTGGGGATAGCAAAAGGGCAAACCTGCCTGCTTGAGCCCGGCAATGGTATCCAGATATGCCAGATAGAACTGTATCTCCCGGTCGAAGCTCTGCAGCGTTGTATTGAGATAATCACGGTGGCGCTCACAATAGGTGATGAGGTCCGCGAAGAGCTCCGGGTTAAGTTTGGCCACGGCTTCTAGGATGGCGGCTTCGACGTAATTCATGCCACCCCCCGTTGAGAGCCGCGCTGAGTAATCTTTCACTGCGCCGCGCCTGAACCGTTCAAAGGTATGCTCGATCTCTTGACTGTAATCACACTCAGCATCGTAGTGTCGCACTCGGACGCAGTCACCTTTGACAAGGATACTGTAGTGCACGCTGGATAGTCGAGACTTCAAGTCTGTGGTCTCAGCAAGGAGCTGTTTGAAAGCCTCCGAAGTCGTGTAGGCGACCAGGAAATCGCGCAATGCCAGAAAGCCGCGTGATTTGACCTCCGCCGCTTGCAGGCCCTGCAGCAGACCGGTCGCAGCTTCACAGTACACGCTCACAGCTTCCAGAAACCAGCCTTCACGATGGTATTTGAACGACAAATTCTCCAGGAAGGTAAGATAGCGCCGCATCTCACGCATGCGCTGGGCAAAGGCATTCAAGCCCACAGTCAAATCGGTCGCTTCCAGGTCTTGTGCAATCGCCTGGCGGTACTTGACGGTTTCGGCGTCGTGCAGCGGTGTGTAGAAAAGCGGCGCCAGATTGTATTCCTGTCTGCCGGCAGTCAGCGCTGCAACGACTTGATCAAGGTTGAGGTCTGTGAAGCACTCCGGCATCCGCTGTGTCTCGCGAACGGTAACCGCCGGAACTTTTTCGAATAATATGCTTTGAAATGCCATCACCCTATGCCCTAAAACTCAACGTTTAAGCGCTGAGCCTTCATTCTCTATTTCTGGTTGCACATACCCCGGCGAATCAGTCACGCAGATGTAGCGTTTGATTGACCAGGCAGAGCACAAACTGCCCCGCATCAGCCTCAATCACATTGATAGCGCAGGGGTCCTGGCGCAAGCGCCAGAAAGCCTCCAGGCCCACGCCCATCATGCTCAACAACAAAACACGGTTGATCACCGTATGCCCGACCAAGATAATTGTCTCGCCGGTATGGCGCGCGACTAACTCACGCACCGCCTCCATACCCCGCTCGCGCAGAATCTCCAGCGACTCACCGCCGGGAATGCGCATTGTCGCGGGTGCATCCTGCCACTGCCTGAACTCGAAGGGCCAACGTGCAGCAACCTCTGTCGGGGTCAGCCCTTGCCAATCCCCGTAGTGAATATCCAATAGACCCGGATGCGGTTGCACGTGCAGTTCGAAGTGCTGCGCAATTGCAGCTGCGGTCTGGTGCGTGCGACTCAAGGGGCTGGCGTAGATTGCTGCCGGTTGCCACAGGGCAGCGATATGGCGCCCGGTGCGTTCCGCCTGCGCCAAACCGGCTTCATCCAAAGGAATATCCGCCTGTCCTCGAAAGCGCTCTTGGCGATTCCAGGCGGTTTGCCCATGCCGAACTAGCACTAACAGCGTCATGCATTGACCTCCGCGCGAATTTCCTCATTACAGCTGTCCCACAATGCCCCCCAGGCTGCCGCACGCGCCTGATCCAAAGCCGCCGTGTGAGATAACGCCAGACCCGCACCAGCCATGCGCACCGTGACGCGCTGTGCCGTGTGCAGCGGTTGCGTATCGATAGCCAAAATCCGGCGCCGTGGGCAGAAAGTAATCAGCCACCCATACGCTGCACCCTTGATACGCTCTTCTTCAATGGCAATTACCGCTTGAGGTGTGACTGCCAGCAAAGCGGCAGGGGCAAAGGCGCGCCGGAAGATGCGCAATACTGGCCGCATGAGGCGGGGTTGCCAGACATAGCCCAACAGTCGCTCTTCGGGCAACAATGCGTACAGGCTGAGGCCGTTCCGAAATTTGAACGATTGCGCTTCCAATGCTTGCAGCTGCGAAGCGGTTTCTGCCGCGGATTTGGGCGCTGTGTTGCCTGCCGCAGGGCCATAGGCTTGACGCAATACCTGCTGCAGGGCTGCGTGGAGCAACAGCTCGCCAACGGTGTTGTATTCCACCATCATGCGCACGGGAACACCGTTCATGCTCCCTTGCAGTTCCAGGCAGCCGTAGAGCAGAATCAAGCTGTGTCGGAGCATCACGATATCTGCACTGTTGATGTAGAATGCCTCAGGGGGTGCGCTGGTTTCCGGAGCAGACTGCACCAGCACTACACCGGTCTCCGTAAAACCTAGCGCTTGAGGGGGGACAAAACGCCGCCGCTTCTGTAACGATTGCGTATGCTGGGGGATCATCACCAGGGTGTGGGGGAGCATGCCAGCAGGCAGGGCTTGCTGCGCTGCCCGCTGCCAATCGGCGGGCAGCTCTTCCAGACTCACCCGATATGGAGTTTCACGCATACTGGCTCAATTCTGCACCGGCAAGTGCAATTCCATCCCCGCTGCTGCATGCTCACATTTCAGCGGGTCGTGCGCCGGTATTGCCCATACAAACCGCACGCGCGTTCAATATCAGTCTGTACCACTGCGCGTCCCTCCCATTCACCGGGAATGACTTGTTGCTGCTGCAGGCTCTTGTAGACTGAGAAGAAGTGCGCCATCTCTGCCAGAAAGTGTGGGGGCACGTCGGTCAATTCCTGATAGGCATTGAAGAGTGGATCGGTAGCCGGCACTGCGAGTACCTTATCGTCGTGCTTGCCACGGTCCAGCAAACGGAAGATCCCCAATGGTCGCGCCTCTATAATGCAACCGGGCGCCGTTGGTTCGTTGGTCATCACCAGCACGTCCATCGGATCGCCATCATCGTAGAGCGTGCGCGGGATGAAGCCGTAGTCGCCGGGGTAATGCAGCGAGGAGTGCAATACGCGGTCCAACTTGATAAAGCCACCCCGTAAATCGTAGACAAACTTGTTGCGTGAGCCTTTGGAGATTTCTACCACCACATAGATGACATCCAACCCTGTTCCAGGACCCGGTGTCAATTCATGCCATAGATTGCTCATTGTGTCTCCTCTAACTCAGCCGGGGGAGCGCAGCTGTGGCGCTCCCCCGAAAGGTCCCGCTTAGTGCACGAACGCTTTGCGTCCCGCATACAAAGCAGTGTCGCCCAGGTCTTCCTCGATACGCATCAACTGATTGTACTTCTCCACGCGCTCACCGCGGCAGGGGGCGCCGGTCTTGAGATGTCCGGTGCTGAGGGCTACGGTGAAATCAGCGATGAAGCTATCCACCGTCTCGCCGCTGCGATGCGAAACCATCGCGCCCCAACCGGCTTTGCGCGCCATCTCGATTGCCGCGATGGTCTCAGTCAAGGTGCCAATTTGATTGAGTTTGATGAGCACGGCATTCGCGACATTCTCTTCGATGCCACGCGCGATGCGCGTCACATTTGTGACGAAGAGGTCATCGCCCACCAGTTCAATCTTGTCTCCAATCATCTGATTCAGCAGTTTCCAGCCTTCCCAATCATCCTCAGCCAAACCATCTTCCAGGACGACGATGGGGAACTGCTCGACCCATTCGGAATACATCTTCACCATCTTGGCTGCAGAGACCTTGCGCCCTTCTGTACGGAGGTTATAGAGGCCCTCTTCATAGAAGCCACTGGATGCTGGGTCGAGGGCAATGGCGATCTGCGCTCCGGGTTGATAGCCTGCTTTCTCAATGGCTTGCAAGATTAGTTCAATGGCTTCGACGTTGGCTTTGAGCGCGGGCGCGAAGCCCCCTTCATCGCCGACCCCAGTAGTGTAGCCCTTAGCCTTGAGCACGCCCTTGAGGGCATGATAAGTCTCGGCTCCCCAACGTAAAGCTTCGCGGAAGCTGGGTGCCCCTACGGGAGCGATCATGAATTCCTGTAAGTCGGTACCCTGCCAGTTGGCATGGACGCCGCCATTGAGAATGTTGAACATGGGCACCGGCAGAGTGCGCGCCGTGACCCCGCCCAGATAGCGATACAGCGGCAGCTCTACCGAATCCGCAGCTGCGCGAGCGACAGCCAGGCTGATTCCCAGGATGGCATTGGCGCCGAAGCGGCTCTTGTTGGGGGTGCCGTCAAGCGCCAGCATGGCCATATCAATGCCAGCTTGATCTAGCGCATCCATCTCCAACAGCTCTGGACCCAGGTCCTCGTTGACGTGTGCCACTGCCTGCAAGACGCCTTTGCCATTGTAACGCGGCAGCTCCGCATCACGCAGTTCCAGCGCCTCATGCACGCCAGTAGACGCACCCGAGGGCACGGCGGCGCGACCGTGCGCACCGTCTTCCAACCACACTTCCACCTCCACGGTGGGATTACCGCGCGAATCGAGAATCTCACGAGCCCAAATTTCCTGAATCATTGACATCGTTGCACCTCCGCTAAAAGATTGAAACCGTTCCCACATTTACAACGACTATGGCGCTACTTTGTGTCTGCGTTCATGAGAGCAGCAATCCGCAGCGCCAACGCCGCCAAACGTTCGATATCCGGATCCAGCAGCTCGGCGAGCGCCGGATGCACCTCACCATAGCGCTGGAGTTTTTCTGAGCGTGTGTCGCACAAATCAGTCCAGCTGGCGCTCATATCTGCGCGGATGTGGTTGACCAGGTCCTCTTCCTTGCACCCCACAGCAAAGGTTTCCGCCAGGGAAGAGAGAGTTTCGAGCGCTTCGGAAATGGCGATGCGGGCTGCAGCGCGATTTTCCGGTGGTAAGGCTAAAGTTCGATGGTAAACCAGACCGCTTTCTTCTGTACCTGCTAACCAGGCATCGGCGCGTCGCAGTCGTTCTTCCAACATCTGCAGCGTGATGTGTAGTGATCGTGCCTGCGCTGAATTGAGAAACCCGTTCATAGCAACAAAAAAGCCTCTACCGCATTCCATATGGGTAGAGGCTATCATCCGGTCAGTCCGGCAGTTTTTTCAAGCGAGCCTCATCGCTTGTGATTTTCAGTGTAGCACAGAAAACCTGAAAAGCAAGCCTAAGGTCAGAACGTCAGAACGCGTTATCCATGCTGCTGCTTATCCTGGTGCCCGCCGCCCTCGGCGCCTCCGCCGGTAGCCCCATCGGTGGGCGTTTCCTCATCTACGATGACACGCTCGTCAGCGAAACCCTGCCCGCCCTGGCATTCAACACCCAGCGCTACGAATTCCTCGTCGTCTGGGAAGTCGAGATCCTTGCCACGGGGACGGCAGCGCGCTCAAATTGCACTGCTGTCTAGCAGATAGCGCCCCCGATGCCGCCAGCTTCGATATCACAGCCCACAACGAAAACACCGATCCCGAACACCCCGCCATGATGCAAGTCCAGACGCGGGTACTCGTGCTCGATGCCGCGCCCTTGCATCCCACCACCGCCGTCACCAGCGGGCAAGCCTTCGATGCTGCCGCCGCTGCGGGGGTCGTGGCCGCATTCACACGTTCACGCGCCCAGCAACGGCGAGGCAAAGAGCACGAGCGTAATGATGCCGATGAAGATGGCTAACGCCCACGAAAAAGCGTTCTGGAAGCGGTTGTTGACCCAGTTACCCATGACCCGCCGGTCATTGACCAGCTTGAGCACCAGCACCAGCAGCACCGGGAGCAGAATCGCGTTCATAGATTGCGAAAGCCACATGAGCGGGAAGAGGGGAATGCCCGGAATCAACACGGTCAACACGCTGAAGGCAATAATGCCGATGTACAGCCCGTAGAAAATGCGGGCATCGCGTGGCTGGTGGTCCAAGCCACGCTCCCAGCCGAAAGCCTCACAGACTGCGTAGGTCGTTGAGAGGGGCAAGACCGAAGCCGCGAGCAGCGAAGCCCCAAGTAAGCCAACGGCAAAGAGAAACCGCGCCCAGACACCCGCCAGCGGCGCCAGCGCCAGCGCGGCCTGCTCTGCGGTTTCCACGGAAACACCGACCAGGTACAGCGTCGCCGCGGTGCAGATGATGATGAAAGCCGAGACGATGTTACCCCAAACGGAGCCTACCATCACATCGAGCCGGGTGAGGTGGTATTTCTCAAGATCTACCCCCTTATCGGCGACGGATGCCTGAATGTAGACAATACCCCAGGGCGTGATGGTGGTACCGATGGTGGCTAACACCGCCAGGATAAAGCCGGTATCCCATTGCACCGTAGGAATCACTGCCTGGCGCAACACCTCGCCCCAGGGCGGCTTGATCATGAATGCTGAAATGACGTAGCTCAGCGCGGAAAGACACAGCACGAGCAGCACCTTTTCAACGTGCTTATAACTGCCCCGCAAAACAACCAGGCCCACCAACAGCGCCGCCAGTGGCACCGTGATGTATCGGCTAATGCCGAAGAGCTCGGTGGCGGCAGCAACACCGGCGAACTGCGCTACGGTGGTGCCCAAATTTGCCAGCAGCAGACAGAACATCGCAAATGCCGTCATTTTCACGCCGAAGCGCTCGCGGATGAGGTCGGCGGTGCCCTTACCCGTGACCGCGCCCATGCGCGCCGCGGTTTCCTGAACCACAACCTCACCTACGGTGATCAGCAGCAACAACCACAAAAAGCGATAGCCATAGGTCGAGCCTGCCATCGAGTAGGTAGCGATGCCGGGGGCGTCATTATCGGCGCTGGCGGTGATCAATCCAGGACCAAGAACCGCGAGAACGAGGCCCAAACGGGAAAAAGCGAGCTTCAACTGAGCATTTAAGCGTTTCATTTTCACATCTCCTCAGGTGAAATCGAGTTAGAAAAACCGCGGCAACCGCTTCTTCCAAGCCGTTGGCAGGACAGCATCCAACGCATCATCCACGGTCACGATGCCCAACATCACGCCGCTCTCCTCCTCCACTACCGGCAGCGCCAGCAAGTTGTATTTAGCGACCAGATACGCGGCATCGTGCTGCGAGGTCAGCGGCGTGACTGTGACCGGATCAGTATTGATCAGGGCATCCGCCGAAGCATCCGGTGCAGCCATCACCAAATCGCGCAGGCTCACCACCCCATGCAACACATCAGCCTTATCCAACAGATAGATGTAATACATCACCTCGTCGTCCCGCGCATCCTCCGATTGGCGCAAGAACGCCAGGGTCTCAGCTACGGTCAACTCGCACGGCGCATAGGCGAATTCCGTCGTCATGATGCCGCCCGCTGAATCCTCCGGGTAAGCCAATAGCGCCCGCACATCCTCGGCGTCCTCATCCTCCATCAGGTCCAGCAGGGCCTCGGTCGTCTGCACCGGCAAGTCCGCCAACAGGTCTGCCGCCTCATCCGGACCCATTTCCTCCAACACATCAGCCGCCCGCTCGGGAGGTAGTTGTGAGAGGATGTTCACCTGCACGTCCGCCGGGCTTTCCTCCAGCATATCCGCCAGGGTCTCATTATCCAGTCCCCGGACCAGGGCCTCGCCTGTCCGGCGGTCCAGGTCGTTCAGAATCGCCGCGATATCCGCGCCGGGCAGGTGGCTGATCCTGTCTCGCGAGATGCGCAGGCGCAAAGGATTCTCATCGGCTTGCAAGGGCGCCACATCCTCCCACGGAATCACCTGCGCCGGCAGAGGACGCTTCAGCCGCGACGCGACCCCCTGCGCCATCCCTTCCAGCCCCAAACGCCGCAGCAAGCCCTGTCCGCCCACGTCCACGCCCGTCACACAGAACTGCTCCCGCAGCCGAGCCAGTTGCACGTCATTGACTCGCACCACCCGCCGCCCGTCAATATCCACAATCTGGCGATCCAGCACGCGGTTGGCCAGATGGAGTTCATCCCCTTTGGGAGTGTACGGCACGACCTCTTCGGACGTCACTTTGAGGATGATACTGGGGAACAATCCACTCACCTGCGAGGCAGGAATCAGCCGCTCTGCCCCGCCAGCCGTCTTCATCGCAATGGCACGCACCGGCGGGAAGGGTTGGTCGAGGTTTCCCACCAGCACGTCATAGCACTTGCCGATCGGCTGGCTCCAGGCATCCCAAACCTGCTTTCCCTGCAACTGGCTTAAGTACAACATAGAACACCTCCCGTTTCCATGGTACAAGTCCTCAAGTGTGCCGCGCCCAGAGACAGGCGCGCGTCACCATCAAGAAACCCAACGTTTGGACGAGCCGAGAGTGGCCATAGGCTCTCGCACTCGCAAAAAAAGGACCGCAGAACAATCTGCGGTCCTCGAGCATCCCTGAGGTGGGATGACGGAAGGTGTCAGTCTGTTCTGCTAGATGAACGCGGAACGACTCCCGCGCGAAGCCCGCCTGGTACTTGGCGGCTTTGCGGGTTCATCCACTATAGTCTGCAATTCATTCTCAAACATCACTAAGGGTCTGTAAAAATACAACTTCCCGATCAAACTAAGCGGCTTGTGCGGGCGAGCGCGGAGAAATGGTGTAGTTCCATTGGGGACACACCTCATGATAGCGGATGGCCAACGTTTCCATCTCCGCATCGGGCACTTTAACACCTGTTTCATACGTCTGCGTGACCAAGTGCGCTTGCACGCTTAACCCAGTCTGGGTTGTAGTATCTTTGAGGTATTCCAACATGACGGCAAAGGTACGCAAAGGACATCCCGCCCAGGTCTTACTAATCTCACTAAACACACGGTGTTCAATCGGATTCCATTTGGAGGTACCGGTCGGGTAATGACAGACGGTTACGGTCAAGCCAAAGGCATCGGCGATTTTGGTTTGTAGATCCCGTTTCCAAGCCCGGGCACGCGCACTATTACTGCCGCCAGCATCGGCCTCAATGAACAACTCCGTGGCGTTGGGAAAGCGCTGTGGCAATTCGGTCTGACACCACTGCACCAGATTGTCGACAGCGAAAGCGGGGGTGTCGGCGGATTGACCGACGTAGATGGTAGCACAGTTGTGCTGGAGGTCGTAGATGCCGTAGGGCACGGCGCGTCCCACCGCTGCGCTGGGGAAATCATGCACGTTGACGCGCTCAGCTTCCCGACACCACACTTGTCCGGCGTTCTTGAAGTCACCAATCAGTTCCTTTTTCTTGGTGTCTACGCTGACGCGCGGTTGGCCCCGCGCTGCATGGGCGGCGCGTTCGGCATAGATATGCTGAAATTGTTGATCCCGCGCGGGCTGTTGTGCGCCCTCCAGTGCTTTTCGATTGCCGCGCAAGTGATAATCATGCGTTTTCAACAATCGACTGATCACTGGCAGACTGACGGCATGCGCCTGTAGCCGCTCCTGAATGTCCCGTAAGCGACAGTTAAGCCACTTCCGCGAACTCATAGGATCCCCAGCCGTGTGCGGTGCGACTACCTCGAGCAGCGTCATTTCGAGCTCCGCGTCTTTTTTTCGGCGCACGGTCGTCCCCCGCCCGCCTGACGTTGACGCTCCACCGGCAATTCGCTAAACTCGGTCGCCAGTTCCTGCCGTCCGCGTCGAATCGTTTTTTCGTCCAGTCCAGTGATTTGGCTAAGTTCGCCGTCCGTGGGCTGACCGGGTTGTTGCGAGAGCGTACCGACATACCAGCGCCGCTGGGCTTCATTCAGACGACTTAACAACAGGTTCATCCGGTGGTGTTGCTGCACGATGACGGGATCACTCCCGGTGCGGCAAATCTCACATTCACATTGATGGATTTCTTTGGTCATTTAGGGCAACCTCGCTCGTTCTGGGTTGCATTATACCTGTATTCGGGAAGTTATACTTTTACGAATCCTAAGTCTCGCTCTGTAGACCCTCTACATGATGGGAATCTCCCGAAGGAGACGATTCTACACATGATTATAACCCCGAGAAGCTCATTGTCAACAAGGCTGCTTTCTGGGATTTCGTAGCAGGTAAATGGTCTGCCATCAACCCCACAGTTGCACTGCGGCAGATTAGCCCGCGCGGCATCTTTGTGTAAATATCAGAGCATCTCTTTGGATAGGAGGTGCTCGATGTTTGAGTCTGACCCGTCATGTTTCAGGCTTGCCCAAGCTGGCTGCCAGGAAAGCCTCAATGCGCTACTGCAACAGCATGAAGGCCTGGTTCAAGCCGCCGTGCGGCGCCAAGTCACTGGCGGCACCGCCTTGGAAGACCTGCTGGCCCTGGCGCTCCTGGCATCTTACGGCCTCTGGGCGGGTCTGGGCGCGTGGACGGCGCAGCAGACGGGCGGGCAAAGGCTGCCGGGCCTCTCGCCGCTGCCGACGGGGACCCCGCGCCCGACGGCAACGCCGGGCTGGTGGACCTCGCCGTTAGCGGTGCCGACGTGGGAGGTGCCCGCGTGGGAGGGGTGGTGAGATAAGCAAGGTCCATCAAGTGCCCTCTACTGACAGCCAGAGCGCGGCGACTTTGATGGCAATAGCACCAATTGTAACAGTGCTCACCGCACCCGTACCTGAGTCAATCTGACTGAGGTACGGGGCAAGCCGTGCTCTTGCCATACGACCGGCAGAAATTGGAGTTCCCCCGCCGGATCCACGTAGTAAAGGGCTACCTGAAGGTGGTATAACCCTGCTATAGATTGCTCCAAAAATGTAGAAGTCAATAACAATCAATCTCAGACTTAACTTTTGATTCATCGGTTACTAATACGGGAATTCTAAGCATTGGTTTTCCAGGACAGCCGCAGCAATATACTAACACGGTTGAAGTCTCGAATAAGAAAATAGAGCGGGGCATCAAATGAACCAGTTCAAGAAGAATGGGGGCAAGCCAGCTCAGTCCATCAAGAGAGCCTCCACCACAACAGGGAGAGGCTCTCTGAGCATTAATTGGAGATTTTTATCGTGGATCGGTGACACCCACCACTAAGCCGTAAGCGTGGTATGGGTCGCAGGATAGTACACCAACCAGTTTCTATTCCTCCAGTGTTACCGGCACCGGCTCGGGGATCAAACCATGCAGCTGTGGCGAGGGAATCCAGAAACCTCGTTTCGCCAGCGCCTTGCCCAAGAAGACCAGGCTGAGCATGATGGGAACCTCCCAAAACAACCCCATCGTGGTGCCTAACGCCGCCATTGAGCCGACGCCGTACAGGGCGACGGCGGTAGCGATGGCAATCTCGAAGTGGCTGGAGGAGCCGATGAGCACAGTCGTGATGGCCTCACGATAGCTCAGCTTGAAAGCACGCGTGATCAGCAGATTGTAGCCCACGACAATCACAAAGCCCAGAAGCAAGGGGACTGAGATGCGGAGCAGGGCATCGAAATTGCCGAGAAGCACGTTCCCGTTCAGGGAGAACAGCACCACCAAGGTCATGAGCAGAGCGCCGATGGACACTTTTTCCACTATCGGACGGTAGGTGTGCTCGAACCAGAATTTCCCCTTGAGTCGGGTAAGACCATGCTTGGTGATGATCCCCAGAATCAGCGGCAAACCGATGAAGACCAACGCCGAAATCAGCAGCAATCCCCGGTCAATGGGAATCCCTTGAATGCCGGTGAGCAGCGATACGAGCGGCACATAGAGAAACATGATCGTCACCGTGTTAATGCTGGTATTGATGACGTTTTGCTCCTGATTGCCGTTTGCCAGGCGCCCCCAGACCAATACCATCGCGGTGCAGGGACTGGACCCCAACAGAATAAGCGCCACCATGAGCTGTTCCTGCCCTTTGAGAAACAGATTCGCCAGCAGCACGGTGACCAGCGGGGCAATAATCCAGTTGGAGAACAGGCTGAGTAGGATGGGCTTGGGGTTATCCTTAAGCCGCTTGAGCTCCGAAATTTGCAGGTTGAGCAGCGCCGGATACATCATCAAGAAGAGGCAGATGCCGATGGGAATCGAGATGCCCCGAATCTGCCAGGAATCAATCGTTTCGCCAAGTCCGGGAATCGTTTGAGAGAGCAAAATGCCGAGCCCCATGCACAGGGCAACCCATACCGCGAGGTACTTCTCGAAGGTCTTCATCATTAGCCTCAGTTCATTCAGAGCAAAAACACTACCCTGCCACTACGCAATCTTTGGCAGGGTAGTGGAGCGAAGTTATGCCTTCAGCCAGCCGAGAATCTCTTCCTTGCCCGGCAGCCTTCCGGAACATTTGACGACGCCATCCACCACCAGGGCAGGTGTGCTGGTGATGGGATAGCTCATGATCTCATTCACGTCAGTTACTTTGATAAAAGTGGCATTGATCCCCGCCTCAGCGGCGGCGTCACGTGCCGCCTGCTCCAGGCGTTTGCACTTAGGACAGCCAGTACCTAGAATTTTGATCTCCATCTGTAATTGTATTTCCTTTCAAAATGATGTTGGTCGAATTGACTACCCGGTGAATGCTGTACGGCACTCAACACAGATCCGATAACAATACCAGGCGCGTGGTCTCCGGCAAGTCGCGGAGGGCGCCATCCAGGTCGGTGATCGTCTGGTCACCTTCCACATTGAACATGAAATCGCCCAGCAACGAACGCCGGTCCTTGCTGATGACCTCGCCCACCAACGCGGGCGCAGCCTGGGCCAACGCGGCGATGACCTGCCGCCAAGTGGCAGTATCCGTCACCACGACTTTGATCTCACGCTGCCGCGCGATCATGTAGACAATACCGTTCGCTTCGAGAATAAGGGTTTTGCTCATCCGCTCCCCCCCCTTAACCGCTGACCCAACCGAAGATAAGCCCGGCCAGCGTGCTGAACACGGCCACCATCGCGACGTAGACCCAGGTCTTCTTCTTCCCGATGATGGACTGGGTGATGAGAATGGATTGCAGGCTCAGCTCGGGGTCTGCCAGCAGATAAGCCAGCAGAGGACCGCGCTGCATGCCCAGCGAGAGGAAGGTCTGTGCGATGGGCACCTCCACCAGCGTGGGGAAGTACATGAAGACGCCGAAGAAGACGCCTGCCAGATTCGCCCACACAGTATTGCTGCCCGCCAGCGTGGTGATCCACGTCGCGGGAATCAACACGCGCGCCATACCCGCCACAAAAACACCCGCCAGCAAGAGCGGCATGATTTGCTTGACGAAGCGCCACAGCTCCCAGAGCCACTCCTGAATCTCGTAAGTCTCGAATTTCTTGAGCGCCATCCACCATATGCCGCCCAGCAACGCCAGCTCCGCAAGCAGCTTGCCGGTCACGCCGATGGTCATGCCCGCAGCTGCAACCTTGACGCTGAAGGATGCCACCAGCAATGTCAACGTAATCAAACCCAGCGCTATGAAGGTCCAGGTGTTGAGGCCCTCGTCCACGCGCTCCAAGCCCTTCCACGAGGTCACTCCGATGGCCGCGAGCATACCGATGAGCAGCACGCCCTGGACACTTACGCCCTCAATGCCCAAAGAGGGATTGGGCGGAACAAGGCCGTTCAGCCAGGTCTGTAGATTGTACGACCAGTGCACGGGTGCAACGGCGGTACCCGCCGCCAACGCAGTTCCTGTGCCGAAATTGAAGGTCAGGTAATTGTTGGTCAACAGCCCTACTTGCAGCGTGCCGGCGATGAGGATGCCCAACAGCAGCGCAAAGAAAGCCCACGTTCGCGTGGGAACTACAGCCCCTTGCGCAAACGCATCCTGCTGATTGGTCTCCGCATCGTGCGCGGCATCGGATTTGCGGAAGAACCACGCCATCAACAAGCCGATACCCACGCCAAAGATGATAGACAGCACCACGCGCGCCAGGGCGATATCCATGCCGATGGCCACCCCGGTAAGCGTAATCGCTAGAATATTGATGGCCGGGCCGACGAAGAGGAAGGTGATGGCAGGACCCAAGCCAGCACCCTTCTTGTAGATGCCGGCGAAGAGTGGCATGATGGTGCAGGAACAGACTGCCAGCACGAAGCCGCCGATGGCTGCCGCCGGATAGGAAATCCACTTGGGGGTATTGCGCCCCAGGTATTTGGTGATGGCTTCTTTGGGAACCAAAGCCGTCAACGCGCCCGCAATGAGGAATGCCGGAAGTAAGCACAGCAGCACATGCGCCGCCAGATAGGCGGCGAGGCTACCCAGACCGGTTTGAAGCAGGTTACCAAGATACTGTGCAATGTTCAAGGGATGCCTCCAGCAGCGATTTTCGATTCGCTAAATACAAAAGCCTGAATTAAAGCTAGAAATAGGGTCGGATCTAATCATATTCAGAAAACCGAATATATTTTACAACTCTTACCGCAATCTGTCAAGGTCTGAGTAAGTCGCCAAGGCTCCCATTTTCCTAAGGGCGCTGCGCAGCCTGTGGGCGAGCACACATACAGCCGGAGGAGGTATCCGCAACTGCCCGGCAGCCTTCGGCGGCGTCGAAAGTCGACGCGTCGACGGTCGACGCGTCGACGGTCGACGCGTCGACTTCTGGCGGCGTCCAGGCACATTCACCCAATGAGTTATGAATATCCGCTGCCAGTTGCAACAGCGTGTGAACCTCGGTTCGCGCCAGACGATACCAAACCTTCCAACCCTCCTTACGAAAACAGACCAACCCCATCTCGCGTAATTGGGTGAGCAATTGTGAAACATATGCCTGGCGTAAATCGAGCGCTTCCTCAATCTGGCATACACATAACTCATTTTCGCCAAGTAAGCGGAGAATTGCCAGTCGCTGCGGGTGCCCCAATGCCTTGAAGAGGGCTACCAGATCAGCGTCTGTGCACACAGCGTGTGTCTCAATCTCAGTTGTCATTAGCTGCCTCAGCTACAGATTTCAAAGCTGCTACTTTTCTGCGGGCCTGAGCGACCACCTGATGTTGGTCACGGACGGCGCGAATTGTAGCCACTGCAGGAAATGTAATGGCATCCGCAGGACAGAGATTGGCGCAGGTGGTGCAACCCGGTGAGCAGTTATCGAAACGCGCCACGATCGGGCGATTGGCCAGTACGTCCCAATCGTAGACAACACGCCCGCTGCACGATACATAGCACATACCGCAACCGATACAGGCTGCGGCATCTACCGTGGGACCCCAGTATACCTCATGGCGTGGAACGCCGAACCAATCTCCTGCTGCGTGGTCGTAGATCTCACGACCCAATAGATCAGTTCCAATCAAACGTGGTTTTGCCATACGCCACCTCCAGGGGAGATCTGTCATTCATCGATCAAAGCACCCAGGTACGCTTATCGAACACCATCGCTCTCAACTGCAACGCCTACCGGTTGCCCAGGTCCGGGAACTGGTGCGGCGGTTTCTACACTTCGGGATTGCAGGCGCGCCACCTCATGCGAGAAGACTCCAGCGACAATGGGTTTCAACAGGATAAAGGCAGCCATCATGGTGGAATACAGCGGTTGCGCAATCAACCCGGCGGTGAACAGCAGGTTCTCGCTGACAACACTCATGCTGAATTTGGAGGTCAAGCCCACACCCAAAGCCAGGGATTCGCGTTTTCCCAGCAGTTTGTGAAACAGCGCATAGGATAGCGTCATGCGCACACCCAGGGCGATTGCCATAATCGCCAGTACCAAACCAGGGTAGGTCAGGAGCGCCCCAAAGGACATTCGCCCGCCCAGACTCAGGAAGAAAAACGGGCCTAGAAAAATGTTGCCGACGAAGAAGATGGGCTTCTTGTAGTGCGCCAGAGCCTTCTCCGGCAGCAGCTGCTTGACCGCAATGCCGCTGAAGATTGCCGCAACCACGCCCAGATTCTCGAATTGCCGCGAGCCCGCATAGATGAAGGCAAAGGCGATCATAAAGATCGTGAACGGCATAACGAAGGAATCTTGCGGGACCCGCTGCAACAACCGGCGGCTCAGTGGTCCCAGACGGGTCAGGGCCAGTGTACCCACGATTAGCCCAAGTAGGGTCGCTACCAGAAGGGCCGATTCCTGCCAGACATCCGCGGTTGCGCCACCGGCGAGAAAAGCCGGTAAAGCGATGATAAGCGCCAGGGTCAAAATCTCAAACATGTCATCGAAAACGCCGATCCCCAAGGCAAGCTGTCCAAAACGAGTGCGCTCCAAGCCGAACTCTTTCAGGATGGCGAGCAACACGACCTCGCCGACTGTGCCAAAGGCGACGCCAGCGATCAAAGCCACCACAAAGGAATGCTGGACAAATTGCGGGAAAGCAAAGTAGACGAATAGTGCCAATACCAGCCCTTCGGTCAGAGTGAGAAGGATATTGCCCCCCACAATGTAGGCGCCCAATTTGCGAATTTGCGTCAGTTCTAGATCTAGTCCCAGGGTGAAGAGAAAGAAGAGCATGCCCAGTTGCGCCAGAAAGCGGAAATTGGCGCTTGCCATGGTGGTTTCGAATAACCCCAGGGTGGACAGCACCAGCCCCAATACGACTACGCTGAACATCCAGGGCAGGCGCAGCGTTCTGTTCACCACATTGCCAATGGTTACAATCACGAGGCAGGTTAAGGCTGCCAGTAGAAAAATGTCCACAATCATTAACCTCTACAGTTTAGTGCAGTTTTTCCGTGCCCAGGTGAAGCCCTAAGCGGGGCAGGAGCACACGGTGGATGACTAAGATCACGACTGCCATGCCGAACGCCGCGCCGAAAATCAGCAGCGAGCTGCGCAGGTCATTCATCAGTGCGGGGTTGACCAGCATCACAATCGCCAGGGTCAGCATCAGCATACCCCCGATGAGTTTGAGAATGCGTCCGTGTTTTTCCTCGAGTTTACTGGCACGCAAGGTCACCACGGCAACGCCGAAGATGGCCAGTTCATCCAGCTGGTAGATGACCATATACAGCAGCAACAGCAATCCGAAGGTAAGCGGGGTTACATTCTGGGCGGCGATCAGATTCGTCCAGAGCACCGGGAAGCCCGCCGTGCAGGAGAACTCCACCAGCGAGACGCCGACCGCCAGCCCCACCGTCGCCAGCACCAACGCGCCCAACGAGTCCCCGGCGTTGAGCACCCGTCGCATCCGTTTGTAGAGCCCGGGCTTCTTAGCATCATCGATGGTGAACGACAGGCCCTCTTTGTACCAGAAGTAATCCTTGATGTTGACCAGGGCGAAGAACAAGGCCAGCAAGGAGACGGCGACCTGAATCCAGCTCAGGAAACGGACGAAGGTGAGCATGGTGAAGAGACCGGCGATGAACAGCACGTAGACCAAGGCGGTCACGGTAATGAAGATCAATCCAATAATGAAGGTCTTTTTCCGTGAACCGGTGCGCAAAGTCAGGGAAATGAGAATGGAAAGCACCCACAAGGAGCAGGGATTGAAGCCATCCACGAAACTGATGAGCGCCGTGCTGACCCAGAGAGCTTGCGCACCCAGGTCAATTGTGCCCAAGAAGGGCACGGTGATCACTGAAGGTTCGGTTGAGTCATCTTCTCCCTCAGCAACAGGCGTTGGCGTCGGCGTTGCAGGCGGTTCCGGCGTCGGCTCGTGACCGGGGATCACCCCCACCCCGGCATCGGCGCAGCCCTGCTCGCTGCAAGCGCGCACCGCAGCCTCAAGCTCCTGGCGCAGATCCTCACTGAAGCCCTCCCACTGCCGGTCACCGATGAAGAACGTGGGCACGTAGCGCGGTTCGAAGTTGTGCGCCGCCGCCATTTGCTTGAAAAGTTCCTGGTTTTCAGGAACGTAATAGATTTCGAAAGATTCTACCTGCAGGTTGGGATAGCGTTGTTCCAGCTCTTGCAGAAAGGGTTTGGCTTGCGCACAATGCGGGCAACCATCGCCCCAGAAAAAGTAAATAGTTGCCGGAGTTTGCGCCTGAGATGGCGCAGCAGCGTTGACGGTGATCGCCATCAGCGCTAGCAGGCACAGGCTTATGAGCCAGAGGCTTAATTTGCGCATCAAATCCAGCCGTTTCAAGACGGACCTCCCCTCGCGTTTTTCAGTCAACACGACTATGCAATCCACAGAAAATACAGCCCCACGCCGATGATAATCACACCGCTGGCTTTCTCCACCACGTGCATCCACCGGCTGAAGGACTGCATCTGCTTCAAGACGCCGGTAAAGGTTCCGGCAAGCACCACAGGGACGCCGCGTCCCAGGGCATAGACAAAGAGCAACGCTGCGCCATAGATGATCGCCCCTTCTTGCGCCATCACGTACGTGAGAATCGCTGCGAGTACCGGCGTGGCACATTGCGAAGCCACCAACCCGGAAACTAAACCCAGGCTGAGCGCGCCGGGAATGCCACGTAACGTAATCCGCTCGCGCAGACGCCCGACGAAGGGCAGCTCCGGCAGTTCGAAGCCCGCCAGGATTTGCACGCCGATGAGCAGACACACCGCCGCCACGACGTAGTACCACACGCGCGTCGCCCCACCAAATAGCCCACCTACCAGCGCCGCAAACAGCCCCAAGCCCATAAACGTCAGCGCCAACCCGAGCGCAAAGGTCAGGGAGAGCACAAAGGCGCGCCCCCGGGTGAGTTGCTCCCGCCCCCCGCCCACGTAGCCGATGACGAGCGGAATCATCGCGACGTTGCAGGGTCCGATGCTGGTCACAATTCCCCCCAGAAAGGTAAGCAGGAACGCCAGCGGTGACGCGTGTTGCAAGACGGCAGGATCGAAGTTCATGGCGCGCCCCCCTCGGAGAGCGCTGTGAGTTTCTCCTCCAATTGCGCTGCGGGCATGACTCCGGTATAGCCCTCTCCGGCGCCGGTACGGTCGATGAAAACAAGCGTGGGAATGACTTGGATTCTGGCGCGCTGGAGCAGCGAGCGATTGGCATCGTCGTAGACATTGGCATCTACGAGCACTACCTTCCCGGCGAAGTCGGGGTAGACCTGCTGCACGATTTGGTCCATTTCCACGCATTGCGCGCAGGTATAGGAGTGGAAGAAGGCAAAGATGGGCTGCCCCGCCTCCAGCATCCGGTCAAGATAGGCTTCCAGGGATTCACCGGCACGCTGCGCCAGCTCGGATTGCACCGCTATGGGGGTTTCTGGGGTTGAGTCACTCAGAACGACAGGCTCAGGCGTCACGGCAACGGCGTCGCCCATGGGTGTAACCAAAACCGCTGGCGTTACAATTCCCGATTCCGCGGCGGTCGAGCGTCCTTTTAGCCAGAATACGACGATGACCAACGCCACCACACCCACCAACACGCCAATCTGCCAAAGGGTCAGAGGGAGCTTGGAAGTGCGTTGTTTCTCGCGCGAGTCTGAGGGACGTTGCTTCGACATAGAGTGCTCCTGAATAGTTTGGATAAACGACAATTCCGTGCACAGGCAACACCTGCGCCTCTGGTCTCTCGCCACGCACTACCTGAGTTTGTACGCCTCCAGCATGGCGCGTGGCGGGAAGGTGATGGCTTTGGGCTTGCAGACATTAGCGCAGGAGCTGCAACCTACCACGCACGCAAAAGGATCCGCAACCCACACCTTGCCGTCCTCGGTAGGCGCGAGGCAGTGCGTGCTGCACAGCCTCAAGCAGACGCCGCAGCCGTCGCAGAGCTCATCGTTGACCGTCGGGAACCACGGAACCGTCTCCCGCGGCATGCCCCGCCAGGTGTCACAGGCGGCTTTTTTGGTTTTGCCTTGAGCCGCGCCACTCTCAGCCCGCGCCAGGAAAGCCGCATATTCTCGTTCTAGCGCAGCGGCAAAGTTCAGTTGCGCGGTGCGGGGAATGTAATTGTCGCGGCTCAAGCGCTTGACCAGCTCCAGCCCCAGCCCTTCCTCGCCCGGCTTACGCCCTTCGGCGCGCAAAGCCGCCAATGCTTCATCCAAGCCTTGCAAGCCCGCGGGCGAACCATCGACCAGAATTTGCCGGTATGCGCTCATGGCAGATCCTCCTAAGTGGGTGCTAGAGGCTGAAGCTCAGCGGATTGCGCCGCATCAATGCCTCCGGCAGCGTCTCGATATACGCGCGGATTTCATCACGCACCCGGCGGTAATGTTCAAGCGCTTCCTCTTCCGTTTTGGCAGTGGCGGCGAGTTTGGGCGGATCGTCGAAGCCTTGATGAAGAACAACGGCGCGTCCAGGGAACACGGGGCAGTTTTCCTGCGCGTGCCCGCAAACGGTGATGACGAAATCGAAGGGGATCTGCGACACTTCGCTGACGTGCTTGCTGTGATGCCCAGAGATATCCACGCCGGCCTCGGCCATCACTTTGACAGCGTTGGGGTTCAAGCCGTGAGTTTCGATGCCCGCCGAATAGGCTTCGATTTGTGCGCTTTTCAGGGCGCGCGCCCACCCTTCCGCCATCTGGCTGCGGCAGGAGTTACCAGTACAGAGAAACAACACTTTCAGCTTTGACATGGCACCCCTACTTTCATATTCAATAATCTGAATATATTATATACGAGAGTGGGACTCGCGCAAGTGTGAAAACGCTGTACCTGGGCTGAGTAACAATTGTTAGGCTTCTGTGGCAGGATTTGATTGAGGCTTTGCCGCGCGCTGTAAGCTTCATTTGAAGCGTACGCACTTGTAGAATGCCGATTTTTCGATTGAAATTGATGAAGCAGCTATCTGCGCAGCAGGCTCTTGGCAAGCGGAGAGCTTGCTGATCTGACACAGAATCTCGCTCGCGTGATCTTTTGGAGTACAGGAAAGGACTGAAAGTTTAGTGACTCTCGACACCCCGTAACGAAATCCATATAATCAAAAGAAAAACAGACGCCACGCGCCCACCGCACGCTCAGGTGGGTTAGCGTGGCGTTTTCGTTTGCACCGGAGGGGCGAGGTATGGCACGAACACAAACACGCGCGCGGATCGGATGGGGCAGCCTGGCCGTGGCGGCAGGCGGAATGCTGCTGCTTCTGCTGTGGCTGGGCTTGCAGGTAAGCTTCTCAGCACAGGCCGCGCCCGCTACGGCGTTCACGGCCCAAGACCCGGCGCCCTTCACCCACACCCTCTACCTGCCGCTCACTTTGCGCGACGGCGTGTGCCTGCCGCGCGTGAGCGTGAGCCTCACGCCCACTGCCTGGGTTACCTTGCAGAGCTACGCCGAGACAACGTGGGCTGAGGTACTCAGCGGCACGCAGGTGTTCAGCAGCACCGTCCCGGACTTGTGCGGCGTGGGCCGCCTGGCGCTGCCCGGCTCCGATCCCATTCCGCCTGCGTACATCGCCAAGCGCACGCGCCTGGCCTTCGATCTGGCAACTGTACCGCTCACGCGCACGGTCGGGGCCACCCTCGTGTTCACCGGCGCGGCGGTCCCGGCGGGGGCGCTCCCCGGCGCGGTCGAGGTCTACGCGGGGACCACACCCCTGACGCTGACGCTGAATGCATTGTGGCAAGCCTATACCCCGACGCTCTTGAGCGCGGGCGAGGTGA
>JAPKMR010000056.1 GCA_026645815.1 Anaerolineae bacterium | reverse complement strand
GGACAAAGCCGCCCAGTGACTGCTCACTCGGGCGGCTTTGTGTGAGAAGGCTTAGCTAACTACGGCGTCTGGGACAGGTCCTTGAGTCGCTGTTCCCATTTGTCATAGAGGCGCTGATAGACGGATTCGCTCAGTTCGCCATTAGCCAGGCGCATATCCAGGTTATCGAGGAAGGCCTGAATTTCGGCGGGGGTGGTGGGGTTGGCGGGAGTCGCGGGAGCTGCCGGCGCCGCCGGGGCTGCCGGGGCATCTGCTGCGGGAGGGCGGACGGCTTGAGTGACCATCTGCGCCATTGCGGCGCCCAGCCCCAGACCCGCACCCAGCTCAACGCCGGTCGCAGCGGCGCCGCCGCCACCGGGCTTCTGGGCGGTCTCGCGCAAAGCCTGAGCTGCCTGGTATTGCATGTAGGCGCCCATATCACCGATGGCTCCCATAGAGGCGCGCGCGTCAATCGCTTTGGCGGTTTCCTCGGTGGGTGCGATGGATTCGATGTAGAGGGAGGTCAGCGATACGCCGCGAGAGGCGAATTCCTCGCTCACCTTGGCGCGGACACCGGCGGCTAGTTCTTCCACGAAGGCTGCCATTTGAATGACGGACTTCTTCATCTCGCCGATGAGGTCCGTCATCTTGGTCAGGATGATGCTGCGGAAGAAGCTCTCGATATCGCGCGTGCGGAAAAGCCCTTGCGTGCCGACGATTTTGGTAACAAAGAGCTGCGGGTCAGTGACCTGGAAAGCGTATGAGCCGTAGCTGGTTACCCGTGCCATGCCCAGAATTGGATCGGGGATGGTAATGGGATTGGGAGTGCCCCATTTCATATCGGTGAGTTCGCGCAAGGTGACGAAGTAGACTTCTGCCTTGAAGGGGGTTTGATTGGAGAAGGCTTTACCAATCAAATCCACCACATAGGGAATGTTGGCGGTGGTCAGCGTGTGGCGCCCGGGACCAAAGGTATCCAGGGCTTTGCCATCGCGATAAAAGACCGCGGCTTGTGACTCCCGAACGATGAGTTGGCTACCGATGCGGAAATCGCCGGAGCCGCGTTCAGGAATCCGATTGACGATTTCTTGACGTCCCTCATCTACATATTCAATAACATCAAAAATGCGTGCCATTTATGTCCTCCTTGATCAACGTGAGTTATCTAATTACATTTCAGGGGATTGGGTTGATCCCACTTCGTAGCCGCCAGTCAGGATTTCTTTGCGCTCATCGAAGGTCATATTGGCTTCGCGCGCCAGGTCGCGGATCATGAGAACCTGCCCCCGGAGGTCTTCGCCATTGATACCTTCGCGAGCACGCCCAATGGCACCCTCGATGCGGTCAACGTAATCCAGGAGTGCGGCATCAAAGGCATAGACTTGATCCAACGCCTCTTCTTTCACGCGCACTGCGTCAAAGAAACCGCTGTAGCCATAGGCAGCCGTTCGAACGCGATCAACGAAGGTCTGGAGCTGCGTCGCGGCACTGCCAGTCTCGTCGAGAAGATCGAAATTCCCCGTCGAGATCAGATCTTGCTGAAGCCCATCCAGCTGGGTCTTGACGGTTCGGATGCGTGCCGCAATGGTTTCGCGCAGGAGCTTATCCGCTTCGCGGCGCAGTTCCTTTTGCTTGTAGCCCTTGTAGCCGGGCAGCACATCTGCTACGCCGCGCTCCAACCCAAACATATTGCTCTTGATGCGATCGAGTAAACTCATTCCAGCCCTCCTTAAAGCTTTGGTATCTGAGTTGAATTTGAATGTAGTTTTTAATTACCTTTTACCTACATTCTATACGCAAAATCTCTGCAAACGTTTCTATTGTAGCATGACTTCTGTGAAATTACCACCTCACTTATTTGTTGGGTGCGTTTCAAAAACGGGAGTGAGAATCTGGAGAAGATTGATTTTTGGCGGCGGGGCAAAGCCCCGCCGCCAAAAATCAATCAAATCCTATATCCCTTTACGGGATCCGGCGAGCCATTCGAGCGCCATCTTGGGCAATTGATCCCGGTTGCGCTGGTTGACTTCCCACAGGGAAACCTGCGCCAGTTTTTTGAACAGGTCTGCCTGGGGTTGGGGTTTGTAGATGATGGCGCCGATGATGGTTGCCGGGCCAAGAATCAGTTGCAGAACGGTGTCGCGAAATCGGGGTGAGAGCAGCTCCATTTTGCCAATTTCGTCCACAATGACGATCTTTCCAGCAGCAGCTGCGTTTAGCAATGCCGGGATGCCAATCTTTTCGAGTGTCTCAAGGTTGACGCCGTAGCGCCCCACACGGGGCAGATTATCGCCGCGCAGGTCCTTGTGTGATAAGAGCGCCTTTTGCCCTTCGAGGGTGAAGAGATTGAAGCCCTGTCGTCCTCCGGGTCCGAAGATTTCTTCTGTGTAGAAGCCACCTGCCCGAGCGCCCAGCTCGGCGATGATTTTGCGAATAACCGTAGTTTTGCCTGATTGTGGGTGTCCGGTCAGCAATAAGGTTTTTCCCACAGCGCCTCCATTAGCGGTAGTTTTTCATTTTGAATCTTATTGGAGTATAATGCCAAGGTCACTTTCAGACAAGGAGCAACAACGATGCGCATTTTGATCACAGGCGGAGCTGGTTTTATCGGTTCACATTTGGCCGACCGTTATTTGAGCGAGGGGCACGAGGTTATCGCTATGGATAACCTGAGTACCGGTTCGACGGCGAATATTGCGCACCTGGCGGGTCATCCACGGTTCCATTTCATCAAGCACGATGTTACTCACTATATTTACGTCGCCGGACACCTGGACATGGTGCTGCACCTGGCTTCGTTACCTAGCCCGGTGGACTATTTGCACTACCCGATTCAGACTTTGAAGGTGGGCGCATTGGGCACCCATAATACACTGGGCCTGGCGCTGGCGAAAAAAGCCCGTTTCTTGCTCGCATCCACCTCTGAAGTCTACGGCGACCCACTGGTACACCCACAGACGGAAGATTATTGGGGCAATGTGAATCCTATTGGCCCGCGCGGCGTGTATGATGAGAGCAAGCGTTTTGCCGAGGCGCTTACTATGGCATATCATCGCTATCACAGTGTGGACACGCGCATCGTGCGCATTTTCAACACATATGGGCCACGCATGCGCCTGGATGACGGGCGCGTCGTGCCCAACTTCATCAATCAAGCCCTGCACGGTGAGGCGCTCACCGTTTATGATCGCGGTACGCATACGCGCTCTTTCTGCTACGTGGAGGATTTGGTGGAGGGGATTGTCCGTCTCATGGCGTCTGATGTCTATGAGCCGGTCAATATGGGGAATCCGCGTGAGTTCACGGTCCTGGAATTTGCCCAGAAGGTACTTGAGGCAACAGGCAGCACTTCGGAGATTATTTTCGTAGAGCCGACCGATGAGCGTACCAAGGATGATCCGCAGGTGCGCTGCCCGGATATCACCCGCGCCCGGACGCTTTTGGGCTGGGAGCCTGTCGTGCCTGTTGAGGAGGGGTTGCTGCGGACCGCGGCGTATTTCAGCGATGTGGCGAACCGGAGAGGCTGACGCGCGATGACGCGCATCCCTTCCGTGATGACGCGCATCCCTTCCGTGATGACGCGTATCCCTTCCGTCCTGGTATATCTGCGGCGCGCTGACGAGGTGCTGATCATGCGCCGGAACAAACAACCGAATCTAGGGCTGTGGGTCGCTCCCGGCGGCAAAATCGAGATCAATGAATCGCCTTTTGATGCCGCGCGCCGCGAGGTCTTGGAAGAGACGGGGTATACCGTCGAGGATTTGGAGTTTCGAGGCCTGTGCACTGAGGTTTCTGTCCGGGCTGATTGGCAATGGTTCCTCTTTATTTTTGTGACCGAACATTTTACGGGAGAGCTGGTTGCCGATCTGCGTGAGGGCATGTTGGCCTGGACGCCGCTCGCGACTTATTTGCACGCGCTGCCGATCCCCCAAGCGGATGCTATCTTTGCCCCGCGTGTGTTGGCACGGGAGGCTGAATTCTTTCAGGCGAAATTCGTCTATGACGGTACGTTCGATGAGTTGGCCAAACTGGTCGAGTGGGTTGCGTATTGATTGATCGAATGTTGTGGGGTTGGTCGAATTCGCACTTCCGGCGTGCTGTGCCGTGGGTGGCGGCAGGGCTTGCCAGTGGCTTGCTGGTCGCGTGGCTTGATCCCCTGGAAATAGTACTGCTCAGCCTTCTGGTGGGCGTGGCTGTGGGGAGTTTTTTTGAGCCGCTGGTGGGTGTGATTGCGGGACTGCTGTTTGGTCCTTTGCGCGCCTGGTTGGCGATTTACGCGCCTACTATCCCGGATCAACTAGGGCAAGGGTTTTTTGTGTTGGGCGCTGCCGGGTGGGTTGCGCGCGGGTTGCTGCGGCGCGAACTGCGGCTGATGCTGGGGCCGTTGGCGCTGCCCTTGTTTCTGTTTCTGGGCGCCGGATTGCTCTCGCTTTGGTCGCCGTTCGATGTTTGGGGCGGTTTTACGGAATGGGCTAAATGGGCTCAGGTCGCGTTGACTCTATGGGTGGTTGGTGAGCGCTTGCAGGGCGCCAAAGCACAGCAGCGCGCGGCGGCGCTGATTATTGCGCTGGGGGCGATTGCCGTTGGCCAAGGACTGCTGGGAGTCTGGCAGCACCGGTTATCGGGAGAGGCTCCGTCCCATTTCTTAATTGCGCCGGGCATCTACCGGGCTTATGGGACTTTCATGCAGCCAAATCCGTTTGGGGGTTTTCTGGGATTGCTCGGGGCGCTGCTCGCTGGTATAGCGCTGGTGAGCGTGTGGGAGATGGTTTCGGCGCGCACGCCGGCGCCGCGTTGGCTGTGGCTTGTGGTTGGGGCGGTGTTGGCGATTGCGGGCGGAGTGTATGGCTCGTGGTCGCGTGGGGCGTGGTTGGGATTTGGCGCCGCGTTGGCTGTGATGGCGGCGTTATTGCCGCGACGTAGTGTGTGGGGGTTGGTTCTGGTGGCAGTATTTGCCGGAGGCGTGCTGTTGCTGATGGCGGCGGATGCGCTGCCGGCGTCGGTTGAGGCACGGCTTACGGACTTCGCGGCTTATCTGAGTTTTGCGAATGTGCGCGGTGTGGGCATCAATGATGCCAATTATGCCGTAATCGAGCGCATGGCGCACTGGCAGGCTGCGTTAGGCATGTGGGAAACGCATTTCTGGACCGGCGTTGGCATCGGCAATTATGAGGCTGCTTATCCGCTGTTTCGTTTGGTGAACTGGCCCTATGCCCTGGGGCACGCGCATAATTTCTACCTGAATTTGCTGGCAGAGACAGGGATAATCGGTTTGGGGGCGTATTTGTTGTTGTTCGCGGCAATCTACGTGCGGCTTTACCAGGCGTCGCGAAGTTTTTCCGGTTGGTATCGCGGGCTGGCGTTGGGCCTGGTAGGGGCATGGACGCACATCAGCGTTCACAGTATGGTGGATAATTTGTATGTCAACAATGTCCATTTGCACGTGGGGGTATTGTTGGCGTTGACCGCATGGCTTGTTTGCTTGCAGAGGGAGCGGCAGATTACTGCCGGGCAGACTACTGCCGGGCAGACTACTGCCGGGCAGATTACTGCCGGGCAGACTACTGCCGGGCAGAGTACTGCCGGGCAGGGGACCGCACAGTGAAGTCGGATTAGGGGGAGGTTGAGGGTGGAGCGACCGGTGATTGTGGTACATGGTGGTGCGTGGCATATTCCGGCGCCGTTGCGCGAAGCTTTTCACGAGGGTTGCCGGCAAGCGGCGGGCGCGGGTTGGGCGGTATTGCTCTCCGGCGGCACGGCTCTGGATGCCGTTGAGGTTGCCGTACGGGTTTTGGAGGACAATCCCGTCTACGATGCGGGGCGGGGCAGTCATAGCAATTCAAAGGGCGAAGTGGAGCTGGATGCCTTCATCATGGATGGGCGCACCCTCGAGTTGGGCGCCGTTGCGGCAGTGAAACGCGTGAAAAATCCCATCACGCTGGCGCGCCGGATCATGGAATCCAACGAGCATGCTTTTGTTGTGGGAGATGGCGCCGAAGTCTGGGCGCAGACTTTGGGCATTCCGTTATGTGATCCCGCGGAGCTGCTGGGGCAACCGGAATCAACGGTAGCCATGCCGGAAGATAGCTGGATGCCTCCGGGGATGCAGCTCCCTGCTGATACGGTTGGGGCTGTGGCGCTGGATTTGGCTGGGAATCTGGCAGTGGGTACCTCAACGGGGGGAACGCCGAACAAGCGTCCCGGTCGTGTGGGTGATACGCCGCTGGTAGGCTGTGGCGCTTATGCGGATAATGCCGCCGGCGCGGCAGCTGCAACGGGTTGGGGCGAACGTTTGATGCGGTTGGTTCTCAGCAAATCGGCTTGCGATTTGCTAGCGCAGGGCTGGACGCCGCAGGCGGCAGCGGAGCACCTGGTCGCGCAGCTAGAGCGGCGGGTGGCGGGATATGGGGGGATGATTATCGTTGATCGCCATGGGCAGGTGGGCCTGGCGCACAATACCCCTCATCTGTCTTTTGCAGTCATTCGTGTTGGTGAAGAGATGCTCTCCGGCACCGAAGTCCCTAAGGGGCTTTTGGGGGGAGCGGGGTAAGCCCGGTTTGACGCGGTAGGGGCAAAGCATGGTTTCTTACGCGCCCTGGTCATGTGCCAGGGCGCGTGTATTGTGTGCTTTGCCCCTCACATCCCTCGGACACGTTTTCCCATTTGCGCTAAGCGGCTTGCCATCATGTACTCTGGAACCTGGAACGCCTCGCTGATTTGCTGCAGGTTGGTAAGCGGGCGCCGAATGTATTTGAGCGCCCATTCGGCGGGAACTAGCAGGGCTGCCGCAAAGTAGCGCGCCGCCTCATTGGTGTAGGGTAGGGATTCATTGTGTTCGTCTTTGTAGCGGCAAAGCTCGCGATAGAGCAAACGCGCGACAGCAACGCGGTATTCGTAGCGGTGCTCGCCGATGCCAAATACCAGCGAGAGGTCCGTGATATCTACTGCTGCGGGCAGCAGCTCTTTGGGGGGGTGCTGTAGAATCGTCTCAATCGGCACCGGCGGTTCACTGAGGTTGTAGATTTCGAGAATCCTCAGCGCCAGAGCATCCAGGCGTTGTGTCGGTATAGGCGTAGGGGCAGCTTGCACTCAATCCTCCTCAAGCACGTTGTGGAATTCCTGGAAAGGAATTGCGGTCAGGGTTTCGGTGGCGCCCATTCCCAGGGAGTGAATGAGCAGCGCGATTTTGGCTGCCTGAGTGGCATCGGGCACATCGAAGACGTGCAGAAAGTCGTATTCCCCCAGCAGGACGTAGCTGGCGACGCGTTTGGCTTCAGGAAATTCCGTTGCCAGGCGCCTGCCCAGATCTGCGTCCAGTTCCGCCAGGGATTTTACCTCGCCAGGGAAATGGAGTGACAATTTGCATAGCATCACAAAAGTGGCCATTGTTTTCCTCCTTAGTGAGTGGTTACGTTCTTTCGAATTGCGACGCGAGTTGCTCGACAGATATCTGTAGCACTGTAGGGCGCCCGTGCGGGCAGGTGCGCGGCGAGAGGCATTGTTCAAGTCCGCGAATGAGGGCTTCCATCTCTTCACGGCTAAGCGTCTGCCCCGCTTTGATCGCTGCGCGTTTGCAGATACGGCGCACCATTTGGGCCTCCAATCCCTCGCGGATGGGCGAGCGGTCCAGTTCGGCAGCGGCGATATCGGCGAGGAGGTCCTGGGGCGCAATGTGCTTTAGTGCTGCCGGCACCGAACGCACCAGGAAGCTGTTGGGACCAAAGGGCTCCACCACGACGCCCAGCTCTGCCAGCCTTGGTAAATGCTCTTCGATGCGGGCAGCGTCTTCGGCTGAGAGCTGCACGCTCGCCGGTTCTAGCAAGGGCTGTGCCGGGACGCCGCCTTCGGACCATGCGGTGAGCAGCTGCTCGTAGAGCACCCGTTCGTGGGCTGCGTGTTGGTCAATCAGATATAGCCCGTCGGGGCCTTCGGCGATGATGAAGGTGGTTGCTGCCTGACCGATGATGCGAAGCGGCGGTAGCTTCGTTCCCGGCGCGATGCGTGAGTCGCGTTCACCGGAGGGTGTTGCTTGCGGACTTTGGGCGGGAGCAGTTTCCCCGCGCGGCGTGAATTGTGGCGCGGGACGCAGGCTTGCAAGCTCCACCCACAGATCGCTTTGGGATGCCTGGCGCTCCGGCGCCGCTGCACCGGCGTGAGAGGTTTCCGGGTCGCTGTGGCTCGAAGAGTCGGGTTGCCATGCCGCGGCATGCCATGCCGCGGCTATGGGGGCCTCGTTGACCACCGTCGCGCGTACGGCGCGTTGCACAGCACGGAAGACTGTGTCAGGGTCGCGGAAGCGGACTTCTGTTTTGGCCGGATGGACGTTGACATCCACGTCTTCGCCGGGTATCTCAAGCAGCAGGAAGGCAATGGGATAACGGTTCACGGGCAGCAGCGTGTGATAAGCCTGGATAACGGCGTAGGTGATTCGCATGTCCTCGATCCAACGGCCATTTACAAAGAGGGTGATATAGCCTCGATTGGAGCGATGGGTTGTGGTGGCGCCGGCATAACCACGCACGCGCAGGCCTTCGCCATCTGCCCATTCCGGCGCCAGCTCCAGCAAACTCGCGCCGAGTTCAAGCCCGTAGACCTGTTGCAGGGCTTCTCGCTGCACGCCATTGCCGCTGGTGCGCAGCATTTCCTGCCCATCGTGAACGACTGTGAAAGCCACGTGGGGATAGGCGATGGCGTAGCGGGTGAGAAATCCATCAATATGACGGCGTTCTGTTCGCGGACTCTGAAGGAACTTGCGCCGCGCCGGCACGTTGTAGAAGAGTTCTTCCACGCAGATTTCCGTACCTTTGGGCCAGCCAACCGAGCTTTGGGAAAGAATCTCACCCCCAGCAATGCGTAGCCGCGTTCCCGCGACTTCTGCAACGTGGCGTGTGTTGCAGCTCAGCTGGCTGACAGAGGCGATGCTGGCAAGCGCTTCGCCCCGAAATCCCAACGTGAGGATGTTGAAGAGGTCGGCGGCAGTCGCTAGTTTGCTCGTGGCGTGGCGGCGAAAGGCGAGCGCGACTTCTGCTGCGGCTATGCCTTCGCCATCATCGCGCACGCGCAGCAGTTTATGTCCGCCCTCGAGGGTCTCAATCTCGATGCGCGTGGCGCCGGCATCCAGGCTGTTCTCGACGAGCTCTTTGATCACCGATGCGGGGCGTTCGACGACCTCGCCGGCGGCGATGCGCGACGCGATATCTTCTGGTAGTAATCGAATGGGCATGGATAAGGGAACCTCCGCTGCCTCCATTGTAGCCTGACCCACCAAAAACTGCAAGAGTCTACATTGATTTTTGGCGGCGAGGCAAAGCCTCGCCGCCAAAAATCAATCGAAGAAAGGCCTTTGTATGATATTTGTGTGAAACAATTTCAGGCGTTTGACTTGGCGGCATTTGAACATAGAATTTACATAAATGGCCCTTTATCAAAGGATGGTTTATATATGGCCGGTCGTGCTCAAATATCCGGGGAGCTTGTACCCGTTGTGCGGCGACTGTCGCGCGATTTTCAAGCATTGCGAGCGGTGGCACGTTTGCGGATTTTGGCTGCGTTGGCGGCAGGAGAATCGAATGTGGTAGATTTGAGTGTTGCCCTGAGAATCAGCCAACCGCTGCTTTCCTGGCACCTGAAGGAGTTGCGTTTGACGGGCTTCGTGCATTCGCGGCGACTGGGGCGCGAGGTCCTCTATCAGGTCGTTCCGGCGCGGTTTTCCGTTTTGATGACCGATTTGGAGGCATTGCTAGGTTTTTCGTTTGCCGAAGCATCACTGCCGGCAGCGTCAATTCTATCTGGAGAGGTTGAAGCATGAGTCAGGGAGAGCCTAAAGAGTACGAAACTTTCACCGATTGGGCGCGCGCCAAGGGATCTATCATTACTTATCCGATTGCGCGCGTGCTAAACCGTTGGGGCGTTCACCCCAATACGATTACCCTCAGCGGTCTTGTCCTGGCAATCGCGGTGAGTGTGCTGATTGCTTTCGGGTATACTCGTCTGGGGGGAGCGTTGCTGTTGCTCACCTCGTCGGTGGATGCGCTGGATGGTGCGCTGGCGCGTGTGGGTGGGCAACGCAGCCGTTTTGGGGCCTTTCTCGATTCCACCCTGGACCGTATCTCGGAAGGGGTGTTGATGTTTGGCTTGCTGGTCGCCCTGTACCCGCGCGATTCAGCGCTGGAGATTTACCTGATTTTTGCGACGTTGCTGGGGGCGATGATGGTGAGCTATACCCGGGCGCGCGCCGAAGGTTTAGGCTACTCCTGCAAGACCGGTCTGCTGACCCGCATCGAGCGCATTATTCTCCTGGGCGTGTGTTTGCTCTTTGATTGGATTCGTCCGGCGTTGATTTTGCTGGCGGCGCTGTCTTGGTTTACCGCATTGCAGCGGATTTTCTACGTCTACCGTGAGGCACGCCGCAATCCGTAGTTTTTCGCTGTACTATCACCATTGATAGCCGAGGTCTTGGGCGCGGGTCAGGGCGTCTTGAGCCTCGGCGTGGCGTCCCAAGGCTTGCAGGGTCAATCCTAGCAAGTGGTGGGCTTCTGAGTGCCGCGCGTCGTAGGTGAGCGCGGTCTGCAAGGTCGTCAGGGCGGCATCGAAGTCCTTTGCATTGAATTGCGCCCAACCCAACAACATCCATGCCTCGGCATCTTCCGGCGCCAGTTGTACTGCCCCGGCGGCGGCGTGCAGGGGCTCATCCTCAAGCGCCAGGTTTCGTGCCAGATAGAAACGCGCTGTGGCTTTCCAAATCTCGGGGTCTTCGGGGGCACGCTCGAGCGCGGCTACAGTCCAGATGGGAATATTCGCGTAGTCACCCCGCGCTGCTAAAACGCCCGCCATTGCCAGGCACGGAGCAGGATTTCCAGGATCGAGCGCCTGCGCACGCAACAGCGCCTCGTAAGCCTCGGCGATATTTTGCCGGTTGAGTTGGGTAAGGCCCAACAGCAACCAGCCCAAGGCAGAATCGGGCGCGAGCGTGGTTGCCCTGCGGAAGTGGGGCAGGGCGGCATCAACGCTGCCAATCTGTTCCAGTGCGACTCCCAACCAGGCATGGGCAGCGGCGTTTTCTGGCGCGCGCGCAATTGCCTGGGCGAGGGTGCAAGCGGCGAGCTCGGGGCGTTGCCGGCGTAGGAGGCTCTCGCCCAGCTGTTGCAGGCACTGAGCGGCACCGGTGCAGGTTTGTGTGGCGGCGCAGAGGTCTTGATCCAGGACGCAAATTGCGGGTTCGGGGGTGTCGGGGTCAGCCGTATAGCGCAGGATCGCGGCGGTCAAGGCGGCATTGCTGCCGGCGGCATTGCTGCCGGCGGCATCAGTGCGGGCGTGTTGTTCCCAGGCAGCGGCAACCGATGCGGCTTCAGGGCAACGCGATTGGTATAGCAGCGCTTGGGTCAGCAGGGCATAGGCGCTCTCGTCCGTGGGGGCGCGTTTGAGGTACTCTTGGGTTGCGGCTTCAAGGGCGTCCCATTTCGCTGCTGCGGCTAAGAGCTGCAAATACAGGAAGGGGTCGCCATCGGGCGTTGTCTCCCAGACTGCCAGACCATCCGTAGGACGATTCCACCGCAGATATAGCGCGGCGAGACGCTGCCGGGGATAGGTGTTATGCGGCAGCTGTGCATTCGCGTCTCGAAACGCGGTTTCGGCGGCGGTGAGCTCCCCTGCGGCGAAAAGAGATTCTGCCGTCCTCAGCGTCAAGAGCGCCGGTTGCTGCGGTGCGGGCGCCAGGCTGACCAGCAATGCCAGCATTGCTAATGTCACATGGATGACGGCTCTGAATAGCAAGGTCGGTTAGCTCACTTTTTATTAAGCACCAGGGCTAAGTAGCTCTGCCCACGCACCAGCAGGAGCCCTCGGTGCTGTTGCAGGTGCAAGGGGTCAAACCCCACCTCGACTTCCAGGGGGATTTGGGCGATCAGGTAGCCCTCCTTCGAGATGATGATTTTGTACTCACCAAAGGGGACTTCTTGCGCCACTGTCCATGTGTCGCCCGTATGACTCGCGACCTCGGCGCCTGTTGCATCCCGCCAGGCGAAGGTGACTCCTTCAAGATTGGATTCGCCCTCATCCTGAATGCCATCCCCATTCAAATCGCTGAAGGCGGACAGCGTCACCGTGACCAGACGAGTGCTGCGCAGGGTGGTGGAAATTTCGGCGGTGGAGGGCCAGGGTTCCCAATTGCCTGCCTGGTCACGGGTACGGGCGCGGAAATACCAGAGTCCACTTTCCGTGATGCCTGTGGGGACGAAGCGTGTGCGTGCTACCGTCTGCTGTGCGCCCGCGATGTTGTTCCAGGGACCTGAGTCACTGCGCGCGGCTTGAATCTCGGCGTACCAGTATCCGGTTTGTGTATCGGTCACGGTCCAGGTCAAAGCGAGCGTTCCGGGCAGGGTGTGGGTGGGGAGGGCATCGAGCGTTGAAATGGGCGGTTGTGTGTCTCCCAGGTTCCCATAGGCAAGCAAGACCGGTGGTCCACCGATCATGTAATCCTCGAGCGGGTTCTGATTGGCTGTGGCAGCTCCGAGAGGCAGCGTGTAGGTTCCGGTGGATGCCAGCGTGGATATTGCACCCTCATGGGTGATGAGGGTGATGGCCGGGCTAAAAGCCGGTTGTTGCAGGGTGCGAGGGGTGGGGGTCGAATTCCAGACCACATCGGTGCGCCCGTGAGCTGCGCTGAGGAAGCTGATGCGGTAGATGGAGCCACGAAAGGGACCGACAACCTCTTCCGCGTCGCGTAAGTAGGTAGCAGCGACCTGGTAGGCGATATACGCCGGACGCAGGGAGTGGTCATCGCGTGTAATGCCATACCGTTGGCCCATGCCCGCGTGGTCATCGTGCAGGCGGAAAACGAAGAAGCGCTCCACACCCGCCGCACGGGCGCCGGCGTAGGCTTCGATGATGTAAGCGGCAGCTTCTCCCGCAGTTGCGGTATAGGGCGGGGGCCACGGAACGTTGGGATCGGTAGGCGGTGGATCCTCGTCCCAGAGGGGGACGCCGGTCTCGGTCAGCCACATTGGGTGCGGGCCAACCGTCGTCTGCACGGCGGCTTTGACCTCCGCTGCGATATCATGCGCCTGATAGACGTTGGAGTAGAGGTGCAGGGACATCACGTCAAAGTAGTAGTTGTGCGCGGATGCCTCTGGGTCGGCGGCAAGGGCATCAAGGACCTGTTGGTAGAAGACGCGGTTGCCCCAATAAGCCAGCCCGCCAAAGAGTATCGTGGCGTTGGGATTGGCGTTTTTGGCTGCCAGATAGCCCACTTTGAGGAGCTGGGCATAGTCTTGGGGCGTGCCGAGCCAATAGCTGGTCAGGTCCGGCTCATTCCAGATTTCCCAGGTGTTGACCTTGTTTTCGGAATTTCTGAAGTGGGTCACTACATCCCTGACGTAAATTGCCCAGGTATTTTCGGGGTCATTCCAGGCGCGGTACAGTCCTTTGGGCAGGCAGGGGCGCCATCCCACCGAATCCTCGCGGATATGTCCCATCAGGGTTGGGGTGGGCGCGTGTTGGATTATGGCGGGGCAATCGGCGCGCCACGCTGCAGGGGAACCGAGAATGCCCACAATGTTCATGGGAATGCCGTGGGCGTTGTAGCGCTGCAGGATGGCCTCATGCCCGGCGAAGTTGTACTGTCCCGGCTCGAATTCGATGGCATTCCACCGAAAGTCGAAGCGGTCCCAGCGTGCGCCGGACTCACCGGCGAGATGCATCCAGGCGTCGTCATAGAAGGCGTAACACAGCCCCAGAGTGCCATCTGGATTGCTGACGGGCGGCAGGGGTGGAAGGGCGGCAGCGCTGCTTTTCTGGGAAAACAACAAGCCTCCGCTCAAGATAGCGACACTGAGGATGATACGCATGGTAAAGGATGGCTTCATGATTACAATCTCCTGGATTCTGTGCTGATACCATTTTACCATTGAATGCAAGTGGGTATACGGTCTTATTTTTCTTCAATATTCTGTCGTATACCCCCTAGCAAATACTGGTCGAAGAAGCCGACCATCCGCCGCTCGTATTCCTCGGGTGCGATCTTATCTAGTTCTAGATGACCAGCTGTTGGCTCCAACCATAGTTCCTTCGGTTCGCCGGCAGCATCATATAGCTTTTGTCCACTGTCGGGTGAGATATGGTTGTCGGCGCCACCCATCATGATGAGCACCGGTCGCGGGCTGATCTGACCAATCCATTGCGTTGCATCAATGTCTTTGATCTGGATCCCCGCCGTTTTCCCTGCCCAGAACTCAATCATGGGCGCAAATGGGAAAGGCGGTAGACCGATGAAGTGGGTCATTGCCTGGGCAGTACTGTCTTTCATGGACGCCAGGGCGCTATGCAGGGCCACTACACGGATGTTTGGGTTTTCCGCAGCATAGCGGATGCTCACTAATCCACCCATGGACTCGCCCAGAATACCGATACGCGCCGGGTCCACGTCGGGGCGGGCGAGAAGGTATTGGTGCCAAGCCTCGAGGTCCTGCACTTCCTTCGCGCCAAAGGTGATGATCTCGCCCTCGCTCAGGTCGTGGGCGCGGAAGGTGGATAGCAGCACTGCATAGCCGTGGCGGTGTAGCATGCTGGCATCATGCAGCAGATTGTCGCGGTTGCCGTGGTAACCGTGCTGGGCAATGACGGTCGCTCCATTTTCCGATGGGATGAACCACCCGACCAGACTTAGCCCGTCGGCGGTCGTGACCATCACTTCTTCGTACGGCAAGCCATAGTCAGTCGGGGTCTCTCTGACCTGCTCGCGTTGCGACATGGGATAGGTGACTACTGCAATGCCCTGGAGTCGCATGATCGCAAACACGGCGATCGCTCCCGCGACCAGGACGGCAGCGATAACGAGGAGGGTAAACTTTAGTAACTTCTTCATCGGACACCTGTTGCGAGATTCTGACCTTAACTAACATTATCATGCTGTTATTGGAAACGGGATGGATATCTGGATAGGTTTGTTGTGTGACTTGTATAGCTTACCTGGCGTGGTGGCTTTGTCAATCGAAACGAAGTAGGGGATTTTGTAGCAGATGAAAGGGCTACTGCGTACCCTGTGAGGCTTTCTGTGCGATTGGTCTACTTCGTCAACCCCGGGCGAATGCCTTGCTCGCGCTTCAGGTGCAGCGTAAGGGGCGTGGCGCGGCTTCGGTCAGCGACCTGCTACGAAGTTCCAGTTGCGTTTTCTCTTTTACTCGGTACAATGGAATCGAAATCGGTGGCAGAAGGAGACGGGTATGCATATCCTGGTCGTTGATCCCAATGTGGCTTTTGCAACCTTGCTTCATGAAGAGCTCCAGCGGCACGGTCATGATGTGGTGGGAGCATCCAGCTTCAATGAGGCGCTGAAACTTGCCGGCGCCGGTAATCTGGACCTGGCATTGTTGGATATGGCAGTGGATGGCGCGGGAGCGGTAGTTCTGGGCCAGAAGCTGCGCGAGATGCACCCGACACTGCGCCTGGTTTTGATTCCGCTGATGGGGGAGACTCTCGCGCCGGAAGTTGCTTCCTCGCTGGCGATACAGGGTATCTTACCGAAGCCTTTCTTCCTGCCGGAATTGGAGGAGCGCATTGAAGCGGCTTTGCGCGCCCCATTGCTGCCCCTGGGCGTCAGTATTACCGATACACTGCCACCCGAACCGGCAGCAAAACCCGCGCCGGTCGCAGCGCCACAACCGGCGCCCGCAGTAGAGGCCGAAAAGAAGGTTGTCAATGAAGCCGCGGTTAAGTTGAAGTCGCTGGTAAGCAAACACCGGAAAGCCGTCGAGCGTGCTATGAGCAGCCTGGCGCAGGAAGTGGGTGCGGATGCGGTGGTGCTTACAGTAGATGATGAGATGGCGACCTGGGTGGGCATGTTAGCCAAGTCTGATGCCGACGTCATGGCGCAGGCGGTTATTCAGGGCTGGATTACCTCGGCAAAAGTGGCGCGGATTTTGGGCCGGGAGCAATTGCGTTTTGAGCAGAGTATTGCGGGTGGAGACTATATGCTCTACGCGCTGAGTGTGAACACGTTGATGATTCTGGCGGTTGCCATCCGCGGAGGCCCGGCATTGGGGTTGTTGCGCCATCGAGCCAGGGAAGCTGCGGAGGAAATTGCCGATCTTTGCGCTGTGTGAGTGCCTGGTAAAACCGGTTCATGCTTACGGGATTGATCGGCGGGTTTTTCCTGCTTGCTGCAGGTATTTATCTGTGGGTCTGGCGTGCCATGATTTGGGACGCGGGCCTGTGTTTCATTTTGGGCTTACTTAGCCTCGTTGTGACGTTTTTCCGCGTTTCTCGTTCATCACCCCAAGCAAAGTATGCAGCACTGCGTGTGCGTCTCGCTGCCTGGATGGAGGGGGGCCAAAATGGCGTGTGGCGTGTCATCGCGCTGGCTCTCGCGCTGATGGTGGGCTTTGCGGCGCGGAGGCAGGCTCCAGAGGCGGATTTTACGGCGCTATTGGGGTTGTGGGTGCTTGCTGTAGGGGTCTTTGCACTGAGCCTTCCCAGACGGCAGCCTGTTGCCTGGCATGGCGACCAGCCCCTTGGGCGTAAGGCTTCGCTGGCGCTGGCGGGCCTGTTGGTAGCAAGTCTTCTGGTGCGTATCATCAATCTGGGTGGAATTCCGGCTAACTTTGGCGGCGATGAGGGGACCCAGGCGCTGCTCAGTTTGCGCCTCGTGGAGCGCCCGTTGGGCAATCCTTTTGCCGCGGGATGGTATTCCGTGCCAACGCTATCGTTCCTGTTGTATGGTGGGGCGATGCGTTTGTGGGGCGCCAGTGTGGCGGGTGCGCGGGCGCTCTCGGCGCTGGTGGGTACGTTGACCGTGTATACCACTTTTCTGCTGGGGCGCGAATTGGGCGGGCGCCGTGTGGGCTGGATAGCCGCTGTTGCGGTCGCGTTTTCCGCCTATCACCTTCACTTTAGCCGGCTGGCGTCGAATCAGATTTTCGATCCGCTAATTGCGACTTTGGGTTTTTGGCTGTTGTGTCGCGCTTTGAACGCTGCCGAGCGGGGTGAGGTTTCGGCGGCATGGGGTTGGGCCGGACTTGTGACCGGTCTGGGGTGGACTACGTACTTCGGCGCCCGATGGGTCACGGTCATTGCGGCGCTATTTCTTGGGCTGCGCCTGTTGACCGGCGGACCGCAAACCTGGCTTCGATACCGTCAGGGCTTGTTTTGGTTGCTTTTGGGCTGGGCTGTAGTTACGGCTCCGCTTTGGATTTGGTATGCTGCGCATCCCTCAGATTTGTTCGCGCGTTCGAATGCCGTCAGTATCTTTACGTCAGGTTGGTTGGCGCGCGAAAGCCAGATTACCGGGCGCAGCACAGTCTCGCTGTTGGGGCAGCAATTCTGGAGGTCCGTTACGGCCTTTTACCTGACGCCTGATCCCACATTTTGGTATCGTCCTGAGGCGCCGTTGTTGGACTTCGTTTCCAGGCTCCTGTTGCTGGTCGGCATGGTCGCCGCGTTTTGGCGCACCCGTTTGCCTGGGCGTGCGCTGACGCTGCTCTGGTTTTGGTCCACGTTGGTGATGGCGTGGACACTGACCGAGAATCCGCCAAGCAGTCAGCGAGGGTTATTGCTGGTACCGGCGGTGGCTTTGTGCATTGCCTGGGGGCTGGAGGCGCTGCTGGAGGTTTTGGGCGGCGTGAGGAAGGTGGATTCGCGGGTGGTGCGGCGCTGGGTGGGGGGCCTTATGGCGCTGGTGGCAATGCTCAACCTGGGCTTCTATTTTGTGCGCTATACTCCCCGGCGCGTCTATGGCAATCCAACCGCCTGGATTGCAACGGAGGTGGCGCGCTATTCGCAATCGCATCCAGCGGAAGGCATGACATATTTCTTCGGCGCACCCTTTATGTATTGGGATTTTGGGACTCTGGCTTTTTTGCTGCGCGAGCAGGCAGGGGTGGATGTTCAGCCAGGGGAACTTCCAGAGGTTACGGCGCCGGCGCGCTTTATTTTTGTTCCAGAGCGGGCAGGGGAATTTGCCGAAGTACAGCTGCGGTATCCGGGGGGACGCTCGCACGAATTACGTGCTGAAGATCAGCGCGTGCTGGCGTTGATCTATGACTGGTAATCTAATTTGACATTAGGTTTTTCGCCGTTATAATACGGCTTGACTTGATACACGCTGAAGGGTTCTGGATGTCACCCTGGGCGTTGTATCGAGCGGAACTTGAGCGATAGTCCCGGACGAAAATGTAGCAAGGGCAGCGAAGGGGGGGAGAAACGTGACTTTTGTAGTAGCCGATGACAATGAGTCCTTTGACTCTTTGCTTCGACGGTTCAAGAAGCGTGTGCAGGGTGACCGTATTCTGTCTGAAATCCGCAAACGGCGTTATTTTGAACAGCCGAGCATTGTGCGGAAACGGAAACGGGCTGCGAAACTGCGCAAGTCTCGTCGTACGACGCTGAAAGATTTGCGACGTACCTATTAGTCTGTGGTGAGAACGTGGAATTACGAGCAAAGCTCCAAAAAGATCTTCAGGATGCAATGCGCGCGCGCGACGAGCGTCGCAAGTCGGCGTTGCGCATGGTGTTGCTGGCAGTGCAGCTCGCAGAAGCCGATCAAGGCGAATTAACTGACGAGGACATCCAATCACTGATCCAGAAGGAGATCAAACGCCGCACTGAGGCATTAGAGATGATGCGTCAGGCGGGTCGGGCTGATTTCGAGGCTTCGGAATTGGCGGAACTGGAGATTTTGCAGGCGTATCTCCCGGCATCTCTATCCCCGGAAGCTGTTGCTGAACTCGCTCGAGCTGCCATTGCAGAGGCAGGAGCAAGCTCTCTTGCTGATATAGGCAAGGTGATGCAGGTGCTTATGCCTCGTGTGCGAGGTCAAGCGGATGGGCGGCTGGTCAATCAGATCGTGCGTGGTCTGTTGTCGGCGTGAACCCCTCCGTATCAGTGTGAGCGACGAAGAGGGGGCCCCTTTGGGGTTCCCTCTTCTGTGCTTCAAAATGGATAATGATTTTGATGAAACCCAGGCGTTCTGAACCTCATTCGCGCCGCTGGATTTTGCGACAGGTTCTGTATGGCCTGGGTCTTTCTGCGTTTGCCACCCTGACTTTGGTCTTTACCTTCACAGGCCAATATGATGTTGCGGTGAGCACGGTTGCTACGCAAGATATTTCCTCCCCACGGGATATCACCTTTGTCAGTGAACTGCAGAGTATCAAGGCGCAGGATGAGGCGCGCCGACAAATCCCGCTGGTCTATACCGGAGTGGATTTCGAAATTGCCCGCCAGCAACTGGCGCGGATTCGTCAGGTAATGGATTACCTCTCCGCGTTGCGCGCCGATAGCTATGCGACTGAGGTGCAGAAGCGCAGTTGGGTGCTGGCGGTCCCCGAGTTGGGGAATCTGTCTTCCAACGATATTGGGATTTTATTGACGTTGCCCGACGCCAGTTGGGCACGTGTGCAACTGGAAACGCGCAGTTTGCTGGATCAGATTATGCGCCGTGAAGAAATCCGCTCCCAGACTGTTGCCGAAATTCAAGAGCGTTTACCGGTGCTGGTGCCGCTCGATATTCCCCAAGACGAAGCCAATCTGGTGGTGGCTTTGGTGCGGCGCTTTGTAGTCCCTAACAGTTTCCTTGATCAATCCGCAACTGACCAGGCACGGGAAGCTGCGGCGCTGGCGGTAGGTCCGGTCATGCGCACAGTGCGAAACGGCGAGGTTATTGTGCGCAACGGCAGTGTGGTCTCGGATCTGGAGATGGAGACGCTGGAGGAATTGGGGCTGACACAGCAGCGCCGTGATTGGCGGGATATTGTGCTGAAAGGCCTGTTGGCTGTGGTAGCAACGTTGCTGCTGGGCCTGTATCTGGTTCGTCTGCAACCTGAAGTTCTGAGAAATGCACGTCAAGAAGCCGTGATTTTCCTGGTGATGGTGGTGTTCATGGTGCTGGCGCGCCTGTTGGTGTCGCCGGGATCGTTATTGCTCTATCTATTCCCCATCGCTGCATTGGGGATGCTCCTAACGACGACCGCGGGTTATGCTACTGCAGTTGGTGGGGTCATCTATGTGGCATTTATTAGCGGTCTGATTACAGGCTCGGCATTGCATGTGACGCTGATTTTGCTGGCAAATGGGCTTGCGGCGGCGTTGGCGTTGCCGCGTTATGAGCAAACGGCTTCCATATTTCGGTGTGGCTTGTTCGGCGGGATTGCGGGTGCCATTATGCGGCTCATTCTTGTGTCTTTCGAGGAACTTTTGCTGGACCCGCTGCCGTTTTTGATGGAGGCGGGCGTCAGTGTCGCCGGCGGCGTGGTCGGCGGCGGGTTGACTTTGGGCGGGTTATTCTTGCTGGCGCCCCTTTTTGATTTGGTCACCACTTTCCGATTGGTGGAGCTTAGCCACCCCAATCACCCGCTGTTGCAACGTTTGTTGCGCGAAGCACCCGGAACCTTTCATCATACGATGATGGTCGCCAGCATGGCAGAGCAGGCTGCGGAGCGCATCGGGGCGAATGCCCTGTTGACCCGTGCGGGGACTTACTATCACGATGTGGGCAAGCTGGCGCGCCCGTATTTCTTTATCGAAAATCAGATTGGGTTGAGCAATCCGCACGATCGTCTGGATCCGCAAACCAGCGCCGATATTGTGATCGGACACGTGAAGGATGGTTTGACGCTGGCGAAGCAGTACGGTTTGCCTGAACGCATCCGCGCCTTTATCCCCGAGCATCATGGGACTTTGCGGGTAAGTTTTTTCTATCAGAAAGCGGTCAATGCTGCGGGCGGGGAAGGGGGATTGGTGGATGAGGCGCTGTTCCGTTATCCAGGGCCGCGCCCGCAGAGTGTGGAGACGGCATTGACGATGCTGGCGGACAGCTCAGAGGCGGCGACCCGAGCTGCGCATTCAACATCTGCCGACGAGATCATTCGCATTGTCAATAAGGTATTTGATACGCGGACACAGGAAGGACAACTCAGTGAGTGCCCGATTACTTTGGAGGATTTGGAGACGGTGAGGGCAACGTATATTGAGTTGTTGCGCGGCGCTTATCACCCACGGATTCAATATCCTGAAACCAAAGAGAAAGCAGCAGAAGAGGTTAAGGATTGAAGCATCAATGAGTATTTCCCATTCAGTTCAAATTCAGGAAGAGGTACCGCTGGAAGGCGTGGAGCAGCTGCTCTTACGCGTGACGGCTCTGGCTACATTGAAGCATCAAGAGGTTTCGATCCCTTGCGAGTTGACGATTGTCATCAGCGATGATGCGTCATTGCAAGCGTTAAACGCGCGTTTCCGCGGCATAGATCAAGCAACGGATGTGCTGTCCTTTTCGGATGATACGCGCGGCCCATTTGCGGCAACCAGCGGCACGGCTGATTTCCCCCGCTATTTGGGGGACGTGGTCATTTCTTTGCCCATGGCGCAGCGGCAATCTGTAGAGGCTCAGTGCACACTGACGCAAGAGGTTCAATTGCTCATTGTACACGGCGTCTTGCACCTTCTGGGTTATGACCACGCCGAGCCTGCCGAGAAGGCGCGCATGTGGCAAGCCCAGACGGAGATCCTGGCGTTGTTGGGGATCAAGGCCCCTTTACCTGAATGAAACCGCAGCCGCGTTTTAGCCTGTTGGCCAGTTTCCGCTTTGCGTCCGCCGGATTGTGGGACGTGGTGCGTACGCAGCGCAATTTTCGCATTCATCTCGGCGTCACAGCTGTGGTGATTGTGATGGGACTGTGGTTGGGGGTCTCACGTCAGGAATGGGCGAGCCTCTTTTTGAGTATCGGGCGGGTGCTGGTGGCGGAGATTTTCAATACCGGCGCTGAGGTGTTGGTAGATTTGACCAGCCCTACTTATCACCCTCTGGCAAAGCGTGTAAAAGACCTGGCGGCTGGAGCGGTGCTGCTTTCGGCAGGTGTGGCGGTGGTGGTTGGATTGTTGCTGCTGGGGCCACCGTTGCTGGTCCGTCTGGGTCTGGGCGCCTGAGATTGCCCGGGCGTCGCACGCTTGAAAAAGTGCGACGGTAGCGAGATGCGGCAGATGATTTCTCCGATTTCAAATCTCGCGGTATACTGGGAAGAGAGTTGGATGTGTGCATTGTGAGGAGGACACATGTGGTCGAATCCGCGTGATATTGCTTTGATTTTTCTGAGCTTGCAGGCTCTGGTGATGGCCTTGATCCCGTTGTTGTTGATCGGCGGGCTTGCCTATGGTATTCACCGCCTGCGTCCGCTGGTGCGCCATTATCTTCGCGTTGCATTCTCGTATGCTGAGCTGTTGCGTGCGCGGGTGGAATCTGTCGCGCATCGGGCGGCGTCACCGTTCATCCGTGTTCATAGCACTTTGCGGATGACGGAGACGGTGTTGAAACAGATTACAACGGCGCTCACGACCGCTATGGCTAAGAAGTAAGCCGAGGGAGACAGGAGGTCATGATGAATGCTAAATTGCGCGCTTTGTTGATCGGCGGCGCTGTGGGGTCTGTGGCTGGAGCGCTTGCAGGGTGGATTTATTACAACACGGCCACGGTAGAAATTGATGCTGAGGGGAAGGAGCACCTTCCCGCCATGGCGCCTGGTTTCGCGGTCAAATTGGGTTTGGGGCTTTTGGGCGTGCTCAAGATGCTATCGGGCTAATCGCCCGGTAGGTTATCGCTTGTGCGTCACTGCAGCGCGGGTGAGGGAATGCGCCGCTCAGTGGTGTTGGGCGGTCAATGGGGAAGGAGCACCTTCCCGCGCTGTAGCCAGGGGTTGAACTGTTGCTCGTTGGCGAGCGTGCTTTGGGGGCCATGACCGGGCAGGATGCGGGTTTCTGGTGGGAGCGCGAGCAATCGTAAGAGACTCGCTGTGAGTTGTCTGGCGCTACCGCCAGGGAGGTCGGTCCTTCCGACACTGCCTGCGAACAGAGTGTCTCCGGTAAACAACGAGCGTTCTTCGGGACAGTAGATGCAGACGCTGCCAGGCGTGTGTCCCGGCGTGTGTAAGATTTGCAGGTGCAGTTGCCCGAGTTCAAGGATTACCCCATCGCTCAATTCCAGGTCTGGGTATGGCGAGGCGATGGGGGCTATCCCGAACGCGGATGCACCACCACCGGTCGCTAAGAGGGCATTATCCGCGGGATGCAATCCTAAGGGGATGGGGTAGAGGGCTTTTAGCTGCGCATTAGCGGCGGTATGGTCGAAGTGCCCATGGGTGTTGAGCAGATAGCGCGGGCGTATCTGGCGCCGGGTAATCTGGTCGAGCAGCGGCTGAAGCTTGCCACCCGGATCTATGATGGCGCCATCGGTTGCGCCGCTTTCATCGAAGATAAGATAGCTGTTGGAATTGACCATCCCGATTGGTAGACCGACAATCATCAGTAGCTCCATTTTGGTTGTTTTGTGGGTGCATTGTAGTGTAAATCGGCTTTCGCGCAATGGGCATTCGTAGCAGAGCGCGGCAGGATGCCGCGGCTACTGCGTACCCGGTACGGCTCGCAGTGCGAATGGGTTGCTACTCGACCTGGGGCGCATGCCTGGAAGTGGTTGATCATGACACGTGGGAGGACCAGATGAAGGGAGAACCTAGAGAGTCGTTGACGCGGCTATTGGAATCTGCTCAGGCCGAGGGATTGGATGCTATCGCATTGGTGCCTGGCCCCAACCTGCTCTACCTCACCGGTTGCGGTTTTCACTTGAGTGAGCGACCCACACTGGCACTGCTCCCTGTGGACCAGCCTCCCGTGATGGTGCTCCCGGCGCTTGAAGCCGGAAAGGTCCCATCGCTGGAGGTGTTTTCTTATACGGATGAAGAGGGCTATGCAATGGCTTTCCACGAGGCGTGCGTGGCCCTGGAGCTGGCGGAGGCACGCATCGGTGTGGAGTCGCTGCGGATGCGTCTGCTGGAAGCGCGGATTCTACAGCGGTATGCCTCTGGCGCGGAGCTGGTGCCGGCAGACGACCTTTTGGGCCGGTTGCGGGTGACGAAGTCGTCGGCAGAGCTGGCGGCGATGAGCCGTGCGATTGCTGTAGCGGAGACGGCGTTTCTGGGGTGGTTATCTGAGTTGCGCCCTGGGATGACGGAGCGTGAGGCTGCGGCGCGACTGGTGGCGCGTTTGCTCACCGGCGGCGCCGACGCGATATCCTTTGATCCCATTGTGGTATCGGGACCTAATGGAGCGCTACCGCATGCGGTTCCGGGTTCGCGGCAACTCTGTTTTGGTGATTGGTTGGTTGTGGACTGGGGTGCTTTTGTCGAGGGTTATGCTTCGGATTTGACGCGTATGGTGACGCTGGGACCACCCACGGGACCTTTGTGCGCCATCCATGAGATTGTGCTTCGCGCAAACGAAGCGGGGCGTGCGGCGGCGTCTCCGGGCGTGGCTGCGGAAGATGTTGATGCGGCAGCCCGTGCGGTCATTGCGCAGGCGGGTTACGGCGCCAACTTCACACATCGCACGGGGCACGGCCTGGGGATGGAGGTTCACGAACCGCCGTATATTGTGAGTGGAAATGCCACTTCCCTGCTGCCTGGGATGACATTCACCGTGGAGCCTGGCATCTATATCGAGGGAATTGGGGGAGTGCGGATCGAGGATGATGTGCTTATAACGGAGTATGGTGCGGAGACGCTGAGCACATTGCCTCGGGCGCCTTTTGTCGTATCAGCCTAAACTATTGTTGATTCTGGGAGGTAATTGATGGCGCAATCGAACAACAGCAGCCAAGCGCAAAGTTTTACACCGATAGCCCCGCGCAATATTCAAGAGACGGGCTTAAATATCGGCTTTTTGACGGATTTGGCGCTGAAAGTGTTGTACTTTGAGAGTTATCTCTCAGGACGAGACCTGGCTGCGCGAATGGCGTTGCCCTTTGCCGGCGTGCTCAGCCAATGCCTGGAATTTCTGAAGCGTGAGCGTCTTTGTGAGGTGCGGGGGGCTGGCGGCGCGGGTGGGCTTTCGGAATCCACCTATGAATATGTGCTGACGGCTCGCGGTCGCGAAATGGCGCGGGATGCCCTCGAACGCAGCCAATATGCGGGTGCTGCGCCCGTGCCGTTGGAGGTGTATAACCAATCGGTGCGGAAGCAGGGCCTAAAAGAGGTTACCGTCAATAAGCGCCATTTAAGGCAGGCCCTTTCGCATTTGGTGATCAATGAGGACACATTTGAGCAGATTGGCCCTGCCGTCAATTCTGGGCGCTCGATATTCCTTTTTGGCTCGCCCGGCAATGGCAAGACCTCCATCGCAGAGGCGATTGGCTCGTTGCTCATGGAGGGCGATATTTTCATTCCGTTCGCGGTGGAAATAGATGGGCAGGTCGTCAAGGTCTTCGACAATGTCAATCATGCGCCTGTCGCGATGGATACGGCTACGCAACGCGCACTGGATCCACGCTGGCTGAAAATCCGCCGTCCTTTCATTGTGGTCGGTGGCGAACTGACCCTGGAGGGGCTGGATCTGGTTTATGATACGAACAACAAGTTCTACGAATCGCCTTTTCAGATGCGCGCTAATGGCGGGATCCTGTTGATTGATGACTTTGGGCGCCAGCAGGTACGTCCGCGTGATTTGCTAAACCGCTGGATTGTGCCTTTGGAGAAGCGTCTGGATTACCTGACGCTGCATACGGGGCGGAAGATTGAGATTCCTTTTGAGGTTTTGATTGTGTTTTCCACTAACCTGGCTCCGAAGGATCTGGTAGATGAGGCGTTTTTGCGACGTATTCGTCACAAGATCGAGGTGGGCGACCCGGATTGGGACGGGTATCGTGAGATTCTAAAACGCATTTGCCAGGGGCGCGGCATTGAGTGGAATGATAGTTCGCTGGCGTATCTGATCAAGGAGCATTATATCAAGCCCCACCGTGTTCCACGCGCCTGTCATCCGCGCGATTTGGTGGATCAGATCATTGATATTGCGCGTTATCTGAATGTGCCGCCCTCTCTGAGCCAGGAGTTATTGGATCGGGCTGCGGCGGCTTATTTTGTGGAGCTATAGAATGGCAACTTTTCCTACAACCTGGTCGCAACAGCGTCCTTTGATTTTGGGACACCGGGGAGCGAGCCACGCTGCGCCCCAAAACACTCTGGCGGCTTTTCGCAAGGCTGCTGAGATGGGAGCAGATGGTGTTGAACTAGATGTGCACCTGAGTGCTGATGGCGTGCCCGTGGTGATTCACGACGCTCTGGTGAATGCGACGACGAATGGCAGCGGCGCCGTGGCTGATCTTAGCCTGGCGGAATTACAGCGGTTGGACGCGGGCGTGCGCTTCGATCCCTCATTTGCCGGCGAGCGCATTCCAACTCTCGAAGAGGTGCTGGTAGCTGTTGGGCAGCGCCTGATTATCAATATCGAGCTCAAGGCTTTTTCCCGCAGGGATGCGGCACTCGAGAGGACGGTTGTAGTGCTGTTACGCCGCCTGGGGCTGTTGGACCGCGTGTGGTTCTCCTCGTTCAAGCCCTATGCCCTGGTGCAAGCCCGTATAGAGGCGCCGGAAATTCCGTGTGGGTTGCTCTACGATGGTCTGGGGTTGGGTGCGCAGTTGCTCCGTCCGGTAACGCCTCACGAGGCATTGCATCCCCATCACGGTTTGCTTTCGCGGGCGCGCATCCATCGCGCGCATCAACGGGGGTTGTGGGTGGCAACCTGGACGGTGGATGATGTGGCGCGTGCCCAGACGCTGGCAGAATGGGGCGTAGATGCAATTATCACGAATGAACCGGACCGGTTGCTGGCGGCATTGCGTTGATGGGGGATCAGGGTTTTGGCCCTGGCTGATGCGTGCGCCCGCTTC
>JAPKMR010000055.1 GCA_026645815.1 Anaerolineae bacterium | reverse complement strand
CCCGAGATCACTGCCAACATTCTCGAAGAGCAGTGGCCCAATCTGCAACTGGCGTTCGCCTATGCGCTGGAGCTGGGCGACTACGCGGCGGGGGTGAGCTTGCTGGAACGGCTCGCGCCCTTCATGCTGGCGCGGGCGGAGCTCGAGCTGTTGGAGGCGTGGCTGGGGGCGCTGGAACCGCAGCTGGCGCAGCTGTCTCCGGCAGCGCAAGAGCAGTGGGCCGCGGTCGAAGCGCAATGGCGCGCAGCGTGCAGGGGTGGTCAGGAGGAGGCGGGGCCAACACCGGCAAACGCTATGGAGCCGGAAGCAGCATAAGGCGAGCGGATTTTTGACGCTACGACGGATTTCGATATACTGATCCCGGCGCAGCCACATGCCGCACCGCCGCACGAGCCCAGTCGCAACCGGAAACGCCGCAGCAGGCCGACAAAGATAGCCCTTTCATTTTCAGGAGTTGCACTATGGATGAATTGGATCTGACCGGCAAGCGTATCGCGCTCTACACCCGCAGTAAGGATATCCTTGAAGGTCGGGGCGCGCTCCTACAAGCAGCAGTCTGTGAAGATTTCGTCACCCAGCGGGGAGGCGTCATCGCACACCGTTTCGCCGACGTGAAAAGCCCCGGCGCAGACCTCACCCTGTCGGGGCTGGCCGCGCTACAACAAGCCTGTAGCGCCGGTGAAATTGACTGCATCGTGGTGTATCGCAGCGATCGCATCATGCGGCATCGCGCCCAATGGAGTTATCTGCGCGCGATTCTGGATACTGGCGTGGAAATTCTCTGCGCCACCGAGAACCTCGCACTGCAGCGCAATCCAGAAACCGCTTAGCCGCTGTCAGTTCGTTGCCTCGGCGTTGCGGTGGTAGGGCCGCGGTCGAAGCGCAATGGCGCGAAGCGTAAGCAAGGCATTTGCCCTGGGTTACCGCAGCAACCGATTCGGAAAGCGGGCCCTACAGGGGGTACAGAAGCCCGTCGAACTGCTACGAATGCCCCTTATGTCGTTTTATTGACGCCTGCTGGCAGTGAGCATATAATGATACATAGACAGTAGCCACCCCATCAGCAAACGGTGTGCCGCGCCCATCCTCTTCAGGGTCGCTCCGGGCGTGTAGATCGATGGTTAGCATTATTGTGAGAGAAGGAGGATCATAGTGACTGTCAAGAATATACTCATTTCCTTGCTCATTATCATCTTACTTTCCGCCTGCAATCAGCCAGCGCCTACACCAAGAATCGTTGAAATAGAGGTCACAGCCACGCCCACAGCTACCGCTGTTGCTACAAATACTCCAACACCTACGGCAACCGCAACAACCGCTCCGCCAACCAGAACACCACGCCCGACGAACACACCGCGACCGACCGCTACTCCCACACCTATCCCAGAACCCATTACCCTCTCTGGCCGTGGTGATTCGGTGCTAGATGTGGAAAAATGGGACGGTCCGGCGATCGCCTTGATCACCCACAGCGGCGGAGGTAACTTTGCTGTATGGAATTACGACGTGAATGGTGACAGAATTGATCTTTTGGTGAACAAAATAGGTTCCTATAAAGGCACCGTGCCCATTGACCTTCTTGATCGTGAACACACCGCCCGGTTTGAGGTGAAAGCGGGTGGGCAATGGGAGATCCGCCTGCTTCTACTAACTGAAGCTCGCCGCGAACAAATCCCCGGAACGTTCACAGGATCAGGGGATGAGGTTGTGATACTACAAGGTAACAATGCAGATTTACTCAAGGTTGATGGCACTCGCGCAAAAGGGAATCTTGCCATCTGGTCCTATGGCAATACGCGAGACCTGGTAGTCAATGAGATTGCCCCATATCAGGGAACAGTCATGGTGGCAAGCGATACACTCCTTCTCGTGATAAGCGAGGGCGGGGGTCAGTGGTCCATAGAGGTGACTACGAAGTAGACTGTTACCAAGGCACTGCGGGAGCCCCAGCGACTCGGGTAAGCACTGGCAGTTGCTTGCGCTGAGCCAAGAACAGACATTGCAGTGCACCCAAAGAGATCACCTTGAACCAAATTAGGCAGCGCATTGTGGGTCCAAGGTGGCAAAGGCGTAGAGGCAGAGCAGAGAACTCTTTTGACTCCATAGTGCAACCAACATATAATGCCAGAGAGGCTATAGCTACAACGTCGGGAATGAGAACATCATTCTGCCATCGACGATCGTACCAAGGGGCCTAGCGCAAAGCGAAAAAAGGAGACGCCGATGCCCATACCTGACTTCCAATCCACCATGTTGCCACTGCTCGTATTTTCCAGCGACGGGCAAGAACATGCGCTTCAGAAAACTGTCGAAGTGCTCGCAGACGAATTCCATCTCAGCCATGAAGAGATGAACGAACTGCTGCCAAGCGGCCAACAGCGTGTGTTCGATAACCGTGTCAGTTGGGCCCGAACTTACCTCAAGAAAGCCGGATTGTTGGAAAACACACGCCGAGGTTACGTCCGGATCACGGCAAGAGGCAGAGAGGTACTCAAAAGCAAACCCGCCCGCATCACCTACGCTTTTTTACGCCAGTTCCCTGAATTCGTCGAGTTTCAGACAGGCGTAAAAGAAAAGGGTAATGAGGAAGATTCGTCAGGAAACGGCGAGACACAGACCCCAGAGGAATCGATCGAAGGGGCCTATTCGCGCGTGCGCCAGGCGTTGGCATCGGAACTCCTGCAAACGATCAAAGATCATTCGCCAGCGTTTTTCGAGCGCCTAGTAATCGATTTGCTGGTCAAGATGGGCTACGGCGGCACGCGCAAAGATGCGGGACAGGCCATCGGCAGATCGGGCGACGGCGGAATAGACGGCATCATAAAGGAAGATCGCCTGGGGCTCGACATTGTCTATGTACAAGCAAAGCGCTGGGACGGTGTAATTGGCAGCCCAGAGGTCCAGAAGTTTGCCGGGGCATTGCAGGGACAGCGCGCCAAGAAAGGCGTCTTTATCACCACGTCAGCTTTCTCTCAAGCGGCGCTGGATTACGTTTCCAAGATTGACAGCAAAATCGTGCTGATTGATGGCAACATGCTGGCGCAACTGATGATTGACTACAACATTGGTGTGGCGCCCGTTGCCGTCTACGAGTTAAAGCGTATAGATTCGGACTACTTCACGGAGGAGTGATCCGAAACATCTCGATGATGAAGCCACCCGTTATTCGGCTTTTATCGCTGGAAGTAGTTCGATTTACAATCTTTGTACAATCGGAAAAATCCAGATTTCGCGACGACCGGGATACTCATCAATGTAATGCCAGTGATCAACCTGTGTGAAGGGGGTGTTGGGTCATGAATAGGTCAACTCGCGCCTCTTTAGTGATTTGTCTAATCGTGCTTCTCTTTTCCGGTTGCTCATCACCCGCACCGTCTCCCACCCAGACTCCAACACCAACCGTTACACCGAGTCCTACGCCAACACCCATCCCCCTTTCGGAAATAGACCTTGAGCCGATATTGATTTTGCCTGGGGACCTTCCGGCAGGTTTCGATGCTGCCCAAACCCGACAAGTCATCCCAGAGATGTTCTTGGCTCTGCCAGAGGCGCAAAATCATATAAATCGGCAGTTTGAGCGCAACGGAGATGGAGCCGGTAGTGTAACCGTGTTGCTTTACGAATCCAGCAATGATGTTGATGAGGCTTACTCCACGATTGTGCAAGGTTTTGCCGAGCCACGAAACATCGAAGGAATGAACGTGCAAAGGCAGTTGGTGCCCGACTTAGGCGAAAAGGCAGAGGCAAACACGATGGAAGGAGAACTCCTTGGTGTGGTGCTTGATTTCACCGACCTTGCATTCACTAGATGTAGTGCTCTTGTACACATCCGCATGAAGGGCACTGCAGAGATAGTTGAGGTAGCATCTTATGCTAAGCGACTTGACGCGAGACTGAGTGATCTGGTATGCAGATGAGAGATCATAGAAAACATCTTCACGTGGCCGCACGCTCGGCGTTTGGTTGCCCTTTGGGTAATGCCAAAATCCACGGGTGGCTTAGGGATAACGCGGGAGCACCTACGATGCTCTGCCGTAATTGAGATACATGACCGAAATACCCTGGCCGGTGAAAGGCGAAATCACACCAGAAATATCTCGCCAGTCACCATCACGTCGATGACACTTGGAATCATCGCGATCCTGCTTCCTGCAATCCCGATTCCACGGTCATTACATCCTCCTTGATCAATGGCTTAGCACCACACCTCCCTGAATCCAGGCTCCACGATGCGCCACGTACATTTCTTGGCCCCGGAGATGGGTAAGTATCAAGGCCAAGAAACAACCACCCCGAGAAACATGCTTTGTCTGATTCTTCAATTTGTGCTAAACTTAGAGTGTTTGAGAGGCAACAAAAAGCCCCGCAACGTGCGAGATCGCGGGGCAGGCTTTCCCAGAGGGAACGCCTTCAAGGCGCGACACCGCCCTGATGGAAGTAGTGTAACATCCAACCCCGCCGGTGTCAAATGCACTGGTGGGGTTTGTTTTGACTTTAACTCATCTCCGGAGAGATAATGAGCACATCGGATTCATCATTGCTCTTGGGAATACTATCACAGATCCCGGACCAATTACTGACCCAAACGAGATTGTTGTTGGTTGTTGGCATAACAGAACCGGTGTCTTCGCTTCCAGAAATACAACTGCTGGACAAGGCTGCATATGTAAACGTAAACCTTGAACTCTCAAGGCAACTGCGACACAAGATAGCGGTCAGTCCTCTGGAGTGTACACAATTCCTTTACGAGATGTTGGCATCTTGTGATGCTGAATATGTACTCCTGGATCGTCTAGAAATTCTCTTTACACCCGCCCTGCAGTTGGATGTGTTAAGGCTATTGCTGGATCTCAATCGCAATAAACGGATCATCGCTGTTTGGCCAGGTGAGTATAATAACGTCCAGCTCACCTATGCAATACCGGGGCATCCCGAATACCGTGAATACCAGCGTCCCGAGACAGTTTTTCCTGTGACCATTCTTTCATTGCGGAGGTGACAGAGTGTTATACCGCGATCTGGTGAATTTTGAACCTGTAGAGATCATCGTGCAATTGCGCCAGGCTGATCAGCGCAGTGAAGCAGAGCGCTTGGTCTCGACCTATGTAGTTTCCACACGTATGCTTGAAGTATTGCGTGATGTCATCATGCCTCACTTACGTTTCGACCAGCCTTACGATCATAAGGGGCTTTTAATTGTAGGAAACTATGGTAGTGGTAAATCACACCTGATGTCCGTGCTCTCTGCAATCTCTCAATGGCCGGATCTCTGTGATCAGCTGCGGTCTCGTGAGGTTGCTGATGTGCTGGCTCCAATAGCTGGTCGTTTTCATGTGCTGCGTATGGAAGTTGGCGCAACCAAGATGTCACTTCGCGATATTGTGCTCAAAGAGCAGTTGGAGCCTTTTCTTGCCCAACTAGGTATTGCTTACGAATTTCCGAGTTTGAGTGATACTTCCAACAACAAAGATCCACTGTTGACTATGTTGAACCTGTTTCACGAACGGTATCCCGAGCACGGTCTGCTTATTATCGTGGACGAATTGTTGGATTATCTGCGTGGGCGCAAGGATCAGGAACTCATTCTCGATTTGAGTTTTCTGCGTGAGGTTGGCGAAATCTGTCGCTTGGGGCGTTTTCGTTTTATTGCTGGGGTGCAGGAGGCACTCTTCGATAGTCCACGTTTCCAGTTTGCCGCCGATGCCATGCGACGGGTGCGGGATCGCTTCGAACAGGTGCGCATTACGCGCGAAGACATCGCCTATGTGGTGGCTGAACGGCTGTTGCGGAAGTCTTCTGAACAGCTGGCCGCAGTGAGGGGACATTTGCAGCCATTCACCTCATATTACGGCAAAATGGCTGAGCGTCTGGATGACTATGTGCGTTTGTTCCCCATCCATCCGGCTTACCTGGAGGTTTTTGAGCGGATCTCCTTCACGGAGAACCGCGCAGCGCTCAAGGCAATCAGCCAGACCATGCGCCGGTTGTTGGACACTCCCATACCGACGGATGGTCCAGGTCTGATCTCATACGATGCTTATTGGCCGCTCCTCGCTGATGATCCCAGTTACAGGACTTCTCCTGAGATTAGGGATGTGCTGAAGGTACAGCGAGTGTTACAGGAGCGGGTTGCGCATGCCTACACGCGCCCGCAGTACCAGGCGATGGCACAGCGCCTGGTGGATGCATTGAGTGTGCTGCGTTTGACTACTGGCGACATCTATGCGCCTATCGGCGCCACACCGGAGGAATTGCGAGATGGTTTGGCTTTGTTCGACCCCAATCTCCCAGAGGCCGATGCTGATTTCCTGCGCGTGACAACGGAAACGGCGTTACGTGAGATTTACCGCACGGTAAGCGGGCAGTTTGTTTCCGTAGCCGAGAATGGTCAATATTACCTTGACCTGAAGAAGACTACAGACTATGATGCTGAGATCGAGAAACGTGCGGAGACGTTGGATGATGAATCGCTCAACCGGTATTACTATGAAGCATTGCGCGAGGCATTAGGACAGGAACCAGCAACGTACGTACCGGGATTCCTGATTTGGGAGTACGAGATTCCCTGGTTGGCTAGACGGGTGATGCGCCCTGGTTATTTGTTCTTTGGAACGCCGCGCCAACGCTCTACGGCGCAGCCCCCTCGCGATTTCTATCTCTACTTTTTGCAGCCATTTGGCATGCCGGAGATTTCAGCCGACGAACAAATGGAAACAGACGAGGTGTTCTTCACCCTCGCATATCGCGATGCGGTGTTCCAACAAGCGGTGAAAACCTTCGCGGGTGCGCGAGAACTCGCATTGAGCACGTCCGGTATTGATCAACAGACCTATTTCGGCAAGGCCGAAACGGCCAAAGACGGTATCAAGAAGTGGCTGCGCAATAACGCTGATGCGTTTTCGGTAACTCATCAAGGGGAAACTCGCCCTCTATTGCAGTGGGAGCGGCATGGCCTGGGTTTAGGCGCTGATGCGCAGTTCCGCGACATTGTGCAAGGGGTGGCGGCTGGATGCCTAGCCCCCTATTTCGAAGATCGTTATCCCCGCTATCCCACTTTCGCGGCCCTACGTCAACCCATCACGCGTCTCAGTCGCCCGAAGATGGTACAGGATGCTCTGCGAATGATTGCCAGGCAACGCACGCAGAGCGGTATGGCCATTCTGGATGGTTTGGAATTACTCGATGGCGAGACCATTCGCCCTCAGAATTCGCGCTTTGCTCGCTATGTATTGGATTTACTAGAACAGAAGCGCCCTGGTGAGGTGTTGAATCGTCATGAACTGATCGAGCCTTGGATGGGCACCGAACGGGTACGGGACTCGCTGATGGAGACCGAATATCTTCCGGTGATCCTTCTGGCATTAGTTCACGCAGGTGAGGTTGAAGTGACATTGCCGGGGCGCAAGCTCGGTGTAGCTGATCTGGATGAAGCCGCGCGCTTGCCCTTGGATGATTGGTTGAACTTTCGCCACCTCTCCCGTCCAAAAGACCTACCATTGGGCGCCTGGGTGGCAACTTTTGAGCTACTGGGTTTAGCGCCAGGTTTGATTCAAAATGCTGATGCTCGAGACACGGCCATCGATGCGCTACAGGATGCGGCAGCCAAAGCTCTAGAACGGGTGCTAAAGGTACGCGAGCGAGTCAAGTCAGGGCTTTCGTTGTGGGGCGGTGCGGTTCTGGAAAGTGCAGATCTCGATGCAACGCTAGCTCGACTGGATGGCTACAAGCATTTTCTGGAGACCTTGCGTCCATTCAATACACCAGGGAAACTGCGAAACTACACTCTGAGCAGTGACGAGGTGCGCGAACAACAACCACGGCGCGATCTGGTTGACGAATTGACGGTGCTCGCAGACCAAATCGGCGAATTACAACCGCTGACCCTATACTTGCGTGAGGCAGCCACACTCGTGCCGGTGAGTCATCCTTTTGTGGAGCGGGTGCACGAGGCGCAGGAGCATCATCTGGCGCAATTGCGCGATTTGCAGCAGCGTCAGCGCCCGGCGACGTTAGCACGCATACGTCAGGAATTGGAGACGCTAAAGCACGATTACATCGAAATCTATGGCGAGCTACATCGGCAGGCCCGTCTGTCGCAAGCTCAGGATCAGCGCAAAATGACGTTGATACGCGACACACGCCTGCGGCAACTTGAGATGCTGGCTGAAGCCGTGCCGCTGTTGCCAGCGCAGAGAATCAATGAGCTTAAGAGCGCCTTGAGCCAGCTCACAGCATGTTGGCGCTACATTCCCTCGGATTTGACGCACGAACCACGCTGCCCACATTGCCATTTCAGACCTATTGATCATGCAAAAGCGCTCTCGGCCGAAGACGCCTTGAACCGGCACGAGGATGCGTTGGAGCAGTTGTGGCAGGCTTGCATTCAGACTCTACGAGAGGGTTTGCAGGCACCCACTGCCCAAAGCAGTTGGGAGCTTCTCTCGGCAGCTGAGCGTGTGCGCCTGGAGCGCTTGCGAGAGGGCGGCGAATTGCCCGCGACGATAGATGCTCCCTTCCTCAAAGCTCTGAATCAGGCTTTGCAAGGCCTGGAACGCATCACCATTCCACTGGAGCGATTGGTGACAGAGTTGATGGGGAACGGCGCACCAGTATCGCCGGCAGAATTGCAGGAGCGCTTCCAGCGATTCCTGGTGACGCAGATGGCGGACAGACAACCCGATCAAGTGCGAATCGTAATTGAATGGTGAACACCAAATCGCTCGAGGTCTGGGAATCTGAATTTCGCCCTCAGGTCGCAGAGGTGGACCTGTTAGGTGAGATTATCTTGACCCCAGATGAGTGCCGTGATCTGGGTCAGGCATTTGGGCAGTTGGTACACCGAAAGGGATGGTATTCCAGTTACGCCTTGATTCGAGACTGTTACTTGGCTGCGTTCGCAGTATTCATGGTAGCGCAGGGGAAACAGGGCTATGACGCCGGTGCGTTCTGGCCTGGCATGCGTGAAGCCACGAGCCTGGAATTATCTGGGATCCAAACGACTGATTGGGGTCAGCTTTTCGAAGAAGCTGTAGAACGCCTGGGAGTGGCGCGTTTTCCGAATCTCGGAGGACATCGGTACGTCGGCCCTATCCTGGCTCATGGTGGAATTCCGCTGAACAACCTGGCGGAGTTCTTTGAACAATTCCTGCTTCCTAGCATCGAGAACCCCCGCTATGCGGCGCTGACCACGACTGACTACATTGAAGAGCGCCTACAACATTCCAGCGCGCGGTACATATTGAGTGAGCCGGTGTTGCGGTTCCTCCAACATGGTGGGAGCATCGCCGAGGATTTTTTCGAACGTTGTCGCCAGATGACCTTCCAAATAGCTGCCGAGGGCAGAACCCCCACAGCGCAGACCGCGGGTTTACCACAAATGATCGTGGCTCGTTTCTGCGAGTGGCTGGACACGCGCACACAGTTCCTACCACAACGGCGCGGACGCTTTCGCAAGCCGCGCATGATACTAGACCCGTGGGGATGGGGGCCGCAATTACAGCTACCGCGTCAGGATATTGCTGCGCAGGATGCTTCCGCTGCAGTCTACTGGCACATCTTCGCCGGGGATGTGTTGTTGGGCGAGGTGGAGCCAGAAGTGCGGCGGATGGAATTTCATTGGCACACAACCGAGGAGGTATTTCCGCTAACAACTAAGGCGGCGGAATATCGGGTGGAATTATGTATTGGCATGGCTGAGGGAAATGAGGAGGTACGGCAATCTTGGAACTTCCCAGTTTTCCAAGACAATCTACCGTTGTTGGCTTTCGACCGTGACACTGGTGTCTTCATCCCTGTGACTCATAGCACTCTGCCTGCGAAACATCTTTGGTTACTATATCCTGATACCGCAGAGCTAACAGGTGAACCGACATCCTCTTTTCAGTATGATGAAGAGCTGCCGTCTCTTTCGTGGGACTGGGCGACTTTCAAGGGCTACAGCGTAGACCTCGAACATACCCGACGTTTGATTCTGCAACAGGGGACTGATCGAAGAACGATCAATCTTGATACGGCGCACCAACGCGGGCAGCCACTGTTGGAAGGTGAAACTCATTTTCCAACGGCGGACGGGCGCGCCCCGCTTTTCGTTGCCCATCCACCACGGGTGCGAATTCCTCTCCAAGAACACAATCGGCAATTGCAGCGCTGGCGTGTGACGTTACGCAATGAATGGGCTGCTGTCCCTGAGGTGGATTTCGTAGCCACATTGGAGGAATTGGCTGGATCCCTGATCGAGACGGAGGAAGGCGTGCGGCTGTCGCTGGAGGCAACCTTGCCACCCGGCTCCATGGGGAATTACCGTGTTCAGGTACGCGGCCCCTTGGGCTATGCGGCTGAATTGCCGTTCCGATTGTTACCAGCGTTGGAAATGGTCAACCATGATACGTTGCATTGGCCGGACGATCTGGAAGAGCCGCATTTGTTGATGGAGGTTCCAGCCTCAATTGTGATCGAGCCTCAGCCTGGGGCACAGGGGTGTACGATCGCGCTATTGGAAACCGATATGCAGAAGGCGTTCTACGAAGTCCACACCGACGTGCAAAAACGGGACGCCCCCTTGCGTTTCGTTCTATCGCGGGGAACACAGGAACCGGTGATTGTACCACTGACCGTGCCGGTCCTGCGTTTGCGCTGGCTTATAGCCTTGGCTCCAGAACAGGCGTTATCCAAAGAATGGCGTTTCACCTCAACGGCGCTTCCGTTGGAGGCTCTGGAGCAGAGCCTTGAGCCTTTGTTGTTTGTGGACCTCTTCGGTGGGGCGGCCCCTGATATCGAGGCGGAGTTGCAGTTACTCGACGATACGGATACCGTGCTACAAGTGGAACATGCGCGCTTTCGACGCGGCCAGCTCAATGCTCGCTTTGATTTACGGGCTTTTCGGGATACATTGCGCAACGCTACCACACCACTGTGTCGCGTGATACTACGTCTCTTTGATCGGACTGCACCAGACATGATGCATCGTTTCCCAGTGTTGAGTGTAGGACGTGAGTTCATGGTACAGGATGCCGATGCAGTGCTTCAGCCTCAAGGCGATACGGTGATCCTGCGCCTATGTTGGGACGCGCCGTTACGCCTGCGCCGCCGCTTTGTACGTCTTTGGCCACTCTGGCGTCCGTGGGACCCACCTTTAGAGCTCGATATCCCTGATTCAGCGGAGGATGAATGTGTCATCAATCCGCCGGGAGATTTCCTATATGGTCACTACCGGATGGAGTTCGGAGTACGTGATCCCTGGGTGCCTGAACCACCACCCGAGTTACCAGCCCCACTCGAGGATGCAGGAACGGCTACTGCTCTCTTGCCGCGAGATGCCGTCTTCCTACGGCGCAGGCAGCTAGATTCGGGACAGAACTTCTGTGAGCGGCTGGAGCGGGCTTTGCTGTTTCGATTCTCCGGTGATCATGAGCAGGCGCGTACGGATTTTGATTGGTGCGTGCAGCATTTGGATGCAGGCACACTACCCCAAATACTCACGCTGGCGGAAGCCTTGGATGTCGAACCAGGGTTGGCTGTGGGGCTGCGCATCAAAATGGCAAGATTGGCCCATGTAAGACGGGCCTGGGAAGAAGGTCGGGACGATGAGGCGGGGCATCCTTTATTCTGGCGCTACATAGGTTTGCCACCCAAATACCCAGTGGACACCTGTGAGTTTTTGCTCACGCTGAACGACAGTACCTGGCGCCTCAGGGCTCTGCGAGAACTGCTGGTCTATGGTACTGCAAGTGGGGTGCAGGCTGTGGCAGGTTGGCTTCAGGCGGGCCAGCTTGCCGAGGATGATGCTATTGGGATGTTGGAGTTTTTCTTGAATTCTGGAGATGATGACCAGATAATGGCGCGGGGTGCTTTGCTGAGCCATGAGATGGAGATTAATCAGAACCATCCGGCGGTGTTGCGGGTGATCGAGAATCTGGGGCGCCGGCATCCTGGATTGGTGTCGGCTTCGGTGGTCAGGCCCGGTGACTGGATCCATACAACGGCAGGGTGGGGTAGAATCGAAGAGATTCAGACTGCAACTGGTGAGATTCTGCCAAGCCTTCGAACGAATACTCTTTGTGGCAGGCTGCTCGTTGTATTGCGCGCGCAAATTCCAAATCGTGTCGAAAGGGTCATTGTTGATCTGACAGCAAGCTCGGTGGATTTTGTTGGAGCAACTGAGCTCTATACCTGCACCAAATGCCGATGTTTTTCCACACAGCATGTGGCCAATCTCCATGAGCACAACCGCTTGACTCATGATCCGGGCCTGGGAGCGGCATTTTCGCTTCAGCCAAGCGGATGCTTGAAATTCCACTTGCCGCCATCCTTCGCCTATGCTCCCCCGAGTAATCCCTGGGAGTGATGAGCAAGATAATCACAGGAGCACCTTATGAAATTGCATCCCCTGGAGACTACCGACCGGATTCGCAACGACTATACTCGATATCTCAAGACCATCTATTTCTTTCGCAACGCCGACCTGCGCCGTGAGTTCTGGCAGGCGTTGACCGCACCGGAGTTCCTGGTCAAGGGCCCGTTGCTGGAAGCGGCGACACCCTATCGTCGAGGACGTTCCATTCGCCAGTTGGTCAGCGACAATGTACTCAGTCATCATTTCCAACAGCTCTGTTCCGCGTCTCTACCGTGGGAACGCCCTCTCTATCTGCACCAAGATCAAGCGATTGAGAAAACCGCACATCTGGGCAGGAACGTTGTGGTTGCTACCGGTACTGGCTCTGGCAAGACGGAATCCTTCCTGATCCCAATTCTGGATCATCTATTACACGAGCAGGATGCCGGCACGCTGGCGCAACCTGGTGTGCGAGCGCTGCTCTTATACCCGATGAACGCGCTAGCCAATGACCAGCTCAAACGCCTGCGCGGTTTGCTCAAGAATTACCCAGTCATCACCTTCGGACGGTATACTGGGGAGACCGAGGAGGATGATCTCAAAGCACAGACACGTTTCGCAGAGCAGTTCCCTGGCGAGCAGATGTTGCCCAACGAGCTGCTCAGCCGGCGCCAAATGCGCGACGCTCCGCCCCACATACTTCTTACGAACTACGCCATGTTGGAATACCTGCTGTTGCGCCCAAGGGATTGTGAATTCTTCGATGACGCCCCAGGCAGTCATTGGCGCTTCATTGCTCTGGATGAAGCGCATATCTATGATGGCGCTACTGGCATCGAGATCGCCATGTTGTTGCGACGGCTCAAAGATCGTGTGGTACGCAGTGAGCCGGGACGCATTCGCTGTATTGCCACGAGCGCCACTTTAGGGCGTGGACCTGAGGATTTTCCAGCTGTGGCGCGCTTTGCAAGCGAGCTCTTCGGAGAAATCTTCGAGTGGCAGGACGATGTACCGGAGCGCCAGGATGTGGTGCAGGCAACGCGTGAGACTGAAGCCGCCTTGGGCACTGCCTGGGGACAGGGGCAACCGGACTTATACAAGGAGTTGGACGAGAGGTTTCAGGGAACGCCCTCCATGGGTGAGGTGTATCAGGTGGCCTCGGCTAAGGGCGTACCAACTGCGGATTTGACGGCAGCCAGAAGTCAGGCGCAGCTTGGTGCATCAGAGAAACAAGCCCGCCGGTTGCTATACCTGCTTCTACAGGGCGATCAACGATTGCACGCATTGCGGCAAGAGCTGTCTGAGCCACATACATTGACTGAACTGGCGACCAGGGTCTTTCCTCAAGAGGCAGAGGCGAATGAGCATTTGGTGCGGCTGGTGGACCTGGCGGTCAAAGGCAAACCGGACGAGGGCGAGGCGCCCTTGCTTCCCACGCGGTATCACCTGTTCGCGCGGGCGTTGGAGGGGGCTTTCCTGTGCCTGAATGCCGATGCACATGGGCCGGACTCACCCCGATTGTACCTGACGCGCCAGGAGATCTGTCCGCATTGCCGTTCTCGCATGTTCGAGTTGGCAGCCTGTCCACGTTGTGGGCGTGCATATTTGGTGGGACGTATCCATAATGAGGGCTCGGTCAAGCGTCTGGTGCAGAGCACGTTGGCGGATGAAATCGGGCAAGGCTTGGCTTATTTCATCCTCGATGACGAAACCCAATCCGCGGACGAAGATGAAGCGCTGGTAGGGGGATTGGATCAGCCCGATGAGGACAAGGTCGAGGCTTACACGCTTTGTCTGGGTTGCGGTGCGTTAGCGCTCGGCGCGAATGTGCCGACCCGTTGCGATTGTCCGCCGCATATTCCTCGTCATGTGGTCTTTCATGTAGGGCTTCCCAAAGGCGCCACTGCGTTGCAGCGTTGTGTCACCTGCGGGGCATATCGCACTGCTGGTGCGGTTTATCGTTTCCTTACCGGGCGTGATGCACCTGTGAGTGTGTTGGCAACCTCACTGTATCAGATGTTACCTCCGGCAGATGATGAGCAAGCCAGCCTGCTTCCAGGTGAAGGCCGGAAACTGCTCACGTTTTCCGATAGCCGACAGGATGCGGCCTTCTTCGCGCCCTATGTGGAGCGCACCTATGAGCGTATCTTTCACCGTCGTTTGATCTATCTGGCGCTGCAGAACGATGAGGCGGCACGAGAGGGGTACTTGCGACTGGATGATTTGGTCGGGCGCGTGCAGCATCTAGCTGAAGATGCCGGCATGTTTACACTGGATCAGAGTTTTGACGCCCGTCAGAACCGGGCCCGTACCTGGCTCATGCAAGAGTTGAGTGCTTTGGATACCCGGATGAGCCTGGAAGGATTGGGCTTGCTGACCTTCCGCCTGGCGAGGCTCCCCCGTTGGACGCCGCCAACGCCATTGCTTCAGTCGCCGTGGAATTTCAGCCCCGACGAAGCCTGGACGCTGGTGTTGATTTTCATGGACATGTTACGCCAGCAGGGCGTGCTCACATACCCCACTGGCGTGGATGCCCGCAGTGCAGATTTCGAGCCGCGCAACAAAGAGCTCTTTGTCAGCAACATTAGCGGCGATGCCAGGCATGGCGTCCTGGGATGGGCCCCACGCCGCGGTGGAAATCGGCGCCTGGACTTTCTACAGCGGCTGCTCAAAGATGTTGTTTCAAAAGGGGATATTCTGGATCAGGCAAAGGCGATGCTGCAGGGTTTGTGGCAGCATCTGACCAACACGACTGTGCCCTGGAAGGTATATCTGCCAGTGTCAAACCTCAAGGGCGTGGGCAGCGTCTATGCCGTGGATTACCACTTCTGGGAGTGGGTGCCGGTGATAGCAGGGACCCCGCAGCTCTATCGCTGTTCGCGTTGCCAGAGTGTGACGAGCACGAATCTGCGCAATCTGTGTCCCAGGTATGCATGTGATGGTCAATTGGTTCCCATTTCCCAGGATGATCCAGCCTGGCTTGAAAACCACTATCGCCATTTAATGCTCAGCCTCACCCCCATTCCATTGGCGGCTCAGGAACACACGGCCCAATGGCGTTCTGAGGAGGCAGCAAAGATTCAGACCGAGTTTGCCGCCGGCGCGATCAATCTGCTCAGCTGTTCGACGACCTTCGAATTGGGTGTAGACCTGGGCAGCCTGCAAGCCGTGTTGATGCGCAATGTCCCCCCGGCTACATCCAACTACCTGCAGCGGGCCGGACGCGCTGGACGCCGCGCCGATACAGCGGCTTTTGCCCTCACCTATGCCCAACGGCGCTCTCACGACCTCAGCCACTATGCCGAGCCCAAGCGCTTGGTCTCCGGCGAGATTGCCGCGCCATTAGTGGTTGTGGAGAACGAGAAGATCGTGCGCCGCCATGTCCATTCGGTATTGTGGGCGGCTTTCTTCCGTTGGGCCGCCGCGGAATTCAAGTTGACTTACCGTAGTGTGGGCGATTTCTTCGCACCGGAAACAGGGGCTACCGGACCCGAACTATTCCAGCAATTCATCGCGCAGCGTCCCCCCGAAGTACGGGAATCTTTACACCGCATCGTTCCCTCGGCTTTGCACGGGATGCTGGAATTGGATACCTGGGGCTGGCTCGAGGCGTTGAGTAATGCACAAGGTGACTCTATTCTGGACCGGGCGACGCGGGAGGTGCATGATGATCTGGCTCTCTATCAGCAGTTGGAGCAAGAAGCTGTCCAGAACAAATATTACCCCCTGGCGGGTCATTATCAACAGGTGGCCAAGACTGTGCGCGCGCGCGATCTGTTGGGCTTTCTCGGTTCACGAAATGTGCTGCCAAAATACGGCTTCCCTTCGGATGTGGTGGAATTGCGTACTGATCACGTCCCGGAGCCAACCGCCGGAAAAATCGAGCTGCAACGCGATCTGCGCATGGCCATTGCGGAATTTGCGCCTGGCGGACAGGTTGTGGCTGCGAAAAAGATCTGGACCGGTGGTGGCATCTACAAACAACCTGGCAAGGATTGGCAGGAGCGATACTATGCAGTATGCGCTGAGTGCGGTCGTTACCATCACGCTTCAGCGCCTTTGTCACAAGAGCGCTGTGACGCCTGTGGTGCAACCCTCAGTCATTCACGCCTAAAGGGCCGTTTCATCGTGCCGGAATTTGGTTTTCTCGCCTCACGCGAGGTGGCGGATATTGGTGAACAACGCCCTGAGCGTTTCTACGCTTCCCAAGTCTATTTTGCGGACTACGCCCAGGAACCGCCGAGTCTGGAACGAGTAAGCGCTTTGTGCAGTTCGCAACTGGAGCTCGTGCAACGTTATTCCCGTTTTGGGCGCCTGGCGTTGGTCAACAATGGTGGAGGACCCGGATTCCGTATCTGCACCAGCTGCGGTTGGGCTGAACCAGCACAGTATGGTGGAACTAAAAAGACTGCACATGACAATCCCCGAACTGGCAAACCATGTCGGGGAATGATTCAGACGTATGGCTTGGGCCACGAATTCATCACCGATGTGTTGGACCTTCGCTTTAGCGGTACACTGGCACTGAACCTAGATCCTTCCCTGTGGACCTCATTGTTGTATGCGCTACTGGAAGGGGCCAGCATGGCGTTGAGCATTCCTCGTGACGATTTGAATGGCACGCTCTACCCTTATCCGGGGAGCCCGGTGCCTGCAGTGGTGCTTTTCGACAATGTGCCCGGTGGCGCAGCGCTAGTGCGGCGCATTTCAGATAACTTTGTGGATGTATTCCGTGCAGCCTGGCGTCGCGTGGCGAATTGCGAATGCGGTCGGGAGACCAGTTGTTACCAATGCCTCCGCAACTATTACAACCAATATTATCATGACCAATTGAAACGCGGTCTGGCTGCGGACTTCCTAGAATCCATGTTACATAGCGCCGGCGTTCCGCTCTATTGAGGAGGTTCCATGGCGCGAATGTTGCCTCACCCTATGCGTGATGAAACGTCCAGTGCTGCCGAACGCCGACTTTACGCTGCTTTCGAGAAGCAGTTGTCGCCGGAGTTCACGGTATTTCATTCCGTGCGCTGGTTGGCTCGTGATCCTCAGTATGGGCCGGAGGATCGCGAGACAGATTTCATTCTGGTACACCCAGAACTTGGTATTCTGCTGCTGGAGGTCAAGGGCGGTGTCATTCGTTACGATGGTGCAACTGGCGATTGGTTTTCCAATCACTACACCATTAAAGACCCTATAGCCCAGGTGCGACGCGCCAAGCATAGTCTGCTGGATCTGTTGAAGGGCATTCCTCCATGGCAGACTCGCTGGCTGACATTAGGTTATGCAGTGGCTTTCCCCGATGTAAGTGTGGAGCGTGACCTGTTACCGGAACTCCCTGCTGCGTTGGTGTTGGATATGGCGGATTTGGCGGATGTCGGTGGTTGGGTGCGGCGCGCGATGGAATACTGGCACGGACACGACCAGCAAACAGGGCGAGTAGGGCGCGAGGGCGTCGAGGCGCTGGTGCATTTGTTCTCGCCCAGCTGGACGTTGGCCCCCTTGCTGCGCGCAACGTTGGAGGCTGAGACTGAAACCTTGCTGCGTTTGACCGAAGAGCAATTCTATGTGCTGGATGTGCTCCAATCTCAGCGCCGAGCGCTCATCACCGGCTGTGCTGGCTCTGGAAAGACGCTCCTGGCTTTGGAGCAGGCCCGGCGGTTATCTCAAGCCGGTTTTCGCGTGTTGTGGGTGTGTTTCAATCGCTACCTGAGCGAATCCCTCCGCGCGCGTTCTGCACCTAGTGGCGTGGATATCTTCCATTTTCACCGGTTGGTGGAGGATTGGATCGGCGAGGCCGGTTTACGCGACGAACTCCGCATCCTGCGCGCAGAATATGGGCGCGACCAAGAGGCCTTGCTGCGCGACGTGTATCCCGAAATGCTGCTGCGCGCGGCAGAAACCCTTGGCCCTTGCTATGATGCGTTGATCGTGGATGAGGGTCAGGATTTTTATGGTGAGTGGTTGCTGGCGTTAGATGCGTTGCTGGACAAGCGTCGGGCTGAAGTGATCTACGTCTTCAAGGATGATAACCAGAACCTGTTCCGTCCACGCTTCGAGCTGCCTTGGGCGTTGCCCGCCTTCCCACTAACGCGCAACTGTCGTAATACCCAGCAGATTCACGCGGCAGTGGCGCGCTTCTACCGGGGCGAACCGCGGCCCCAAGCATTCGGACCACCCGGGCGCGCGCCTGAGATTCTGTACTATCACGATGCTGCTGGAATGGAACGCCACCTGCGCACATTGTTGCACCGCCTGCTAGTTACGGAGCGCCTGGCTACCTCCGATTTGGTGATACTCTCACCGCGCCGTTGGGGCGTGCTACAACCTGGTGCTCGTTATGGCAATTACATTTTGACTGAGACGCTCATGCCAGATAGCGGCGAGGTCTCTTTGCTGACAATACAATCCTTCAAGGGGTTGGAAAGCCCAGTAGTCATTCTGGCGGGTTTGGAAGGCGGCGTGTTGCCTGATCCTGTGACCGTGGCTTACGTGGGAATGTCGCGCGCGCGTAATCACCTCGTTATCCTGGCGCACGAGAGTCTTTCTACAGACCTAAAAGCCTTACTGCCCGCGACTCAACAAATCGCGGTATAATCGAAATCGAGCAACGATCTGACTTCTTGGAGGTCCCCTATGCCCAACCAACTCCCCCTTATCGACGAGCCGCCCGCCGAGTACGACGCGGAGCGCGAACGGCATCGCGCCGAGTACCGCGAACGTCTGCGCGCCACCCTGCAAGACCCGGCCTTTCGCGCCATCGAAGGCTTTCCCCTTGCCAGTGACGATGCTATCCTGGCGCTTTCCGACCCGCCACACTATACTGCCTGTCCCAATCCCTTTCTACCGGAAATCCTGGCGGAGTGGGCGACGGAAGCTGAGGTCCCAGATGCTGATCGACAAGGGGCCGTTGGCCAGACCGGTCACCCCTATCATCGCGAGCCCTTTGCAGCAGATGTCTCCGAGGGCAAGAATGACCCCATTTACAATGCGCATTCGTACCACACCAAGGTGCCACACAAAGCTATCATGCGCTACATCCTCCATTACACCGAGCCGGGCGACGTGGTGCTCGATGGTTTCTGCGGTACAGGCATGACCGGCGTGGCAGCCCAACTCTGCGGTGACCGCGACGCGGTGCAGGAGTTAGGCTACTTCGTGGATGATGATGGCAACATTTTCGACCGGCGTCCGGCGACCGATGACCATGCTCCATCCTTGAACGCCCTACCCTCCGCCTTCTCCCGCCTTGGCGCGCGGAAAGCAGTACTTGTTGACCTTTCTCCTGCCGCGACCTTTATCGCCTACAACTACAACACGCCGGTGGATGCCGCTGCCTTCGATCGTGAAGCCAATCGCATCCTCAGGGAGGTAGAAGCCGAATGCGGTTGGATGTATGAGACCTGGCACGTACCGCCCGCATCAGACAAGGGCGAGGAACTCAAGGGCGGGGCGATGCAGGGTATCAAGGGCCGGATCAACTACACCGTCTGGTCAGACGTTTTCGTCTGCAGTGAATGTGGCAGCGAGATTGTTTTTTGGGAGGCGGCAGTGGACCAGGATGCCGGTACGGTGCGTGATGAGTTCCCCTGCCCGCATTGCAACGCGCTCCAGAGCAAGCGCACGCTGGATCGCGCCTGGGATACCGGCTTCGACATGGCGCTCAACCAGCCGGTGCGCCGCGCCAAACAAGTGCCCGTGCTCATCAACTACTCGGTGGGTAAGAAGCGCTACGAAAAGACGCCCGATGCCGCTGATCTGGCGCTCATCCAACGCATCGAGGAGAGCGAGATTCCCTATTGGTTTCCCACTAATAGAATGCCGCCAGGCGATGAATCTCGCCGTAATGATGATATTGGCATGACCCACGTTCATCGTTTTTATTCCAGACGTAATCTATGGGTATTGGCGGCTTGTTGGAGCAAATCAGCGGCACCATACTCCAAATGGCTTGTCTCTGCTGTTATGCAAAGAGCGAATAGGCAACATCAGATTGCTATTAGCCGTGTTGGAGGCAAAAAGAAAAATGCGGGCGGCAAAACAGCAGGGCACCGAAGGGGAACTCTCTATATCCCATCCAATCAAGTTGAATTTTCTGTATTTGAATTGATTCGAGAACGTCTGAAGGTTTTTAAGAGAATTGGGGTCCTGACTTTAGCTGAAGAGCAAACAATTATTACGACTCAGTCCAGCCATAAACTGAACATTCCTGCCAATATCGTGGATTATTTGTTCGTGGACCCTCCCTTTGGTGCCAATATTATGTATTCTGAATTGAATTTCTTGTGGGAAGCCTGGCTTCAGGTTCACACCGACAACGGACCAGAAGCCGTGATCAATAAAGCACAACACAAGGCACTGTTCGACTTCCAGGATTTGATGGCGGCGTGTTTCACAGAGTTCAACCGAGTTCTTAGACCGGGACGTTGGATGACAATAGAGTTTCATAACTCACAGAACGCTGTATGGAATGCTATTCAGGAAGCCTTGCAGCGCGCCGGTTTCGTTATTGCTGATGTACGAACTCTGGACAAGAAAAAGAAAACGCATACTCAAGTGACTGCTGCTGGAGCTCCTAATCAGGATCTCATCATCTCCACCTACAAGCCCAACGACAATTTGGAGGTGCGCTTTCGCCGGGTAGCGGGCACGGGGCAGGGTGTCTGGGACTTCGTGGATTATCACCTGGGGCGATTACCAATTCCGGCGTTGTTGGGTCAGCATCTAGAACCAGTTTCCGAACGTCAGAACTACCTGCTCTTCGACCGCATGGTCGCCTTCCATGTCCAGCGCGGCTATCCCGTTCCGCTCGATGCTGCTGAGTTCTATGCTGGCCTCAATGAGCGTTACTCCGTGCGCGATAAGATGTATTTTCTTCCCCAACAGGCTGCCGAATACGACCGTCGCTTCCTCCAGGCGCAGGAAGTCGGCCAATTGCCCCTCATCGTCACGGACCGGGGCAGCGCGCGCCAGTGGGTGCATCTGCGTCTGGAAGAAGGGCCGCGCACCGAAGGGGAACTCCAGCCCATCTTCATGCGCGAAGCGCAGCGGGCCTGGGGCGCGAACGAGGAGCCTGTGGAATTGCGGGATATCCTCTACGAAGATTTCATCCAGGATGCCGAGGGTCGCTGGTGTGTGCCCGACCCGAATCAGGAACAGCATCTTGCCCAGTTGCGTGAACGGCGCCTGCAGCACGTCTTCGAGAGCTATCTCAAGGAGAAGGGGCGCCTGCGCGTCTTCCGCAAAGAGGCACTATTGGCAGGCTTCCGGCACGCCTGGCGCGAACAACGCTACGCCGATATCCTCGCCGTCGCTGCGCGCCTCCCTGCCCGCGTGTTGCAGGAAGACCCTCAACTTCTGATGTATGCCGATAACGCCCGTATCAAAGCGGAGGGGTGAAATCTATTCCGGAAGTTGCCGGTTTTGTTATTCTATGCTATGATCCTTACATCAGGGGTAAGGATGAATACACAAACTAACACATATTCCACTGGCTTGGGTATCAAGGCTACCACCCTCCTCACTACCCTGGCAGGTGCAGGGCGGCATGTCTTCACCACCGCGGAAGCGCACGCGCTTCTCGGCGGTTCGCGGTCAGCCACTTACAAGCTGTTACACGATCTGGTGCAGGGCGGTTGGCTGCACGCCTTGGATAAAGGCCGTTACCTCATCGTCCCGCTCGAAGCTGGACCGGAGCGCCGATTCACTATCCATGAGTTCAGGCTTGCCCAGCATTTGGCTCCTGAAGGCTACATTGCTTATTGGACCGCTCTCCACCATCACGGCCTCACCGAGCAAATTCCCCGTGACATCTGGGTTGTTTCTCCGCGACGGCGGCAACCTGTCACTTTGCTGGGTGTCACGTATAATTTCATCACCCTGCATCCCCGTAAGCGCTTTGGCATCGCGACCGTATGGATCGAAGGCTACCCGGTTGCCATTGCCAATCTGGAAAAGAGCGTGGTGGATGCGTTGGACCATCCCGAATACTGCGGCGGCATCGCTGAAGTGGCCAAGACATTGGTAACCGCAATCGAAGAACGTGGCGCTAATCCGGAACGTCTCTCTGAATATGCATTGCGGATGCAAAACGGCGCCCTGCTTAAGCGGTTGGGTTATCTGACAGAACGCCTATCGCTGCCAATGGGAGACTGCGCTGCCCAGTGGCGGTCGGCGCTTTCTGGCGGGCGAGCGCTTTTGGATCCGGGACGACCCGCCAATGGACCGGTCGATACACGTTGGCGATTGTGTGTTAACGTTTCGGATGCTGAAATCCAAGGTTGGCAGGAGGGGTAAATGATACCCAGAGCCGAACTACAGCGTTTGGCGGCGCAGGCTGGTGTACGTGTGGAACTTCAGGAACGCGATTACGTTCTGGGTTGTTTCCTGTTGGCGCTAGCGCGGATGCCCGCATTGGCTGAACGTCTGGCCTTCAAAGGTGGTACAGCATTGCGGAAGGTCTATTTTCCGACCTTCCGCTTCTCCGAAGATTTGGATTTTACCGTGCTCCAGGCCCTTGCTGAAAATGAACTGCGGACGCAGGTACGCGAGGTCTGTCAACGTGTGACCGCTGACTTCGGCGTTCCCATGCAAATCGCCTTATGGAGACAGAGCCGCGACCTTCCTGGTGAAGAAGCCTACCGCGCGCGGGTGAGCTATGTGGGCCCCCTGGGACAAGCTGGCGCCGATCCCGCGCGCATTACACTTGACCTTACTTGCTACGAGACCGTTATCTTGCCAACTGAACCGCGTCCGGTGTTTCATCCCTACTCTGATGCTCCAGCCGAGTCGCTTATGGTGCATGCCTATTGCTTGGAGGAGATGTTATCGGAGAAGTTGCGTGCCCTGCTACGCCGGAGCTATCCTCGAGACTTGTATGATGTTTGGTACTTGCTGACCGTGCAGCGGGAACATCTGGATCAAGCCCGGTTCAGGCGCATTGTTACCGCCAAGTTCCAGCACAAAGGCTATACACTGGATAGCGTGGAGACATTATTGCATCTGGCTCGGCGCGCGGGTATGGATGTAGCCTGGGATCGTTCTGTGACACACCTCGCGCCAGTGCCGGCGTCTTATGACGAAGTGATTGCCGCATTGGAGACCCTGCTGCAGGAGTGGTTAGCGCTATGAACACACGCACCCCGGATTGGACGACTGCTGTGGTAGGGCGACTGGCGCTCGATCCAGCCGTAAGCCTAGTCCTGGCGATCGATCCCGATGGCTTGTTACTCGATGAATCCGTGCAGGCTGCTGTCGCGGCGCAGGCGGTAGGGATACTCACCTACGTGCCTGAGCAGTTTGCCATGTTTCGCTTTGCTTATGAAACCGATTATCACCAGCCTTGGGCCGCAGGCGAATTTCTGCGTCTGGTTGTGCAGATTGCCTCATCTGACCCCAATGTTTTGCCATACGATCTGCTGGTACGAGCCGGCGGGCGTGAGCGGGTGCGCTCCCTGGCGCTCTTCGAGTTCTTTCCGCGTCTGGCTTATCCCACACTGCGCGAATTGGCGCAGCACGACCGCAGCGCATTGGCGCGATTGTATCAAGCTTATTGGGCCCACCCGCCATCGCAACGCCAGGGAATCCAGCAATCGCGGCGTTATGTGCTGGAATTCGCATACTCTGTTACTCCCGAAAACGTGTGTGAACCGGTAGCCCTGGTACGCCACTTGCTGCGTCGCCACCGTTTAGGACAGAAGCCGCCGCCCGCGCTCGATGCATTGCTGCTGGAACAATGGCAGACCGCTCCAGATCTGAAGGCGTTACCTCTGGCGGAATTGCTTCACGATGTCGGCGCGCTCTATCGCTTTTTGGCGACAGCGTGGTCCGCTTACCTTGCCCAACAGGGCCTTCCGGTCACCGCAGCGCCGGATACACCCCTTCTTACCCTCTTCGATGACCGCGAAATTCAGGCGCACATGGATGCGTTATTCCTGGAAGGCTTGATTCCTCCAGTGCGACTTAGAGAACCTACTCCAGTCTACGGTTGGGTGCAGGCCGGTGTGGTTTTCGACCAGCTCGCTTATGATCGCGAGCGGTTCCTGCGTTTTCAGGCCGAACTTGCTGAGACACTGCCTGCACTCAACGCCAGTTATGGGGCTTGGTTGAATTTCGCCCCGCGTTGGGCAGAGGCGCTGCGCTTGACCGATCATGCTGCTTTGACCGACCCTGAGGTGAGGGCTTTCGCTGCTCTCCACGATGCTGTCGAAGCGCGCTTCTCCGCGTGGCTGATGAGCCACTATGCGCCACTGGCGACGCTCCCACCGGTTCCAACGCCGGTATTGGGGCACCAGGTGTCCGAGATGCTCGCGTTTCAATTACGGGCCAGGGCGTGCGAGCGGGTTGCCTTGCTGGTGCTGGATGGCATGGCCTGGGACCAATGGCTGGTATTGCGTGATGCTCTGACCCTCGAGCCGCAATCTCAAGATAGCTGTTTCGTTTGGTTGCCAACACTCACGGCTATCTCCAGGCAAGCCCTACTTGCGGGATTGCCGCCTTATGCTTTCAGCGATACCTGGCAGCGCACCGATGTCGAAGCGCGTCGCTGGGAAAGCTTCTGGGCGGGGCAAGGTGTAACGGCCTCGGCTGTGTCCTATCTCCACAATCCCGCACCAGAGACGTGGCTGTCTACGTTGACTGATTCCCGCATCCAGGCTTTGGCGGTGGTCTTGACGCAGGTGGATGCAATGGCGCATGGAATGCGATTGGGTGCAGCAGGCTTGCGGCAACAAGTGGCACAATGGGCGGTACAGGGCCCGTTGGGCGACTTGTTGTCTGCGCTTCGGAAAGCGGGTTTTGCCACCTGGCTCACTGCTGATCATGGCAATCTTGAAGCGACCGGGATTGGTATCCCACAAGAAGGTGTATTGGTGGAGACACGGGGGCAACGCGCTCGAATCTACACCAATGAGGAATTCCTGCGCCGTGCGCATGAACAGATCCCGGAAGCTGTAGCTTGGACTCCGGCTGGGTTACCGGAGGGGCTACGGTTCCTCTTTGCGCCGGGGCGCGCTGCCTTTTTGCGGCGTGCTGAGTCAGCGCTCTGTCACGGCGGCCTGTCATTGGAAGAAGTCATCGTACCGTTAGTGCGATTCTAGAAAGAATGCAATCCGAAGGTGAAATAATGCCCGAACGTATAGGTTTTGATCGAAAACTCAAGCGTGCCTGGCTGGATCAGGCTGTTGAAGTGTTGCTCTCAGACCGGGAACCAGAAGCAGTTCGCGCGGCCCTACGGCAAGGACTAAGCGGGGACATAACGGTTGATGAGTCCCGTCGTAAGGTAATCACATTGCTTACCGGCATCTGGCTTCGAATGCCGGATGAACTGACCCATTTGCGCGATGAGGCGCTTTCTCTCTGGCCTGAGCTCGAGCCTCAGGCCCGCCTGGTCTTGCATTGGGGTATGGCTTTGGTACGCTATCCCTTCTTCCGTGATACAGTCGCGCAAGTGGGACGTTTACGACGGCTGCAGGACACCTTCACCACAGCTCAGTTGCGCCACGACATCGTGGCGCGATGGGGTGAGCGCGCCATCGTGCGCTTGTCTGCGCCGCGTATCCTACTCTCATTGGAAGAGTGGGGTGTTGTGGAGTTGGTGAAGGCAAAGGGCGTCTATCGCGCTTCGCCTCCAAACGCGTTAACACAAAACGCCCTGGGTTTTTGGCTTCTCGAGATTGCTCTTCGCAGCACCTCCGCAAGCGCGCTCCCTCTCTATGACCTCCTCCACTTGCCGGAACTATTCCCCTTCGACTTGCAGATTTCACCCGGGGATCTACATCAATCCCCGCGGTTTATTTTTTTGCGTGAAGGGAACAATGTAGAACTGGTTGCGTTGGCGAATGGATGGACGGAGAGGGAGTGATGCGGCCATTCACAACGATGTATTGGCGAAAACCGTAGATCGCATTCTGAAATTCGGAGGACCTGTGTAAGATGCATCAACCCATCAAAAACTGCTATTGGGTGGTTCCGGGTCAGCTGCTGGCAGGCGAATACCCCGGAGATATGAACCCGGCTATCGCGCGCGCCAAAATCGGCGCTCTGCTCGAGGCTGGCATCACCGCCTTCATTGACTTGACCCGCAAAGAAGATGGCTTGGAACCCTATGGGCATTTGCTTCAAAGCGCTACACATGAGCGGTTTCCGATTCGCGATTACTCAGTGCCTGCCTCACCCGCTGATATGGTTGCCATCCTCGATGCCATTGACGGGCACCTGCAACAGGGGGGCATGGTCTATGTCCACTGCTGGGGCGGCGTTGGACGTACCGGCGTCGTGATCGGTTGCTGGTTGGCGCGGCACGGCTATGAGGGGATCGCGGCGCTCGACCGCTTGCGAGAACTCTGGCGTCAATGCCCCAAATCCGCTCATCGCGTATCGCCAGAAACAGAAGAACAAGAGCAAGTTATCGCCAACTGGAGTGAGAAATTGATGCAGGTTTAGCGATGCCGCTTTGATGGGCAGAAGTGGCACTCTGTAATTCTTGTGCGAGGAGCAAAGCCACTCCATAGCTGGCATAACACGCTGCTGAGCGGATTGCCCGATTCTTCAATTTGTGCTAAACTGAGAACGTTTGAGAGGCAACAGCAAGCCCCGCAACGGGCAATCGCGGGGCAGGCTTTCCCTCTGGGAAAGCTTTCAAGGCGTGACACCGCCCTGATGGAAGTAGTGCAATATTCAACCCCGCTGGTATCAAATGCACCCGGCGGGTGTTTTTATATCCGAGTTCGGAGCATCCATGAGCGAACCACCAATCTCCAAACAACGTGCGACGCAGATGACCGGTGGGTAGATAGGCGTAGTGGGCGACCATACCCACATCGCTCATGAGCGCATTTAATGTGTTCATTGGAGCTTTGA
>JAPKMR010000054.1 GCA_026645815.1 Anaerolineae bacterium | reverse complement strand
CACAAAAATCACTCAAAGAAAAGGCATTTGCATGATAATAGGTTTTTTATTTTCGTGGACGGGCGAAACCCCATCCACGAAAGTCACGCTTGCAGAAAGAAGCGCCGAGTACGGCGGCGCAGAGAGTTGACCGGCGACCATTTCAGGCGCCGCTACGAGCATGTTTGCGTTCCCCGCCAATATCCATACAATAAGAGATGTTAACCATGCCGGCGCCAGAAATGGACCGGGTCAGACGCCCTCCATTGCAACCGGCATGGGGTTGGCAACGGAATGAATCCATAGCGCTCGAAAAGGAGTCCTCACATGCCAGAGCCTGCGTCAACCCTAGCATCATTATCTAGCGCTCTCGAAAATGCCCGGCGCGCGTTAGCGATACTGGAACGACAAGCCGCCGGTTTCACCTCACTAAGCACCCCTGTGTCGTTGCAGATCGAGCTAGAAGATAAGCGCAAGGAAGTAGCCGACCTGGAACGCAGGTTGGGCAATGCAGCGCCCGCCGAAACTCCAGTCCCAGGCATACCCGCTCCTGCGACCCCCGATGGCGCCGCCGCGGATCAGCATGTGGACCCCCGCAAATTACGCGAAGCGATGGGCACAGCCTTCAACAAATCCGATTTTATCGTACTCTGCTTCGATCTGGGCGTCGAGTATGAAAATCTCGAGGGTGACACCCTCCCCCTCAGAATGCTATCACTCATCAAATACCACCAACAGCGCGGCACTTATAGCCAACTGGTTGAAAAAGTCATTCGAGAGCGTCCAAATCTGCGCGAGTCATTGCACTAGCGAGGCGGTTCCATGCTGAATTGGTCCGCCAACCTCACCATGCTCTTCAAAGACCTGCCCTTTGTGGAGCGGCTTCATGCGGCTGCGAGCGCCGGCTTCGGGGCCGTCGAATTTATGTGGCCCACCGGCGTAAACCTGGACGAGCTGGTCGCCGCGCGGATTGCCTCCGGTGTACAAGTCGTGCTCTTCAACATGGACTCGGGCGATGTCGCTGCAGGCGACCGCGGTTTTCCCAACGACCCTTCGCGGCGTGCGTGGTGGCGCACCCGCCTGATGGATGCCCTGGAACTAGCGGAGCGTCTAGGGGGATGTCCCCGCCTCAACATTCAAGCTGGCAACGAAGTGCCGGGACTCACTCGCTCCGTAATGCTCGACTGCCTGACCGAAAACCTTGACTGGGCACTGGAACAGACCCAAACGACAGGCATTTCGTTGTTCCTCGAACCGCTCAACCGCTTCGAGCATCCGCATTACATCCTCAGCCGCACCTCCGAAGCGCTGGAGGTCCTTGAGCGCTTGCGCCATCCACGCCTCAAACTCCAGTTCGACCTCTACCATACCCAGCGCACCGAGGGCAACCTGATCAGCCTGCTGCGGGCGCATCACAACGCGATCGGTCACATCCAAATCGCCGATAGCCCCGCGCGCCACCAACCCGGTACGGGAGAAATCGCGTGGCGCTTTGTCCTCGGCGAGCTCGAAACCCTGGGCTACACCGGCTTCATCGGACTCGAGTACATTCCCGTACCCGATACCCTCACTTCGCTGCAATGGCTTCCCACAAGCAAACGCCGCGCCTGCACCACCGCTGACCTGATTCTCTAGCAGCTTTTCCAGCGGAATCTTTTGCATACCCAAACGCAGCCCCGGAATCTTATCCGGGGCTGCGTTCTTATCCGGCGTCAAAAATCAATCCAGCACTTCGCCCTGATGTTTGAGTGCTGCCTGCGCTGCCGCAAGCCGGGCTACCGGCACGCGGAACGGGCTGCATGAGACGTAATTCAGACCTACCAGGTGACAGAATTCCACCGATTGCGGATCGCCGCCATGCTCTCCGCAAACCCCCACCTCCAACCCGAACCGAACAGCGCGCCCACGGCGTACACCCATCCGCAGCAATTCCCCTACACCCTCCGGATCGAGCGTTTTGAAGGGATCCGTTGGCAGAATCCCGCGCTCCAAATAGCCGTGCAAGAAACGGCGCTCTGCATCATCCCGGCTGTAGCCAAAAGTCATCTGCGTGAGATCATTGGTGCCGAAGGAGAAAAACTCAGCCAAACCCGCCAGCTCTCCTGCCGTCAAACACGCCCGCGGAACTTCAAGCATTGAGCCGAATTTATAAGCCAGCGTGCATCCCTTCTCCGCCATCACCGCAGTCGCAACCCGCTCCAACGCCACCTGCGTCCATTTGAGCTCGTTGATATGTCCGGTGAGTGGAATCATCACCTCCGGAAAAACCCTGTAACCTGCCGCGGACGCATCACAAGCCGCCTCAAAAATCGCACGCACTTGCATTTCAACAATATCCGGAAACACGATTCCCAAACGAATCCCGCGCAGCCCCATCATCGGGTTGGCTTCATGCATCCGCTTGATGGCGCCCAGCTGCACCTCGGCTTGTTCCAGATCCACGCCATCCACACCCCGCGCTCGCAATTCCGTCACCTTTGCCAGCAACTCACCGTGCTCCGGCAGGAACTCGTGCATGGGCGGGTCGAGCAAGCGAATAATCACGGGCAATCCGTCCATCGCCTCAAACAACCCGTAGAAGTCGCTGTACTGAAATCCCTGCAATCTTGCTAACGCGGCGCGATACACCCGCACCGCCTCCGATGCGGCTACCGCTGCCCGCGCTGCCGCCAGAGCCGTAACCACCTCACCCCGGCGGCCTTCCGTGATAACCTGTCCCTGTTCCTTACCGCTCTCCAGAATTCGCTCGCAATCCAGCACCACATCGAGCAGGCTTTGCGCCGCCTCCGCATGCAGGATCATCGTTTGCACATGGGGCAGGCGCTCCGGGTCAAAGAACATATGCTCACTGCGGCACAAGCCGATGCCGCGCGCCCCATAACGGCGTGCGCGCCGCGCATCCTCAGGCAAATCGGCATTTGTCCACACCTGCAAGCCTCGCGTTGGGAAACCCTGCAAATCCGTCTTCCAACGCCGTGCCGTGCTCGCTTCCGCAATCTCATCAGCCCAGCCCAGCAGAGTTAGCAGCTCGATTTCCTCATCGAAATCAGGGACCACCGTCGGTAAAGCACCCAGATAAACCTTCCCCGTCGTGCCATCCAGAGAGAGCACATCATCCTCGCCCAGTGTGCGCCCATTTACCGTGACCTGACGGCGGTCCTCATCAATGCTCAGCGCCGCCGCCCCGACCACCGCCGGAATGCCGAATTGCCGGGCGACCACCGCAGCATGTGCCGTGGTTCCCCCCAGACTGGTAAGAATCCCCTGCGCCGGTTTCATTCCGTGAACATCATCCGGTTTGGTCTCAGCGCGGACCATGATAACGGCTTCACCCGCCGTGCCCCGCGCCTCAGCCGTATCCGCATCGAAAACCAATCGCCCCACCGCGGCGCCAGGAGATGCTGCCACGCCCTCTGCAATCAGACGCCCTGCTTTCTTTGCCTCTGCAACTTCCGCTGCAATGAATTGCGGGTGCAGGAAATAATCCACATCCTGAGGCGTGACGCGCAGCAGCGCCTGCTCGCGCGATATCATGCCCTCGGCAACCATATCCACGGCAATCTTGACCGCGGCGCGAGCAGAGCGCTTGCCCGTTCGCGTCTGCAAAATCCACAATTTGCCCCGCTCAATGGTGAATTCGATATCCTGCATATCCCGGTAGTGCGATTCCAGTTGTTGTCCAATGGCGTGAAGTTGTGCCCCAACTTCCGGCAAATCGTCACCGAGTTGAGCGACCCTTTTCGTATTGCGAATACCCGCCACCACATCTTCACCTTGAGCGTTGAGCAAATAATCACCGTAGAGTACGCGCGCGCCCGTAGCTGAATCGCGCGTAAAAGCCACCCCCGTGCCACTATTGTCGCCCATGTTGCCGAAAACCATCGCCTGCACGTTCACACCGGTGCCGATATCGTCAGGGATATGCTCGATTTTGCGGTAATCCAACGCGCGTTTGCCCATCCAAGACTTGAAGATAGCTCCAATAGCAATGCGCAGCTGCTCCTCTGGCGCCTGCGGAAATTCCTGCCCCACAGCATCCCGGTAAACCTTCTTAAAACGCGCCGTCAATTCCTGCATCGCCTCCGCGTTCAGCTCCGTATCTTGTGTTAATCGCAATTCACCCTTGAGAGCTTCCATGACCTCTTTGAAGGCCTTGTCCTCAATCCCCATCGCGGTATGCCCGAACATCGCCAACAAGCGCCGGTAACTATCCCACACAAAACGCGGATCCGCCGTCAACGCAATCAATCCAGGTACAACGGCATCGTTCAAGCCCACGTTGAGGATGGTCTCCATCATGCCCGGCATGGAATACTTCGCACCGGAACGTACAGAAACCAACAACGGGTTCTCCGGCGCGCCGAAGCGCTTTCCCGTCCGCTGTTCTATATCAGCCAAGGCTGTGAGCACTTGCTCCCATAAACCTTCGGGAAACTCGAAATTTGCGTTGATCGTGGACATACACGCCTGCGTGGTGATGGTAAAACCTGGCGGCACCGGCAGACTCAGACGTGTCATCTCGGCTAAATTGGCGCCTTTGCCGCCCAACAAGCCTCGCACGCCCTCCCAGTCATCCGTGCGCGCAACGACTGTCGCCACATCAGTGAAAGCATATACCCATTGTACAGACTCCATCTCAACCTCCTTCTTGATGAACAAAGAAACGATAATTCTCCAGCGTTCTCCTGCGTGCCGCAACAAAAAGCGGTTGAAGCCGCGGTTTTAAGGGTGGTCCTTGAATTGACCAAATGCCAAACCAGGATACAATTTTTCTTGGGCTTCCCCTCGTCTATGAGACGAAATTCACCGCCCGATACGGATAGTATTGCACAGACACGCTCCCAATAACAGGAGTTCACGCTACTATTTTTTGCAGGAGTCCCAAATGACAATCTCGCTCCAGTTCAAAGATGCGCTCTCCCGAGCAATCCACCGGATCAAAATAAGGGAAAATAACAAGCAGATCGAAATCATCCATGATGAAATCGGCTATGCTTTGGGTCGAAAAAGCGGCGGATCCATTATCGCGTACTGGCGCAAAGGAAACATCCCGAATCTCACAGAGCTGGAAGCCCTGGCTCAAATACTGCTCGAGCGTGGCGGCTTCAACACCCGGAAAGAACTGGAACAATTCCTGGCATACGGCGAGCACCCTGCACCGCAGCGGTTCTGTGAGAAGTGGTGGGGAGGTGATCCTGTCACATTCGCAACACCCAAATGCCACAACCTCCCTCCGCGCTACGGTGACTTCTTAGGACGCGACGAGGATATCGCGCGCGTGTTCGAAGGACTTGCCTCCCGTTGGCCTTTGCTCTCCATCGAGGGACTCAGTGGGGTTGGCAAGAGCACCCTCGCCATCGAGATTGGCTATCGCTGTCTCCTTGAAACGAATACTATGCTCACGCCGCCCTTCACTGCGGTTATCTGGATCTCGGCACAGCACCGTCCAGAGCAGTCGCTGTGGCTACAGGAAACCCTGGATACGGTGGCACGAGTTCTGGAACAACCCCTTCTCACCCAACTGCCGCCAGAACAAAAGTGGCTCGAGGTGGAAAAACTGCTCCGCGCTCACCGCCCACTGATCATCGTGGACAATTTCGAGACGATGAATGATCAAGACCTGGAGCGTTGGATCGAAAGCATTCCCGAACCAGGCAAGGTTATCCTTACCTCACGACAGGGCAAGGAGCGACGCGCGTGGGATGTGCACTTGCGTGGCTTGCCTGAGCCAGATGCCCTTCGATTCATCGAAAAACAGCTTCGGCGCATCGGTCTTCCTCACAACATCGAGGATGCCGGTTGGCGTTCGCTCGCGCATGTCACCGATGGTAATCCTAAAGCCATCGAGATGGCCCTGGGGTATTTGAAACATGGCGTCCTAAGCCTGGATGCGCTGGTAAATGCATTACATACCGCCAGTCAAAGCGTGGGACGGATTTTTGATGAGCTGTTCCAACGCGCCTGGGAGACCTTGACTGATGATGCGCGTGCAGTGCTCTGGGCCATGTCATTCTTCGCCGATACCGTTTGCCAAGAGGCGTTGGGCAGCACCGCCGGATTAGGCGCTTACCACCTGCACACTGCCCTACGGCAACTTACGGAACTGGCATTGCTAGAAGGCGCTGCCAATCTGCGCTACAGCATGCACCCTCTCACGCGCGCCTTCGTAACGCTGCAATTGCAAGCAGAACCGGTGTGGGAAAGCGCTGCGCGCGAGCGTTGGATAGGTTGGTACACAGATTTTCTATTGCGCTATATCCCTCGAACCGGCGAATACTGGAGTATGCTCCAATCGCTGGACATCGAAATCACCAACCTGGAAAACCTGATCAACTGGACCTTTGAGAAAGAACATGCGCTAGTGCCCTTATTAGCGCAGCGGGTGTGGTATTTCCTCTACATCCGTGGTGAATGGGCTGCCTGCGAGAGGTATGTTCGTCGGGCCATTCAGCAGGCAGTGCACCAGCAGCAAACCGCGCTCCGCCTCTGGTTGGAAGTACATCTGGCGCGGTTGTTGGTCCAACAGCGCAATTTTGCAGAAGCCGAAGAGCGATTGCTGCGCGCCGAAGCCGAGATCAATGCCCTGAACCAGGTAGAATATCTGGTTCAAACCAATATCTTTAACCGTCTGGCGCAGCTCTATCTGCTGCAAGGCGATCTCGATAAAGCCGAACACTACGGTGAGCAAGCGCTGGCGCTTTCAGAACAATTCAACGATACCTACCATCGTCTACGTAGCCACTACCGGTTGGGGCAAGTACAGCTTCATCGTGGGCTATGGGCAGAAGCAGAACATAAATATCGGGAGCTTCTGGCTGAGGCGCAACGCGGACACTGGGAACGCCAGGAAGGTTACTGCAAACTCCACCTGGCGATTGCCCTGATTGGGTTGGCGCGCCTGGATGAAGCTGCAACGCTTCTCACTGAAGCTGTTGACCTGGCAGGCAAATGGAAAGAGCCATTACTGGAAGGCAAGGCTCAACTCGAGCAAGCGATCCTTGAGTCTCAACGTGGAAACCTAGAAGCTGCAGGGGAACTAGCGCGAAACGCGCTGACACTCTTCCAACGTTTTGGCGACCGCTATGATGAGATCAAAACCGCGGACCTGCTTGCCCATCTGGAAACTGCATGCGCTCCTGACCACAGTTCCGGAAATAGCTAAGCCGCCAATCACATTGCCAAAGGGATGCGTTTCAACTTCGGGGTAAAAGTAAGACCACTATCATACAAATGTCTTTCTTTAATTGATTTTTGGCGGCGGGGCAAGGCCCCGCCGCCAAAAATCAAATTTCTCCTGCGCCCTGTAGGGGGCGCCTGGGATTTTCACCCCCGTTTTGAAACGCACCCTTGCCATAATCTGCACTCGCACACATTCTCATAAATGCTATAATAGTGCTTGAAGCTGCTACAATCCACCTGCCGGCGCCAATAAACGAGTTATGAGGTCACACATAGGAGCTACCTGAGTGAAAACACGCGTACGCCCCACAGCAATTGCTGCAGGCTCGATTGTGCTGCTTATCCTGGCAGCGTTGACCTGGTTGCATCCCCCATCACTGTCCCAGGTACCCATCTGGATACTCTTCTGCGGGCTGATTGCCTTTGCCGCAACCTTTGGCATTCCCATGGCAGGTGGTGCGGCATCCCTGCTACCCATGCTCTCCGTCGCAGGCTTCCTCGTCATGGGCCTCACCCCCGCCGGTTGGGCCGCTTTCTGCGCCGCGATTCTTAATAGCATCGCTCGTTACTACTGGGCCATTCCCCTGGGAGCCTCCCGGCGCCCCGATAAGCGCCAAATCGTGAATGTTATCCTCGCCAATGCCACCATGAACACGGCTTCGATCCTGGCAGGCGGTGCGGTTTACCGCTGGGCTGGAGGCGCGCTACCTTTTCAGGAAGCCTCCAGGGCTAACTGGCTTCCCCTGCTCGGCCTGACTCTGGCTTACCTCAGCGTCAACTACGCCCTGGCAGGAGCCTATGTTGTAGGCTGGAAAATGGCCTCGCTGTGGGAATACCTGAGCTCGCTCAAACGCATCCTTGTCTACGAAGCCCTTCCCCTCATCTTCGCGCCGCTCGCAGCACTGATCTATACCCGGATTGGCTTCATGCAACTGGCTTTCTTCGGGGCGATTCTCGTCGGCGCCTCTCTCATCGCCCGTAACCTCGATCGCGCCAGTAAGCGACTGGAGCGCCGCGTGCAAGAACTCGATAGCCTTCAAGCCGTAGGGCAGGCGCTCAGTTCCAGCCTCAACATCGAGGCAGTCGTTGATGCCATCTATGAACAGGTTCACCGCTTGATGCCCGCCGCCAACTTCTTCGTGGCGCTCTATAACCGCGAGGCAGATGAAGTGACCTTCCCCCTGGCGGTGGAGGAGGACGTGCGGGTGAAGTGGCGTGCCCGGCGCGCCGGCGAAGGGTTGACCGAGTACCTGCTCCGCACCCAGACTCCCCTGCTCATGCGCGGGAACGTTGCCGCACAGGTACGCGACCTGGGCATCGCCCACATTGGCAAAGAAGCCCAATGCTGGCTAGGTGTGCCTATTCTAAGCGGCGCCGAATCCATGGGCATCATCGCCCTGCAATCCTTCACCCAATCGGATGCCTACGATCTCTCCCACCAACAACTCCTCAGCACCATTGCCAGCCAGGCAGCCGTCGCGATCAAGAATGCCCGGCTTTACAAGCAAACCGACCAGGCTCTTGCCCGGCGCGTTCAGGAACTGGATTCGATTCTCCATACCACGCAGGAAGGCGTGCTGCTGCTCGACCCAGAGTGGCACGCTCTGGCAGTCAACCGGGCACTCGCCAAACTAACCGGTTGCGTTCGAACCGAAATTCACGGCAACCGCCTCAACGCCGAGACACTTGCGTTGTTCGGCTACACCCCCGAGGCGCTGCAAGCCGAGTGCGCCCCACTCACACGTGACACGGGCGACCCAACCCACGAAACCATCATCCAAACTCCCGAAAGGCGCGCGCTTGCCCGCACTCTCGCGCCCGTGCGCAGTCGTGAGGGTACTATTGAGGGTTGGCTCCTCATCTTCCGTGACATTACCGAAGAGCAACAACTGGCGAAATTTCGGGAGGACCTGACCAACATGCTGGTCCACGACTTACGCTCCCCCCTCACCGTGATCATGGGGACGCTTGCACTCATGGATCGCGCGAAACCCGAAGACTTTGCCCAACTGCGCACTATGGCGCAACACAACAGCGAGCGCATCCTCAAAATGGTGAATGAATTGCTCGACATCAGCAAACTCGAGAGCGGGCAATTGATCCTGCACCCCACCAACGTGGACGTTGCGGCGCTGCTGAACGAAATCAGCGCCCGTTTCGCCCCCCTCGCCACCGAAGCCGCGATTACCCTGGAGAGTGATATTGCACCCGCACTACCCGCTATCTCCGCCGATAGTGAGATTCTCCAGCGGGTTTTGAGCAACCTGGTGGATAACGCCATCAAATTCACCCCCGATGGCGGGCGTATCCGGTTGGTGGCGCGCTGCGAGGCCCCCGATGGTCCCAACGCGCTGCTATTGAGCGTCAGTGATAGCGGTCCGGGCATTCCGCTCGAAGCCCAGGGGCGCATCTTCGAGAAGTTCAAACAAGCCGGCAGCACCCCGGGACGCCGGCGCGGCACAGGTCTGGGCCTGGCGTTTTGCAGGCTCGCCGCCGAAGCTCACGGCGGGCGCATCTGGGTCGAAAGCACCCCCGGTCACGGCGCCACCTTCACCATCGCCCTGCCCCTCACCTCCTGAAACTTTCCACACGTAACAGGAACGAGATGGATTGTCGCCTAGGAGCACTCAAATCCGGTATTTGCCGGTTCAACAACGTTTTCCGTTTCGTGCAAAGGAGGCTACCGTGAGTTTCTTTCTGATTGACTGGGTTGTGGGTATCGGCAAGGCATTGATTAGCCTGCCCGGCGCCATCGTCGAGGGGGTAGGCGACTTCATTGACGACCCCATCGGCTGTGTGGGCAACCTTTTCACCGGCGCGATAGGTCTGGCGGAGGACCTGGCGACCGGTATCTGGAACACCATCACACAGGATCCCGCCTGTCTGATGTGTGTCGGCAGTGCCTATTATTGGGCCATGGTCAAAGAAATGACCAAAGCCAAAGCCATGAAACTCATCACCAGCGAAAGTGACTGCATTGGCAGGCGGCAGGAATTGCTGGATGAGCTCTTCGATGGCGTAGATATCCCTGGACACAAAACCTTCTGGAATTGCGCCTGTCACATGGCTTTCTCGGAAGCGGCGACCCCAGCTGCTATAGCCGGCGCAGAGACATGCGGCGCCACGGTCTTCGCCCTTTCGGCAGATGACCAAATCACCGGTGTCCCAGCTGCAGTCTCCGCCTTCCCGGGGCGCCTGGATTTCCTCGCTCGCGGCACCGATGACACGGTCTTGCACAAATGCTACAACCAGGGACGCGGGTGGCATCCTTCGAACGAAGGCTGGTCCAGTCTCGGCGGCACAATCCAACAACCTCCGGCGATCATCTCCTGGGGTGCAGATCGCCTGGACCTCTTTGTCTGTGGCGGCGATCGTTGCCTCTGGCACAAATGCTACAATGGCCAAGGCGGTTGGTACCCATCGGAACAGGGCTGGAACTCACTGGGCGGGCAGCTTTGCAGTGCGCCCTCCGTCGCTACCTGGGGTCCCAATACGTTGCACATCGTTGCGCGCAGCATTGATAGCTCGGTCCACTACATTGGCTACAACGGTGATACCTGGAGCGGGTGGCGTTCCCTCGCCGGGAGCACCACCCATATACCCAAAATCGTCGCCTGGGGCGGAGGACGTCTGGATGTCTTCGCTCGTGGCTCCGATGGCGATTGCTGGCATAGGGGTTTCGAGGGCGGTTGGGCTCCGGATTGGGACTCTCTCGGCGGTGGTCCCCTTGCCGCAGCGCCCAGTGTGGCGAGTTTTGCACCCGGACGCCTTGATGTCGTGATACGCAAAGGCTCTGACCTGTTCCACAAATGCTATAACCTTAACGGTGGTTGGTACCCTGCCGGCACCGACTGGTCCTACATGGGTTCTGGCGTTCGTGGCATGCCCTGTATCATCTCTAACGGACCGGGACGGTTGCTCATCGTGGCGCGCGGAGAAAAAGGCAATGTGTTGTTCAAATCCTACACCGAAGGGAAAGGGTGGTATCCCGGCGAGCAGGAATGGAAATCCCTTGGCGGCAACATTAGCGGGTCACCCACTCTTGTCGCCTGGGGGCCCGAATACCTCGGCGTCCTGGCGCGCGGCAAAAGCGGCGGCATCTGGTACAAAGACTACAACAGGGGTGCAGGTTGGATCAAGAAGTGGATTAACCTGGGCGGCGACACCCGCTAAGAAGCGCCGAGTACGGCGGCGCAGAGAGTTGATCACTAGCGAACCCTGATTGACAGCCCTACCCAACCGTGCTACCATAATCTCAAGCCGTAGCCGTATCCCGGGAACAGACCGGTCTCCGGTCTACGGTCACAATAACCATGGTCTGCTAAAAAGAGAGGTGTCATGTCTTACCCAATTCTCCCTGCCCCCAATACACCCCAAGACGACGTCGTGGATGACTTCCACGGCACACCCGTCCCCGATCCCTATCGCTGGCTTGAGGATGCCACCGACCCTGAAGTGCAAGCATGGAGCGCGGCACACAATGCCCGCACCCGCGCGTTCCTGGACCAGATTCCGGCGCTCGAATCCATCCGTGCGCGCCTGACCGAGCTCTGGAATTATCCGAGGCTCGAGAGCCTTCACAAAGCAGGCGAGCATTATGCCCTCGCCCGCAACAATGGCCTGCAAAACCAACCCGTTCTCTACTGGCAAGACAGCCTTGAAGCCAGCGCCACCGACCTGGATGGCAGCGCAGCGGTTCTCCTCGACCCCAACACCCTTAGCAAAGATGGCACCGTCGCGCTTACAGGGCAGTTCTACTGCCCCGATGGCAGCAAACTGGCGTATTCTGTGGCAGCCAAAGGCTCCGACTGGCAGGAAATTCATATTCTCGATGCTACCTCATGCCAGGAATACGCTGAGGTTCTCCGCTACTGCAAGTTCTCCGGCATCGCCTGGTTGCCCGACAACAGCGGCTTCTTCTACAACCGTCTACCCGACCCCGGGAATGATCCCAGTCATCAGAATCTGCGCAGCCTGGTCTACTGGCATCGCCTTGATAGCCCACAATCCGACGACACTCTCATCTACGAGGACCCCGCTGACCCGGCTCGCCGTTTTCACCCACACGCCTCCGACGACGGGCGTTACCTGCAGCTCTTCGTCAGCCGCGGCACCGACCGGCGTAATGGCTTCTACCTCCGTCCCCTCGAATCGGCCGGCGATTTCCAGCGCCTGATCGAGGACCAGGAAGCCAAATACCAACCCGCGGGCAACCTCGGCAGCACCTTCTACTTCCTTACCGATCTCGATGCGCCCCGCGGGCGTGTCATCGCCGTGGATGTGGAGCGCCCTGAGCGCGAAAACTGGCGCGAGATCATCCCCGAGAGTGAGGACGTCATCGCCGAGATAGCGCTCTGGGGCAACACCCTTGTCGTCGTGCGCAACCATCACGCCCACCAGACCCTCCACCTGCATAACCTGCAAGGGCAGCAGCTCCGGGAGATTCCCCTGCCCGCCATGGGCAGCGTCGAGCTGCACGAAGGCAGCAGCAACGACCCCGAATTCTTCTTCAGCTTCGAATCTTTCCTGCACCCGCGCACGCTCTATCGCTACAACCTCAACACTCGCGACCTCAGCTCCCTCGAGACCCCCACCCTGGGTTTCGACGTTACAGGCTATGAGACCCGTCAGGTTTTCTACAAGTCCAAAGACGGCACCCGCGTTCCGATGTTCCTCACCCACCGCAAGGGCTTGCCACTCAACGGCGATAATCCCACCATTCTCTATGCCTACGGCGGCTTTACGCTGAGCCAGACACCTTTCTTCAGTGTCTGGAACCTGGTCTGGTTGGAGATGGGCGGGGTCTTTGCACTCGCCAACATTCGCGGAGGGCTTGAATACGGCGAGGAATGGCACCGGACGGGCATGCTCGAGAACAAACAGAACGTCTTCGATGACTTCATCGCCGCGGCGGAATGGCTCATTGAGCAAAAAGTCACGCGGAAAGAACGACTCGCCATCGAGGGGCGCTCTAATGGCGGTTTGCTGACCTCCGCCTGCATGGTGCAACGGCCTGATCTCTTTGGCGCGGTCCTCTGCTGGGTTCCCGTCACCGATATGCTCCGCTTCCACAAATTCACCGCGGGGCATTTCTGGACTTACGAATACGGCAACGCCGAGGAAAATCCTGAACACTTCAAATTCCTGTTCGCCTACTCGCCGCTACACAACGTCAAAGCCGGCGTGGCATACCCACCCCTTATCGTCACCACCGGCGATACCGATGACCGGGTCGTCCCCTCGCACTCCAAGAAATTCATCGCCGAAGTGCTTGCCAAATCGAGCGGGGATGCCCCGCACCTGCTGCGGATTGATATCGGCGCCGGACACAAACTCGGCAAACCCACCGCCAAACTCATCTCCGAGCACGCCGATACCCTGGCTTTCGCTGCGGCTATGCTGAATATCACCAGAACCTGACGTAGCCAACTCTGCCTATGCCAAAGTGGTTTTCGCAGGCGGGCAAAACCCGCCCGCGAAAACCACTTTTGACTAAAACCCCATACGCAGTACACTCACCCTGTCGCGTCCAACAGCTCAATCCCGCTATCTGGGATCATTCCCGGTCCTTGATCACCGGTCACACATTGAGGAGCCGCATGCGCAGCGAACAAGAAATGCTCGACCTGATTCTCAGCACCGCCCGCGAGGATGAGCGCATCCGCGCCGTCGTCCTCAACGGCTCTCGCGCCAACCCCAACGCGCCGCGCGACCCCTTTCAGGACTTCGACGTCGTCTACTTCGTCACCGATGTGGCGCCCTACCGCTATGCCTTCGAATGGATTCGCCGCTTCGGTGAGATGATGATCCTGCAGATGCCCGAGGACATGGCTGACCCGCCTCCACAGGAAACCGGCAGCTTCTGCTACCTCATGCAGTTTGCCGATGGCAATCGCATTGATCTGGGCATAGATCCCCTCGATCACATTCCCGAAATCGTCGCGGATAGCCAGAGCATCGTCCTCCTCGATAAGGACGGCATCATCCCGCCCCTGCCATCCGCCAGCGATTGTGACTACCTGCCCAAGCCCCCCACCGCCAAGGCCTTCGCCGATTGCTGCAACGAATTCTGGTGGGTTGCCCCCTACGTCGCTAAGGGTTTATGGCGGCAAGAAATCCTCAATGCCAAATACATGCTCGATGTCTATGTGCGCAACCAGCTCACCAAGATGCTTGCCTGGACCATTGGCCTCAAAACCAACTTCACCGGCGACCCCGGCAAACACGGGAAATACGTAAAACGCTATCTGGAACCGGATAAGTGGGAACTGCTCCTCAAAACTTATTCCGGCGCCGACTATGATGCCACCTGGGAAGCCCTCTTCGCCACCTGCACCCTCTTCAGGCAGCTCGCCCTCGAGGTCGCCGCCGCCTTTGCGCTCGAGTACCCGCACGGCGACGATGCACGCGTCAGCGCCCACCTCGAACACGTGCGACGCCTGCCTCCCGACGCAAAGGAGATCTATTGATGAGCGCGATGGATAGCTCCCCCAACCCAACCGAGCTTCTGCGCATCGCCGGCATCGGCACACCCCTTATCGGTTTCTACGATGTCCCGGAACCTGAGCCTTTCGCGCCCTTTGCCAGTCCCCAGCACTGCATCTTCCCCGCCTATCCCGCCTGGCAGAAAGGTGAGAGCGTGCTCATCACCAAAGAAGCCTTCAGTTGTGGGGGCGCCGGATACTGGCTTTGTGGCGTCGAGAGCAGGTCCAGAGAGCAATTCGTGGACTTTCTCTATGCCAAAGAAGGGCTGAAAGCCTCTCGGGAGCTCATGCAGCAGTGGCTGGAAGAGCACCCTCCTTACCAACAGCAGTACCCCACCATCGTCATCGGTCCGCTGCGGAAAGACCAGTACCGCCATCTCCGCACCGTCACCTTCTTCGTCAACCCCGACCAGCTCAGCCTCCTGGCAACGGCTGCGGAATATCACCATGCCGCGCGAGAGTGTACTCCGGTGCTCACAAGATTCGGTTCCGGTTGCTCACAACTCGCGGCGCTCTTCGATGACCTGGACGCTCCCCAGGCGCTCATCGGGGCGCTGGATATCGCCATGCGCCAGCACCTGCCGCCGGACATCCTCGCCTTCACCGTCACTAAATCCATGTTCGAACAGCTATGCGAAGTCACCGACGACAGTTTTTTCTATAAACCATTCTGGAAAAGACTGCAAAGAACAAGAGCTAACATAAAACTGGAACGTGAGAGCAAAACATCTAGTTGAGAATTTCAGTTTCTGTGCTATCCTGATATCAATATGCGATGGCAATTCTCAGCTACACCCATAGCATAAGCGCTACCGGCAATACGATATTCAAATCCCTGAGCCAAGGAGGCAATCATGATTACGTCTAAAGATCACGCCAACAAACTCATCATCAGCATCACCGACGGCAAAAAACTTGGAGAGATCAGAGGTCTCTATGTTGACCCTGAAATGCGTCAAATTGCCGCCATTCACCTCGGCACCGAGGGCATTATCAACCGCAAGACACTCATCATTCTCCATGCCGCCGTGCAGGTCTTCGGCGCCGACGCCTGGCTTGTCTCCGGTTCCAATGTGGTCACCACGTTAGAAGAAACCACGGACTCGGTTGCCCTCACTCTCATCAATAACCTACGCGGGCGTGAAGTCCAGACAGAGGGCGGCACCAAGCTTGGCGTCATTGAGGACGTCATTCTCGACGGTGAGGCGCGCGTGCTTGGATTTGCGCTCGGAAAAGTCTACGCACAAGGACCGCTGGCAGAAAAGAAAGCTATTGTTCGTGAAGCTATCACGGACTTCGGCAGCAAGGATAAACCCATGATCGCAGTCTTGGCGCAAGCCGAGGCGCTTGATATCCCCACTGCATAAGAGAACACTGAACATCACCAACCGGGCACGGTTTTCGCTCAAAGCCGCGCTTAAGGTGTGGTTTGAGTTAATATCTTGGGCGCGCACAAAGCGCGCCCAAGATTTTTGGTTGTCGTTTGTATATACGTGTCCATATTTCTACTATGTTTACTTGCCGTCTTTGACATCGTTACGAAAATGTTATAATGCACATAATCTCTGATAAAACAGGATATAGAATAATCGCATGAATATCGTCAATCGCATCAAATCCCACCCCGGACTCGGTCTCATCCTCCTGGCATACATTGCCTTCGTCTCGCTCGGCATGCCCGACGGCTTGTTTGGCGTTGCCCTGCCCTCTATCCGCTCCGATTTTGCAGTTCCGCTCGATAGCGTGGGTTTCATCTTCATCGCCAGCACCACGGGTTACATGCTCTCCAGCTTCTTGAGCGGCACCATCATCGCGCGTCTGGGCGTGGGACGCGTCCTGGCTATCAGTTGCGCGCTCACCGGCAGCGTTCTCATCGGCGACACGCTGGTGCCCAACTGGGCCTCAATGGTTGCACTAGGGCTGGGCGCCGGGCTCGGCGCCGGCGCAATTGACGCCGGGCTTAACACTTACGTTGCCGCACATTTCGGCGAGGGTCTAATGCAATGGCTCCATGCCAGCTACGGCGTCGGCGTCACCCTCGGACCCATTATCATGACATATGCCCTCACCTCGCTAAATTCCTGGCGCAGTGGCTATCGGATCGTTGGTATCTTCCAAGTGGTGCTGGCTATGTGTTTCGCGCTGACCATCGCCATGTGGAACCGCAAGGATGACCATGCTGTCGAAGAGCAACCAAAACGCCTGACGGATTACCAAACCTCAGTCGGCGAAACGCTTCGCCAGCCTCGAGTCTGGCTGAGTGTCCTGCTATTCTTGCTCTATACTGGCGTCGAGGTCGCCCTGGGCACCTGGGTTTATACCCTGCTGACCGAATCGCGCGGCGTAGACCCTGCGGCGGCCGGGTTCTGGACAGGCAGCTACTGGGCGATGTTCACGGTTGGACGAATGCTCGCGGGCCTGTACACGCAGCGTGTCAGCGCCAATACGCTCGTGCGAGGCAGCCTGTTGGCCGGTCTGGCGGGCGCCGCGCTCCTCTGGTGGAACCCTGTCCCGGTTACCGACCTCATCGCTGTAGCCATCTGTGGCTTTGCCATCGCTCCCGTTTTCCCGGCGCTCGTCTCGGGCACCAGCCAACGCGTCGGAGAGCGCTTCGCCGCCAATACGATAGGCATGCAAATTGCCGGAGCGGGACTGGGTGGGGCACTCATCCCCGGCATCGCTGGCATATTGGCACGCCAGTTCTCACTCGAAATCATCCCAGTTTGGTTGGTTGTGTTGTTCGCCGCATTGTTGGGCTTGTTCCAATTCCTCACCTTTCACCCGCGGAGAGCGCCGCAGATTGCCTGAGCAAGCGTGAAAATGAGAAGCGTACCAGTATCGCGGGAGAATGTGACAGAATACGTGCGCTACTGCGGGCAATATGGCGCTGAGCACGATGAGTCATTTCTTCCAGATGCCGCCTTTCTCCCAACGGCAGAATTCCCCGCATACCTGCTACTGAAGCAGGATGAAGTCGTGGGCGCTGCCGGTCTGATGCGCACCCCACCCTATCGCGACAAAGGCAAAGCTCGCCTTACGATTTTCCACGCCCGCGAGGCAACAGCGGCGGCTTTTACACAGCTGCTCACTGCTATCCTGCCCCACACAAGGGACCTGCGCTCAATATATGGGTTTCTACCAGAGGAGCGGACGGAGTCGCGCCGCCAATGGGAGGCTCTCGGCTTTATTGTAGAACGTATCGCCTACGTGTTGGTCTATCACGCTCAAGAAGTTCAACCTACGGAGACACCTCCTGGCTACGAGCTAATCACCCTCTCACCAGACGACGAGCCTGGAATTCAGGACCTGTGTGAATTGTGGAACGCTAATTACAGACAGCAGCTTGGATTTGTGGGAGCTACACTAGAATTTATTCAAGATGCTTTCGAAAGCGCCGAAAATATCCCCGGGGGCACGTTACTGTTGCGCTACGGCTCTCAACCGGTCGCCACCATTCATGTCTCCCGAGATGATCTGGAAACGAAAACGGCTGATATTGGTATGGTCAGCGTCCACCCCGATTATCGGGGGCGAGGTCTGGCGCGCTTGATGTTGCGCAAAGCCTTGGGGATAGCGCTAAGCCACGGCTTGTCACCGGTTTATCTCTCAGTCAACGCAGAAAACCGGTCCGCAGTCAGGCTGTATCTTTCGGAGGGCTTCATCGAGGACAAGGTGATGGTTTGTTACACTCTCACGGTCGCGTCCAACACATGAGCGATAACCGGTCGCGAATTGAGGCTTCAGGGTGATACAACGGTCTATCGCGCTGATGGAGAAAGCCTGGCAGCGGATTAAACTTCCTTATCTGCTCTTTGCAATTGGCATCTTCATCGTCGAAGTTCTCATTGCCACCGTCTTTTCAGGCATCCCCTTCATCCGCGCCTTCCTGGGGGATTACCTGGTCGTTATCCTGCTCTACTGCCTTATCAGAGCTTTCTGGAATATCGCACCCTCGACGCTCTCCGTCGCCATCTTCCTGTTTGCCTGTGCGGTTGAGATTGCACAAGCGTTGCACCTGGCTGATATTCTAGGATTGCCCGCCGGGAGTCTGCTAAGCATCCTGATCGGCACCAGCTTCAGCTGGATAGATATCCTGATGTATGGCCTCGGATGCCTGACTGCTTTTCTGGTGGACACAATCCGCCTTCACGGCATACTACCGCGTAATCCTTCTTCATAAGTTGCAATACTGGGCGTATTGCCCCGCAGTCGCTTGAAACCGTAGAAGCCGTTCATCGCCGCCGTCATCAGAAACGCGCCGGGGCGCAACATCCGCGCTGCCCGGGCAATGCGACGCAACACATAGCCCGGCGAAAAAGCACGCTGCCACAATGCCCGGTGCGCCTGGAGCAACGTCTCCGGCGCCATTCCCTGCGGGGCAAAAGCCACATTGTAGCCGTTGCTCGCATCACTTTGCAGCCCCGGCAACAGCCGACCTTCAGCGGCAAACTGCTTATACAGCGGCGTGCCCCGGTAGGGTGTGAGAATGCTAATGAAAGGCACATCCACACCAATATCGTAGAGCTGGTCCGCCATAGCCACGATGCTCTCCGGGGTATCCCCATCGAAACCGGCGACAAAACCCGCCATCACGCAGATACCGCGCGCGTGCAACGCCGCAATCGAACGCCGGTAGCGGTCCGCCTGATTTTGCGGCTTATTCGCCGCCTTGAGCGAAGTCGCGCCGAAGGTCTCGATGCCGAAAAAGACCCCGATGCAGCCTGATGCCTCCATCAAATCCAACAGCTCTGCATCCTGCGCGATATCCATGCTCGCCTGGGTCAACCACCAGCGCTTGAGTGGAATCATTGCCCGCAGCAGCTCCTTGACGTAGGAGCGCGTCGCGGTCAGATTATCATCCCAAAACCACACCACCTTGCGCTGCCACCAATGGCGGAAATCGTCGTAATGTACGTCGCGCAACACATCCTCGATTGGACGCATCCTGAAACCTGGGTTGAGGCTCGGCACGCTGCAGAATGAACACGCAAACGGACATCCCCGGGTCGCCTGCACCACATGCTGCACAAAGAAATCCCGTGGCAACAACTCATAACGCGGGCGCGGAAGATTCTCCAGCGATGGAGGTTCGCCCTGGTAAAGGCGCTGCAAGCGCCCTGCAGCGACATCGGCGAGCAGCTGTGGCCAAAGTGTCTCTGCCTCGCCTGCGACCACCGCATCGCAATGCGCCAGAGTCTCCTCGACCCAGAAAGTCGCGTGAGGACCGCCCGCCACCACCAGTTTGCCCCGCGCCCGAAAAGCATCCGCCAGGCGATAGGCCTCGTCCGCAAAGCCGCTAAAGAATGAGAGCGCCACCAGGTCCGCATCCGTGTCCAGATTTACCGTTGCCACTTGTTGGTGAATCACGCGAACCTCATGCTCAGGCGGGGTTAACGCAGCAAGGTAGATTCCCGAAAGCGGCGGCACAAAGTTCTTCTCGTGACCAAAACGATAACGTGGTACATAGACGACGATCAAGTCAATCTTCATGGAAGTCTCCTCCGGTTCAAAGAGTAAACCATCCCAAACAACACTCAGTATAGCGTAAGGGAACTTCCACAAACTATCGCATTCGATCTCCCCCAAAACCTGATAGCTTTTGAGCGACTTTGACTTGGTTTTGAAGCACACTCCCGATGAAAACCCGTTTGACTAATCCGCCAAACTTCCTATACTGATATTAGTTACAGCGCAACCATTTCTGAAGTCTATTCACCAATCCGGGGAGGAACTATGAGCTTGCTGCGACGAATTCTCGGCGTCCTCGTAATGATTGCCGGCATCCTGGGACTTCTTCTCAGTCTTGCCGGGTTGGTATTAGTGTGGATTGCCAAACCCAATGTGACCACTGCCGCCAATACCACCATCGCAACGCTCAACAGTAGCATCAGCACCAGTAAAAACGTGATGCAGACCACTGCCGAGGCGCTTGACGCCACCGTAGATAGCGTAGATGCCCTTTCTGCTATGCTTGCAACCACCGCCGAGACTGTGGAAGAAAGTCAGCCCGTGCTCGCCAATGTCACCACCATCCTGTCGGAGACGCTGCCCTCCACACTGGAAGCGGCGACCGTCTCCCTGCGCACGGCGCAGGATGCCGCCGAGGTTCTGGAAGGCACTATCCAATCCCTCGAGACCTTCCGCTTTCTGCTGAGCGATGCCCCGCTGCTCGGCGACCTGATTGGACCCGCAGGCGAACCCTATAGCCCTGAGAAGCCGCTCGCCGAATCTCTGGGCGAATTAGCGACCAGTCTCGAAGAACTCCCTGACACCTTTGTCGAAATGTCTTCGGGCATCGGCGCCACCGATGACAACCTCACCTCCGTGAAAGATAATCTCGTCACCATGTCCACCAGCGTCCAACTCATCTCGACCAGTCTCAGCGAATACCAGAGCATGGCGGCGCAGTCCCAATCCTCCCTGGATAACATCACCGCGATTCTCACGAATCTGCAATCCAACCTGCCCACTATCCTAAACGGCATAGCGCTCGCGTTGACTCTGTTCTTTGTCTGGCTATTAATCGCCCAAATCGTCATCCTCACCCAAGGACTGGAGCTGTTCCACGGCACCGCCACCCGCATGGAGGGCAAAGCCGAATAACACACGTATCGGTTGATTGGAAGCCCAGACCCGGTCCGCCGTACCAACCGGCGCCCGGTCGTCAGCCTCCGATCAACTTAGCAACGCAAGTTGCGCGCAATGGCTGCGCTAATCGTTTCAGATTTCAGCATTCACAACAAATCTAAAGGATAATAGAGGAGGCTTTCGATGAAATTGACCATGAATACTACTGTCGGCGATCTGTTGGAGATTCCAGAGGCGAAGGCAACCCTGGAGCAATACGTGCCGGGCATCACCACCAACCCCATGGTCGGCATGCTCAAGAACATGACCATCGCCAAACTGGTCGCCATGCCGCAGGCAGCGCAATTCGGTCTGACCAAGGAAAAGGCAGAAGAGATCATCGCCGAGATCAACAAGCGCATCCCACAGGCTTAAATCCGCGCCTCGTGACGCGACTACTGGGGACGGCGCCTTCCCGCCGTCCCCTCTTTCTGTCCCCATCTCAAAGGAATTCAGAGCAATAGTCCTATGAACCGTATCGCAGTCATCGGCAACGCTGGCGGCGGGAAGTCCACGCTGTGCAGGCGATTGAGCCAGACCCTCGGGATTCCCACCTATGCTATAGATCAGATCCAATGGGAACCGGGTTGGACCCGTGCCCCCTACGAGAAAGTAAAGCAGCAGCACGACCGCATTTTGGCGCAGGAGCGCTGGATCATTGATGGTTGGGGCAGCTTCGACCTCATCGAAGCGCGTTTCAGAGCTGCCGACACCATCATCTTCATTGACCTGCCGCTGGCAACCCATTATTGGTGGACGCTAAAGCGACAATTCGCGTGCCTTTTCGCGCCCAGAGAGGACGGTCCTGAAGGTTGCCCTATGCTCCCAATGACGTGGACCTTGCTGAAAATGATCTGGAACATACACCGGCGCCTACGCCCCGAATTGCTCAGATTGATCAGCATCTTTCAAGCCGAGAAACGCATCCTCCACATCACCTCACCCCGAGAGCTGCGAGCTTTGAATGGAAACCCGGAATGACATTCACCCACATTTGCTGGCGACTGAGCTGGGATGCGTTTCAACTTTGGGGTAAAAGCAAGACGACTACCATACAAATACCTCTCTCTTCTGCGCCCTGTAGGGGCGCCTGAGATTTTCACCCCCGTTTTGAAACGCACCCGTATACCCGATTGGTTGCGCATTTTGGCGTATGTAGCGCTATAATAGCATTAGCACTCACACACCTTCAAAGACATTCGATAATCGAAAGCAATTTCCTGGAGGGACAATGAACACAACACAGCGTGTCATTTTGATCGCGGGTCTTTTGCTGGTGGCTCTTTGCGCCTTCTTCCCACCTAGGCAGTACCTGCCCTATCAAACCGCCAATGCTTCTGGCATCACCATCGGTATACCGCCGAGAGTGAGCTTCTTTTCCTCAGATTTTTACGGCAGCAGTTACGATAGCCGCATGAGCATTGATGTCACGCGTCTGCTGGCAGAAATTCTGATCATTGGCGCGCTCACAGGAATCGCTTTCTTACTCACCACGCCCTCCCAAAAACACTGAAGTGACACCGGCTTCACCCGGCGCGATTTCCTCGCCCTGCCCATCATGGCGGCGTATGACCGCTCTCGCCGGAGGTCATCGTCGAACAGCGGCAGATCTTCACCGCGCCCAGCCCTCTGCACTCTGATTCATGACTGCCAAACATGGATAGCTGATTCACCAAAGGAGACCCATGCACCCTGCGCTACTTGTCATTGACGTACAGAAAGCCTTCTTCGAGATCAACCCGGCAACCACGCAGTCCCTCGATGCCGCCATCGAATACATCAACGCCGCCATAAAGCTGTTCCGGAAGAAAGACCTTCCCGTTATCTGCATCCAGCACAGCGATGAGGGCGATGGGCTTGTCCCCGGATACGCCGGCTTTGACCTGCCCGAAGCCCTGAAAGTGCTCCCTACAGACTTGCACATCACCAAAACCTACAGCAACGCCTTCAACCAGACGCCCCTGCTAGAGCAGTTGCGCGCCTTGGGCGTGGATACCGTCATCATCACCGGTTTCTGCGCCGAATTCTGCGTCCTCTCCACCTGTCGCGGCGCCGAGGATATGGACCTCAGAGCCATCATCCTGCGCGGTTCGCTTGCCAGCGGGACCCCCGAACACATCGCCTTCGTCGAAGCCATCAACGAGATCATCTCCTTCGGGGCGTTGCGGGCCATTTTGGGATAGCGCCTGCAACCACGTGCTGCTGGATCTGGGAGTGGAAGAATGCCGCCTGTAACAGTGGGACTGCTCTATTTGCTTGGCGTGGCAGGGCTGTGGCTCATCGTGCTGCCGCTCGTGACCCTGGTTCACGAACTGAGCCATGCCCTTGCGGTGCTCGTGCTCACGGACCGCGAGGTCACGCTCCGTCTGGGCAACAGCGAGCATCAACTACAGCTGCACTGGAACCGTTTGCAGCTCCGCATAGGCTGGGCTACCGGCTTCATAGGGACTTTCCGTTACACTGAAGAGGGTGTTGCCCCCTACCGCAATCTGGCGATTCACCTCGCCGGTCCGCTGGCATCCCTGCTGCTAGCGCTTCTCGGTTGGGGCGTCCTCTCCCTGCAAGCTATCCCACTCTGGCTCGCCCGCGCCTGCAACACCATAGCCATCGCCGCCTGCATCCAATTTCTGGTAACGATTCTTCCGGTGCGCTATCCGCGTTGGGTGCCCGGCTACGGCTGCAAAAGCAGCGACGGGTGGCGCGCCCTACAATCCCTGCGGCAAGCTCGCTCGCCGCAAATCTAGAAGCAGTTTATGTTCTCAAAGGAACCTATGTCGAATTCAAGCGACACAGTCCAGGCAGATTTCGATCGCATCGCCCTGCTGCCCGAGCCTGCCTGGGACCACAACGGGCACTATCACAACTTTCTGCTGCGCCAGCTTCACCCGGGCAAGCGCGCGCTGGATATGGGCTGCGGCACGGGCGTCTTTTCGCGCCGCCTGGCTGAGCGTTTCGAGTCGGTCCTGGGATTGGACCTTTCGCCGCAGATGATTCAGCTCGCGCGGGAGCGCTCTCGCACCTGCCCGAACCTCGAATTCCGGGTCGCCGATGTGCTGGCGGAAGCCCTGCCCGACGCGCATTTCGATGCCATAGTTTCCATCGCAACCCTGCACCACCTGCCCCTGCCCGAAATCCTGCCCCGGCTGGCACGCGCTCTCAAGCCGCGCGGCGTACTGGCGGTGTTGGATCTCTTCGAAACCACAACCCTGGGCGAGCTTCTCACCGGCGCGTTCGCCATGCCCGCGAGCGCGCTGCTGGGACTTCTGCGCAACGGGCGCTTGAAGAAATCCTCCGCAGCAGCGCGCGCCGCCTGGGAGCAACACGGGCAGCACGAGCGCTATCTTACCATCGCCCAGGTCCGCGAAACCTGCCGGGAGCTGTTGCCCGGCGCGCGGGTGCGCCATCACCTGTTCTGGCGCTACTCCCTCATCTGGACCAAACCCGGATGAGCGGTCATCCACAAAACTGAGGAGGTTCCTGATGGACCCACAACTGATTGGCATGTGCGGCGCCTATTGCGGCGCCTGCGCGTGGAAAGAACCCACCAACTGCCCCGGTTGCCTTACCTCCCGAAGCCAAATGTTCTGGGGCGTCTGCGCCGTCGCCCGCTGTGCGCTCGAACGTGGTTTGCCGCACTGCGGTCTCTGCACCGACCTTCCCTGCGCCAGGCTCCAGAGCTTCTTCGACGACCCGGAGCACGGCGATAACGGCGAACGCCTCTCCAACCTGCAAGCCTGGGCGCGCGGCGAGCACACGGTCACGCCACTCACCAAGAAACGCCCTGCAAGCGACTGAACTATGAAGCAGTCTCCTTGGCGCAAAATAGCCGGAATTCTGGGGACCCTTCTTCTGGGCATGGCCATTGGTGCAGTTGGGCTATGGCTCTTGGCTCGCAGCAATCCGGAGCTTCGCTATCTCCTTCTCCAAGATGCCGACCTGCGGGAACCCCAGGCGCAGATTGACGCTTTTGTGCAAGCGCTCCTTCGCGGGGATGCCGCCGCCGCGACCGAACTCTGGGAAGTGAACGAAACCTGGGCGGAGCGCGGCATGGATGACCGCCGCGAAACCGTCATTGCGGGTCTTCTGCAGGCGAACGTCGCCGCCGATTACCGTATCAACGAGGTCGAATGGTGGAGCACCTGCTGTGAGCCTGGCGTCACCTGCGATTCCCGCGGCGCCGGCGGGGCACGCATTACGGTCCAATTCATGCAGGGAGACAAACCACTCACCTACATCTTCGACATCTTCACACGAGAGCAACCCTACTTTGGCGCCGCCATCGGCTACCCACCCCGCGATTGGGTCATCCGCGATGTCTACCCGCGCGGCACCACACCCCTGTTCTGGAATCTGGTCTACGAAGCCGATGTCCATCAGGTGCAATCAGCGCCCTGAGAGGAAATGGACTGGCGCGGCTTTGCGCTGCCGCGTCTTCAGATGGACCGCAGCGCCCTTGCAGCACCCATGACGATCCTGATGATCTTCTGGGCGGTTCGCGTGGTCAAAATTTACGTTCCGGCGCAACTTGCGCCGGAACCCAAGATCACGCTCTAGGCATCGCAACAGCACTCGCAGAGCAAGCAAGATCCTGCGTTGAAAGGGAAAGGAGCGTTTAAACATGCACAGCGATTCTCAAGACCAGACTGCACCTGCGCCGAACTCCAGGCTCGTAGCCGTTGCCTGGGCGCTGACCCTGCTCACCTCACCCTTGAGCGATATCCTCTACTTTGAGATCATCGGTGCTGTACCCGCAGCGCTGATGTGGATCAAAGCGCTCTTCTTGGGAATTTTCATCCTGCGAAGTCGAGTGTGGCGCCCGCTCAAATCCCTGGGATCTTACGCGCTCATCCTGTTGGCGCTTGTGCTATGGACAGGGGCAAGCGCCTGGTTGGCACAATCACCCGCCTGGGCTACCTGGCAGGCACGGCAATCCTTCACCGTTGCCGCGCTGGCGCTCCAGTCTTTTGAGACGCTCGCCGCCCTGACGATGATCGGATTGCTCTTGCTCCTTCTCCGGCGCCGGCAGAACTTCTTCCTGATCTGGGGAGACCGACCCGCTATGAGCGCACCCCTCAGAATCCTCGGCGAGAAAGCCCCGGAGCCGCTGTGGCGCTTCGGAGCGATCTTCACCCTCGTCGTCATCATCGCCCAGGTCTTCATGTTCATCCTACCACTGGCGCCCACCAACGACCTCCTGCGCAAACTCGTCCCCCTCATCCCCCTGGTGTTGCTGCTTGCCGCTTCGAACAGCTTCAATGAGGAACTCCTGCACCGCGCCGCGCCACTCGCCACCCTCATCGAAGTCATCGGCAAATCCAACGCCATCTGGATGGCTGCGGTGACCTTCGGACTGGCGCACTACATCGGCGGCGCGCCCTCGGGCATCCCGGGAGTGCTCATCACCGCCTTTCTCGGCTGGTTCTTCGGCAAGGCCATGGCCGATTCCCGCGGCTTTTTCTGGCCCTGGCTCTTTCACACCCTGCAAGACATCCTCCCCTTCGCCATGATGGCGTTGGCGGCGCTGTAAACGACGATGAACGTATCCGGCTACACTGACCGTCGCCCTCAACCCGAGCGCCGTACGGCGTGCTCCGTCCACATCTGAGTAGCTTGTCCAACAGGCTCACCTGGATCTCGCCACCACCACCGATTGTGTCAAACGCTGCGACGCCTTCCGCACGGGCAAGAACCTCGACCACATCCGCGCACATCTGTACTACGCCATGGGCCTCGATACCTGGCAGAAATGGGCTGGTTCCGATGCCGCCGCTATCATCGCCCGCTTCGACGCCTACCTGCAAGAACGCCCGCAGGCAGGTGAGCGCCTGATCCCCTTCCCCAAAGAGGTCCGCAACGGCATCGAATGGGCGCGCCTGCACCTCGAACGTTTCACCGTGGATTTGTAAGGCGATTCGCCATTGAGCCAGCCTTTCGATTCGTGGTCATCGCGCGTCAAAACCGTGCTACAATGAAGACAGCACGATGTTGCGCGAGATCTTCTGCAGAGATATACCCTCCATCACAGCTGGCGCACCAGACGCTTTCGCACCACC
>JAPKMR010000053.1 GCA_026645815.1 Anaerolineae bacterium | reverse complement strand
TTAACCCCGGAAACGCTGGCTATAGCCGCCTAACTCAAATGAAACACACCCAATTGATTTGCACTATACTGATTTAAAAGGCAAACAACGCCAAACTCGCTTTGTTTCCAAGAAAAGTAGAGCCCCCTTAGTGCGAGAGTTAGCACAACGATTTTCTGCACAAGAATCCACCTCTGATATTGTACTTTTAGGGGACCGCCTAGTAGAAGGAACACGTAATACTGCCGAATCTACCGCTGAAGAGGCAAAGAAAGTGTTTGAAAGTGGAGTACATACCGCAGGTGTGGTTTCGGCAGACCTAAAAAGAAGAATGGATAGTGGGAGAGTTGTTGCGGCTGATAAAGCTGTTCACTTGAGGGAGGCTACTCAACACAGACTCGAAGATGCTAGAGAAGCCACTAATCCAGGACGGCAATGGATAGGAGAGAAAACACGGGTTTTGTCAAAAAGGCTGAAGACGAAAATTGACAACTGGCTACCGTCAGAGCAAGAACAGAATCCAGAGTTACAAGAAATGGCCCGCCCAACATCAGTTGCAGGCGACGCGGCTTCGCCGCCGGCTGGCGAAGAGGAAACGCGCACAAACGGGTTTGCTGTTGAAGGTACTACGCCGCATCCGCCGCGCGCCTGAACCCTATCGTTAGGCGGCTGGCATGAACATATTCGCAAGATGAGGCAAAAAATGAAAAAACCGCGCGGAATCAAAGTAGCCGGGATACCAAAAGGCTTTAAGGAACTGCTTTTTACCATTGATGATGTAACCATCAATTATGTTGTCGGACCTGATAATGGTCTTCCGCTGCTACTTATTCCCGGTCAGATGGAATCCTGGCAGGGGTACAAATGCGTCCTTCCCGAACTCTCAAAAAGATTCCAGGTTTTTGTTCCCGACCTCCGTGGACACGGAAAATCAACCTGGACGCCGGGGCATTATTCGTACGACATCTGTGGTAACGATCTGAGACATTTCATCCGGGAAGTAATCCAACAACCTGCAATCGTATCCGGTCTTTCCTCTGGCGGTGTTCTCGCCATCTGGTTGGCTGCAAATACCCCAGAAGATGTCTTGGCTGTGATTGGTGAAGATCCACCGATCTTCTCTTCCGTGTGGCCCCGCATCCAAAGCGAGAAATATCTGGTCAACAACTTCAAGGTGGCTATTGATACCCTAGGGAAACCCGGAGAAAGGGATATTGAGCAGTATTTATCACAAGTGGGGATTCCTGTAGAGGGGAAAGCAGAACTGCTTAAAATTCCTCCCTTTATCTTGAAGCTCCTCTTCTTCATGAGCTGGTTGAACCGGGCAATCCGTCCTAACAGCCCCTACGATATCCCCTTCCTGCCTTTCAGCATAAGAGCGGGGCAGAAATTCCTGTCCGAATACGATACCGACTTCTCGCGTGCTACCATTGATGGCGACTTGAGCAAGGCCTTCTCTCCCGAAGAGACCTTAAAGCATATCAAGTGTCCCATGCTTCTTTTGCGGGTTCCCGCCTCCCGTCATGAAACATGGGGAATCATAGGTGCCATAGATGACAATGATCTGGAGCGTATCGTTTCACTCGTCAATGATCTTCAATGTGTTCAGATACCTGGCGGACATGCAATCCACCAGGAACAACCTGTGAGATACATCGAGGAATTAATAAAGTTTGTTGATAATCTCAGAGACAAGAAAAAACTGCCCTGAATGGCAAAGGAAAAAGCAAATTGCGCCCGCCCAACACCGGCTCCACCTGACCGCCTCCGGCGTGGGTATGCAGCGGCCATTTGGCAGAAAAAACAGTTTTTCGTAGTCCTATCTTGCTATAATCGGCGGCAGGTGAGCCATACCGTTAGGCGGCTCTTTGTATCAATCTTGCTCTTCCCTCACTAATTGTCTTCTTCACAAAAGTAGCAATGTAACCCTTGACGTTTAACGTGAATCGTTATACACTAAAGGTATGATCAAAACATTCCGGGATACTGAGACCGAAAAGGTTTTCCGGCGCCAATTCTCCCGTAGACTACCAACTATGATTCAACAAACGGCGTTGCGTAAATTGCGAATGCTCAATAACGCGGTGACGTTGGAGGATTTGCGTATTCCACCAGCGAACTACTTAGAAAAATTATCTGGCAATCGCGCTGGACAATACAGTATTCGTATCAATGATCAATGGCGGCTATGTTTTGAGTGGCACGACAACAATGCTTACAATGTAGAGATTACCGATTATCACTAATGAGGCGAAATATGACGGAGCAATTAACTCCCATCCACCCTGGCGAGGTGTTGTTAGAAGAATTCCTCAAGCCAATGGGAATCAGTCAAAATCATTTGGCAATGCGGCTTGGTGTACCGGCCCGCCGTATCAATGAGATCGTGTTAGGCAAACGGCGGATAACTGCCGATACGGCCTTGCGTTTGGCTCGTTATTTTGGGACATCGGCCAAGTTTTGGTTGGGACTACAAACAGATTATGATTTGGATGTGGCCGCAGATGAATTGGGGACCCGGCTCGAACGTGAAGTTTTGACATTCGCGGCGGCAGGTTAAGTCAAGAAAAGGCCGCCCAACATCGGTTCAAGCGGACGCGGCTTCGCCGCCGGTATGCGGAGGGGAAACGCGCACAATCATACTTGCTGTTGAAGGCACTACGCCGCATCCGCCACGCACTTGAACCCTACCGTTGGGCGCAGCCTTTCGTTCACAGAAACAAATGTGTGTAATAGCGGTTTCATTGTCTCAAATTAGTGAATCTATGGTAAAATGTATTTACAATAGTCATACAATTTAGGAGAGAAGACAATGAGTAAAACCGCAGTGATTACCGCACGGATTGAGCCAGAACTCAAGGACAGTGTTGAGCAAGTCTTCAGGCAATTGGGGTTGAGCACCACGCAGGCAATTACGCTATTTCTACGCCAAGTAGAATTACAACAGGGCTTGCCCTTTAACCTCAAAGTGCCTAACGCTACCACGCAAGCGGCCTTACGGGAAGCCCAGGAGCGGCGAAATCTGACGACTTATACGGATGCAAACGATTTGTTCGCGGACTTGGGCATCGAATGAAGCAGTTGAGCCGTACCAATCAATTCAAGAAGGATGCCAAACGGCAGCAGAAGCGCGGTCAGGACTTTACAGATTTCAAGAGCGTCATTGAGCAATTACTGGCGGGGCAAGAACTGGCGGCGCGTTACCGGGATCACGCACTCGTCGGGCAATACAAAGGCACGCGGGAATGTCATCTTGCCCCAGATTGGTTACTGATTTACGAAGTGACTGATACTGAAGTGATTCTCATCCGAACCGGGACACATTCAGATTTATTTGCATAAGAAACCGCGCCCAAAATCGGTTGCAAGCGACGCGGCTTCGCCGCCGGCTGGCGGCGAGGAAACGCGCGCGAACAGGTCTGTTCTTGAAGGCTCTACGCCGCACCCGCCGCGCGCCTGAACCCTACCGTTAGCCTGCGCCAGCGTTCAAGTAATCCACTTTTGATTGAGGTACTGATGATTTACATTATTCGTGAACCGGCAACCGCAGCCCAAATTCAGGCGATGCTGGAAGATTTGGGGACTTACATCAAATTGGCCGTAGACATTGACGGCGGGATTTTGGCGGGCGGCGGTACTTTGCACGCGGATTGGCTCCCCGAAACGCAAGAAGTCACCTTTGAGTCCTTGATCAACATTCGCCCGCGTCAAAACAATCGGTCTATGGAGATTCAGGATCCAGACCTGCGCGCCCAGGTTGCTGCGATTAGGCAACGGTTGTTAGGAGTACGATGAAAGATTGGCAACAGACTCAAGCCCGGTATCTCCAAGATGCGTTACCGGTACGGCTGGGCGGCCTGGCTGCGAACCTCAGCCGGGTGAAATCCTTTGCCCGGCACGACGCCAATCAAGCCGCCGTCGCCAGTTTGCTAGAAGAAAGTAAGCGGTTTATTGAGTGGACGGCCCCCGAAGCGGACATCAGCACGGCGGCAGAATTGGTGGAACTACAAATCCAATTGGCCGTGTGGGGATAAACGTGGGATAAACTCTGGTCGGATAGCCACCAACGCCAAGAAATGGTGCAGATTTCCAGTCAATGGTCGCAACGGGTCTTAGCATTATCGGGTTTGTTAGGTTAAAACGGGCTAACATCGGTTCAAGAGGACGCGGCTATCGCCGGGCAATTGACGGGGAAACGCGCACAATCACACTTGCTCTCGAAGGTTCTACGTCGCACCCGCCGCGCAGCTTAACCAGGCCGTTGGGCGGCTCAATTGTATAAATGGGATATTGGAACAATATTGCTGATGAAGAAGCCATCATTTGAGAGAAATACCCAAAGTGAACCAGATTGGTTAAATAGTGTTTCCGACTCTCAATACTCTAATCAAACACGAGCCAAATCTGCATCTCAAGTGAAATTAACGGCAATTTTCAATGTTTCGTTGAAAATCTCCTTGACACCGTTAATCATTGCAGTTTTTTTTGTGTTGAAAGAATGGCAAACAATAATTTACTTGGATAAAAATGGTGTTGCTTCCCAAGCAATTGTTCTTGACCTATGGATTGATGGGCAGCGATGGAAAAACTATTTTGTCCGTTATGAACTCGAACTAATACAGCCTGAAGGCGAAGTGAAGCGGATAATACATGAAGAAGAACTAACGGTTTCACACTACCATGAACTTCAACCTGGAAATTTCTTGACAGTACATTACGTTCTTGATAATCCACCGTTGATTAGAAGCGAGAGAATAGCGCTTAATGCATTCAAATTGATTACAACATTAATAACGACAACGGGTGTGTTGTTTTTGTCAGGGTGGAGCGCTCTCTTGGCTATTCTTGTCAAGAAACTTGGGCAGGAGCGTTGGTATAGCAAATATATGTTTTTTTCTCCTTTGTTGGGTTATATTGGAATTTTTGCTGAAATAGGAGCAATGGGATTGGCAAGGAATTATCACTTTCCTTTTTTGACCATTTTTCTCGTGCTAGGTACAATCACATTATTAATCATCGGTGATATATTTCGTATATCTTGGTTAACAGACTTCAAACCAAGGCACTGAGATAACATTTTTATCTAGAAAGCCGCCCACCGATACATGCAGTCACCGATACATGCAGTCAAAAGCGTCTTGCAAAACCCGCCCAACATCGTTTGCACCGGACAAGTGCGGGCGTTGCCCACACTTGAGGAGATGCAGCCCCGAAAGCGGGTTCGCCCTTTGGCTTTTATCTGCCAAATCCCGCACTTGCCGGTAAAACCTGCCGTTGGGCGGCGTCGGCGCGATAGAAAGAATAACAGGTGAGAATCGTGGGAATAGTAGAAGATACGCTACAGATTATCGATCATATGGCAACGTTCAGTCAGTTCTTCGAAGATGCCAAAGGGCTGCCTTGTGAAGAGCAACTTAGGGAATTCAAAGCCCGCATCATTGAGCCAAACCTCAAATACTACGCCGTGGTAATAGGAATTAGTGATGATGGCATAAGACAATATATTGAAGGAATCGAACCAAGAATCGGGACTATCTTCTCTGGACAGGAAAGAGTTCTCCAACGTTTTCATAATATAGTGATGAGATTTCGCGAGAAGTTCCCGCAGTTCAGAACCGACTTTGAGATACATTTGTTGCCATCACTGAACCTATTCAAGGGCATGGCGGTTCCGATTGAAAATGAGGCCATCTTGTTGCTCGGCATCGACGGACTAATCGAGCTCCCCGAGAAGCCGTTACGCGGCTATCTCACGCACGAGCTTTTCCATACGTATCATTATCAGTGTGTGCCAGCCGTGCAGGCAGGTGCAGAACTGGCAATGCGAACCAAACAGATACCACCGTTATGGGCGCTTTTGTGGACGGAAGGGATTGCCAGTCATGCAGTCCGAGTTGTGTATCCGGAAATCGAAGAAGATGAAGTGCTAGATTGGCGACCACTTGTGGAACAGACTAAACCCTTGCTTCCCGACTTGGCGAGTGAAGCAAGAAAAGTACTGCGCTCTGATCGACCACAGGATATTGCGGGCTTTTTCTATTTTCCTCGGGAGAGCGACAAGGATATTCCAACCGGGTGCGGGTATTACATTGGTATGTTAGTTGCTGGTATGCTAGCCAAAGGAAATTCCATAGACGAACTCCTGCGCTTAGATGATGAAGCCTTGATAAATGAAATTGACTTAGCGTTAGCGGAACTAACACGATAAACCAGAGGAAACGATGCCGCCCAACATTGCATCAACCCGACGCGGCTATCGCCGCCGCAATCGGCGGGGCCACGCGCCCGACGGGGTTTGCTGTTGAAAGAATCGGCGCCGCAACCGCCGCACGGGTTATGCTGGCCGTTAGCCCGCGTGCGCACGAGGATCAGACTATGGAGAGCTGGCGAAGACAACTGAGGTTCGACCCCATACCAGCGCTTCTCGCCTCTGGAGATGAGGCGCTGCGGTACTTTGTGAGACGGGATCTCTTGGAGGAGGAGATAGGTCCCATTTGTCGCTTGTGGCAACTGCCTGCGGCCCAAAAGATTCTCAAGAAACAACTGCCTGATGGTTCGTGGGATCGTTCTGTTAGTAAGAAGAAACACAAGGATATCAACTACAGCTTGATAGAGACTTGGAAGCAGTTCAGGTTCTTGGTAGAGCAGTATGGGTTCAATCGAGAGGATCCATCTACTGGAAGGGCAGCCGAGTTTCTCTTCTCATGCCAGACGGAGGATGGAGACATCCGTGGCTTTATTGCCAATCAGTATGCCATCTACTATACGGGTGCGGTTATGTCGCTGCTAATCAAGGCCGGATATGAAGACGACCAGCGCATAGAGAAGGGATTCCAGTGGCTTCTGTCAATGCGCCAGGATGATATGGGTTGGTCGGGACCGATCATTACCCACGATTTCGACGGGGAAACGATGTACAGGCTGACAAGCGAGTATGCAGAACCAGTCGAGCCTGATCGGTCAAAACCGTTTTCCCACAATTGGACGGGGATGGTCATGCGAGCCTTCGCCGCCCATAGCAGGTATCGCATGTCGGAGGCGGCCAAGGTAGGGGCGAATCTACTGAAGTCGAGGTTCTTTCAGCCAGATTGCTACACGTCTTACCAAGCAGCAAGCTACTGGGTGAGGTTCCAATATCCTTTCTGGTGGAACAACCTTGTAGCAGCACTCGATTCCATTTCGCTCATCGACTCTTCAAGAGACGAACATATGGAAGAGGCACTTAACTGGCTAATTGACCATCAAGAGGAAGATGGCCTATGGAAAGCAACGTACGTGAGCGGTAAGGAAGTGAGTAATGCCAAGACAAGGGAGACGAGACTATGGGTGAGTTTGGCAATCTGTCGTGTGCTTAGAAGGGTGAGCTGCTAGGATTCAGAGGTGCGCGGGCTAACCCACACTGCACCCGACCTGCTAACCGCACGCCGAATTTGAGGGTTGTTTTGTAATCGCAAGTTGCTCTGTCCAAAAAGTGTCGCTGCAAACCCGCAGGCGGGTGAGTTTGTCCGTTAGGCGCGGCAAGCGCAATCCCAAAGTGCCTTGAGTATTGCAATTCAGTAGTTGGTATAGCCTATTCTTCCCTAAATTCTCATTTCCCACTTGTCTTTTGTTCGCTTATATGCTAACATAAGGCTATGAGAAGTATTCAGTTTTATCGGCAGTCCAATGGCGCGTGTCCAGTTGAGGTGTTTCTGGATTCGTTATCCGGCAAGCAAGCCCAAAAAGTGCTATGGGTGTTGCGCCTGGTAGAAGAATTGGAACATATCCCCGGACAGTATCTCAAGAAACTGGTCAACGCCGAAGACATCTGGGAAGTGCGGGTGCAATTGGGCAATGACGCTTGGCGCTTGTTAGGGTTTTTTGCTCAACCCACTGTGTTAGTGCTGACCCATGGGTTTGCCAAGAAAACGCAGAAAACCCCCGCGCAAGAGATCGCCACCGCCATCCGCCGCCGAGCTGACTACTGGAAACAAGAAAGGGGAGAAAAATGAGTGATGTCGCGCGTTACATAGAAAAACGACAGGCCGTAGACGGAGAATTTGAGCTAAATTTTGAAGAGGGGTATGCTAATTTCAAAATCGGAGTGTTGCTCCGGCAAGCGCGGGAAGCGGCGGGTTTGACGCAAGAAGAAGTTGCCCACCGGCTAAAAACGCAGAAGTCGGTGATTTCGAGGATTGAGAATCACGCGGACGATGTGCGGTTGTCAACACTGCGACGGTATGCTCACGCTATCGGAGCGAATTTGCAAATTCGTTTAGCACAAAGCTAAGCGGCGTTGTTTGGTTAATATAAATGCGCCTAACATCCGTTGCAGGCGACGCGACTGCGCCGCACACCGCGAGGGGGAAACGCGCACAGCCAGGTCTGCGCGCGCAGGGTCTGCGCCGCACCCGCCGCGCGCCTGAACCCTACCGTTAGCCGCCAAACGCGGCGAGGGAGGCGCGCAAGATGACAGAGAATGTTCAGTGTCCAATTGCGGCGGGTACAAAGTAGAGAATAAAGGGGATGGTTCACGCGATCCACTTGGGTGCATTCTTGGCTCTATCCTCGGAGCATTTTTCACAGGTGGTTTAAGTTTGTTGGCTTTGCCTTTTGCTTTTCTTGACAAGTGTGATCCACGAGCGGATGGTTCTATTGAATATTTGTGCCAACTCTGCGGCTACAAATGGTTTCACATTCCGGGGACGCCTTGGCCTGCAATCAATGTATGTCCCGAACTAATCCGCGAGGGAGCAGAGAAGTTGCGGCAAGAGGAAGAAGAACGCCGCAGACGGATGAATGATTGATCCTGAGACCAGAGAGGGCAATTGTAATCCTGTCACGAAAGTGTGCTACAATGAAAGTAACCGTAGAATGGGATCCAATCAAAGCCGAAACCAACCTGAAGAAACATCAGGTCAGTTTCGAGGAAGCCAGTACCGTTTTCGATGACCCTTTGTTCATCACGTTTTTGGACGTAGCCCACTCGGTTGACGAAGAACGGTACATTACGGTAGGGTTATCCCAAGCGAAGCGGCTATTGTTGATAGCGCATACCGAGCGTCAAGGGGTAACACGCATTATCAGCGCCAGAAAGGCGACCAAAAATGAGCGACGATTCTATGAAGAAGCCGAATGAAGATTATGAATTGCATGAGGAATATGATCTCGCGCAACTCCCTATTATGCCGCGCGGAAGATATGCCCCTGACAAGCGATTGGCGCGGAATCTGGTGGTGTTAGAACCAGACCTGGCACAAGCCTTCCCTACGGATGAGGCTGTGAACAAAGCCTTACGCCTCATTCTACAAGCCACTCAGATTCCGGTTAAAACAGGGGCTTCGTAAACCCAAAGGCGGCTAACATCCGTTGCACACTGACGCGCTGAAGCTGCACGGGGCCAATGGGGCGGCGCGCAGGGAGGGGTCTGGTCACGGCGGAACTCGCGCCGCAACCGCGCGCAGGTGAACTCAGCCGTTATCGCGTAGCGTCTCAACGAGAATAATGGTCTACAACATCTGTGGCTATCTTCAACACCCTCACCCGTAACTCCTCTGGGGCAATGACATCCACGGATGCCCCCATTCCCAGCACATACGTTTGAGCCTCTTCAATTCTTTCAAAAGTATAGTCCACGACTCGCCAACCTTCCGAGTCAGGCTGGGCTTGTTCAATGAGCGACCGCACACCTTCCCCTAAAATAGAGGGCAAAGCTGGGATCAAGTTTGGTCCTATGCGTAGGGTAACCGGATATTTTGGCAAGCTGGTCTTGTAACTGATTACCCAACCTGCCCAGAACTCGGCTAAATCGAAATCTTCGGGCCGGGTAAAATGCGTTTGGGACATTTGAGCGGCTTCAATCCGAGAGACTCGATACACACGCATCCCCTGCTCGGTGTCAGCAACCAGATACCAAATACTTGCTTTCGCCACCAATCCGTAGGGTGAAATGGTTCGCCCACTCACCATGCCGTTACGACGGTGATATGAAATGATCAACTGACGATCTTGCCATACCGCCTCTTGGACAACTTTCAGGTGCGGTACCGGTTCCTCTGTTTGAAACCAGCTCGCTGCATCCAAATGCAAACGTTGACGGAGATAATCAGCATGTTCATGGTGATCACCGGCAATCGCACTGGTCAATTTAAGAATCGCGGTTTTAAGCTGCTGGCTCACCCCCAAATCGGATATTGGACTGGGGATGGTCAGCATAAACAAGGCTTGAATTTCACCTTCATTCAATCCGGTGAGGGTAGTACGATAGCTATCCAGCAAAGCGTAACCGCCGCCAGGTCCACCATTGGCATAGACCGGCACCCCGGCCATACTTAAAGCATCAATATCACGATAGATGGTTCGTTTTGATACCTCCAATTCATGGGCTAATTCTTCTGCCGTCATTTGTTTGCGCGTTTGCAACAACATCATTAATAAGAGAAGCCGGTCTGCTCGCATTGTTCCTCCAAAGACAAAAGCCTTAGTCGGATTCTAGCACAAATAATGGCTGACACTAGATGTCAGTCATGGCTGATACACTGAGAACAATCAACGATGGTATCTTCTCAAAATCTTGGGGTGGGGGTTTGGGGGTGGGGTGCGCCCGCCCCCAAACCCCACTTCTCCCCCTTTTCATTGAGATGATATTGACGATGAAATCTGAATTTTGATAAACAGGAGATAACACGATGTCGAAAAGAACGCCCAATATCTACATTGATGATGGTGGGGATGGGCCATTACCGGTGGTCTTTGTACATTCACTGGCGGGAAACACACAACAATGGTCTGCACAACTCCGTCATATGCGAACAATGCGGCGGGCTATTGCGCTGGACCTTCGGGGGCATGGTCAGTCGTCGGCACCAGAGAATGGCGATTATGCTATTGACTCAATGGCTCAAGATGTTCAGGCGGTCATCGCTCAGTTGGGACTTGAAAGATTCATTCTGGTCGGTCATAGTATGGGCGGCAGTGTTGCTGGCGCTTATGCCGGCGCTTATCCTGAACGCGTCGCTGGATTGCTGCTGGTTGACCCGTCCGGCGACTCGACCCAAATGCCGGTTGAAGAAGTGCAACAGTATCTTGGCGCTTTGGAATCTGAAGCCTACTTAGACTTTGTTGAAGGTTACTGGAGTCAAATCTTGACTGGTTCGACTGCAACAACGCAGGCGCAAGTGATGCGGGATTTGCGCGCTACGCCCAAGGCCACCGTTATCGGCAGCTTCAAAGAGCTTTTTAAGTATAACCCTGTGCCGGCGCTGGAACGTTACGCTGGTCCAAAGTTATCGGTCATTACATCAATTAACGAAACGCCTTTTAGCGTACACAACCTGGTGTCCAACCTTCCACACAAAATGATAACAGGGACCGGACACTGGTTACAATTGGATAAACCAGAGGAATTCAACCGGATCATGGATGAATTTCTTGCGTCCATTGATAAAGGTAATCCGCCATCTTCCCACAGGTGCGTTTCACTTCTGGGGTAAAAGAAAGACAAACGTCACGCAAATGCCTTTCCTTTGATTGATTTTTGGCGGCGGGACTTCACCCGTCGCCAAAAATCAATTTTCCTCAGGTTTTCGCCCCCATTTTGAAATGCCCTGCCGGGGATTTCGTAGCAGGTCGCTGACCGAAACTGCGTTACGGCCCGTGTAATGCCTCTGAAGCGTGAGCAAGGCATTCGTCCGGGGTTGACGAAGCAATCGCTTCGCACAGTGAGCCTCACAGGGGACACAGAAGCCATTTCACCTGCTACGAATGCCCTGCCGGGGAAATTGTTGACAGCCCCCTGAAGCTCGCCTATACTGAATTGAGGATCACGACCACCACAACCGCTGAGCCAATCGGCATATTACCATGCGTTCCAATCCCGCACCAGCATCGCCGGGGTCCAGAATACGGAAGCTGCGCCTGCTAAAGCCCCCAGAACTGCTTTTTGCGGACAGCAAACGTGGGTGCATACACGGAAAAGTTTCCGTAGACTACGTAGTCGGGTGGCACACTCTAGCAAAGGAGAAACCAAGCAATGCACAGGAAACACTATCGTTTGCTTACATCTGGACTATTGCTCGCGGTGCTCGTATTGAGCGTGTTCCCCAATTCCTCGCGGGCAAAACCGGTTAGTTCGGCCGTATTCAACCCCATTGCACTCGACCTTGTGGGACAAATCGGCAGCGTTACCTGGGCGGTTGCAACGCAGGATGACTATGCCTATGTTGGTATCGGGCCACGTGGTGATATTCGATATCAGCAATCCGGCCAATCCCCGCCCGGTGGGGCAAAGCCCCGTGTTGCCTCACCGGGTGTACAAGGTGGCTGTCGCCGGCGATTGTGCCTATGTCACCGATGAAGAAGACCTGTACATCATCAATGTGCGCGATCCGGCGCAACCGGTTGTCGTAGCGACAGCAGTGACACCGGGCTATGCACGTGCTGTGGCGGTACAAGGCGCGTACGCCTACATCGGCGACGGCTACGACGTGCGAGTGTTCGACGTGAGCGACCCGGCTAACCCGGTACAGGTCGGTATGTTGGCGCCTTCCCCAGCCGATGCGGCGCAGGCCATCGTCATCGTCGGGGAGTATGCCTATGCCGTCGGCTGGGTCGGTGGCCTGCACATCATTCATATTGCTGACCCAGTGAATCTGGTGCAAGTAGGCAACTATGACACGCCCGGCTTTGCTCGTGACGTGGCCGCTGCCGGGAATTATGTTTACATCGCCGATGACGCTTTGTTGGTGGTTGATGTCAGAGATCCGGCGCATCCGACGAGCGTGGGGGTGCTGCAAAACCCAACCGGGGCCGCCAGCGACCTGGCGGTGGTGGAAGGGCCGGGTGGCGCGCGCTACATCTACCTGGCAGATGGCTATCCACTGAACATCATCAATGTGACAGATTCAGCCAACCCGGTGCTGACATTGGATATACCTGGCGGTTATAACGGAGGCTATCAAGGCGTTGCCATTACCGGCAACCACGCCTATTTTGCTTATGGCGGTAGGGGGATGGCGGTGTGGGACATCAGCGATCCCGCTAGCCCAACGCCACTCGTGGAAGCGGATACGGCGGTGGGGGGCAGAGATGTCGCGGTGCGCGACGACGCCGTCTTTATCGCCGATTGGACCGGCGGGCTGGTGGCCTTTGCGGGGGCCGAGCTGCGCGTCGCGCCCGCAGCTGTCTCCTGGATGGTGAAAGTGGACGGGGCCGATCCCGCATCCCGGGCTGTGCAACTAACCAGCACCGGTCGGCCTATCACCTGGACAGCGACGATCGGCCCCACGGTTAGCTGGCTGGAGACGACGCCACTCACTGGCACAACTGCATCAGCTATCACCGTGACTGCGCACATCACCGGGTTGGTCATTGGGCGGTACACTACAACCATCACATTCGCCGGCCCGCACAACGCCGGCGCTGTCCCGGTGACACTCATTGTGGCGGAAGATGTGTATGTCGTGCGTCTGCCACTGGTGATGCGTCACTGACCAGCATAAGGCCGCCCAACATTGCATCAACCCGACGTGTGTCACAGTAATCGGCGGGGGTTATGTGTCGCATCCGGCAAGCGGCTGATGCTTTCGTTGGGCGATCAGACTCAAGTGCCGCGGGGCGGCTTGTGTATAGAATCATTATTGCGGTGATATGACGATTCCACAAGTTGGGGTAACTGTTCAGACTTCTATCACAAGGCACACAGTGTGGACTGAAGTCCGTTAAAAAGGGTGATTTTCGATACCGCGCGCAGCGGGCATCGAAAGCCACCTCTAAAACCACGGCTTCAGCCGCTCTTCGTAGCGGCAAGCAGGAGAACGCTGAACAGTTGCAGGTTGGATTTCTCTATGTGAAAGGAGAGCCGAATTGATGGAGGTCAGACAAATGCTCAGGCTAGTACTGGCGCTCGTGTTGCCGGTAGTGTTATCGGTCATACCCTCTTTGCCACAAGCTACCACTACGCCGCCTCAGCTCTCACTGAGAGAGTGGCGCCCGCTAGCAGAACTGCTCAACCCAGACGGCAGCTTGAACCTGGAGACCGGCTTTAGCGGGTCGCTCGACCCAGCCAGCTGGCGTATGGAATACGCGACCGATGGCGCGCCGGTCTCTGCGGCTGCAACGGTCAGTATACCAGAGCCTTTTGGCAACTGGAAGGCTCTGGGCAGCGGGCTGAACGGCACCGTCCGCGCTATCGCTGTGGCGGGGCTAGATGTGTACGTGGGCGGCGATTTCACCGATGTGGGCGGCGACGCCAGCGCCGACTATCTTGCCCGCTGGGATGGGGCAGCCTGGCACGCTCTGGGCGGTGAGCTGAAAGGCATCGTTCGCGCCATCGCAGTGGCCGGACCAAATGTTTATGTGGGCGGCGCCTTCGACAACGCAGGTGGCGTCGCTGGCGCCAGCCGTATCGCCCGCTGGGACAGCGCAACGTCTACGTGGCATGCTTTGAGTGCGCTGAACGGCACCGTCCGCGCCATCGCGGTGGCCGGACCAGATGTCTTTGTGGGCGGCGATTTCACCGACGCGGGCGGAAACGCCGAAGCCGATTATGTGGCCCGCTGGGATGGGGCCGCCTGGCATCCGCTTTTAAGGAGTCTTGGTATCTCCGCTTCGGTAAACGCCCCGGTCTATGCCATGGCGCTGGTTGGGTCAGATCTCTATGTGGGCGGTCAGTTCACCGACGCAGGAGCCATCACCGGCACCAATCACATCGCCCGCTGGAACATCTCTGCCGAAACCTGGCATGCTGTAGACAGCGGATTGAATCAGAGTGTCTACGTTATTACGGTAGCGGGATCGAATGTCTATGTGGGCGGCAACTTTGCCGACGCGGGCGGCGATGCTGACGCCGACTATATCGCCCGCTGGGATGGAACGGCCTGGCGCGCCCTGGGCAATGGGCTGAACGAGCGAGTCTGGGGCATTGCCGTGATTGGGCCAAATGTCTATGTGGGCGGCGACTTTTCCGATGCGGGCGGGACCGCCAACGCCGATCACATCGCCCGCTGGGATGGCGCGGCCTGGCACGGACTGGGTAGCGGGCTGAACGGCCCGGTGAGAGGCATCACTGCAGAAGGGCCGGAACTGTATGTGGGCGGCCTGTTCACCGAAGGCGGCGGCAGCCCCGGCGCCGACTACATCGCTTGCTGGGATACGACCCCTGCCGCGCCCACATACGAGGCCCTGGGCAGCGGGCTGAACGGCAACGTCTACGCCATCGTCGTGGTCGGGCCAGACATATACGTGGGCGGTCAATTTGCCGATGCGGGTGGCAATGCCCAAGCCGATCGCATCGCCCGTTGGGATGGAACTGCCTGGCACGCCCTGGGCAGTGGATTGAATGGCGAAGTTTATGCCATTGCTGTTGTGGGGCCTGATGTCTATGTGGGCGGCGAGTTTACCAGTACAGGCGATGGACAAACCCTGTGGCACATCGCCCGCTGGAACAGCGCAGCATCCACGTGGCATGCTGTGGGCAGTTACCTAGATGGCAGCGTCCGCGCTATCATGGTAGCCGGGGCCAACATCTACATGGGCGGCGTTTTCACCGACGCCGGCGGCGATCCGAATGCCGACTATGTGGCCCGCTGGGATGGAGCAGCCTGGAACGCTCTGGGCAGTGGACTGGACGCTCCGGTTTTTGGTATGGCGCTGGCCGGCCCGGATCTCTATGTAGGCGGCACCTTCAACAACGCAGGCGGTGTAACCGGTACCAGTTGCATCGCCCGTTGGGACATGATCGCTGAAACCTGGAACGCGCTGGGCGGCGGGGTGAATCAGGTGATCTGGAGCGTTGCTGTGATCGGACCAAACGTCTACGCGGGCGGCAACTTTATCAATGCGGGCGGCGATGTCCATGCCGATCACATTGCCCGCTGGGACGGCGACTCCTGGCACGCTCTGGGCCGCGGGCTGAATAACAGCGTTGACGCCTTCGCTGTGGCCGGGCCCAATATCTACATGGGCGGCTTTTTTACCAACGCCGGCGGCAATGCCCAAGCCGACTACATCGCCCGTTGGGACGGGACCGACTGGCATGCCCTGGGCAGCGCGTTGAACGGCTATGTCAAAACCATTGCTGTGGTCGGACCAGACCTGTATGCAGGCGGCACATTCACAGACGCCGGCGGCGACCACGGCGCAGACCGTATTGCCCGCTGGGGCACTGTGTATACCCAGGTCTACCTGCCACTGGTAGCACGTCACTGAGCAGAAGGAAACCGCCCAACCCTGCGCTTTGGCCCATCGCGTCATGCCCGCGAGGGTGGCACTGATTCAGGTGCGCCTTGCTCGCGAAGGCGGGTGAACGCGGCTCACACCAACCGTTAGCCCGCTCACCCCAGCATATTTTGGGGATGATCTCACGAGTTACTTCTATTAAGAAGGTATAGCTTATGGGCTAGCACGTGTTCTGACATAAAGCAGGCTGTCGGTATTTAAATCTTGAGGAACGATCTGCGTTGGACAGTGCTCTGCTAATGGAAAGTGACGCTTGGTTTTCTGTCTTATTGTGCTATGTTTATCCGAAATACCCGAACGGATTTGTCCTGGTGATGTTTGATACGCCAGGCTCTTTCGGGCAGTGGCTTTTTGTCGAGTGATAGGGATATTGATGGAATGACAACGAAAAATAGCTATTTCCGTTCTACCCTGCTTCCCCTGGTCATCATTCCAGTCGGAGGCCTAGTGACGCTGGGGTTATGCTATCTGCTCTATTTATTCATCTACAATTTTGTAGAAATTCAGTTCTTCCCTACTGATCCCACTTCAGTACCTGCAGCCACTATCCGCAGAGTTTATACTCTGGCGCTCCTGGTTCTCTATTGGGCTTTGCTTCGCACAAAGATTCCCGACCTGCTTAAGGCAACCATCCTTATCGGTCCGCTGGCTATGTTTATCACTACTGCGATCCTGTCTTTTTACGAAAAGCCGGTTGCAGCTATGGCGGCTGTAGTTATCATAGTAGCTGTCTGCATTTTCCTGTTGTATAGGTATAAGCAGCCCTGGCTCTATTATTATGCTGTCGCGGTCACGGTTTTGACTGCGATTGCCTTAGCCTGGCCCAAGGTTTGAGTGCGCGTTTGCGAAATCTCATGGAGCAGCGTCAAGAGAAAGGGCGATCCCACATGGTTGGGTGTGTTCTGAAAACTGTCGTCTGCTAGCCGCGGAACAGCCGATGTCCTTATCCAGGTTGATCGCAAGACAATTGAATCACCCGTCCGGCATCGTCGGGCACTTGCTCATCGGACCCCTGTGGACCCGAAGAAACAGCGCCTTGAACGACGCCGCCTTTGACACTCTGGACCTCTCTGCCCACGACCGTGTGCTAGAGGTCGGATTCGGTGGTAGGTATCTGTTGGGGCGAATGTCCGGGGTCGTTATCGGTGGACTTCTCGCCGGTGTGGACGTATCAACGGCGATGGTGAGTGTTTGCCAGCGCCGCTATCATTTTTGGAGATTAGCATGGAATACACAGTGAGAGACATCCCCATCTATTATGAAGTACATGGCTCTGGTCGCCCTATTTTGATGATTCATGGCTGGAGTCCCGATCATCGGCTGATGAAAGGGTGCATGGAGCCTGTTTTTCAATCCGTGGATACCGCATGGCAGCGTATCTATCTTGACTTGCCTGGTATGGGGAAGACGCCTGGTCGCTCCTGGATTACCGGCACGGATCAGATGCTCCAGGTGATTCTGGAGTTCATCGATGGGGTAATTCCCGAGCAGCATTTTAGCGTTGCTGGAGAGTCCTATGGGGGGTATTTAGCCAGGGGGGTCATCAAAGAGCGCACCGCGCAAGTGGACGGTTTGTTGCTGATTTGTCCGATAGCCATACAAGAGATCCATCGGGAGAATGCGACAGCTTTCCAGGTGCTAGAAAAAGATCCAGCGTTTGTGGCAAGCCTATCGGAGGAAGAGCGACGGTATTTTGAGGGGATAAATGTGATTCAAACCCAACGCGTATGGGAACGCTTTCGAGATGAAATTCTCCCTGGATTGCAGGTGGCGGATTATGCCTTCTTGGAGCAGGTTTTAAGCCAACAGGTTCCTTATGTGGAGAATGTGGACCGGATCGCGCAGCCCTATCGGCAACCAACGCTGATGGTGATGGGGCGTCAAGATTCGGCGGTGGGGTATCGGGATCATTGGCAATTGATCGAGAATTTCAGTCGAGCATCATTTGTGGTGCTAGACAAAGCGGGGCACAATCTGCAGATAGAGCAGGATGTTTTGTTTACTGCGTTAGTGAAGGAATGGCTGGCGCGCATCCTATCCGAAACGCCTTAGCTGCAGGTGCAAAGCCATTCCACGGTAGCGCGATGCCGCCATGCAACCTGCCGCCGCGCTCGCCCTGCACTGTCTGCTGGCAGGTCAGCGCCGTCCGCTCAATTGGATGGCGTTGATCGTCTCCCTGCAGCCCTTGCTGTTTCTGATCATCTTTGGTTTGGGGCATCTTCTCGGTCCCGCTCACTGAGAGCGGATGGCGGCATGGATTCCCGCGAGCGGCGACGTGATGGGGCAGGTCGCCGCACGATAGCTTCCCGGCGCATCAGATGGCTATCAGGTATTCTCAATCACAGGTGATTTCTTCTTGACTGGTGCGATTCGCCAGACTATCCAACGGTCACGCAAAATGGAGGCACAATGCCAACCTATACCGGACGGCGCGACGCGCGTTTTGTAACCGTAAGGCGCGGCGGCGCGCTCGAGGACGCAGAGCACCGGCAACTCGCCTCATGGGCTGCGGACTGCGCTGAGCGCGTGCTGCCCCTGTTCGAGCGCGAGTGCTTGGGCGATGACCGGCCCCGGCGCGCCATTGAACAGGCGCGTGCCTGGGCGCGCGGCGAAATCACGATGACCGAAGCGCGCGAAGCGGCCTATGCCGCACATGCAGCTGCCAGGGAAGCCCGCGGCGCGGCGCGCGAAGCCGCGCGTGCCGCGGGCCACGCGGTTGCCACGGCGCACATGGCGGATCACGAGCTGGGGGCTGCAGCTTATGCGCTCAGGGCCATTCTCGCGGCGACCGGTCCCGATGACGGTGAAGCCGCGCTTCGGCGCGAGCGCGATTGGCAGCGCGCCAACCTTCCCGAAGAAATTCGTGAGCTCGTGCTCGATGACCAGAGATTGCGCAACAAGAAGCTCTGGTCGCTCTTCGAAGAGGGATAATACAGCGCAGAGACGCTGCTGCATGATCCTATGCTGGGAAGTTCCCGTTGCAGTTGCCCGAATGGCAAAGGAGACCTGGATATGGAATTGGCCGCAGAAATTCAGGCGGCTTTGCGCCAAGACCGCACCATAGATATCATCACCACCGGTGCAAAGTCCGGGCTACCCAGAAGGCTCGAAATCTGGTTTAATAACATCCAGGGTCGCATCATCATCTGTGGTACCCCCAACGCCAAGGGCGGCAAAGGGCAATATAGCCCGCGCGATTGGTTAGCCAACCTGCGAAAACATCCAGAGTTCACCTTCTGCCTCAAAGAATCGCTCCAAGTCGAATTGCCGGCAATCGCGGTCGAAATCGTTGATCCCGAGGATCGCCGGGCTTTGATGAGCGCCCCAGAAACACAGTGGTATCGCGACCAGGTTGACTCACTCGAAGACCTGGTCAAGGGCAGCCCTATCGTTGAGGTGTTCTTAAGTGAGAGTGAGCTTCGGTGATCAACTTTCTGCATCTTTTTTCTACTTGTGATTTTCGTGAACGGGGCGCAGCCCCGTTCACGAAAATCACAAAATAACCTACCTCTGAGTGATTTTTTGGCGGCGGGGTTTTGCCCCGCCGCCAAAAATCAATTTTCTCCTGCGCCCTGTAGGGGCGCCCGAGATTTTTCTCCCCCGTTTTGAAACGTACCCATGCACTCATTAGGACTTGCTATAGCATGGATTCCGTGCTATTATGGTATTATGATCCGCTCATTCAAGAACGAAGGCACAGAAGACATCTTCAATGGGAGTAACACCCAAGCTGCCCGCCAGATATGTCCGCTGCATCTGTGGAAAATTGCGGCGCGCAAGCTAGATCAACTGGATTCTGTGACCTTTCTGGAAGAATTGCGGGTTCCGCCTGGAAATCGTTTGGAAGGCTTGAGTGGCATGCGGAAAGGGGTCTACAGTATTCGCCTCAATGATCAATACCGCATCCGTTTTGTGTGGGATGAAAACGAACCGGACGAAGTAGAGATTGTGGATTATCATTGAGCCGGTGTCTAAGGTTAAGGAGCAACAAATGGTACGCATACCAACAGAACGAGAACCAACCCATCCGGGAGAGATGCTATTAGAGGAATTTCTCATCCCTAATGGATTAACGCAGCGCGAATTGGCCGACGCTATCCATGTTCCTTATCAACGCATCAACGAGATCATCAATGCGCGCCGTGGCGTGACGCCTGGCACAGCGTTGCGCTTAGCCAAGTTTTTCGGCATGTCCCCCGGTTTTTGGATGAATTTGCAGGCGCGTTGGGACTTATATCGCGCCCAGCAGACAGAAAAGGCGACGTTGGCTACCATTCAGGCCTATTCGACGGTAGTTAATGCGACTGTGTGAGGGCTGCTCAACACCGGTTGTAGGCGACGCGACTTGCGCTGTCCGTTGGCGTTGGTGTAACGCGCGCGCAAGAGACTATTTTCACAGGCTGCGCCCCACATCCGTTGCGCGCCTGAATCCTACCCATAAGAGGCGAAAAGAATCCCATGAAAACCATGCGCAGAAAAGACCGGGAAATCACACGGCTTGAGGCCGAGGAAATACTTGAAAATGGCCTCTACGGTGTTTTATCCACCATAGGCGAGGATGGCCAACCGTATGGCGTCCCCTTGAGCTACACCTACAAAAACGCCTGCATCTATTTCCATTGCGCCGCTGAGGGTCATAAGATTGAAAACCTCCAGGCTAACCCCAGGGTTTCATTTTGCGTCGTCGGAAACACGCGTGTCATCCCCGCCGAACGCACCGTAAAATATGAAAGCGCCATCGCCTTCGGCGTTGCCTCCGAGGTGCAGGGACCTGAAAAGGACGATGCCCTGCTGGCGCTGCTGGAGAAATATTCCGCGGAATATATCGAAGAGGGTAAAACCGTCATTGCGAAGAACGGCAAGACAACCACGGTTATCAAAATCGAAATCCACCATATCAGCGGCAAAGCCCAAAGATAAAGCTTGCAGTGTGTTTCACAATTCGAACCTGGGGGGCATCCTGACATGAATAAATCTCCGATGATTGGTGTAGGTTTCGTTCTGCTGCTCATTGGAGCCGTGCTCATCGCTATAGTCGGCGGACTATTGGTCCTGCTGGCTTATGGCGTGGGCTTGCTGGTCAACCTCGTCATGGATTTTGAGCCATTTCATGCGACGCTGCTCAGCCTGGTGGGAATGATTGCCGCCGGCGTGTTGGTGGTGCGCATAGTGTCCGCTCTGTTACCTGGGCCATTTCCTGTCCTGGATTCTGAGGACGACCTCGATGAGGATGACGACAATGACGATGCCGCTGCTGATGAGGATGACGACAAGGGTGATGTCTATCTCTATCAGCCTGGCGCCCATCCCGAAGTCATTCGCTGGCGCCCGCCGCCCAAGCCGGCAGATTTCACCGGGGTGCGACCCGATGATAGATGCCCGTGTGGCAGTGGTCGCAAATACAAGAATTGCCACGGCGTAAAACCAGGCGTGTAACGGGAAACACTTCCAAAAAACACATAGACCTCGTTTCCCCTAATTCAGTTATCATATTATAATGGCACTGTTTGAAGGTTGATACCTTCCCTTGGGCATGCCGCGGCAATTCACGGGTGTTCCCAAACGAGTCAGGGGATGCAAGAACGGGAATCGGATTCCTCGATGGTTGCACGACATCGCTGGCGCCGTCTGCGCCAGGATATTCGCGTCTTTGTCCGGCTTTTCCCGTGGCGCATTGCCCTCGTCATGGGAACGGGGTTGGCGCTCACTGCATCGCTGTTTCAGCGGGATTTCAACCGGCTCGGGCACGTCTCTGAGCCGCTCAGCTATTTACAGGCTCTGCTTTCGGTCATCAAGATTCTGCAGCTCGATTATGACCTGCCGGTCCCGACTGCACTTGATCCGTATTTTGCGCTTTTGCCGTTGATTGGATTGCCGCTGTTCTTGCTTTTTGGCGTCAACGTCTTCAACGTCATTCGTATCTTCTTCGTCCGGCAGGAGCGGGGTTTTGCGTGGCAGGCTGCGCTGGCGGATACTGCTAACCACCACATCCTGGTCTGCGGGGTGGGGCGGGTCGGCTACCGGTTGGCGCAGGAACTGCTGGAACTCGGACTCGATGTGGTGGGCGTCAACGATGCCGGATCGCCCTTGATTGAGTCTCTGTCAAATCTCGGCATGCCGGTGCTGCTTGGGGATGTGCGCAACGAGGACTTGTTGCGTCAGGCGGGCGTGACGCGCGCGGCAACGGTGGTGGTCTGCACCAACTCCGATCTGGTCAATATCGAGGTTGCCTTTCGCGTACACGAGCTGAACCCTCGGGCGCGCATCATCCTGCGGCTCTTTGAGGATGAGATTGCGGAAACGCTGAGCGCCACTTTCGATGTGGCTGCCATTATCAGCCGTTCCGCTTTGGCCGCGGTCGCCTTTGCCCATGCCGCGCTCGGCTTGGAAATTGTCGAGACCTTTCAGGTGGGCGATCAGGAATATGTGCTGACCTGGTTGCCGGTCAAGGCCGGTTCGCCGCTCGTGGGACGCACGGTGACCGCGTTCTGTGAGGCGCAGGATGTCGCTCCCGTGTTGTTTCGCGTTGCGGGTGGGGTGCCGGCAGAGCCGGACCCCGCGGCAACCTTTAAGGATGGGGATGCCCTGTTGGTTTTCGCGGCTAGTGAGCGTCTGGGGACGCTTTGGGATTGCGCCCTTTCGCCGTCTGGGGAATCGGTTCGGCCTGGGGCGGAGCTCCTTGCTCCGCAGCCTGCTCCGCGCCCGGTTGCGGTCTGTGGCTTGGGCCACACCGGTTACCGGGTTGCCCTGCGTCTGTTGGAATTGGGGCAGCCCGTGTTCGCCCTGGATTTTGAATCCAGTCGTCTCGCGCAGCGATTGATCGAGCGCGGTGTGCGCGTGGTTTTCGGTGACTTGCGCCAGCCCTCGCTGCTGGTTAGCGCCGGCGTTGGAGAAGCTCGTGCGTTGGTAGCCTGTTCTGAGGATGACATTCTGAACCTTGAGGTGTTATTGCGCGCTCGGGAGGTCAACCCCAACTTGCACACGGTGCTCCGCTTGTTTGAGGAAGAACTTGGCGCGCGCCTGCAGCAGGCCTTTGGGATTGATGCCGTGTACAGCACGTCGGCGATTGCGAATCCCGCATTTCTCTCGGCGGTGCTCGATCTCAACGTCGCGCAGTCGGTGGTGGTGGATGGTGGGCAATACTATTTGACCCGTTTGGTGATTGGGCCTGACTCTGTGTTGGTGGGTAGGTCGCCGGCGCAGTTGAACGCCGAGGAAGGGGTCACCGTTGCGCTGCATGCGCATCAGGGTGCGGTTTCGATTCCACCGGTAGCGGATGCGGTCTTACAGTTGAATGATGAACTGGTGGTGTTAGCTTCTCAGAATCAACTGCGCTGGTTGACTCGGGGGCGGCAGAACTGAGCCACCCGCGAGGTGGCGGTCTGTTTGAAGGGATTTCTCAGCTTTCAGAACACTATGACTGGTGTTGCAGCATAACTCTTCAGGAGGTTGCACATGTTATTAACAGGGGATATCGGCGGGACCAAGACGAATCTGGCAATTATTGATCCGGCGGAGGGAGTTGGAAACATCGTTGCGGAGGCGACTTTCCCCAGTGGGCGTTATCCCAGTTTGGAGAGTATCGTTCAGCAATTTCTCAACCAAACCGGGTTGAAGATCGAACGCGCCAGCTTTGGCGTTGCCGGACCGGTAGTGGGGGGCAGAGCGACCATCACGAACCTGCCCTGGGTGATGGATGAGCACAATCTGCAGCGGGCCTTCAACCTCGAGGCCGTATTCCTGCTGAATGACCTGGTCTCCATTGCCTACGCGGTTCCGCACCTTGAGGAGAAGGATGTCTACGCGCTTAACCAGGGACGTCCCGAACCCGGGGGCGCCGTTGCCGTGCTCGCACCCGGCACCGGTCTGGGCGAAGCTTTTCTCACCTGGGAGGGCACGCGTTATTCGGCACACCCTTCTGAAGGTGGGCATGCGGATTTCGCGCCGACTAACAAGATGGAGATCAAGCTGCTGCGTTATCTCAACGATCGCTTCGACCACGTCAGTTTCGAGCGCATTTGCTCTGGAATGGGGTTGCCGAACATTTACAGATTCTTCAAAGAAACGGAACGCTATGAGGAACCGCCATGGCTTGTGGAATTGCTTGCCGCGGCGTCGGATCCTACCCCGGTCATCGTGAATGCGGCTCTTGATGCGACCCGCTCTTGCCCTTTGTGCCAGGCAACGCTGGAGCTCTTTGTCTCCGTGCTGGGGGCCGAAGCAGGCAATTTGGCGCTCAAGGTGCTCTCCACAGGCGGTGTCTACCTTGCCGGCGGAATTCCGCCACGGATATTGCCCGCTTTGCAGCAGGATGTCTTCATCACGGCATTCCTACGCAAGGGGCGGCTTTCACACCTGTTAGCGCCCATGCCGGTGAATGTGGTGTTGAATTCCAAGGCGGCGCTTCTGGGCGCCATACACTATGGTTTGGAGATGTGGCGCAAGTAACCCGGTAGGACAATGATAGGGAGTGTGATGACAACCTCGACAACGGACGGGCAACACAGTGCTGCTGAGATGTTGCAGCAATGGCGTGATAAGGCGGTTTCAGTCGCGCTGACTGCACTCAGTGTGGCAGCCTTGCCCACTCTGGCTGTGGTATTCGCACAGAACTGGCACCGCCCCTCACAATACCCCTTTGTGGGATTCTTCGTCGTTCTGTACGTCATCGCACTTTGTTTGCGCACCATCAAGCGTTTGGGACCTCGTGCGCGCGGTTGGGGCTTTCTTATCCTGGTTTATGCTGCCGGTGTGTTATCACTCATTCGAGGCGGGTTGGTTGGCGTTGGCAAGGATTACACCCTCATTTTGCCGCTGTTGGCAATCCTTTTCCGCAGCAAACGCGCCGGTATAGTCTCCTTCTTCCTCTCGATTGTCACCTACATGGTTGTGGGCTTCCTGTTATCGTATGGCTATCTAGATGCCTGGGTGCTCTATCCTGAAGCCATCGTGGATTTCAGCATCTGGATTTCCGAAGGGGTTTATCTCACCCTCCTCATGTCGGTCTTCTTCGTCTTGCTGCTGACTTTCTACAACTACCTGGTGCGGGTTTTGAATGAGCAGATTCTTGCCCGGGAAGAATTGTCGCAAACTCACCAAACCTTGTTGTTCTATAGCCAGAATCTTGAGGAGCAGGTAGCCGCGCGCACCGATGAACTTTCAGCCGCCAACACGCAACTGCGCCAGGAGATTGCCGACCGTCTGCGGGCTGAACATGGCCTGCGTTTTCGAGCGACCCTGCTGGAACAGCTCCAGGATCCGGTTGTGGCGATTGATATGGAGCGTAAGATCACCTATCTTAACGCAGCGGCAGCCCGTTTCTTCGATGTCGCTATCGCCGATATCGCCGCGTTAAATGGCGCTTCCATGGCATCTCTCTCTCTGGAGGGCTTGGGGGCTTCGTGGGAGCAAATCTTTGATGCCACGGTGGACCAGGGACACTGGCAAGGCATCTGGGATGTTGCCCCGGAGCCTGGGGCGTGGCTCAATCTTGAGGTTCGCGCCTGGAGCATCAAGGATCCTGAGGGCAATTCTGAGGGCATGGTCAGCATCATGACGGATGTGACGGCGCGTGTCAAATCCGAAGCGTTTTTGCAGCGTCACAACCGCGAACTGGCGCTACTAAATCGTCTCATTACCGCCGCAGCGAGCATTGCCGATACACAACATCTGTTGGAGATCCTGTGCCGTGATCTGGCGCAGTTCTTCGATTTGAAACAGGCTATCGCCATGACGACGGACCCTCTGGGGGAACGCGCGCTGGTTGTGGCTGAATACCTTACACCAGAACAGCTCTCATTTCTCGACCTGGAGTTTCAGATATCGGATAGCACGGCTTTGCGCTACCTGTTGAATTCTCAGTCGCCCCTGTTTGTCGCTGATCTGGAATTGGATGAACGCTTGGGGGAAATGACCCCCTTGCTTCTGGAACGCGGCGTCAGGTCGGTGTTGTTGGTCCCGCTTGTGATTCGCGGTCGGGTCATCAGTGTGCTGTGTTTGAACATGGTGGGTCGTTTTGCGTTGGATGAGACCGATGTGATTCTGGTGTCCAGTGTGGCTTCTGCGGTAAGTCAGACTTTGGAAGCCGCTGAGTTGCGCGTTGCCATCGAGAAAACCCAGGCAGCCGATCGCGCCAAATCCCAATTCATCAATCATGTCAGCCATGAGCTGCGCACGCCCTTGACTAACATCCGCGCTTATCTGGATTTGATGCGACTTGGAGTTCAGGAGCGGCGTCAGGACTATTTGGGAATCGCGCATGGCGAAACCGTGCGCTTGCAGCATTTGATCGAGGACCTCCTGTATCTTTCCAAGCTGGATTTGGGGCAGTTGGAGGTTGAACTGCATCCTGTGGACTTGAATCAGGTGGTGCGCGAGCTGGTATTGGAGCGCGAAGGCTCCTTCCTCGCTCAAGACCTGGATCTCAGAGTAGAGCTTGAACCTTCTTTGTTAGTAGTACAGGCCGATGTGCGCGCTCTGCGTCAGGTATTGAACAGTTTGCTCACCAATGCGCTGCACTTCACCCCTTCCGGAGGGAGCGTGGTGCTGAAAACGGCGCGGTTGACTGCGGAGGAGCGTGAGTGGTGCGTCGTTGAGATCCGTGATAGCGGTCTCGGTATGTCAGACGCCGAACAGGCGCAGTTATTCCAGCGCTTTCAGCGGGGCGCCGCAGTCGAATTGACCAATGTACCTGGCGCGGGTGTGGGCCTGGCGCTGAGCAAGGAGCTGATTGAACTACAACACGGGCGCCTCACCGTGAAAAGCCGCTTGCAGCAAGGGAGTGTCTTCACCATTTGGCTCTTGCCCGTATAAAACGCCTTCGGCATCGGAGCTCCCAAAGATTTGCCTTCCTAAAACTGTGAATATTGGGCGCGCCTCGCGCACCCAATATTCAATTCTATTCATTGTCGCCCCCATTCTGAAACGCACTTCCAAAGGGTATACGACAGAATATTGGAGAAAATAAGACCATCATCTTGCAAGCAACCCGCATCAGCGAGCAACGCTCCACGCCGCCGTACTCGGCGCTTCTTTCTGCAAGCGTGATTTTCGGATAGTCTCCCTGTTAAGCGTTGTTGATGTTTGGTACAGGTAGCATTGTCAATAGTTCTTTAACAGTCCAAATACG
>JAPKMR010000052.1 GCA_026645815.1 Anaerolineae bacterium | reverse complement strand
AAGCCCCAGGAGCGGCACAAGCACCACGTACAGACCAGTGATAAAGCCAGCTTTGCCAGCGGTCGTCGTTACCAGGCCGATTTGCTGAGATGAAGCGCCCGCAAAGAGCGCGACGCCGGCAAGTAAGCCGCCGGGAAGTAAGGTTCGCCAGGACAGGCGCTCCGGGACGCGGCGGCGTTGCGCTGCCAGCAAGGGCAAAAGCGCCGCGCTGCCTAAGGCGAAACGCACGGCGGTAAAGGTGAAAGGTCCCACATAATTCATGCCCACCCGCTGAGCGACGAAGGCAAAACCCCAAATGGCCGCAGCGAGGAGCAAGAGCACATTGGCGTGCCAGACGTGGCTCCGTGATGGCTTCAGATGACTCGCTGCCACAGTTTAGCTGCCAGTTCGCGGGAGCGCGCAGTAATCTCCGCTTCGTCGAGCGTCAACAACTGGCGGTTGTGCATCAAGACACGCCCCATACTGATGGTCGTGGTGATCATCGAAGCTTCGTAACCAAAGAGGAAATGCCACGGCAAGTTGCCAGCACTCAGCGGCGTAGTGGGATGGTAGTCCACCAGAATCAGGTCCGCCGCCGCACCGGGTTCCAGAACACCGAGCGTCTCCTGGGGCCAGAAAATGCGCGCTAGCTGGGCATTGGCATCGAAAGCCAAGCGGAAGACCAGGTCGCCAGGCATAGCCCGCGGGTCCTCTTGCGCCAGTTTATGGACGAGATATGCTGTCTTCATCTCTGCAAACATGTTGTTGCTGAAGCCATCGTTACCCAGAGCCACCTTGACGCCACGCGCAAGCAACTGCTCAACCTTGCCGGTCCCTACGGCGTTGTTCATGTTGGAACGTGGCTGGTGAGTGACCCAAGTGCCAGTCTGCGCCAGGACGTTCATCTCGCTCTCATCCACATGAACCGCGTGGGCCACGATGGAACGCGGTCCCAGAATCCCCGCCTGGTGCAAGCGGTGGATGACACGCTTACCCGATTTGCGCAGGCTATCCTCCACATCCTCCAGTCCCTCGGCGGCATGGATGTGGAACCCTGTCTCCAGGCCATCAGCGGCGGCAACGCACGCCGCAAGTGTGGCATCGCTCAGCGTGAGGGAAGCGTGCATGCCAAAGGAAGCTGCCAACTGTGAATGCGGTTCAGCCTGCAACCGGCGCAGAAAGCGCACATTTTCGGCGATACCTGCATGTGCCAGGTCCTCGCCATCGCGGTCGGTAACCTCATAGCAGAGACTGGCGCGGATTCCCGAACGGGCAACCTCTTCAGCGATAATATCCAGTGAACCGGGAATCGCGTGAGGGCTGGCATGGTGATCAATCAGCGTCGTGGTGCCGTGGCGGATAGCATCTGCAAGACAGACGAGCGCTGAATAGCGCACGTCCTCAGGTGTGAGCAGCTTATCCAAACGCCACCAAAGCCGCTCGAGAATCTCGCCGAAGCGCGTGGCTGCCGGTCCGGGATAAGCCCAACCACGGGCGAAGGCGCCGTAGAAATGGGTATGGCCACAGAGAGGCGCCGGCAATGCCAGCTGCCCCCGTGCATCCAGGCGCTCAGCCTCAGGGTAGCGGCCCACCAGCGCCGCCGTCGTGTCCACTTCAACGATTGTGCCCCCCTCAATGAGCAAGGCGCCGTTCTCGATCAGACGGGGTTCCTTGCCAAGCGTCGCCACTCTGGCGTTGGTAATTAGCATCATGCACCTCCCTAAAAGTCTAAAAATCTACCTGAAAGCTCGTTTTGGCCCGTGATTTGCGCCTAAAGGCGCGGTTTTTGGGGAGTGTTTTTTTGTTGTCGGGCGCCGCCCGCCAACGAAAAACACTTCTCAGAAAACGGCTCTAGCCGCAAGACTCGGCAGCGTGTCGCATTGCTACCACAATTTCATGCCGTCACCTTCAATGCGGAGCGTTGATATTCCTCCTGCAGTTCTACAAAGTAGCGTTCATCGAGGTAGGCCTGCAATTCGGCGCCCAATAACAACACCAGGTAGCTCCAATAAGCCCACACGGTAGGCAAAATCATCACCCATAACGAACCATAAACGAGGGGATAGTTCAGCAAGCCCGTGCTCAGCGCCCAGGCGAAAATGTCGCGCATCCCTACCCATGCGAGGCTGACCCCCAGCCCCACCAACCAGGCGACCCGTCTGCGTACCGGGCGCGCCGGAAAGAAGCGATACGTCAGGAGATTGAATAGCAAAATCACCAGGAAAGAAAGACCACGTTCTCCCCACTTGGAGATGGGGAAATTGATGTGATTGATCACAGGGAACCATTGCGGCAACAAACGCCACAACGTCTGAAGGATAAAGGCGCCCACGACCCAGGCAACGACCCCCATCAATGAGAGAATACCAATGAGTCGCCGTTTCCAATACGTGCGACGGTGCGGGCGTTCCCACACGGCGTTGATCGCCAATTCGAGAGTGGTAAAGATACCGGAGGCTGACCACAGCGTGCTTAACAGGGAAATCGCTCCTACCGAGCCACGATAGCGGAGGATATTTTCGATGTTAAGGCGCACCGGTTCCACCGTTGCCGGTAGCAGGGCTTCCAGGCTTTTCAATGCAATACTCTGCACATCAGCCGCATCAATGAAGAGACTGCCTACAGCCAACACCGAGAGCAACAAGGGAACAATGGAGAGCAAGGTGTAAAAAGACAATGCCGCCGCATACATCTGCATGTGATGGCGACCGAAGCGGTTGACGATTTCCAGAATAAAATTGACGACCCGCTGAAAATATGGCGACCAGCGCCGCAGATACCCGCGAATTCCTGCGTGCAGTTGCAGGAGAAATGCCCGCCAGTTCACCCCGGTCATGAGCGCCGAAAGCGCGAATCTTCAGCCAGGGTTCGGCGCAGGCCCTGTTCAAGAGAATATCGCGGGCGGTAATTCAACAACTGCCCGGCAAGAGTCAAATCCGCGCGCAAGCGCGATACGCCACCATCCTCCACGGGACTGTGCAGCAAGTTGCTATGCGAGTTGGTGAGGCGCAACACCAACTCCGCCAACGCATGAATCTCAGTTTCCACACCGCTGCCCACGTTGATGGTGCACCGGTTAATTCCGGGAGCTGTTCCTGCAGCCAACAGCGCCGTCACAACATCATCAATGTAGACGAAGTCCCGGGTCTGATGCCCATCCTGGAACAGCACCAATGAGCCGCCTCCCAACGCCTGCTGTAAAAAGCGTGGGACAACGGGCGCGTGCGAGGCAGGCAGCGACTGATGTGGTCCAAAAGCGTTGAAGATGCGCAGCGCCACGGTTTCAATGTTCCACAATGCACCCACGGTATGCAGATAATACTCAGACGAGAGCTTGCTTACCGCATAAGGTGATTGGGGATGTGTGGGCGCCTGCTCACTGACAGGCTGTAGTTGCTGGCGTCCATAAACTGCACCAGAGGATGCCAAGACCACTCGAGGCGCACCGGTATCCCGCATCGCCTCCAGCAGTGAGACTGTGCCGCCGACATTGACCGTGTTGTACTCAGCGGGATAGAGCACCGATTCGGCCACGAGCACTCGCGCCGCGAGGTGATAGACGCAATCCACACCTTGTAGCAATGTCCACAACTTGGGCCGGTCCAACACCGATCCACGGTGAAAGAGCACGCTTGGCGCCAGACGTTCAGGGGAGCCCGCGCTTAGATCATCTACAACCAAGACTTCATGTCCCTGGGCAACCAGGGCATTTGCAAGCGCACTTCCCAGAAAACCCGCGCCACCGGTTACAAGCACCCGCATGAAGGACCTCCATCGAATTCCACAGCTGTGAGGGAGACATTTTGCAGTTCCCCCATCTGAGCAGTTAGTCCCAATGCCACCCTGATGCTTTAGCGCACAAGGGTCGCCACCCCAGAATGCAGCAAGACATAGAACCAGTAAAGCCAGGCACGGGGCGGATAGTCAAAAGCGCCAATATGCGGGACCAACTCTGCGCCAAAGCTAGATTTGAAGCGATACACACCCCACAAGGGGTCACGCTCATCCAGCTCATTCGGCGCCCCCCACATATCATAGACCGTGCAGCCCAAGCCCTGCGCATGGCGCAGCGCTTCCCATTGCAGCAAATAGGTCGGCATAGCCATACGATGGCGGTTATATGAGCCAGCATACATCGTCCATGCACGTTTTCCAAAGTGCAGCATAATCAACATGGCGACTGGTTCCCCACCGACCTCAGCGATGAATCCATTCCCGGTCTCTGACTGCATGAATGTGCGCCAGGTATCGCGGTAGTAAGCCGGTTTGCGAATCTTAAAACGCTCGCGGTGTGCGGTCTCGGCATACATATCCACCAACAAAGGTAAATCCGCCAGCGTCGCCAACCTGACCGTGACACCCTTACGTACAGCAAGGCGAACATTGTAGCGCCCCTTGGGCTTCATGCGCGCCAGAATCGTGTCCAGCTCAGTCTGCAGGTCTATCAGCATGGTGTTCCGGAATTGAATCTGCTCAAAGGAGTAATGCCAACCACGGTGTTTCAATTTAGCGACCAAAGCTTTGCCATTGGAGGAGTCGGTCACGATATCAGGGTCAATTTTCAAGAGTAACAAGGACTCCTGCCGGGCAAGGGCTTCGAGACCCTGCAATACCTCAAGCACGCACAGGTCATCAGTCCAATCGAGATTTGGGCCTTTGGGGACGTAGCCCAAACGAAAACGTCCCCGTTGTTGAATCAGCAACTGGGCGCCCGCCACGGGACGCTCCGCAATCTGCCATAGGAACCGCTGCACTTCCCAGCCCTGTTGGGCTTTGAGTTGCCCCCAATTCCATGATTGCAGAATATGCGGCTGCGACAATGCTTGCAGCGCCGCATCCCAGGCGAGAGGGTCGTTGATATGCAATCTCTCCATCACAACAATATTGTAGCATATTCCTTAAAACTCGGGTAGGTCGAGGGGGGGGCGTTTCAAAACGGGGGTGAAAATCCCAGCGTCCCTACAGGCCGCCCGAGAAATTTGATTTTTGGCGGCGGGGCAAAGCCCGCCGCCAAAAATCAATCAAAGGAAAGGCAGTTGCATGATAGTCGTCTTGCAGGCGAAGAGGATCTTTCTTATGTTTTGGACGCGGCGCCGGGTACGGCGCCGCGTCCAAAACACTTGCTTCTCAAACAGGCATGCCATGCCTGATATGAAGTGTTACGTGGCCAATAATTTGCCTTAGACCCGTAGGTCGAGGGGACGTAGGACGGGTTACATGAATTGCCCTCTACCCAGGCAGGCTAAAAGAATCTTCTCTTGTCGTATTCGCATTTAGGGCTATCATGAGATATCAAAGCTGCGGGTAGAGTCTGTAGAACCAAGTCAAACCGCAGACCTGCGCCCATAGGGAGGCTATTTTGGGTAGAGAAGATGGTATCAAAGAGCTATTGACCCCGCCAGAGCAGGCATTTCTGGTGGGTGCAGAATGGAAAATGACCCCCGACGGGTGCTATTTTGAACACGCCTGGAGCGCGGAGGAATCGCTCGCGGAGCTGGAGCGGCTTGCAGAAACAGCAGGTTTAGAGGTCGTAGGACAAAGCGTGCAACGATTGGAACGTCCCCACCCCGCGACATTCGTGGGCAAGGGCAAAGCCGAGGAAATCGCTGGCACTGTCCGCGATTTGCGCGCCAACGTTGTCATTTTCGATGACGAGCTCAGCCCACGCCACCAGCGCGAACTCGAAGCTCTCTTTGGGGACAAGGTCAAAGTGCTGGATCGCACAGGTCTGATTCTGGACATCTTTGCGCAACATGCTAACACGCGGGAAGGCGCGCTGCAGGTAGAGCTGGCCCAGTACGAGTATCGCTTGCCCCGGCTTACCCAGACCTGGACAGATCGCGCCTTTTCGCAACAGACGGGCGGACGTGCAGGCGGCTCAACGGGCGGTGTAGGCTTGCGCGGTCCTGGTGAAACACGGCTGGAGATGGATCGCCGCATCATCCGGCAGCGCATCGCACAAATCAAGCGCGATCTGGAAGAGGTGCGCGCCCATCGCGCGCGGCATCGCTCACAGCGGCGGAAAAACGGTCTGCCAACGGTGGCTCTGGTGGGCTACACCAACGCAGGCAAATCCACGCTGCTGAATGCGCTCAGTGGCGCCACCGTCTACGTCGCAGATGAGCTCTTCGCTACCCTCGACCCCACCACACGACGGGTGGAATTGCCCGGCGGCACGGTTATCCTGGTCTCGGACACCGTTGGTTTCATTCAGAAACTACCCACACAACTCATCGCCGCCTTCCGTGCGACACTCGAAGAAGTCGAAGATGCCGACCTGTTGCTACACGTCATTGATGCGAGCCACGGGCAAGCGCGCGAACAGGCTCGCGCCGTCTTCGATACTTTGCAGGAAATTGACGCTGGCGAATTGCCCATTCTCACCGCCCTCAACAAGGTGGACCGATTCACAGATCCACAGAGCGCCGGGCTGGCACTCAGCGAGATGCCGGATACCATTGCGATCTCAGCGCTTACCGGCTATGGCATAGATACCCTCAAGGCACGCCTGGAGGAAGCCCTGGAGGCTGAAATGAACCGGGTTAGCGTGCTAATCCCCTTTGAGCGGGGTGATCTGGTGAGCCTCTTCCACGAACGGGGCCTGATCCAGACAGAGGATTACAGAGAACAAGGCACGCTCATCACCGGGAGATTGCCGCACGCGTTATTCGCCCAATTCGAGAGCTATCAAATCAAAGCCCGCAAGAAGTGAGAAGGACTCCAGATGCCTAATCAGCCCCACTGGCGCAAGCAGCAACAACAAGATCGCTTTTTTCAGCAAGCCAAGACCGAAGGCTATCGCGCGCGTTCGGTATACAAGCTCACGCAAATTCAGGATAAGTTTGCCATTATTCGCCGGGGTGATGTCATTGTGGACCTGGGCGCCGCACCGGGATCATGGTCTCAGGTCCTCAGTCGCCTCGTGGGACCTAAAGGACGTGTAATAGCGGTAGACCTGCAGGAGATGGAGCCAATACCCAACGTGATGTTTATCCAAGGTGATATGACCGATCTCCTGGTGCAGGATGCCATCATCGAAGCCGCCGGCGGACCCGTGGACTGTATCGTGAGTGATGCCGCACCCTCTACCACCGGCGTAAAACTGCGCGACCATGTGCTTTCGATGGAACTGGCACGTGCAGCCTTGACCGTAGCACACGCGCTACTCAAACCGGGTGGGAATCTCGTGATCAAGGTCTTTCAGGGTGAGGACCTGCCCGCCGTTATTCATGACGTCAAAATGGCTTTCCATCCGGTCAAAATCCACAAGCCAGAAGCCTCACGCAAGGAATCCTGGGAGCAGTTTATCGTTGCACGTGGATATAAGGGTAAAACGCAAGACGAGGCATGAGGCATCGAGCGTGAAAACCCCAACCACCTTGCCGCAAGGTCTCGCTGTGTCATTGTGTGGTGAAACGCGATGATACCTGAAGAACTACACCTGCGCAATTTCCTCTCACATCGCGAAAGCGACCTCGACCTGCGTGGCGTGCATATTGCCAGCCTCGTTGGCGATAACGGCGCGGGCAAATCGGCATTGCTCGATGGCATTACCTGGGCAGTTTGGGGACGCGCCCGCACGCCCTACGGCCACGATGACGAGCTCGTGCATCACGGCGAGACGACCGTGGAAGTCGAATTCATCTTCCGTATGCCCTATCAGGGCGGCGAAGAGCAACGCTTTCGTATTCTACGCCGTCGCGAAAAGCCAAGCCGCCGTGCGGTCGTCTCGGTGCTGGATTTTCAAATTCAGAGCGAGACAGGTTGGCGCGCGCTAAATGGGAACAGTGTTCGCGACACCCAGAACCGGATCATCGAGCATCTGGGACTGGATTATGATACCTTTATCAACTCTGCCTATCTACGCCAGGGCCATGCAGATGAATTCACGGTTCAGACACCGGCAGATCGCAAACGCGTCCTGGGCGTTATTCTGGGCCTGGACCAGTGGGAACGCTACGCGGAGCGGGCGCGACAAACGCTCACGACCGTGCAGGTGCAGGAAAAGGAGCTTGTCCGGCGCCTGACCGAGATCGAGAAGGAACTGGCACGCCGCGCAGAATATCAGGCAATGTTCACGCAAGCCGAAACTGAGGCGCAGGAAGCCGCGGCGCATGTGCAACAAGCCCAGGAAGATCTCAATGCACTGATGCGCGTGCAGGAGCAGGTGGTCGCCCTGCGGCGGCACATTGAGGAGATGCAACGCCGCAAAGATGAGGAGCTGGCGCGACTTTCCGGGCTACAGCAGCAACGGAGTCACCATCAAGAGCGCCGTGAGACCTATCAGAGGCTATTGGAACAGGCAGAGGCCATCGAAAGCCGCTTGCAAGAATATCAACTCGCGCTCGATGAAGAGCGCGCCTGGAGTGAGAAACTAGGGCAGGCAGCCCGCTTACAGGAGAAGAAGGCGCAGGCGGAGAAAACACTCGCCCGAGAAGCCGACAAACTCCGCGAGCGCATCCGGGGCCTGGAGCGCGAGGCTGCACGCAAAGAACAAGCGCTGGTCGCCCTGCGCTCAGACTTCGAGCAAGATATCCGCGAGAAACAAGGCCAGATCCGTACCCTACAAGACCGGTTGCCCAGTGTGGAATTCTCCGGGGTTCTGGAAAATCTGGAAGGGCAATTGGAATACACGGCACAGATTGCGCAAGAACTGGAACATGCCCGCGCTGATCTTCAGCAATCGCAACTCAAGCGCACCGGACTTACCGAACGCAACCGGCAGCTCAAGACGCTGATGGAGGAAACCAGGGAGCGGCTTGATGCCCTGGCGCAGGCGGAAGCAAGTTGCCCGTTATGCCGGCAACCCCTGACGCCAGCCCATCAGGAGGAACTGCTGCAGCAGTTGCAATCCGAGGGCAGCGCGATGGCAGAGGAACATCGCAGTAACACGCAACAGATTCGAGATTTGCAAACGCAGGAAGCGGGGTTGGAACGGCAGATGCGTGAACACGATCAAACGCTGCGGACCCGCACGCGGTTGGAACAGCAAATCGCTCGCATGCAGCAGCAACTGGAACAGGCACAGGATGCGCGTGAGCGTATTAGCGCCATCGAAGCAGAGATCACGGCATGTCAGGCGCAGATTGACGCAGGCAACTACGGTCAAGCCGAGCGTGAGGCGCTCAACCAGATCCAGACAGACATTGCCAACATAGAGAAACAATTGACGATAGATGATTATGGGCGCGAAGCGCGAGCCACGCTGGAGAAGGTGCTGGCGGAGCTGGCGGATTTGGGCTACGATGCCGCCGCACATGATGCGCTCAAAGCCCGGGCGCGTGCCCTGGGCAGCGCCGAGGGTGACTATCGCGAGTTAGAAAAAGCCCGCGTGGGCGTGCAGGGTGAGGAGGAAGCCTTGAAACGCCTGGCGCTGGAATGCACGGCTCAAGAACAGCGACTGGCACAATTAGCGCTGGACCTGGACGCGCAACAAGCAGCAATTGCAGCCCTACTACCGCAACTGGAAACGCTCCCCCAGATACAACGGAGCGTGCAGGCTGCACGCAACAAAGAAGTCAGCGCACGGCAAATGGTCGGTGCGGCGCGCCAACAACTGGCAGCTCTGGATACTCAAGAACGACGTATGGCGCAGATCAAGGAACAACAAGTGGGGCTAGCCAGACGCGGCGCAGTGCTCAAGGAATTGCGCGAGGCCTTTGGGGTGAATGGCATTCCAGCGATGATTATCGAACACACACTGCCCCTTTTCGAGCTGGAAGCCAATCGCCTGCTGGAACAGCTCTCCGGTGGACGAATGCACGTGCGTTTCGATACGCAACGCGAGACGAAATCAGGGAGCATCCGCGAGACGCTGGATATTCTCATCAGCGATGAAAAAGGCTCGCGTCCCTATGAAAATTACTCCGGGGGAGAGCAGTTCCGGGTCAATTTTGCCATCCGTGTGGCGCTCGCGCGCCTGCTCGCACAACGCGCCGGCATGCGCCCGCGCGCTTTGTTCGTGGATGAGGGTTTTGGCTCACTGGATACCGATGGGCGCCAACGGCTCGTCGAGGCAGTCAAAGCCGTCCAGGATGATTTCGACCTCATTCTGGTCATCACCCATATCGAAGAATTACGGGATGCCTTCCCGGTACGCATTCAGGTTTCCAAGACGGAGACTGGCTCTTTTGTAGAGTTGTTGTAGAATACATGAAGTGTTGATTGCTTTGAGCTTTGAAGCAACACTCGTTTTCTGTTTCACCAGCCTTAATAGAAGCCTAGTTCGGAATTCTTATAATAGGAGGAACACAGTATGTTCAAAGAGTTCGGTGAGTTCATTAAGCGTGGCAATGTCATAGATTTGGCAGTCGGTGTGATTATTGGAGGCGCTTTTGGTAAAATCATCACTTCGTTCGTCAACGATGTGATTATGCCGCCCCTTGGACTGCTGCTGGGAAAAGTAAATTTCGCCAGCCTATTCATTGATCTTTCTGGCAAAGGCTATGAAACCCTCGAGTTGGCGAAGGAAGCTGGCGCGCCCACGCTTAACTACGGCGCCTTCATCCAGAATATCGTTGATTTCCTGATTGTCGCTTTCGTCGTTTTCCTGGTCGTGCGACAAATCAACAAGATGAAAAAGGCAGAAGAACCGGCTGCGCCGACAACGAAGACCTGCCCGCATTGCGCGACCGAAATTCCGCTCGAGGCCAAGCGCTGCCCACACTGTACATCACAGTTGTAGGCTAAAGACAAGCCCGGTAAAACTGAGAAAGAAACGCGCCGCACTGTGTGCGGCGCGTTAAATTTAGCCTAGCCGCGTAGTCTACCTTCTAAAACAACCACGGCCTGACCGATAATTTCCACCCTCTCTGCGGGCAGCAAACGTACCCACAATTGTCCCCCGCGCGCCGAAGCCTGATAGGCAGTGCAGGCTGATTTCCCAAGCAACCCGGACCAATAGGGCGCCAAAACGGTGTGCGCCGAACCAGTAACCGGGTCCTCATTAATCCCCAAGCCCGGTGCAAAGAAGCGCGAGATGAAATCATAGGGGGACGAAGCAGCGGCGGTAACAATAGGTCCATGCAATCCAGCCGCTTCCATCGTTGCGCCCAGACGCACAAAATCCGGCTGCAATCCGATTAACGCCTCCTTATCTGCCAAATGGAGGAGTAACATCTGTGTCTTGGAACCCACACCAGACCAGAGCACCTCCACATCGCCCAAGGCGTCAACAACGCCTTCCGGCACAGTTGCAGCAACAGGCTTATCCATGGGGAAATCCAGCCGGATGCCCTCTTCCACAACACCGCCCGTGACACGCTGCGCCATAAGCGTGCCACTCAGGGTCTCAAAGGCTACAGTCTCGGCAAGCACGCCACATTCGCGGAACAATACGGCAGCAGTGGCCAATGTGGCATGTCCACATAAGCGCACTTCCACGGCTGGGGTGAACCAGCGTAGCGAAAAACGTTGCGCGCTTTGCCATCTCTCGCTATCGAGGGGGTACACAAATGCCGTCTCGGAGAGATTCATCTCGGCTGCGATTGCCTGCAACAGGGCATCGGGCAACGCCGAATCCAGAAGGCAAACGGCGGCAGGATTGCCCTTAAAAGGCTCACGGGTAAACGCATCCACCTGAAACAGTCGAAACTCCATCTTCTTCTCCTTTTCTATGCTCCCATACCACAGTCGTGCGGCGTTGAAAGCGCTCCAGAATACGCAGCAATGGCTCAGCCAGCAACAACAATAGCGCGGCATTACCTGCTGCACGGAAAGCATCCCACCACAGCGAGGTGACACCGTAAAACACGATATAACGCTGCAGCGTTTCTCCAAAAGAAAGCCCCGCCTCCAAGCCGCCCGTGGGTCCTGCCATGAAGGGCCAGAAATACAGATTCATCAGCAAGCCAAAGACCAATCCGCAGAGCAAGCCATAGCCCGCCAACCAAGCCAGGCGGATTGACCGGCGCGGTGCATGGGGCAACAACCCCGCGCACAATCCTACCCACCCGGCAGCTGTCATCTGGTAAGGCAACCACGGTCCTATGCCGCCCGTCGCTAAGGCGGATGCCAACAACGAAAGTGCACCAAAAAGGAAGCCAAAACGCGCGCCGAAAGTATAGCCGGTCAGGATGATGAGCAAGAAAACAGGGGAAAAGCCCCCCGGCATGACCAGCACCGTGGTCTCCGCCAGACGCAATGCCGCATTGACCGCTGCGAGCACTCCCATGAGCGCAACCGTACGCGCATCAAGTTCGCGCGCCGTCAGGTCGGCGATGAGCACCAGCAAACACAGTGCCGTCAGCGTGAAGAAAAGGAGGGGTGCATCGGAGCGCGTTACCCCCATGCTCTGCGCGGCAGGCAAGAGGAAAGGATAGAGAAAGCCTAGCAGCCCGCTGAGATTCGCCAGCACAAATAAGAGCGTGGCCATAACGGCGACCTCAGCGGGTCAACAAAGCCACGTTTTCGATATGGAAGGTCTGTGGGAACAAATCCACCGGCTGAACCCATTCCAGCACATAGCCGGCATCCACAAGCCGGCGAGCGTCACGCGCCAGCGTAGCCGGATCGCAAGAAACGTAGACGATACGTTCTGGTGAAACCCGCAGCATTGCATCGAGCGTGACAGGATCCAGGCCCGTGCGAGGTGGGTCAAGCACAACCGCATCGAAGGCCTGCTCCCAATCGGGCAACACATCTTCGACCTGACCTTCGATCAAGGTGACATTGGGCACACCGGCAAGGTTGAAAACTGCATCGGCAACCGAAGCCGCGTTGAGCTCGATCCCCACCACTTCAGCCGCTTCCTCAGCCAGAAAGGCCGTGAACAATCCCACGCCGCAATAGGCATCCAGCACACGCTCATGCCCTTGCAGCTCGAGCGCACCGAGAACGATTTCCACCAGACGCTCAGCCTGAGCCGAGTTCACTTGATAGAAACTGGTCGCCGAAATGCGGAATTCTCTGCCGTGAACAATCTCGGTGATGTAATCCAAACCAATCAGAGGCACCGGCAGGGTATCGTGGCAGACCTGGACAATCGAGAGGGGAAAATCTACCTCTAGTGATGGCGGTTCCTCATCGTAGGTTTGCAATAAGAGCATCAAATCACCGGTTGCAGTGCCCACCCGGAGCTCTAGCTGTTCCACATCAGGCAACATCAAATCCAACGAGGTGTACAGCTGACCCAGCAGCGGATGCATGATGGGGCAATCCTTTATCGGGATGATTTCCTGGCTATCGGCAGCAAGGAAGCCCGGGTAACCTTCAGTGGTGATGTGAAAACGCGCATGGTTGCGGTATTCCCACCCTGAGACATCCAGTAGCGGTTCAAAGACCAGGGGATCCTCGAATTTTCCCACACGCTGGAATTGATCCAAGACGACCAGGCCCTTGATCTGTGCCTGTGCGTCATAGGCGATGTGCTGGAAATGACAACCGCCACAACGCCCAAAGTAAGGGCATAGCGGCGTCACGCGCACCGGCGAAGGCTCCAAGATCTCCAGCAACCGCGCACGGATGAAATGTTTGCGCTCCTCCACTAATTGAACGCGGAGCCGCTCGCCAGGAATAGCGAATGGCACAAAAACCGTCCGGCCCTGATGCTTACCAATAGCGTCGCCACCATGGGCCATCGCTGTCACATTCAACTCGAAACTCTGTGCCATAGCATTCCTCACATGAAATTGAATTAAGTGTTCACAAGCTGCGTTTTGAGGGGTGATTTTGTGATGGGGCTTCGTCCCACCACAAAATCACCCATTCCACTGCGCCCGATTCTGCTAAGGCGCGGTGTCCACTGTCGGAAGGATACCCGGACCTGGAACAACGATCGTGGGCGTAGAGCCTTCGGGGGTGAAGATGATCTTATCGGTCGCCGTCAACGCCGAAGCGTTCGCCTGTGCAATCAACAACTGGACATAATCGGGATATTGGGCATAGAGCTCACCAAGCAGAATTTGAATGGCGGTTTCAGCCTCGGCTTTCGCTTTGGCAGCCTCGGCGCGCGCCCGGTTGATCTCCAAGTCGCGTTCGGCGCTGAGCAGTTCATTCGCCTTCGTCGCCTCAATCAACACGCGCTCCGTCTCTTTTTGAGCCAAGTCATTGGCGCGTTGCGCCTCGATGACTGCGGTTTGGGCTGCCAGGCGCTGGCGTTCCAATTCAGCCAGCTGGGTTTGCTGCCGTGTCTGCTCCTGAATCTTGCTCTGCTCAACACGAATCGCGCCCTCTTGTTTAGCCTGCTCGGCAGCGGCTTCAGCCTGAGCCTTGAGCTGGTCCTGCGCGGCTTTCTCCGTCGCCAGGCGACTCTGTACGATAGCGTCCAGAGCTGTCTGCACTTCAGGCGAAAGGATTACATCCGGCACCGTCACGTTGTTCACACTCAAGCCCATGGATGCAACCATCTCGTTGAGCTCATCATCTATGCAGTTGCGCAGGGCATCCCGTGAGGCGCCGATGATGTTGTCATCAAAAGTGCGGTCGCCCACACAGACCTTCATCGCCTGCTTGGCAAAGTCGCTTACACGCTGTAGCGCCAGGGCATCGCTGGTATAAATACCGCGGTATTGGTCCCATAAATCCAGGATCAAATCCTGTTGATCCAGTCCTGGGCGAAAAATATCGCCGCTGGCAATCAAGCCAATGCGCTGCTTATCCTTGGTGATAATCTCCTTGTCTTCCACCTGGAAAGGGATGGCTTGTGCGGAGATTCGCTCCAACCGCACAAACAGCCCCAAATCACTGTAAACGCCAGGTCCAACCACATCGTAGATGCGCCCCGATCTGAATTGAATGCCGACTTCCTGCTGCTCCACTACCTTGAGAAAATAGAAGAAGTTGTTAGAGACTAACAACAACACAGTGACAACCAGAATGGCTGCCAGGCCGTAGCCAATGATTTTCGATACCGTCGTTCCCTTCAAGCGATTCATGATTTTCCCCCTTTTAGCGTGAATTTGAAAAGCGAATCAGCGTACAAAGACAAGAGCGGCGGGAGTGTGATTCGGCCATTTGCCGATTCGCGTATCGCACTATCGTCACTACTATTGTACTGCAACCCAGATGGTGAAAAAGGTCACAAACAGGTGAATGAGAAAAGGATAGTAGAATGAGCCGGTTTTCCAGGCGACCCAACCGAAAGCGGATCCGCCTACAATGCAACTGAGAGTCTCGAGTTGCGGCTTGCCCTGATGTGCCAGAGTGAAGATGATGGCTTGCAGCAAAATCGCCCAATCCCCACCCATCAGGTCAGTCAGGGCGAACAGCACCAGACCGCGGAAGAAGAATTCCCAACCGAAGAGGTCCTGGACAACAAAGGCGAACGTCCCAAGCGCCCCATGAACGGACCAATATTCGGTGTAATAGGCACGGAAATCCGCGCCGGATGCCGCCCACCACAGTATCGGCGCCATCAGCACCCAACCGCCCAAGGTCAGCAACAGACCTTGTTTCCAGTGCCCTAGACGGAAGCCATAGGCGCGCGGGGAGCGTTTGAAGAGCAGCAATAGCAACAAGGGTAAAGCCAGATAAACGAGCAGGCTATCCCACTCCCTACGTGACAGAAAATTGTTGTAATAATCCACCACCAGTGCCAATGTCGCATAGACAAGGATCACAGCGGTTTTCCAATCCCGGCGTATTGAAGGCGAAGTGGATACGGTCATGGCGCGTCTATTCCTGGTTGAAACTGTCACGACGGGTGTAGCGCCGTGTAACTCCCATTATAACTGCGGATGGCGATTTTTGAAATAGAGTAAGAATTCAGATTTCCATCGTAAGGCGGAAATTCCGGGCTGAAGCCCGCTTGAAAGCGTGTTTTTGGCCCGAAGCGGCGATTTAGCCGCTCCTTGTTGTGGCAAGTGGAGGAACGCTGAACAGTTACGAAATAGATCACAGTTGCAAACCACTTGTTATGTGGTATACTCCGCTTCGAAATTCGTAACAGTCATTGGAATCTGACGAATTCGGCAGTCTATCTCAGAAAGGAGTTTCGGCAGTGCTATCCAAGGTTGAAAAGAAACAGGTCATCCAGGAATTTGCACGCACGCCGGACGACACCGGTTCGCCGGAGGTTCAGGTCGCTATTCTCACGAATCGTATTCGCTATCTTACTGAGCACCTGAAAACTCACAAACACGACGAGCATTCGCGAACGGGTCTGTTGAAGATGGTAGGGCAGCGGCGACGCCACCTGGCCTATCTGCAACGCATTGATCCCGAGCGATACCGGGAGTTGATCCAGCGGCTCGGCTTACGCAAGTAAGCGGCTTGCGGAAGCAAGCGGCTTGCGGAAATAAGCTTACGGTGGTATCCCTGGCTGACAACGAGTAGAGGCGGCCTGACCCCTCTACTCGTTTGCTAAATCAGGTCGGGCATGAATCTAGTATAGCATCCGGCAATAGCGGTAAATAGAAGGTAGGAATTGGGGAGTGGGGTGCATCAGGCGAAGCTGCCGCTGCACAGCAGTTCCCAGTTTCAAACCTTCTAAACCCGACTTAGGCCGGTATCAGGAGGTAAAGCTATGGTACAGGAAGATAAGACGTTTTGTGCGCGTTTAGGGGAGCACGAGGTGTGCTTCTCCACAGGAAAACTAGCCGGGCAAGCCGGTGGTGCAGTGATTGTGCGCAGCGGAGAGACTGTGTTGCTGGCAACAGCGACGATGTCGCAAACGCCGCGGCAGGGCATTGATTTCTTTCCCCTCTCGGTAGATTTCGAAGAACGACTCTATGCCGCCGGACGTATTCCAGGCTCGTTTTTCCGTCGCGAGGGCCGTCCCTCTGAGAAAGCCATTCTCACCAGCCGGTTAATTGATCGTCCCTTGCGCCCATTATTCCCCAAAGATATGCGCAATGATGTGCAAGTCATCGTGACTTCCTTCTCGCAAGGCGATGAGCAACACGCGGATATCCTCGGCATTATCGCGGCATCCGCGGCGCTGATAATCTCCGACGTTCCATTCGAGGACCCCGTGGGCGCAGTGCGCATTGGCTTGATTGATGGGCAATTGGTGGTGAACCCCACCATCCCGCAGATGGAGAGCAGCAGCCTCGATTTGCGGGTCGCCGGCAGCGAAAACGCCATCATTATGGTGGAATGCGGTGCGAATGAGGTAGATGAAGCCACGATGGTCGAAGCGTTGGAATTGGCGCGCCAGGCCTATCAAGATATCATCCGTGCGCAGCGGGAGATGCAGGCGACTGTAGGAAAAGCCAAAGCTGCGTATCCCTCATTCACGACCCCAGAGACCTTGCTCGAACAGGTGGAGCATCTGGTCGGCGCCCGAATTCAAGCACTGATGCGGGAAGGACTTCTCAAAGGCGAGCGGATCGAATCCATGAATGTGCTGGAGAAAGAAGCCCAGACTGCATTAGCCGAGACAGCCGAAGCCAATGGTTGGACGGCAGCGCAGATTAGCGAAGCCTTCCATGATGTCTTCAAGAACATCGTCCGTGCGCGCATCCTCAATGAGGGCGTGCGCCCCGATGGACGCGACACGCGCACCATTCGGCCCCTTTCGGCTGAAGTGGGGCTGTTCCCTCGTCCGCACGGCACGGGTCTGTTCAACCGGGGTGAAACCCAGGTTCTAAGTCTGGCGACTCTGGGCATGCCCGGGGAGCAACAAGAGCTGGATGATCTCTTCCCCGAAGAGACAAAGCGCTATATGCACCACTACAACTTCCCGCCCTACTCCACCGGCGAGGCCTATCCGCTGCGCGGACCGCGTCGCCGCGAGATCGGGCATGGTGCACTGGCAGAGCGGGCGCTGTTGCCGGTGATTCCCCCCAAAGAGGAATTCCCCTACACCATCCGCGTGGTCAGCGAAGTGCTCTCCTCCAATGGCAGCACGTCCATGGCTTCCACCTGCGGCAGCACCCTGGCACTGATGGACGCGGGTGTGCCCATCAAGGCCCCTGTTGGCGGTATCGCGATGGGCTTGATCACCGATGGCGCGCGCTATGCCGTCCTCACTGATATTCAGGGCCTGGAAGATCATCTAGGCGACATGGATTTCAAGGTCACCGGCACCCGCGAGGGCATTACTGCCCTGCAAATGGATATCAAAATCAAGGGCGTCAATCGCCAGATTCTGAGCGAGGCATTGGAGCAAGCACGTCTGGCGCGCTTGCAGATTCTCGACGTTATCGAAGCCACCCTGCCGGCGCCGCGTGAGGAGCTCTCCAAGTACGCGCCCAAGATGCTGACCACGCACATCAATGTGGATAAGATTGGCGCGTTGATTGGACCTGGCGGTAAGAACATCCGCGCGCTGCAGGAGAAATACGAGGTCAAGATTGACATCGAAGAAGATGGCACTGTCTTCGTAGCCGCAACAGCCGGCGATGGGGCACAAGCAGCTATCCGCTATATTGATGGGATGATGCAGACGGCTGAGGCAGGCAAAGTCTATAGCGGCAAGGTGGTCCGATTGACCGACTTCGGCGCGTTCGTTGAGATTCTGCCGGGCACCGATGGCATGGTCCACATCTCCCAGCTTGCAGATCACCGCATCGAATCTGTTGCGGATGCGGTGCAGGTAGGAGATGAGATTCTGGTCATGGTCACTGATGTCAGCCCTGATGGCAAGATTCGGCTCTCACGGCGCGCAGTAATGGAGGGATGGTCCCTCGAACAAGCGCGCGAGCAGGATCAGCCCCGGCGCCCTTCTGGAGGCGGTGACCGACGTGGCAACGACCGCCCGCCGCGGCGGCGCTAATTTCCCGATCTGGCAAAGAGCGGTTGCGAAACCGCTATGGCATTGCCCACTAAGTTAGAAACAATTTTTAGGAGACGATGATGAGCGAACCAACTGTTGAGATTCTGGCAGAAACCGAGGAATTTGCCGTGTTGATGACCCGTGATGAAGCGGGTGATGTCATCTACCATGTGGAACTGGGAAATGCCACATTGCATTTCTTCGGTGAAGAATGGGATGAGTTTGTAGACCTGATGCGTCAGGCGATGCGCTAAATTCGACCCGATTGATGAGAACCGCGCGGAAGAAATCTTCCGCGCGGTTTGCTTTCCTCAGCGACCAGCTATGACCGGGGTATAAAGCGAAGGATTGAGGAAGGTCCTATCCGGGTTCTGCAAACAAACGAAGAAGATTGTTTCTACCGTTTTGGGCACGCGCTCCGCGTATCCAAAAACGGTTATTGATTTCAATCTCACTCAGGGTATAATCTAGGCAACTCGCACGATGCAGTGCGGGTACAAAGCATAGGTTGGGGAACTGAATCGAGGCCACTATGGCGGACACACTGGATCGTTTTACGCCAGCAGCGCGCGAGGTGTTGCAATATGCACACACCGAAGCCGTGCGGATGAAACATGCCACCATCGGCCCGGAGCATGTGATGCTGGGCTTGCTGCTCGAGGGTGAGGGATTGGCAGGGCGGGTACTGCGCGACCTGGGACTGCGCCCGCAACAAGTCCAACGGGTTGTCGAAAGGCTTTCTGGAGCCCCTCCCCTGCGGGCCGAAGTAGCCAAATTGCGCCCCAGCACCGAGACACTACTCACGATGAGCATTGACGAGGCCCGTCGCCGTAGCCAGCAATCTGTGGGTACGGAACATCTGCTCTTGGGACTGTTGCAACAGCAAGAGGGGTTGATCCTGGCGATTCTGGTGCAGTTCAACCTCACCGCGGATGTGGTACGGCGGCGGCTTTTGCAGGTGTTGCCGGATGTGCGCCCAACAGTTGCCGCCAGCACGCCGGAGGCGCCACGCCGCGGGTATGGAAAGCCGGGGGCACAACCTTCAGAGCAGATGCTGGAGCAACTGGCGATTGATCTCACGGAAATGGCGCGGCAGGGACAATTGGACCCCGTCATCGGACGGCAACAAGAGATCGAGCGCGTCATCCAGATTCTGGCGCGGCGCACAAAGAATAACCCGGCGCTTATTGGCGAACCAGGCGTGGGCAAGACAACGATTGTCGAAGGGCTGGCGCAGCGCATCGTCGCCGGTGGTGTGCCGGGACCTGTCCTGGGCAAGCGCGTGATCCAGCTGGATATTGGCTCGCTCGTTGCCGGAACCATGTATCGTGGGCAATTCGAGGAACGGCTCAAGCGCGTGCTGGAAGAACTCAAGGGGTCCAACACCATCGTTTTCATTGACGAAGTCCACATGCTGGTCGGCGCAGGCTCCGCCGGGTCAGCGCTCGATGCCGCCAATATTCTCAAGCCAGCGCTGGCGCGAGGCGAATTACAGTGCGTGGGGGCTACCACGCTCGATGAGTATCGCAAACATATCGAATCCGATGCCGCCCTGGAACGCCGCTTCCAACCGGTGATGATAGAGGAGCCCTCAGCCGAGGAAACGCTCCAGATTCTACAGGGCATCAAACATGCCTATGAAAAGCACCACAAACTGCGTATCAGTGACCGCGCACTGGAAGAGGCGGTACGACTTTCGGCACGCTATGTGCCGGACCGTTTCCTTCCGGATAAAGCGATTGATGTGATGGACGAAGCCGCATCGCGGGTACGCATGTATAAATCGCCCACCGCGCGCCGCCTGCGCGTGCTCTTCGAGAGCCTGCAAGATATCCGCATCAAGCGCACCCGGTTGACGGCTGAAGGGGACTATGACGAAGTGAGCGCGCTCAATGCGCAGGAGCACCTGTGGGAAGATGAAATGAACCGACTGCGCAGCCTGCAGGAGCAGGATGAGAGCTTGCTGGTAGAGGCTGAGGATATTGCCGAGATTATTGCGATGTGGACGGGTATCCCGGTAAGCCAGCTGGCGCAAGAGGAAAGCCAGCGCCTGATGGATATGGAAGCGCGGCTGCAAGAGCGCGTGGTGGGGCAGGATGAGGCGATCGCCAAGGTGGCGCAAGCCGTGCGCCGTGCGCGCGCCGGGTTAAAAGACCCCCACCGCCCAATCGGCTCATTCATCTTTCTGGGACCAACGGGCGTCGGAAAAACGGAGTTGGCTAAGGCACTGGCAGCCTTCCTCTTCGGAAGCGAGGAAGCGCTAATCCAGCTAGACATGTCGGAGTTCATGGAACGGCACACCGTAGCACGACTGGTGGGCGCCCCACCCGGTTATGTGGGCTACGAAGACGCGGGTCAACTCACCGAGGCCATTCGCCGCCGTCCCTACTCTTTGGTGGTTTTCGATGAAATCGAAAAAGCGCACCCGGATGCTTTCAACATGTTGCTACAGATCATGGAAGAGGGATTGCTCAGCGATGCGCGTGGACACAAGGTGGATTTCCGGAATGCCCTCATCATCATGACTTCTAATGTGGGCGCGCAAGAAATTCAACGCCAGAATGTGCTTGGCTTCGATGTGCTGGTTGACACAGTAGAGAATGAACAACGCAGCTATGAAGCGATGAGCCGCAAGCTCAACGCGGAATTGCGACGGCTCTTCCGACCCGAATTTCTGAACCGTGTGGATGCCGTGATCGTCTTCCGCCCTCTCGATCGCGTCGCACTGCGGGAAATTGTGCGCCTGGAGATCGAAAAGGTGCGCACGCGGGTTCTGGAGAATGGTCTAGACCTGGAGATCACACCAGCAGGACAGGATTGGCTTTGCGAACAGGGGTATAGCGATGAGTATGGAGCACGCCCGTTACGGCGACTCATTCAACAGGAAGTGGAGACACCTCTCTCGGAAGCGTTGCTATCGGGGGAATTCCACCATGGAGATATCATCGCACTGGACGCCGGCGATGCAGGGTTGTTCCTGCGGCGAGCGGAACCGGAGACCCTGGTAGAGCACTAAACTCTGTCCCCATTTGAATCAGGGGGACGCCCTCTAAGGCTGAGGCTTCGGTTTAGCCCGCGGATGGGCGCGATTGTAGACCTCACGGGCGTGTTTCTGTGTGACATGGGCATAAATTTGGGTCGTCGCCAGACTGCTGTGCCCTAGTAGTTCCTGTACCACCCGTAGGTCAGCGCCGCCATCCAACAGGTGCGTGGCAAAGGTATGCCGCAACAAGTGCGGCGTCACTGTCTGCGCAATCCCGGCAGCAATACCCGCTTGCCGCACAATCTCACTGACGGAGCGTACCGAAAGCCGCCCGCCCAGGCGATTTAGGAAGAGTGCATTCCGCGGCGGGCGCTCACCCTGCAACGAAGGACGACTCTCCCTCAAATAGGTTTGCAGGACGCGCAATGCCGGACGCCCAACCAGCGCGATGCGTTCCTTATCTCCTTTGCCAATCACCCGCAGCTCCCCAGTCGAAAGATTGATATCGCGCAAATCCAAACCGGATAGCTCGCTAACCCGCACCCCCGATGCGTAGAGCATCTCCAGAATGGCGCGATCACGCAAACCCTGCGGCGTATCCGCTGCGGGCGCCGCCAAAAGCTGATCAATCTCCTCGTGAGTCAGATAATGGGGCAAGCGTTGAGGCAGGCGTGGCGCATAAATACGGCGAAAAAGGTTCTCCTGCCAGAGCTGTTGGTGCAGTGCATAATCACCAAATGCCCGCAGCTCGAAAACACGCCGGGCAATACTGGCACGGGCATAGCCAATCTCGGTGAGCTCAGCCAGATAGGTGCGCACAATATCACGCTCCAGGGCCTGGAATGTCGTGACCCCCTGTTCGGCGCAATAGTCGAAAAACTGCCCGATATCCGTCCCGTAATTCTTGATGGTATACAGAGAAGCGTTATTGCTTTCCAGATGTTTCAGATAACGCTCCAGATAAGACCGTAGTTCCATGCAAGTTTCCTCAAACCCGATGCCGGCGGCGGCAGACTTCCACGCGCCAAGGCCAAGTTGTGCTGGTGATTACCGGCGCAGGGAAAACTATCAACAAAAAGCGGTCAGCCTGACGCTGACCGCATGTGGGATATCTCAAGCACGGGATGGCACATCCGTATGCCCTTCTTGCTCGGCACGAAGCCGGTCATATACGGTGAGAATGTTTGCGACATGCAGCTGATGGCTGGCAATGCCCAATGGCACACGTTCCAGCCCACAGGTTTCCAGAGGAATGTCCCAGATCACCTGCCGGGGTTTACCACGTTTGATGACCTTACGGGCCTGTTCTTCAACGCATTCCAGATAATTGATATAGCGGTCTAAAACAGCTTGAACCTCGCCGCGCAGAATTACCTCACCATGCCCCTGCACAATCGTTTCAGGAGCCAGTTTTTTAATCTGTTGGAGGGTGACGATAGCCTGGCGCCAGTTCCCATCAGCAATAATGGGAATTGCCATGACCGAATCACCCGTGATTAAGATACGCTCCTCCTCCAGGAAGACGCCGATATTATCATCCGTGTGCCCAGGGAGCGGCAGCAGGCGCATCGTCATATCGCCGGCAACCATTTGCAGCTCACCCGCTTCGAAGGTGATAGTTGGGATTCGTAACGTTACCTCATCAAAAAGCGGGTCACTTGCCCGCGCCTGCGACAAGGAGGCTTCTCCCACATCCAACAGTTTCTTGCGGCACAACTCATGCGCGATAACATCCAGGTTCTGAGGATAGGCATAGAGACCATAAACATGATCCATATGATAATGCGTCAAAATGAGTGAATGGAAGCGTCCCCTGCCCCGAAGATCCAGGAACTGTGCGATCTGACGGGCTTCTTCCGGAAAGGGCAGTGCATCAATGGCAACCACGCCCTCCTCAGTTACCAGCGCCACGCAATTGACCAGTGCGTAGCGCTCGCTCGTGAAGATATAGATCTCTTCAGTCACACGTTCCCAAAACATACCAGCTCCCCTTCACATCGTAATTAGGCTGCAATAGATTGCTTGTGCCAAACTCTGCCAGGCGCCCTGCGGCCCGAATAATTGCAGCATAACATACCCGGATGCGAAAGTCAAGATAACTCTACATAACAAGCTAAAGACCCCATACAAAAAAGCCGCTCTGGATCCAGAGCGGCTTCATAAGGGAACCCCACTGTGTCGTGTGTCGATGGTTTTGACCCTGCTTACGCAGGTGGGAATTCGCCGGTGGTTCAGCCTTGCCGATAGGCTACCGCTTGAGCACCTGAACGTCAACTCCCATTTTTCAAAATGTTGGCTCAAAACCCCATACCGACATCACGAACACAGCAGGGTGCAGCGGTATAATACCACAATTTCCAGAGTTGGCAAACGGGAGACGTCGAGTATAGGACAAATTATTGGGAAGTTCAGAGCTCAGATTGGTGAGACCATGCGTTTAGACACTTTGATGCGCCCAAGAGATGCAGTTCACGAAAATCACACCGGCAGAAAGAAGCGCCGAGTACGGCGGCGCAGAGAGTTGATCGCTGATGCGGGTTGTTTGCAGGATGGCGGTCTTATTGTTCTCCAATATTCTGCCGTATACCCGGAGACGTCGGGGGCATTTCATGCTGGAGGCGACGATCTCACACGCTCCTGCAGGGCGGCCCTGCAAGGGCGGCCCTGCAAGGGCGGCCCTGCAAGGGCGTGTGAGAAAGGTGATTTTTTGCGGCGTGGCTGCGCCACGCCGCAAAAAATCACTGCGGGATCAGAAGTTCGATAGCGTGGCACGCAACAATCGCAGCCAATTCCCGCCCAATATGGCAACGATATCCTCCGCCGCATAGCCACGCTCTTGGAGCAATGGCGCGAGCTTTCCGAAATTAGCGACAGAATCCAGGCCCAAGGTCGCTTTTTCCATCCCCATGCCACCGTCGCAATCGGTGCCCAAACCCACATGGAGGGGGCTTCCAGTGACCTGACAAATATGATCCACCGCTTCGATAACCCGGTTGAGGGGCAACCGGGCGTCGGTCGCCGTCCATTCAGCATCCAGCATCCAGTTAAAGGGAATGATGCCCACAACGCCATCGCGAGCAGCCAGCTGCCGGATCAGCTCATCGGGTAACTGGCGCGCCCCATCACGGAGGGCACGTGGGTTAGCGTGTGAGGCAGCTACCGGACCAGGATAAAGATCAAGCGCCTCATAGGCGGCGGTTTCCCACAGGTGGCTGATATCAAGCAGCAGGTTAAAGGCTGCCATCTCATGCAAGAGCGCACGACCATCACCGGTCAACGGACCTGGATTAGCATTTCCGCCAGCATAGGGCGTTCCTGCCGCCCAGCTGAGGCCCACCCCACGCAGCCCTTGTTCCACCCACCACCCCAACTCCGCAGGTTCCCGGATGGGGGCTGCACCTTCCATGACGAGGAAAAGGCCAATCACGGGTGAAGCCGTGTCCCAGGAAGCCAGACAGGCTTCGAGGTCGGCACAATTGCGCAAGAACTGCAACTCCCCGGCATCGGCCCAACGGAGATAGGTCTCCAACTGCGCGAGTGCCTGAGCGTGGGCCTCTTCAGCGTTATGATACGCCGCCCCTGGAGCGCTCCAGGAAGCGTGCGCCGGTTCCACGAAAATACTGCCACCGACGACCGCTACCCTCCCACGGCGCAATTCCGGGAAAGTGGCCATGACCGCACCGGACCACTTGCCCGGAGGCGGAGTCACCTGCTCCAAAGCACGGAGCTCCTCCAAAGGCAAGCGCAAATCACGTCCAAGCGCTACGGCGTTGTAAGACAAATCCAAATGCGCATCTACAATGATATCGGTCATCGAAGCTCCATTCGAGCTGAAAATCTGAACGGCTAAACCCTATGCTGCGGTCTTCATCCCGAGTATAGCCGCTTCAGGACGTTTGACAAGACCTCACCTTGAGTCATACTTAATGAGAAAGGCAGGGGCAGGTTATGCAGGAACAACACCTGAGCTATGCATTGCTCATCGAAACTGGCGCCCACACCGGGATGGTGTTGCCGCTGACCAGCGATACCTTCACCATGGGGCGTGAAATTGATAATAACCTGGTGCTGGATTCACCCAGGCTTTCGCGGTATCACGCACGGATACGCATCTCACCTGCCGGCACCGTTCTGCTGGAAGATTTAGGCAGCACAAATGGCACTTTTATCAATGGCTATTTGCTCTCCGGAGTCCGACGGCTGAAAGTTGGAGAGACTTTCACATTGGCAGGGACCATTCGCCTGCGCCTGATTGAGGATGAGAGTGCGAGAGATTTCACACCCCCGGAACAATGGGCCATTCCTGCAGTGGAGGCAGTACGCTATCCCATGCCAGGGAGTACTGCCAGTCCCACGGAGTCAGAGACCTGGATTGCGCCTGCGCTTGCCCCAGCCATAGATCCTGCCCAAACAGGGGAGCAAACTGCGACGGCGACAGCCGCCCACAAAGTTCGCCTGCCGTATATCATCATCGTTTTGCTGTTGATGGCGCTCTGCGCCACACTGGCATTGGGAGTTTACCTGTGGTTTGCACCGGCAAGCGCCTGGCAGATTGTCTTCCAAACGCTAGGTCTGCCATTTCCAGGGCCATGAACCGTTGAAGGGTCTTGGGCTTCTGAGCGTGCGGAGCAGCACCCCCGCACACTCAGAAGCCCAAGGTGCATAGATAGAGGCTTTTTTGGCAGTTACAACGCCACCAATTTGAGAGCCAGGTCAGCGGTGGTAGCAGGCTTAACATTGAGAGCGCGCTCCGTAAAGCGTCCCTCTTCATCAATGGCAAAGTGGCTGCGCAAAATTCCCATGTAGGATTTGCCATACATTTGCTTCTCACCCCAGGCGCCATAGGCTTCTGCTACCTTGTGATCAGGGTCGGAGAGTAAGGTAAAGGGCAGCTCATATTTCGCGCGGAACTTTGCGAGCGCCGCCGGTTTATCGGGGCTGATGCCAATCACTACCACATCCTTCTCGGCGATGACAGGGTAATTATCGCGTACAGCGCAAGCCTGCGTCGTGCAGCCTGGGGTATCGGCTTTGGGGTAGAAGTAGAGCACCACCTTCTTACCGCGGAAATCGGTCAGACTGACTTCGGTTCCCGTATCGGAAAGCAACGTAAAAGTGGGAGCAAATTCGGTTTCCATAGGTTTTCCTTTACTGTAAAGTTTAGTTTCAAGAGAGCCATCAGGCTCTGAATCCGGCCATAAACAAGATACTTTTTTATTTTACCAGGATTGTTGTTGGAAATCAAGCTGATCAACAAGTGGGGGTGCGTTCCAAAGTGGGGGTGAGAATCTCAGGCGCCCCTACAGGGCGCAGGAGAAAAAGGTGATTTTCGTGGTGAGGCTTCGCCTCACGAAAATCACTCAAAGAAAAAGCATTGGCATGATAATTGGCTTGCTTTCACCCCAAAGTTCAAACGCACCCAACAAGTGGGGTATAGGAAAAATTACTGGGAAGTTCAAGGGTCTTTCTTTAGTGGTTTCAGGTACGCAGAAGACAATAGAGATATGAATTTCGATATTGCACAGGAGGAAACAGGGAATGGTCGAGAGGCTTAAGCGGCTCAGTGAATTTCTGGCAAGTCACCGGGGCTTGCCGGTATTAGTCGGTGCGCTATTGGTTGTCCTCAACTTCATCCTGCAATTACTACCGCCGTGGATCGTGATTGGCTGGTTGGCAGACGTAGACCTGTTCCTACATCTCGGCATCATCGTGGGCTTCCTTGGGCTACTGATTGGTGATGCATTGGGTTAATCCCAACCGGTGCGGGGCAATGTTTCAGAACAGGTTTCGCGCACCTCGAAGCATTCTGACCATCGGTATGTGAGCACTGTGGCAAGATTCTGCCAATTTTGATGGCATTTTTGTGGGATTTCGTAGCAGGTCGCTGACCGAAACCGCGCTACGCCCCGCATAATGTCTCTGAAGCGTGAACA
>JAPKMR010000051.1 GCA_026645815.1 Anaerolineae bacterium | reverse complement strand
TGGCTCTCCCCGGCCGATATCGCCAAACTCAATGGCTATGCTAAGGATTGGGACCAGGCTGAGGCATTGCTCACCGGCATCGGCTTCACCAAGGACGCCAGCGGCGCCTGGCTCGACGATACCGGCAAGCCCGTCGAGGTCGAACTCTCCGTCCCTGCCGACTTCGCCGATTGGCTCGGCTCGGCTGAAAATGCCGCGCAGCAACTCAATGCCTTTGGCATCAAAGCCACCGTCCGCGGCTATCCTTCCGCCGAACGCGCCACCGCCCAGAAAGAGGGCAAGTACCAGATCCTCGTGGACCTCTCCATCTACTACAACCCTCCTCACCCCCAGACCTCCTACAACTACTACCTCAACACCCCTCGCAATGCCCCCGAGGCTACCGATGCCTTCAAGGGTATGAACTGGTCCTGGACCCAGGTTGACCCCGCTACCGGCAAGGAAGTCTATATCCCAGACCTCCTCACCGCCGCTGCCGCGGGCTTCGATACCGAAGCTCAGAAACCTGCCATCGCCAGCCTCGCCCGCATCGTCAACGAGGAACTCCCCGTCCTGGCGCTCTTCGAACGCTACTCCACCGATGTCATCAACTACGATACCCGCGTCTCCGGTTGGTTGCCCTTCTCCGATCCCATCTACCAGAACAACCAGGCCGATCTCTACATCGCCAAGCAGTTCCTCGATGGCACGCTCAAGCCCGTCGCTACCGGTGAGGGTACTTTCCAAACCGTCTATCCCTACCCCCAACCCCCGAACTACGACCTCAACCTCTTCACCACCAGCAGCCTGCCCGTCGGACTCGGTAACCCGTCCTACAACGTCATGTACCCGCCCCTCTTCTACTATCTCTGGGCCAGCGCGACCTACGTCCCCGGCGTTGCCGAAAGCTATACATTGCGGTAAATGTTCTTCGCGGCAAGACGTCTTCAGAAATAAACCGGGTAGAGACGACCCAATCGGGTCGTCTCTACCCCCGAAAAGCGATAGGTGAAACATGAAAAGACAAAAAGGGAGTGATCAGATTATCACCCGCGTCCTTCTCACGTTTCCCCTGTTACTTTTTGCCCTATCAGGAGGTTGTAGCACCATGTCAACACCCAACAATACCACACCAGCAACGACGCAGGCGGCCCCGCAGACAGCGACGCAGACGGCGACACAACCAGCCCTAACGCCCTATCCGACATCAACACCGAGCCCAGACATCGAAGCGATGCTGGCACAGATGACGTTGGAACAGAAAATCGGGCAGGTGATGGTGATTGGCTTCGATGGACCGGAGACGGATAACGGCTTGTTGGAAATGATCGAGGATTATCATGTGGGCGGGGTGATTCTGTTTGCGCGCAACGTGGAATCACCGCGCCAGGTTGCCACGCTGACCAACGCCCTGCAGAGCACCGCGGCGGAGAGCGACCATCCAGGACTGCTGATTGCGATTGACCAGGAAGGGGGGCGTGTTGCCCGGCTGACGGAGAGTAAAGGATTTACGGAATTCCCCAGCGCGATGGCACTCACAGCAACCGGCGATGTGGAAAACGCGCGCCGTGTGGCACAGGCGATGGCTACAGAGATGCGCGCCGTGGGCATCAACACGGATTTCGCACCCGACCTTGATGTGAACAACAATCCCGCTAATCCCGTCATCGGCATACGCTCCTTCAGTTCAGAGCCGGGATTGGTGGCGCAGTACGGTGTCGCCTTTGTGGAAGGTTTACAGGACGGTGGGGTGCTCGCCTTTGGCAAGCATTTCCCCGGGCATGGGGACACGAGTGTAGATTCGCATGTATCGCTGCCGCTGGTGCCGCACGAACGGGCGCGATTGGAAGCGGTGGAATTCGTGCCATTCAAAGCGGCTATGGGGGCGAATGTGGCGGGGATCATGTCAGCGCATGTCACCTTCCCCGCAATTGATGCCACGCCGGGATTGGCTGCCACACTCTCCTCCAAGGTGCTCACGGACCTGCTGCGCGAGGAACTGGGGTATGGGGGGCTGCTCGTCACCGATTCACTGGAAATGGGGGCGCTGGCGGGGTATCCAGTGCCGGTTGTGGCAGCAACCGCGCTACAAGCCGGCGCCGATTTGCTGCTCTTCAACCGCGATCACACACTGCACCGCGCCGCCTTCAGAGAGATTCAGACCTGGATTGAGGACGGGCGCATACCCGAAGTACGCCTCAATGAGGCAGTACGCCGGGTGCTGCAAGCCAAAGCCCGCTTTGGGCTACTCAGCCCCGAGCCAGTAGACGTCACCGTGGCAGAAGCTGCCTGTGGCACGCCCGGAACCAGGGCGCTTTCTCGCACCATCGCCGAGCAATCCATTACGCTCATCCATACGGGAAGCCCTGCGGCGTTGCCCTTAGCACCCGGTTCAAAGATGCTGGTGGTGGAGGTGCCCGCCGCCAACGGCCTGGGACGAGAGCTGGATGTGCCGTTCATCGTCGTTGATGAACAACCGACGCGGGCGCAGAGACAAAGTGCGCTCAGCATGGCGCGAGATGGGCGAACGGTGATTGTGGCTGTGGCCGATGCAAGCCGGTTTTCGGAGCAGGTGGCGTTAGTCGAAGCCTTCGTAAAGACCTCCTCACCGGTGATTGTCGTCGCCATCCGCACACCTTATGACCTGGCGGTGATGCCAGCTCAGGCAACCCTATTGGCAACTTATGGACTGAATCCGCCAACGCTGGAGGCTCTCCTGCGCGTTCTGCAGGGGGAGGTCCTGCCGCAGGGCCAGCTGCCGGTCACTTTTGCCGAATAACAACACCCTATGGATACATCACGCACCAATCAAGCTGTAGCGATGGCCCCTAATCAAAATACCTATCAGAGCATATACCGGACCGTAATCTTCTTCGACCTGGATGGAACGCTGATTGATGGTCCTTTCAGGCCAGTGGTGCTACCGGCGATTCTGGAGGAGCTGGCTGTTTCGGGGCTAGAACCGGCTGCGTTGCGCCAGCTACTCTTCGAGGAGAACTACCGCCGGCAGGCCGATCCGGCTTACCCGCCAACCCAGGCAATGGATTGGGACGATATCTTCCAGGCTATCGGTCAACGGCTCGGCATTCCGGTCAAGACGAATGCTGAAAGGCTGATTCAAACGCACGCAGGACCACCGTACGCGGTGCTACATCCCGGCGTCCGGGAAGCCTTGCAAGCGTTGGTCATGCCAGAGCGCGCCATGGTGCTGGCGACCAAGGGGCTGCGCAAATATCAACAGCCGATTCTGGAAGCATTGGGCATTCTGCCGTATTTCGATGCCATCCTGACACCAGATACCCATCAGGCGCTCAAAAGCAGCCGCGCCTTCTATGGCAATTGGCCGCAACAGGCCACGCTCACACTCATGGTGGGAGATTATTACACGGATGATGTGCTGCCGGCGCACGCCTTTGGCTTCGAACCCGTGTGGAAACCGGCCAACCTGCCAGAGCAGCTACACAGCCTGGATCCAATGGCACGAGCGAAAGCCTATCCCTATGCCAACGGGCAGAGCGTCCGACCGGCTGCAATTATCCATTCTCTGGTAGAATTAGTGAAAGTCGTACAGGACCTGGAAATGGCTTTTCACAAAAACTGAGAGGTAGCAATGGAACTGATTCCCTTTGACCTGAAGCTTGAGACACATCATGCTGCTGCCGCCGCGCTCTGGACGGCAGCCTGTGGCCCCGACCTTGCCATCACACCGGCGTTTGTGGCCTTCAACACCCGGTTCACTACGGGGGTAAGCCAGGCAGGGCAGTTGGTGCTCGAAGAGGGGCAACCCGTGGGTTTTGTGCTGGCGAGCGCTACGACCGGTGACCCCACCTACAAATTGGGATGGATAGATGCGCTTGCAGTTTCGCCCGCTGCGCAACGAAAGGGATACGGGAGCGCGCTGCTGGCGTGGGCTGAGATATGGCTCGACCTGCATGGAGCGCACCAAATTCGATCCGGCGGGAGCCTGAGGCCCTTTACGCCGGGATTGCTCACCGGACCAGGCTCCACCCCTTACGAATTCTTTGCGCGCCGTGGCTACGTTGAAGAAGGCATCGAATGGGACGTGGCAAACGACCTCATCACCTATCCCGACCCACCCTTGCCCGCCGGCGCGCCCATCCTGCGCCCGGTAGAGACAGAGGCAGACCGGGCAGCTCTATTCGATTTCCTGAGCCGCGAATTTCCCGGTCGCTGGGCTTTCGAATGCCAGGAGTTCTTCCGCGAAGGTGGTCGTCCCTCTGACTGGATGCTGCTTTGGCCCGTGGACGCTGAAAAGCCCGCCGGATTCTGCCAAATCACGCTGGAGGATTCGCTGCGGCCCATCGAGCGCTTCTACCCACACCGCCTACCACACCCCTGGGGGCAATTCGGTCCGCTCGGCGTTGCGGCCTCGGCGCGCGGTAAGGGCTACGGCGCTGCCGTGGTGGACGGAGCAGCGCGGCATCTGAAGCAATTGGGCGTGCGGGGCTGCATCATTGATTGGACGAGCCTCACAGATTTCTACAGCAAATTCGGCTTCACACCCTACCGGAAATATCACACCCTCGTCAAAGAGCTGATCGCGGAATGAGGCCGTGATCCCAACGCGCTGAACCGCAGGGGGATGAGATGAAGACCGACGCTATTCAGGGATTGCTGAAACATGCCGTAGAGACCGTCACGCCCGCCGCACAGCTGGTAGTGCGCCAAAACGGCGTAGTGCAGCTAGAAGCCGCTTATGGCTGGCTCGACCCCGAGACGCGACAACAGCCGGCTCAAGTGGATACGCGGTTTGATATGGCTTCGGTGAGCAAACTTTTCACCGTCGCTGCCTTCATGACCCTGGTAGAAGAAGGGCGAGTCCGCCTGGATCAAACGGTGAAAACCGTGCTGCCGGACTTCGATGGACTGCGCCCAATCCAGCCCTATGAAAACCCACTTAAACCCGGCGCACTCGTGAATGTGCCAGGTGAGGTCGCCACCGCAGATGCCGGGCGCGTGACGTTCCGCCAGCTGCTCACCCACACTTCCGGACTGCCCGCCTGGCGCCCGCTATGGCAGCAGGCTAACGCCGAAGCTGCCCGACGCATGGCGCTGGAGACCTTCTTCTCCTACCCAACCGGCAACCGCATCGTCTACAGCGACGTCGGGTTGATTCTACTGGGCATGAGTATCGAAACGCTCACCGGGCAAGGCCTCGATGCTGCGATCCACGACCGGGTGATTCTGCCGCTAGGACTGGCTCACACCGGTTTCCGCCCCCTACCGGAGGCGACGCAGCGCTCCGCTGCCAACATCGCCCCCACCGAATTCTGCGCCTGGCGTGGACGTCGTATCGTGGGAGAGGTACACGACGAGAATGCCTGGCAGTTAGGCGGCATCGCCGGGCACGCGGGCATCTTCTCCACCGCCGCCGATATCGCCGCCTTTGGGCAATGTTTTCTCGATGGCGGCGCGCCGCTGCTGAAGCAGGCGACCGTTGCCGAGATGACCCGTATCCAGGCAGAAACTGAGGGCGTGCGGCGTGGATTGGGTTTTGCCCTGTGGAGCGCCGACCCCGAGGCAAGCAGCAATCCCTTCAGCCAGCGTGTTTTCGGGCACACGGGATTCACGGGCACCTGCCTGTGGATTGACCCGGAACGCGAGCTGGTCGTCGCTTTTCTCACCAACGAGGTCTATCGCGGGCGTGAAGGGCGCGGCATCGGACCTCTACGGGTGGCAGTGCATCGCAGCATTGTGGAGGAAGCCCTGCCCCCTGACGCAGCAGATTTCCGCACAGGAGCCAGATTGCCATGATCGTCATCGGCCTCATGTCAGGCACATCCGCCGACGGGATTGACGCCGCCGTAGTACGCATCGAGGGGGCGCCGCCCGCATTGACATGGGAGCTATTGACGCACGTGCAGGTCCCCCACCCCCCGGCTTTGCGTGAAGCCATTTTTGCCGGCTTCGACCCAAAGACAGGGACAACGGAGCATCTCTGCAAACTCAATTTTGCCCTGGGGCGGGCGTTTGGAGATGCTGCATTGCAAGCCCTCGCTGCCGCCGGGCTGAGACCGGAGCAAGCCCAGCTCATTGGCAGTCACGGACAAACGCTCTGGCACATCCCGGAAGGGGCTGATGCTTCCACGTTACAATTAGGTGAGCCGGCAGTCATCGCGGAGATGACGGGGCTTCCGGTCGTGAGCAATTTCCGCACGCGCGATATGGCAGCGGGGGGGCAGGGTGCGCCCCTGGTCGCCTATGTGGATGCGCTGTTGCTCAGCCACCCCACACGCCACCGCGCGGTACAGAACATCGGCGGCATTGCCAACGTCACCTATCTGCCGCCAACCGGCGCAGACAACGCCGCCACCCCCTGCGCCTTCGACACCGGACCGGGCAATATGCTGATTGACGATGCCGCACAGCGCGCCACCGGAGGCGCCTGGACTTATGATCACGATGGGACGTTAGCTGCTGCGGGACAGATAGATGACAGGCTCCTTAGCGAGCTGCTCGCCGATCCCTACTTCCAGGAGCGCCCCCCAAAGACCACCGGGCGCGAACGTTTCGGCGCCCAGCTGGGTGCGCAGATTTGGGAGTTGGCACAAGAGCACAATCTGGCAGCGGCTGATATTGTGGCGACCCTCACCGCCCTGACCGCGGAGAGCATCGCCCGCGCCTATCGCGATTTCCTGCCCCACTTCCCCGATGAGGTCATTCTCAGCGGGGGCGGAGCCTGCAATCCCACGCTGAGCGCCATGCTGCGTGAACGTATCGCGCCGGCAACGCTGCTGCGTTCGGATGAAGTGGAGTTACCCAGCGCAGCCGGGCTACCGAGTGCAGCCGGGCTGCCCAGTGCAGCCAAGGAGGCACTCATCTTCGCCATCCTCGCCTACGAGACCTGGCACGGGCGACAGGGGAACCTCCCTGCGGCTACCGGCGCGCGCCACGCTGTGGTCCTGGGAAGCATCACACCAGGAGGAGTGAGGAATGAAGGGTGAAATCTCTAGCGCCAGTCATCGCAACCGGCGATTGGCGCTCTGGAAACCATCATTGCTAATTTTCAGTGCGAAGGAACAGGCATGAATAATCAACAGCCAAACTCCCCTCCGAATCATCTCGGTCCGGGTCGTCTCAGCGCTCTCACCGAAGCACGCAACCTAGCCACGGTGGATATTGATGTTGTCCCGACGCTCGACATGGTGCGTATGATCAATGCGGAGGACAGACGCGTTGCCGAGGCGGTCGGCGAAGAATTGCCGCACATCGCGGCAGCCATTGACGCCATCGCCGAACGGGTACAAGCCGGTGGGCGGCTCATCTATATCGGCGCCGGCACCTCAGGGCGACTGGGGGTACTCGATGCTTCTGAATGCCCGCCCACCTTTGGCACCCCACCAGAACTCGTCATCGCGCTGATTGCCGGAGGGGCGCGGGCCATCACAATCGCAGTCGAAGGCGCTGAGGATAATGCTGTCGCCGGCGCAGAAGCCGTCGCGGGCCTGGATGTAGGCCCGACCGATAGCATCGTTGGCATCGCTGCGAGCGGGCGCACGCCCTATGTGCTCGGCGGGCTGACCGAAGCCCGAGCACGGGGCGCGTTGACCATTGGACTGGCATGCAACCATGCTCCGGAGCTTGAAACGCTGGTCGAAATCAGCCTGATTATCATCGTGGGTCCAGAAGTCATCAGCGGTTCTACCCGGCTCAAAGCCGGCACAGCCCAGAAGATGGTGCTCAATATGCTTTCGACAGGGGTGATGATTCGCCTGGGCAAAACCTTCAGCAATCTGATGGTAGATGTACAACCGACGAACGCGAAGCTGCGGGAACGCGCGCGGCGCATCGTGAGGGAAGCGTGCGCATCAATCGGCCCGAATCTCTGCAACGAAGATGCGGGGGCGTTGCTGGACCGCTGCAATGGCGAGGTCAAGACCGCCATCGTGGTCGCGCTCACCGATGTTACCCCCGCGGAAGCGCGCGCGCGACTGCACAACGCTCACGGCAGCGTGCGGCGTGCGCTCGAGGAAGGCGCATGAGGCTCAAGCAATGATAGCGGATGGCGTTTTTCACACTGCCCCAATCCTCATTGGTGTAGACGGCGGGGGGAGCAAGACCCTGGCGCTGGTCGCCACCCTCGAAGGGCAGGTGGTGGGACGCGGTATGGCGGGTCCTTCGAATTACCACGCTGTAGGGCTGGAAGCGGCAACCACGGCGCTAGAAACCGCTATCCGCTCGGCGCTGGAGGACGCCGGTCAAGAGGCTTGTGCCCCCACCGGAGCACTGTGCCTGGGGTTGGCAGGGATGGGACGCCCTGAAGACTGCGCCGCATTCGAAGGATGGGTCACAGAGCGCTTCCCAAACACACCGGTGAGGATGGTGACCGACGCGCAGCTCGTCCTGGCGGCAGGAACGCCGAAGGGCTGGGGCATCGCGCTCATCAGCGGCACCGGTTCGCTGGCTTATGGCGAAACCCCTGATGGGCACAACGCGCGCGCTGGCGGTTGGGGCTATCTGCTGGGCGATGAAGGCAGTGGCTACGCTATCGGGTTGGCAGCGCTGCGCGCCGTTGCCCGCGCCGCAGACGGGCGAGGACCGCAGACCGCGCTCACCTCAAGCGTGCTAGCGCACTGGAAGCTTTCACAACCACAGAATCTGGTACAATACGTGTACGCGTCCCAACGCGATATCGGACGCGCGGAGATTGCCGCTTTAGCGCCGCTGGTAGAAGCTGCCGTAGAGGCCTCTATTCTAGAGGCCTCTATTCTAGAGGATGTCTGCGCTCGCGCCATTATTCGCCAGGCAGGGCAAGAACTGGCGCTGGCCCTCAAAGCCGTCGCGCAGCAGTTGGGGTTCGCCGGGTTTACCGGTGCAATCCCCTGCGCCCTGGCGGGCAGTGTGCTCGTTCAGGGGCGGCGGGTAAACGCTGCGCTGCTCGAATCGGCAGCAGAGATGGGCCTGGCACTGGACCCAGTCACATTGGTAGCCGAACCAGCCCTGGGCGCGCTGAAACTGGCGAAGAGCGCCTTCGACCGCTGAGCGGCTTCGACCGCTTTGCGCCATTCAGGCGCCTCAAAGAAGGAGACTTGTGATCCTACATTTTCAAAACATAGCCTTGCTAAATCCACAACCCGCTTTTGTGCCGCCGCTGGACCCGGAATTCCGCCCCCCCATACTGGCGAACCAGGCTTTGCGGCAGGCAGCACAGGCTGCCGGCGCCGCGCCACTGGTACTGGGTCTAGAGCGACCGGATGGGAGTTGCTCGCGTTTCCAGACCATTGCCCTGCCAAGTGACCATCCGTTTGCTGAAGCCAATCTCGCCTATGCGGAGCGCCTGATCAAATTCCTGTTGTGGCAAAAGGGTGGGCATAGAATCTATGTAGGCGGCGATCCCGCCATCGGGTCATATGTGCAACGCTGTTATGCTCCCGAGGGGTCTCGAGCCTTCGATTTCGACTTCATGCAACGTATCTATGAACATCCCTTCAGGGTGGTGAGCTGTCGCCCTGAAGAGGTCCCACCGGAGCGTGAAAGCAGCAAGCGGCACCTGGAAGGCTGCCGCGCCATCGGGCGGCACCTGGAAGGTTGCCGCATCGGCTTCGACCTGGGCGCGTCGGATCGCAAAGTCTCCGCAGTGATCAACGGCGAGACAGTCTACAGCGAGGAGGTCATTTGGGAACCGCGCAAACATGCCGACCCGGAGTATCATTACCGCGAGCTGCGCGCGGCGATTGATGCAGCTGCGGCGCATCTGCCCCGCGTGGATGCCATCGGCGGCAGCTCCGCGGGCGTCATCATCAACAACCGCCCAATGATTGCCTCGCTCTTTCGAAGTGTGCCCGCCAAACGCTACGCGGCAATCCACGAAATCTTCAGGCATTTGGAGGCAGAGCTGGGGGTACCGATTGAGGTCGCCAACGACGGCGACGTCACCGCTCTGGCAGGCGCGATGTCGCTGGAGGACAACGCCGTTCTGGGTATCGCGCTAGGCTCCAGCGAAGCCAGTGGTTATGTCAATGCAGAGGGGAGAATCACCGGTTGGCTGAATGAGTTGGCTTTTGCGCCGGTGGACTACAATCCCCAAGCCGTGGTGGAAGAATGGTCGGGTGATCAGGGTGTAGGGGCTTCCTATTTCTCACAGCAAGCCGTCTTTCGGCTTGCGCCACGCGCGGGGCTTGTGCTGCCACCCAACATCGCGGATGCGGAGAGGCTTAAGATCGCCCAAATGGCGCTCGAAGCCGGGCACCCGGGTGCAGTGGATATCTGGCGCAGCATAGGCATCACTATGGGTTATACCCTGGCGCACTACGCCGATTTCTACACGATCAAGCATGTGTTGATCCTGGGGCGCTGCACTTCCGGGCATGGCGGCACGCTCATCCTGGAGGGTGCGCGAGCTGTCCTGGAAGCCGAATTTCCCGCGCTGGCGGCGCAGATTCAGCTGCACCTGCCGGATGAAAAAACGCGCCGCGTGGGGCAGTCTATCGCCGCAGCCAGTCTGCCGGATATTGCAGGGGCGGACACATAGGTCCGCCCCTAACAAGGGGAAAGAACCATGAAATTGTCTCTCGAGACCGCAGAAGTATTTATACCGAACGGCGCTCCCGTGGAGGAAGCGCTGGCAAGCACCACGCATCTGGCGCTTGCCGCACACCAGGATGATATCGAAATCATGGCGATTGACGGCATCCTAAAGTGCTACCACAACGCCAGGCAGCGCTTCACCGGCGTCGTGACCACCAACGGCAGCGGTTCGCCCCGCGATGATCTCTACGCGAGCTACAGCGATGCTGAAATGCAGGTCGTGCGGCGCCATGAACAACGAGCAGCGGCGGTCGTGGGTGATTATGCAGCGCAAATTCAGCTCGACCATCCCAGCGCCAGCGTGAAGGACCCGCACAATGCCACTGTGGTCGCCGATCTGAAACAGATTCTGTTGGCAACGCGCCCGCAGGTGGTCTACACCCACAACCTGGCAGATAAGCACGATACACATGTTGCCGTGGCCCTCAAGACGCTCAGCGCGCTGCGCAGCCTGCCAGCAGAGTTGCGCCCCGCCGCCGTCTACGGTTGTGAGGTCTGGCGCGGGCTGGATTGGCTTCTCGACACCGAGAAGATCGCTTTTGACTGTTCGGCACGCGAGAGCCTACAGGTAGCGCTGTTAGGTGTGTTTGATTCTCAGATTTGTGGGGGCAAGCGCTATGATCTGGCGACGATGGGACGCCGGCGCGCCAACGCGACCTACTATGCCTCCCACGCCACCGATACCACGACCGGGATGGTCTTCGCCATGGACCTCACACCCCTGGTCGCTGATCCGGCGCTCGATATCGCCAATTACGTTCAGAGCACCATCACGCGCTTTGCGGAAGATGTGCAGCAGCGCCTGAGCAGGTACCTGCCATGAAACACGAATTGCTTCCCGTAACCGCGAGCTGTTCCGGTGGACGGCTTGCCATCGCCGGGCATGATTTGGGCGCGCTTGCGCGCGAGTTCGCGACCCCACTCTATGTCTACGATGGCGAGACGGTGCGGCAAGATCTCGCGGCACTGCGACAGGCGCTCGCTGCCGCCTATCCAGGCCCTACGGAAATCACGTATGCCGCAAAGGCTTATTTTGCCCCGCGTTTTGCGAGTAAACTCGCCGCACTCGGGCTGGGGGTAGACGTGGTCAGCCTGGGTGAACTACGCGTCGCGCAACGCGCGGGCTTTTCACCGGAGAAGATACACCTGCACGGCAACAACAAGTCGGCAGCAGAGCTGCGCGCCGCCCTCGAACTGAACCTGCAAGCCATCGTGGTAGATAGCCTGGATGAGCTCATGTTTCTGGAGAGTCTGGCGCGCGAACGGCAGCATGAAGGGTCACCGCGACCGGAGTCGTGCCCCAAAATCTGGTTGCGCATCACGCCCGGTCTCACTGTGGATACCCATGCCTACCGGCAGACGGGGCATCATACCACCAAGTTTGGAATACCCATCGCTGACGGGCAGGCGGCTGAAGCCATCCGCTACGCCCGGAACAGCCCGCACCTCAACCTCGTGGGCCTGCACACCCATCTCGGTTCACAGGTCTATGAAGCAGGTCCCTATGTGGAAGCGCTCCAGATGTTGTATGCTCTGGCGCGCGCCGAGAATTTCACGCCCTTGGAACTAAGCCCGGGCGGGGGATGGTATGTGCGTTACACAAGCGATGCACCCGATATTCCGCTGAACACCTGGGTACAAAGCGTCGCGGCAGCGGTACAAGCCGAATGCGACCGCAGTGGGATCCCGCTACCACGGTTGGTCCTGGAACCCGGACGATGGTTGGCGGCACGGGCAGGTGTGGCGCTCTACACCGTGGGCACGTGCAAAAACAGCGGTGATGGGACGCGTTGGGTCGCCGTAGATGGCGGTATGGCCGATAATCTGCGCCCGGCGTTGTACGGTGCGCGTTATACTGCCATCGTACCGGAACGGATGGAGGATCCTGCCACGGAGAGGGTGAACCTGGTGGGGAAGTTCTGTGAGTCAGGGGATTTCTTGATCGAGAATACCTACCTGCCGCCGGTGGCGCGCGGCGACCTGTTGGCGCTGCCCGCATCTGGGGCGTATCATCTCAGCATGGCTTCCAATTACAATCTTGCAGAACGGCCCGCCGCGCTGTGGCTAGAAGAGGGTGAGATCGAGGTTTTGCAACCCCACGAGGATATCCTCAGCGCCGCCTGGTGGAATTCATAACAAGCGCGCTAAAGTTATCACAAAAAACATTTCTCGGTGTCGTGCTGCGCACGACACCGAGAAATGTTTCCTAAACCGTTAGCCGCCTACCCCATTCAGCGCGTCAGCGTGACCTTCCGCAGCCCACGGGGATGGTCGGGGTCGTAACCCCGCGCCAGGGTCAAGCCCAGGGCAAACATTTGCCCTGGCAAAATCGCCAGCAAAGGCGAAAGCCACTCCGGAATACCCGCAGGCAAGGGCAAAGGCGACTGCGCCAGCGCTAAAGCCTCATCGAGTGACGATATCACCAACAGCTCCGGTTCGCGCGCCTGCAGGCTTTTGAGGAACGCCAGCATATCCGGGGCAGCGGCGCCCTCAGGCAGAACGGCTAATACGGGGAAACCCTGCTCCACAATGGCTACAGGACCGTGCTGGAAATCCGCGGATGAGTACGGCTCTGCCATGGTGTAGGTGAGTTCCTTGAGTTTGAGGGCAATCTCAAACGCGGTGGCATAGTTGAAGCCGCGCCCGGTAACCACGCAGGCTTGCATGTAGCGATAGCGCTCGGCGATTTTAAGCACGCGCGGCAAATCCTCCAAGACAGCAGCAGCCCATTGGGGCACCCGCTGCAGGGCTGCCAGACGTTCCGAATCGCCAGCCCAGGCTGCGCTCAACATCGCCAGGATCATCAAAGAGCTGGTGTAGGTCTTGGTCGCAGCCAGGCTATATTCCGGACCAGCGTTCAAATTCAACGTGGTCTGTGCTGCTTGCGCCAGGGGTGAATTTGTATCGTTAGTTATCGCCACGGTTAAGGCGCCCTGGGAGCGTCCCTCGGCGATGACCGAGACGATATCGGGCGATTGACCGGATTGCGACACGCCGATGACCAGGGCGTCCACCAAGGAAGGTGGGCGCCGGTAGAGAGTATACAGCGAGGGCGTCGCCAGCGCTGCGGTGAACCCATTGAAGGCGCCCAGAAGATACTGCCCATAGCGGGCAGCATTATCAGAACTCCCCCGCGCCGCCAGGACGATATAACGGGGCGCTGCCCTGGGCGCACGCTGCCGCAGTTGTTCAGCCAGGGAGCACACCGCCTCCATTTCCCGTTCCAGTACGGTTTGCAGCACCGCCGGTTGCTCTTGAATCTCACGGCTCAAATGTGAATCCGCCATTATGCCTCCTATGCAAGCGGCGCCAGGCTGAGCCTGGCGTTCGCGATGCGCCAGGCTGATGAGTTTTCAGAATTTAAACCGGTAATAGAGTTGCTCAATCTTTTTCAGCCGTCCCTACAGGACGGGATTGGTTTTTAGAGGTTTTTTGGCGACGCGGGGTACCGCGTCGCCAAAAACCGAAAAGGAAGAGATTTCCGCCGCAAATCGGCGTTGTTGGATTGTGGCGTTATACCCCAGTTAATTTTTGAAAGTTCATAAGCCTGGCGTTCCCAAACTTATTCTTCGTCACGCCATTCGAGTTCGTATTCACCAATACGAACGATATCCCCTTCCTGTACGCCTGCGTCGCGCAGCGCTTTGATGACGCCCTGGTGTTCAAGATAAGCGTGCAAGCGCAAAAGACCGTCGAAGTAATTGAGATTGGTGCGGAGCACCGCCCGTTCGACCTTGCCGCCGGAGACGACCCAGATTCCAGCAGCTGCTTGCGCAATCGAGAAGTCCTCTTCGACCGGTGGTGGGGTGATGATGCCGCCGGGGGCGGGAGGTGTGGGGGCAGACTGAGTTTCCGGGATGGGCGTCTCCTGTACCAGCTGATAGGTCCGTCCCATCAAGGAACGCACCGCTTCGCGGGTCAGCCCAGAAATTCCAAAGACCTCGTAACCCTGAGCGCCAATCGCCGCCTTGAGCGCAGGAAAACGCTCTCGACCTTCGGGCATATCGAGCTTATTGATCGCCACAAGCTGCGGTTTGTCTGCCAGGCCATGCCCAAAAGACACCATTTCCGCATTGATCGTGGCAAAATCCCCCAAAGGGTCCGGGGCAGTGGCGTCAAGGACATGGATCAGAACCCGCGTGCGTTCGATATGGCGCAGAAATTCCAATCCCAAGCCCTTGCCCTCGCTGGCGCCCTCAATCAAGCCCGGCAAATCCGTCATCACGAAAGTCTCATCCCGCCCCAAAGCCACCACGCCCAGCTGCGGTTGTAAGGTGGTAAAAGGATAGGGCGCAATCTTGGGTTTGGCTGCCGTGGTCACCGCCAGCAGTGTGGACTTTCCGGCGTTGGGTTTGCCGACCAGCCCCACATCCGCGAGCAATTTGAGCTCCAATTTCAGGCGGCGCGCCTCGCCAGGGTCGCCATTTTCGGCAATCTCCGGGGCCTGATTGGTGGAAGTGGCGAAACGCTTGTTGCCACGCCCGCCTTTGCCGCCACGCACAACGACAAATTCCTGACCGGGTTGGGTCAGGTCAACCAGAAACTCGCCGGTCTCAGCATTAGTTATGACTGTGCCGCTCGGAACCTGGATGACAAGATTCGCCCCCCCGGCTCCAAATTGATCCTTGTTACGCCCGTGCTCACCATTCGGGGCGATAAACTCGCGTTGATTCGTAAAGGCGTAGAGGGTATTCAGGTGCGGATTGACCACCAGGACTACGTCACCCCCCTTACCGCCGTCACCACCTGAGGGACCGCCATAGGGCACAAATTTCTCGCGGCGGAAAGCTACTGCACCGTTGCCCCCATCACCCGACTTGACATAAATCTCAACTTCATCGTAGAACATAAAACTCCTTAGATATGCCTGTAAGCGTTAGGATGTCTCCCGCTGCCTATGGAAAGAGCGACCAGGAATCTGCCCGAAAATTCACCTTAGTCCGACATTTGCGCCTAAATCCGCGGTTTTGACGGAAAGCGGATTTAACCGCAAGGCTCAGAGAGCTCCTAAAGCGGCGGAGAAAAAGGCACTTTTGCAGCGGCGTTGCAAGCGCCCGCAAAAAACCCAGAGCAGGCTTCTCGCATAAACCCGATAAGAGCATACCGCAATGAAAGCGGATGTCAAACTCGGAGTTTAGGTATAGGACAGATTTTTGGGGAAACTAGAAGAGGTTGTGCAGACAAACGAAGAGAATTCCTTTTTATGTTTTTGGACGCGGCGCCGTGACCGGCGCCGCGTCCAAAAACACTTTTCCCTCAAACAAGCATGCCATGCTCACGCTTCAGAAGTGTTGTGCGTCGCATAACGCGATTTCGGTCGGCTACCCGCTACGAAAGCCCTTGATGCCACGCACAAAGACCAACGCCAAGAGGTTGAGGCCCGCCGTCACGGCAAAGAGCGCGGGCAAGCCGAAAAGGTCCACCAATCCGCCACCCAACCCGCTGAGCAACAGCACAACGCCCAATAGCGTGTTGGCATAACCCAAATAGAGCGTGCGATCATGCTCAGGCGCAATTTCCAACAAAAGGCTATTCCCACAAACGGACTCGAGAGGGTTGAAAATGCCGCGCAACACAAACAGAGGGTACGCCAGGAAGTATGGTGGGAACGGCAGATTCGCCAGGTAGCCCGCGCGCGCAACCCACACTAACAGAATCGCGAAACATGCGGTAATCACCCACCCAAAGGCTGCCAGTTGCAGCCCCCAACGCTTGCCCCGTTGATCAACCAGGGTACCCCAGGGCAAATTGACCAACAGGGTGGTCAAGGTGGTCGCCAAAAGATAATCGCCAGCGACTTTTAGAGGAGCTCCTAAGACCTGTTGTGCTAGCAGGGTATAGAATGGGAAGGCAATTGCGCCCAGGAATAAACAGGCGCGTCCCAGCAAATAACGCCGGTAGTCCGCATTGGTGCGGAGAATCTCATGCGCCCGCCGCAATTGCACGGCGAGCGATTCGGGAGAACGCGCCTCAGAAGCCGGCTCACGGATCAACGAAAAGGCTACGAAACTCCCTGCAGCAATCAACGAGGAGATGAAGATCAAGATGCTGTAATCTCGCGGATATGGCAGCGGTTGCATCAAAGCCCAGCGCACAATGCGACTGCCGCCCAATCCCAACAGCCCACCGATGAAGAAGCGCCACGCGAAAAGCCGCCCGCGGTGCTCAGGCAGAACGGTCTTTGCAGTTATCTCCAGAAACGGGATGCCACCCAACCCGGTCATCACCTTCATGACCGCAAAAGCGACAAAGAAAGCGCCCAGCAACACTGACGGTTGCTTCACGAACCAAAGCACCGCCGCCAGCGCCAACCAGGCTACCAGGCGAATTCCAGAAACCGCCCAATAGACCTCGATCTTGCGCGGACGGCTCTGGACCTTGCCAGAGACGAAGAACTGCGGTAGAAACCACCCGCCATTATTGAGGGCGCTCATCGCACCCAATAGGAGATTGGAGGAGGTGAGCTGGCTCACGAACAGCACGAGCACCAGATTGGCGTCCATGAGCGTTTCAGCCAGGGTGTACAAGGCGCCATTGACGACATTCAAGGCGAAGGCACGACGACGATCGCGGGGGCTGATGGTGTGGCTCATACGAGAAATGAAGCTACTCAGAGATCGGTTTAGGGCAATCCTAACGCCTCAAGAGTCTCGCATGCCGGGCAAGCGCCGCCAGGGCGGATGATGGCATAGCCTCCCTGCGGGTCCTCGGCGCTGCCGCAATCACCATAGCACGTCGCGTCCACGTTCCAAATCACCAGAGCGCGCACCATGCCGGAGTCACGACTCAATTCGGCAGCCTCGGCCAACCACGCCGCCTGCATCGCCGTGGAAATATTTCCCGCCCAACTGAAGCTATCGGGAATCCAGCCATAGCCGGAAGCGGAAAGATAGCCCAATTCTGTATAGAAGAGCTGGCGTTTCCCCGCGAATTGCTCGTAATACAATTCCGTCTGCGGCAGGAAATACCAGGAATGGTGCTTGCCCTCTGGATCAGCAGGATGCCCGATCCGAGCTGACGGGGAAGTGGCGCCCGCGTTATGATGCGCGCCCAGATAATCAAAACAACCCGCGGCGCCGGTCGCGACCAGACCTTCCAGCCACAAGGCATCATCGCAACCGTTGCCCGTGCAACCATTGAAGTAACCCGTCGGCGCAGGCGCCGCGCTAATCACCAACGTTCCGCGATTCGCCCGTTTGATGGCGGAATAGGCAGTGCAGAGCAGATTGGTATAAGCGCGTGGGCTGATGTAACCCTGGCGCCACTCGCGGGGGAGGTTAGGTTCGTTCCACACCTCAATGGCGTCGGCGCCAGCACCTGCAATTCCTGCCATCCAATCACTGACACGACGCGAAAAACCGGATTCAGTCACCATCGAAGCGGGACCAACGGCGCTAATCAGCACCTTGAAACTCTGGGCATGCGCCTCAGAAATAAAGGGGCCCAGATTCGCGTCCTCACCGTAACGCGCCTGCACTTTGACCCAAATCATGCCTGCCTGTCGCATTTGCGTCACGTGGGTGAAGCCCTGCGAGACATGCCCACCCAGCTCAAACTTACCGCGAATGGGTGTGAGATTCGCCAGCGAAGCCGGTTCGGTGGTTTGAATCGCCACCCAGACATCGCTCCCCGGAATACGCGCACCACCGGTGGTGAGCGCCCACCCGCTCACGTAGTGACCGGTCTTCCGCGGCGCAGTCAGGCGCACGGAGATATCCAGGGTAGAGCCTGGCGCGACTTCTTCCACAAGCGACACCGGCTTTCCCACAAGTGCATCGCCGCGCACAAAACTCAGTAACGTGCCGGTGGGCCACGTCTCTGCCCCGATATTGGCAAGACGCCAGGTTTTGGTGAAGGTTTCGCCCCAGGCGAAGGTGCTATCATCTTCCACCGTCAGGTCTGCCACCCATGCGGCGCGCATACCCGGGTATAGTGGAACAGCCATAGGGGAAGCCACAGGGCGGTTCGATGCCGGTGTAGGAACCAGGGTTGGCGCAACGACCGGTGAGGGGAGAGTCTGAACCTGCCAGCGCGGTCCGGTCGTCTGGAGTACAGGAGCAGGTGATATAGGAGCTTGCCTGGATAGCCAGAATAACCACACTGCTGCCACAAGCAAAGTCAACAGCGCCGTGGAAGCCAGTATGATTAGGCACCGCAACATGCGGCGGCACCGCAACATGCGGCGGAAAAGTCCCTGTTTTGCCATCGTATGGTTGCTCCTGAGGCGTATTGTACCACAGTAATGCACTACAAAACGCCCGTCCAGTTGTATGGACGGGCGTTCTTCGATCAATGTCTGAGGGTTATTGCATCGCTCCCGCGAGCGCAGCGCACGCCGGGCACGAGCCATCGGGGCGAATGATGTTGTAGCCTGCCTGTGGGTCGGGCACACCACCGCAATTGCCGTAGCACTGCGCGCCCACATTCCAGACGATGACGTTCGCCACCATACCGGTCTGGCGACTCAAGCGCACCACTTCACCCAACCACTGCGCTTGTTGCGCCACAGTCGTAGCCGCAGCCCAAGAGAAAGGTCCAGGGATCGCGCCATAGCCTTCCGGCGACACGTAGCCCAGCTCGGTGTAGAAGAGCTTGCGCCCTCCAAAGATGTTGTAATAGGCGCGAGTCTGCGGCAGGAAGAACCAGGAGTGGTGCGTGCTGGCAGGATCGGCAGGGTGACCGCTCGTCGCCGAAGGTGAGGTGGCGCCGGAGTTGTGATGCGCGCCGATGTAATCCATACAATTCGCCGCACCCGCATTCGCCATGCCCACCAACCACGGGATGTCGTCAACACCGCATTGCTTCTGCCCACCGCCCAGGTCAATACACCCGCCGCCGCCAAACGCGCCCGTAGGCGCAGGGGCAGCGCTGATCACCGCTGTGCCAGGATTGGCAGCCTTGATCGCTGCATAAGCCCGGCAGAGCAGATTGGTGTAAGCCTGGGGAGTCATATTGCTGTAAGCCCACTCACGGTCAATGTTAGGCTCGTTCCAGATTTCGATGGCATCCGCGCCAGCTGCAGCCATTCCAGCCACCCATTGTGCAATGGCGTCCTCGAAGCCCCCTTGGGTAACCATGCTCGATGAGCCAAGCGCGCTCAGTTGAATCTTGAAGCCGTTGGCGTGCGCAGCTGCAATGATGCCGCTGGGATCGTCAGGATAGCGAATCTGTTCTTTTGCCCAGGTCATGCCAGCGCTGCGCATGTAATCCGCATACGCAAAACCCTGCATGATGTGCCCACCCAGGGCAAAGGGACCTGTGGCAACTGGCGCCGAAGGTGCAGGCGCAGGCGCAGGCGCGGCAACTGCCTCACCAATCTTGAAGAGGACGTAGAAACTGCCGCCGGGGATCGCCGTATTACCACTCTTCAACACCCAGGTGCTGCGATAGGTCCCATCTTCGGCAGGCGCCTTCATCGGCACACTGATTTCGATTTCCTGTCCCGGTTCAACGACCTTGCCCACAGCCACTTCTTTGGCTTCCGCCAACTGTTGCCCTTCGCCGCTAAAAGCCAGTACAGTATCGGCGGGCCATGGTTGGCTACCGCTGTTCTTCACACGCCAGGTCTTGGTGAAGTCCTGGCTCTTCTCAAGTTTGGTGTTATCCGGGACCGTCACATCAGCCACGTAACTGGCACGCAGGCCCAAATCCTTGGGAGCCTCGGTAGGGGTCTCCTCCTCTTCCTCAGCAGCAAGCAAACCCGCCCCGGCAGCGGCAACACCCGCCTCTTCTTCAACCGGAGCCTTGGCGATCGTGGCAACGTTAATCTCTTTGCTACCACGGTCCAAACCTGCGACAGCTGCAGCGATGCGATAGGTGCCCGTGATCTCCGGAGCGGCCCACACAAAGTTGGGGTTAGCCAAAGTGGTCTGCGATTGTGTTTGCTGTCCGCCCGGTGTGGAAACCGTCCACACCACTTCGGGCGCGGCATACACCACAGGCGCAGCCTGAGTCAGGTAACCCGTCAGAGCAGAATCCAATTGCGGGAAATTTCCCTCATCCAGCAAATCGCGCAAAACCACGCCACCGAGATGGTAACGCGCCGTCAGGTCCAGGCGTGAGCGCAGCCATTGCGGCGTGCCCAACCAGACTGAAGTCTCGCCCAGCTTCAGGCGCGAGGCGCCGGTAAGGGCATCGCTCTCCACGGTTGCGCCGGATTCCAGTTTGAAAGTGAGCGCAGCCCCGGGCTGTACGCTCTCGGTAAGGGCTTCGGTTACGGCGATCGAGCCTAGCTGTGCCAGGGTCTCATCCATGGTAACCGTCTTAGTGCCATCCGTGCTCAGCGTCGTATAGACCGGGTAGAACTTAGAACGACTCATCTGGGTTGTTCCCCAGGCAATCAATTGCTCAGCCAAAGCACCCGGCGCATAGGCCTGCGGATTGAGCGGCATTGCCACCCGCACTTGATCCGCGGCAGCGCCGAGAGCAACCCAATCATAACCACCGGTATCCCAGCCGCTCTCCAGTTTCTGCGGTTCCTCTACCGTCACTGCCAACCAGGCGCCCGCCTCGTGCAGGGATTGCGCCAGTTCAGCGACGAAGGCAGCGTAGGGAGCACGGTCTTCGGCGCGCAAACGTTGATAATCCAACACCAAGCCCTTATAACCGCCATTCGTCACCAGGTCGGTCAGGTTGGCGATATGTGCGGCGCGATCTGCATCCACACCGAGCATATCCGTCACCAGTTCACGATTAGGATCGCGACCCGGTACCCAGTTACGGAGGGTAGGCGCCAACACAGACTGTGGGCTGGCGCTGCCCGGAGGCAGCAACCCCGGATCGCCATTCAAGGCTCCCAAGGTTCCGATCTTCATCCCCACTAAGTCCAATTGGTTCAATAGCGTGGCATAATTGGGCGGCAGAAGGTCAGATGATTCGGTCACCAGAGTCTGTTGGGCAGCGGTGGTCTGCATCACCATAATTGATTGGGGCAGAGTCTCAACCTGCGCAGTCAGCAGTTCCCGCTGGCGGTCCAGGCGTCCGGGTAACCAACGCCAGGTCGTACCGTCCCAGGTGTAAATGTCCAAAGTCTCCCAAGGTTCGGCTTCATTGGGAATCACGATATCCAATGTAGCCGGTCCGCTGGTATCCCCCTTGGTTGTGAGTGTGTACAGAGGGCTTTTGGGAGTGAGATTCGAAGGAAGCGCGGCGCGCGCAGGTTGCAGGTCTTCCGGAGTTGCATCACCCAGAAAATCGGCGCGTGGGATGGAAGCCAGCTTGACGCGCAGACCTTCAGATGTTGCCGGGTCCACCGCAACGGTCAAGCCGTCAGGGTGGCTCAAGGCTGGCATTTCCGCGTCGAGGGCGGTATAGCCGCTACCGCCGGCAAGTCGCGCCCCCAACGAAACCGGGGGCAGGAACAGGAACGCCAACAGCAAAATTCCGATGACGACACCCGCAAGCCAACCTCGGCCCGCGAATACGCTCGCCAAACGTGTAAGCATGGCAGAGCCACGCCGGTGGTTCTCAGAATCGCTCAAGCTCACCACGCTCGGAACGGGCGCTTCTGGAGCCGGGCCGGCTTCCGCCGGAGTGACAGTTTCTTGTTTTATGACCTCATCAGTCATGGAATTTACCTCCAAAGCTTGAATCTTCCCCTGAGGGAAGGGTATAACAACGGCATTCTAGCACAGGGTAAGGGAATGACAAGAGTCCAGGGAGAAAGATGTGGAAAATCGCCCCCGCGGTTTAGGGCAGGAGAACCCGAAGAACTGCCGGGTATAATGCACGACCGCGATTTTGCCACGTTGCGGTGACAGGCCAAACTTGTGTTCAATAAGTAACTCCATACTTAGAAAGTATTCTACCACAAGCTGTGAGGCTGTCCACCCCAATCAGGCTGAAGGGTGCGTTTCAAAACGGGGGTAAAAATCTCAACCTTATCAACTTGCCCATTTTGGATTTTCAAGGTATGCTAAAGTCTACGCGCGTGAGATCGCGCACAACATCTCTGCTAACTTGTAGGTTTACATCATTCGGCGTATGCCCCTGCTTTCGTAGCCCAGCCTGTTTGCAGCGATACAGTAGATTTCGCCCAGAAACGATCCAAGATGGGCAAGGTATCCTTTGACAAAAGATCAGTGTATTGTACCAGGAAAGGAGTTTTCACGATGACGACACAAACATTGCAGATCACGGTCATTGGCGCAGGACACGGGGGGAAGGCAATGGCGGCCGAATTAGCCTCGCGTGGGTTCCCAGTAACCCTCTACAATCGCACCTTTGCCAATATAGAAGTCATCGCGACCCGTGGGGGCATCGAACTGATGACCGAAAACGGACGGGAGACTTTTGGCCCGCTGCGCAAGGTAACCGCAGATATTGGCGAAGCGCTGGAAGACGCCCAGCTGGTGATGGTGGTCCTACCTGCCTCAGCACACTGGGATATGGCAATAAAGGCTGCGCCCTACGTAAAGGATGATCAGGTCATTCTCCTCAATCCGGGGCGCACGGGGGGCGCCCTGGAATTTGCCGAGGGACTGCGTGCGGCCGGTCACACCACCCACCCCATCATCTGCGAGGCCGAGACCTTCATCTTTGCTTCCCGGAGCATGGGTCCGGCAGAAGCACGCATCTTCCGTACCAAATTTTCGTTGCCAGCAGCTGCATTCCCCACCACGCGCACCGAAGAAGCCGTAGCGGTCATTCGGCAAGCCTACCCGCAGTTCTTTGCTGCCAAGAACGTGCTCTACACGAGCCTCAACAATATGGGGGCGATTTTCCACCCCTCGCTGATGTTGCTCAATACCGGCTGGATTGAGGCGACGCTCGGCGATTTCGAATTTTACATGGATGGCGTGACGCCCGCGACCGCGCGCGTGCTGGAAACCCTCGATCGAGAACGGGTCACCGTGGCTTCCGCCGTCGGCATCCGTGCACAGACGGCTCAAGAATGGCTTTACCGCGCTTATTCAGCCGAGGGGGCCAACCTCTTCGAGGCGATGCACGCCAACCCGGGCTATGGCGGCATCAAGGCGCCCAATCGCATGAACCACCGCTACATCTTCGAAGATGTGCCTTGCAGCCTGGTCCCCATCGCGCTCATTGGACGCCAATATGGTGTAGAAACACCAACGATCAATACCATGGTGCATTTGGCTAACATCATCCAGGGAACCGACTACTGGCACAAGGGTCGCACCACTGAAAAGCTCGGCATTAAGGGGCTTTCGGTGACCGAGTTGCACCGTTATGTGGATACCGGGGAGAAATAGAGCACCCGGGAATCAAAACGACAAAGACAAATAGAGCAACGGCGAATGGCAAAGTATCCGCCGTTGCTCATCACCGGCAAGACGACGGTGGGTTGCCTTGCTGTGCTTTTAACAGGAGGATGATGATGCGTGTGATGGCTGGCGCTTTGGGAGATTGTGTCCATGTAGCAGGTGTCTCTCGTTTTCTGGCAATTGCCGAACAACAGGGGCACGAAACGCTCTTCACAGGACCTGCGACCGATATCGAGAGTTTTGTGGACGCCATTCACGATTTCAATCCCGACATTGTGGGGGTGAGCTACCGGCTAACACCGGAAAACGCCCGCTTGCTGATCGAAGAATTCTGGGGAATCATTCAGGCTGCGGGATTGGATAATCGCCGTTTCGTGTTCGGCGGTACGCCACCTGTAGCCGATATCGCCCGTGAACTGGGCGGTTTCGAAGCGATCTTTGACGGCAGCGAAGCCCCCGGCGAGATCATTCGCTTTCTGCGTGGCGAAGCCGGGCAAGTCGGGCAAGCAACCATTCCGCCACAGAGCACCATCGCCCGCATTCAATGGAAGGCCCCCTACCCTATCCTGAGACATCATTTCGGCATTCCGGCTTTCACTATCGCCCCAACCGTGGCAGGGATCGCCCAGATCGCCGAGGCAGGCGCACTGGATGTTATCTCGCTGGGCGCCGACCAGGATGCACAGGAACACTTCTTCCGCCCCGACCTACAGAATCCGAAGAGCAAGGGCGCCGGCGGCGTCCCTTTCCGCAGCGAAGAAGACCTCATGCAGCTGCGAGAAGCAGCGCAATGCGGAAACTACCCCCTGCTGCGTTCCTATTCAGGGACAGCCGATCTGCTCCGCTATGCCGATATGCTCAAGCGCGTGCTCAACAATGCCTGGTGCGCCACGTCGCTCTTCTTCTTCAATGCGATGGATGGGCGCGGACCGCAAGCGCTCGAGGAATCAATCCGTGATCATCTTGCGCTGATGGCCTGGCACGGCGAGCGGAATATTCCGGTTGAGGGCAATGAGCCTTATCATTGGGGTATGCGCGACGCGCCCGATGTCATCAGTGTAGCCTCTTCATATCTCTACGCCTACAATGCCAAGAAAGCGGGCGTCCGCGATTACATCACCACCTACATGTTCGAAAGCCCCAACACGCTTTCCAATCGCATGGATCTGGCGAAAGCGTTGGCACAGATAAAGGTGGCTGAAGCTTTCGCCGATGCGGATTTTCGCATCTGGCGGCAGACCCGCACCGGGTTGCTCAGTTATCCAGTAGATGCGGCGCGCGCCCGAGCGCACCTGGCAGAGTCCATCTATATGCAGATGGCCCTGCGCCCCTCAATTATCCACATTGTGGGCTATACAGAAGCTCACCATGCCGCTACTGCCGAGGAGGTCATTGAATCCTCCACCATGGCGCAACAAGTCATCGAGACCGCGCTATATGGGCAACCCGATATGACGACCGACCCTGTAATCCAGGCGCGAGTGGCAGAGTTGGTGGAAGAAAGCGCCATACTGATTGAGGCGATTCGCCAGATGGGAACTGATGCCGCCGCAGATCCCCTCAGCAACCCACAAACACTGGCGCGGGCTGTTCAAGTGGGACTCCTGGACGCCCCGCAGTTGAAACGCAATCCTTTTGCGCGCGGTGAAATCCGCACGCGGGCTATCAATGGCGCCATCCTGGCAGTAGATGCCGAGAATCGCCCTCTGAGCGAGCGCCAACGCCTGCAACACCTCAACCTGGTATGACTGTGTTCCTGTAATTTTCCTTTGACTTTTCTACCAAAACGTAGCATAATTGAAATGTAATAGAAACATTGGGTATTGCAAACGCTACCCTGGTTCCTGGGAATCCGGATAAACTCCCGAAATGCCGGGATACAAGAACACGGAGAGGACCAACTTTATTGTTTCAGGATACCTCTCGTCCGATCTCCGTGTGGGTGTATCTACGTGGTGAGTTTAGTCGCTTCCAATGAAACCAATTATTGAGGAGGACTCCGTGGCGGAAGTTGCCTTGCAGGCCTATGAAAACGAAATTGACCAGATGATCGAGGAAGCTCGCTATCTAGAAGCTTTGGCCCACCTCCGGCACATTTTGAGCAAATATCCGCGTTATCTAGGCGCCTATTATCTCCTCGGCAAAATGCTTCTGGAAGCAGATCTACCCGAACTGGCTGTGGATATGTTCCGACGCGTCCTCAATGCAGACCCCGAACACTTTCTTGCGCGCATCGGGTTGGGGTTAGCGCATGATCACCTGGGAAAACCAGAGGCGGCTATCTGGAATCTCGAACAGGCTTTCGAGCTGGCATCAGGGGATGACGCCATCCATGACGAGCTACGACGGCTAATTGGGCAACGGGATGGCGTGACGCCAGACCATATCCCGATGAGCCGCACGGGACTGGCACGGCTCTACCTGCGTGGGAATCTCTTTAACCGCGCGGTCGAGGAATTGCGCAACCTGGCCACAGCGCACCCCGAACGAGCAGATTTGCAAGTCGCACTCACCGAAGCTTATTGGCGCGACGACCAGATTGTACTCGCCGCAGAGAACTGCCAAAAAATCCTGGATGCGTTTCCCTATAACCTGAAAGCAAACCTGCTGTTGGGCACCCTGCTCCAAAACAGCGGACAGGAAGGCAGTACACGTTACTTGCAGCGCGCCCAAGAAGTGGATCCCGAAAATCGCATGGCCGAAGCGCTTTTTGGCGCCAACGGGCCCCTACCGGCAAAGCCCAAACCCATCGAACGCCTGGTTTATGATCCGGAAGCGCTCGATGTGGATCAAAAAGCCCGTTGGTTCCGCAATCTGGAGGCAGCTTCGGTTTCCGTTGGCATCTCCGAAACCATGCCACAAATGACCGACGCGGAGATGCGGTTGGTGGATGTGACAGCCGACCTTGAGTCTCAAATCGAGATTCCCGAATGGTTACGCGATCTGAGCTCTGAAGAAGACGGTGAAGTTGAGAGCGTCGAATGGCTGGGTGAGGAAAGCGAAACACCCGAGGATATTGTCGGTTATGACGAACTCGCCAGCTGGCTGGAGCCCGAGAAGGCCGAGCCCATCACTGCCGCTGTGGAAGATTCCGACATCCCCGATTGGCTGCAAGGGCTTCAACCACCTGAAGTTGAAGCCGCGCTTGAACCGGCAGGCGACGAAGAAGTTCCCGAGTGGCTGCGTTCTATGCAACCCGCAGAGAGTGAGACCATCCCACTGCGACCCTCAGACGACCTGCAAGCCGATGAGACCCTACCAGATTGGCTGGCAGAATTGCGCCCACCAGCAAGTGAAGCAGCAGGAATCGTTGCTGAACAAGAACCCACCGATGAAGAACTGCCGGAATGGCTACGTGAGGCCATGCCAGCAGCATCCGCGCCGGAAAGTGAGCCTCCCGAGGCAGAGGACACGGATCTAGGTTGGCTTCAGAATCTCGAAGCATCCGCTCCCGATTTTGCTGAGACATCCGCTACTGAGGCAACTGAATCCGAGGACATGTTCGGATGGGAAGCTTTCTCCGGTCACGAGACGGAAAGCCCGACGAGCGGTATAGATGAAGAGGAGGAAGGCGCCGAGCCACTCCCTGATTGGCTGGCAGAATTAGCGCCACCGGCAGCGGCAGCAGGGGCTGTTGCGGCAGGGGCTGAAGATACAGAAGAACTCGAAGAGCTGCCAGAGTGGCTGGCGGAACTCAAGCCATCTGCCGCCGAGGCAGAATCTGAAACCGCCGCAGAGGAGGCGCTCGAACCGCTTCCCGATTGGCTGGCTGAAATGGAACCGCCGGCAGCAGCGGAAGCCGAGATCGCTACCGGCGCTACCGAGGCCGATGAGATGTTCGGCTGGCTTTCCTTCCCCGAATCCGAAACAGCAGCCGTAGAGGCTGTGACCGAGGCAGAAGAAGAGCTGCCGGAGTGGCTGGCGGAACTCAAGCCACCTGTGGCTGAGGTGGAAGCTGCGGCTATTGCCGAAGAGGAAGAACTCGAAGAGCTGCCGGAGTGGCTGGCGGAACTCAAGCCGCCCGTGGCTGAGGCAGAGGCCGGTATTGCCGCGCAGGCTGCCGCAGGAGCCGCAGAGGAAGCGCTCGAACCGCTTCCCGATTGGCTGGCTGAAATGGAACTGCCAGCAGCAGAAGAAGCCGAGATTGCTACCGGCGCTACCGAGGCCGATGAGATGTTCGGCTGGTCATCCTTCCCAGAATCCGAAGCAGCAGCCGCAGAGGCTGTGACCGAGGCAGAAGAAGAGCTGCCGGAGTGGCTGGCGGAGCTCAAGCCGCCCGTGGCGGAGGTGGGAGCCGCAGCCACTGCCGCAGAGGAAGAACTCGAAGAGCTGCCGGAGTGGTTAGCCGAACTCAAGCCGCCCGTGGCTGAGGCAGAGGCCGGTATTGCCGCGCAGGCTGCCGCAGGAGCCGCAGAGGAAGCGCT
>JAPKMR010000050.1 GCA_026645815.1 Anaerolineae bacterium | reverse complement strand
GCTTTGCCCCGCCGCCAAAAATCAATTTTCTTCTGCGCCCTGTAGGGGCGCCTGAGATTTCCACCCCGTTTTGAAACACACCCCTACCTCGATTCATGCATGTGAAGGCTTACAAGAACAGAGTATAATAGGAGCAATTCGCTCGTACAGCCATTGACTCTCAAGACTAGTGGAGGCTGATGATGTCTGAAGAAGAAACGTCCCTTACGACCGCCAATGCTCTGAGTGCAGCAGAAGCTGCCTCTGTAGCCGAAGAAACCTCTTCCACAGAGATTGCCCCCGAAAGCGACCCGCACGCCGCAAGACTGCAAGCGCTGGCTTCGACTGCGCGCGAGCTGCTTTCCCGGCGTAAATGGGTTGAGGCGGAGCGCGCTTATGAGCAGCTGCTCATGTTGCAGCAACAAGCGGAGGATCGGATTGGCATTGCCCAGACTAAGAATGATCTGGCAAGTCTGTTCCTGGCTCAGCAGGAGTGGCAGAAAGCCATAGATTTGTTGGAACGTTCGCGCGCCATCTTTGAAGAGGCTGGAGATCCAGAGCAGGAAGCGGTAGCCTTGAACAACCTTGCTGCTGCCCAATATGAGCTGGGGCAAACGGAGCAATCACTCGCCAATTATGAAAAGGCGCTGGCGATGCGACATGATATGGGCGATCTTGTGGGTGAGGCAAAAACGCTGCGCAACCTCGGCATTCTTTATGCCAAGCTAGGCAATACGAATCGGGCAAAGCTTTATCTCAACCGGGCTATCGGTGTAGCGCGTCAAGCCAATGCCGGGGAACTGGTCAAGATCATTCGCAAATCGTTATCCCAGTTGCCCCGGCGTTAATGCGGGTGCTCAATTTCTGAATTACTCGATGACGATCTTGTCGAGGTCTTCCGCGGGTTCGGGATAGCGCATTTTCAGTTTTTCCAGCGTTTCCACCAACACAGTACCAATGACCAAATCGCGATACCACTTGCGGTTGGCGGGCACAATGTACCAGGGCGCCCAGGGCATACTGGTTTTGCTGAGCACATCTTCATAGGCGTGCATGTAATCTCCCCAGAGCGCGCGGTCTTTGAGATCGCCTGGGTTGAACTTCCAGCGCTTATCTGGCTCATCGAGACGCGCCTGCAGGCGCGCTTTTTGCTCATCGGCGCTAATGTGCAGGTAGAATTTGAGAATCGTCGTTCCCTCGTCTGCCAGCAAGCGCTCAAAGGCGTTGATATGATCGAAGCGCTTTTCCCAGATATCGGGTGGGGCGAGATTCTGTACTCTGACCACCAACACATCTTCATAGTGGCTTCGGTTGAAGATCACTATTTCCCCTTTGCCTGGCGTCTGCTTGTGAATTCTCCAGAGATAATCGTGCGCCAAATCTTCTGGTGTCGGCACTTTGAAACTTGCAACTTTGACGCCCTGGGGATTCACACCGTCGAAGACGCGTCGAATCACCCCGTCCTTGCCACCAGTATCCATGGCTTGCAGTACAATGAGGATTTTGTGTTTACCTTGCGCAAAGAGCAGTTCTTGTAGCAACTCCAGTCGCTCGCTAAGCTTCAGTACTGCTTTTAACCCTTTTGACTTGCCTTTCTCGAAATTCGCCTTATCGTCAGGATCCCAGTCTTTCAAATTAACACGCGTTCCCGGTTGTACTCGATAGCGGTCCATCTATAGCTCCTTTGGGGTTTTGAATAGGGACTTTGTAGAAGAAAACAGCATCATGGCTTCTTTCCAAAATCTACGTTTTCCCGTTCCGTATCACGTAATGTGTACCCAACGTCCTCTGTAGTTGTTCCTTCACTTTGCAGCGCACGGATCAAGTCTCGAGCCATTTTTTCGACATCCAGGCGCTTATTGGCGTGTTGGATTTCATTGGCAATCTCTGCGTCCAGAGCAGGGAGCAGGGTCGCGAGGCGCGCCCGTATTTGTTGTTGCATGGGGATGACAATGCGCCCATCGCGCAATACGGATAACAGGATGCGTGCAGCCTCCTCGATTTCCCCTAGCTGCGCGTAAAAGCCGGCAATCTCAACGAATGTGTGCAGCAAAGTCCCAATCCATTGGGCTTCGAGTGCCAGTTCCAGCGCGCGGCAAAAATGCCCCCGTGCCTCATCGCAGCGTCCCAGAGCCGCAGCTGTTCTTGCCAATCCCCGGTATGTGGTTGCGACGTTGCCAGGGCTTTCTTGTTCTTGCTGCAACTGTAGCGCATTATGAAATAGCTGTTCTGCTTCAGCATTGCGATCCAGGGATAGTAGCAATAAACCAAGGCATTCGTGTGCATTGCATGTGCCCTCTAAATTTCCAGTGGCTCTGAATAACGTTAATGCTTGTCGGTATATTGCTTCAGCGCTGGCAGTGTCGCTGAGAACCTCCAAGGCATAGGCGCGATAAAGTAATGCGAAAGCTTTGCCGTCTTGATTGTTATTCCGATCATGGATTTCGAGCGCTTCATCGAACAATTCTAGTCCATACTCTGGTTCACCTAAATCTGTGACCGTCACGCCGAGGTTGTACAGGGTATTGGCGAGCAAGCGCAAGTTATCACCATCACGCACGATGACCAAGGCCTGCTCGTAACAGCGTCGCGCCAGGGGGTAGTTTGAGGCAATCACGGCAAGCATCCCGAGATTGCTGAGGGCGAAGATGATGGCTTGCTGCGAGCCATAATCACGCGCCATCTCCAGGCTGCGTTGGTAGCAACTACGCGCCAATTCAGTCTTGCCCATGGCCTTATGTATGTTGCCACGCAGACGGATGGTGTGCATGCCCAACCACCAATCGTTGAGGGCTTCCGAGAGCGCCAGGCTGCGGTCGAGATTCTTGCCAGCAGTTTGGTGATCGCCCAATGCGAGGTTGGTGCGCCCCAAACCATGCAATGCATCGCGTTCGCAAATGACCGATTGGGTTTCGATTGCCAGATCGAGTGCTTGTTGGAAATGTGACCGCGCTAGATGATACTGCCCGCGATTGAAGCCGACTTTCCCAAATTCGAGATGAATCCATGCCTGCTTTTCCTGGATGTCATACTTGAGGTAAATTTCTTGCGCCTCTGTCAGCTGGGTTTGAGCGCGATCGTTTTGCGCCATAGCAGCTGCCAGCGTCCCTTCCGCCAACAGGCAATCGGCCAATGCAAGTTCGCATACCGGATCAAGCGGCGGGATTCGGGGCAGGTCGGTGCGCAGGGTTTTGATGGATTCGTCAAGAAGGGCGGCACCATCTCTGAATTGCTCGCGTATGGTATAGAACCTGAGCAAGCTCGGAACTGTTTCCCTGAGCATAGCCGCCTTCTGGTAATTGAGAGCTCCGGTCCAGGCAACGAGAATGTCATCCAGACTGTCTGCCAGCGTTTCTTGAGCGGTATGTTGCCGAGGACCCCACAACTCAGCATTTTGGTCACGCAGGTAGGCCAGGAAATACCGGCTATGGCGCTCTTGCAAGGTTGTCGTCACCTCTGGCGTCAACGCTAACTGTTCGGCTGCGAAAAGGCGCAATAGAGGGTGGAATTTGTAACGCTGTCCCTGCATCTGCATCAGTATGGATTTCCGCACCAGCACTTCCAGTGTGCCAGGCTCAATGTCTGCGACTTCCCGCGCTGCTGTTGCGGAAAATGGTCCGTGAAATATCGCGCAACGTGCGAAGGCAAGCTGGTCTGAGAGAGAGAGTTGTTGCCAGGTGAGTTCGAAGGCTGCCTGCAAACTGCGGTGACGTGCTGGCAAATCCCGCCGTGTCGTCTTGAGGAATTGAAGCCCTTGCGCCATCTTCTGTGCAATTTCATGACAGGATAACACTGAGATGGCTGTTCCCGCCAGTTCCAATCCCAGGGGCAACCCTTCCAGGTGTTCACAAATGGCGATAACTGCATCGCGGGTGCTTTCCGTGATCGTAAATAACTGATCGGTTCTCAAAGCGGTGATGAAGAAGAGCTCCACCGCATCAAAGGTTTCGAAATTGCTCGCGTCTTCATGGGATTGGCTGTGGGGATATCTGAGACCGCCCAGCGGGAAAACCCGTTCCTCAGGTATATTGAGCGATTCGCGGGTTGTTAGAAGTAATTTGACTCTTGGCGTGGCTTTGATGATTTCTGCCAGTAGGCTTGTATCTGGCAATAGCGATTCATAGTTATCGAGAATCAGAAGTACATTGCGCCGTCGCAGTTGATTGAGCAGCTGGGTGCGGGGGTCTACGCGCCCACTGATCGGTAGGCGCAGTGCTGCCTCGATGGCTGAGGGTAGGAGAGCGACGGAAGCCAAAGTTTCGCACGCAATGAAATACACCCCGTGGGAAAACTCGTGAGCTATCTCGGCTGCAACTTGCATTGCCAGACGGGTCTTGCCGATACCTCCGGGTCCGGTGAGGGCTAGCAAGCGCGTAACGGGATCGCGCAACAGGGCGATGATCTCATTGAGTTCCTGTCTGCGTCCCACAAACGTTGTCGGTTGAGCATGTAGATTGTTGGGATAATACGATAACGAATGCAGAGGAGGGAAGTTTTGCTCTTTTAGCCCGGGATGCCATAGCTGGTAGAGTGCCATAGGCTGCGCCAGGTCAGTGAGCATGTGATTTCCCAGAGGTTGAGCTTGAGCTTCGGGGGGCAGTGAAACTGCCGCTGTGTACTCTTGAGTCATCAGAATCTCACCCGCACGGGCTGCTTTGGCGACATGATGGGTTCGAGTGATCCCGGTACCAATGGCGCGGTGACCCAGGCGTTCATAGGAACCGGCGTGCAGCGCCATCCCTGGCACAACACCAAGCACTGGCGCCTGGGAGTATAACGCCAATGCACAGTCCAGCGCATTGCCCATATCGACGAGCCCGCAGAGCGTGTCTGCTGTCCAGTCAAAGACAGTCACGCCGTGTTCAGCCAATAGCGCTTCGATTTGAGGTGCGTGAGCAGTCAGGTTTCCATCGGCAGCGGTGAGGCCTAGAAAGACAGGCATAAGACCCCCTCTTGGATCTCACATGCCTTAAGTATATGCTACCCGCCGCGAAAAGTCAAAAACCTCTTTCGGGGGGGGCAAAACGGGGGTAAAAATCTCAGGCGCCCCTACAGGGAGCAGGGAAAAATGGATTTTTGGCGGTGGGGCTTTGCCCCACCGCCAAAAATCAATCAAATCTTATCAGACTAAGCCAGGCAAGCGTGCTGTCCTTGATGTGAGGTGTTCCGTAACCAACAACTCGTCCTATGCTCTTTCTTTACCCGGCTTCGATCTTGAAATCAGAACAGACTAAACCAATCCGTACTGCTGCATGTCGAGCATGCCAGAACCACGAAAATGATCATCAAGATCACGCCACAACCGATTCCCGAACACGAAAGCCCTCGTCCAAAACCGAAACGTTCCTGTAGCCAATCGAAAATGGCATTCAGAAAAGCCAGCTTGAGCAACCCTACAAGACAACCAGGTCGTTCTTCCATTATGCGCCTCCCTATCAAATGCTTTACTTTGTTTCACAAAACCAGCCCTGATCTCACCGGCATGTCTGGATTGTGACTGGTGTGCATTTTTGATCTACAAAGATAGTACGCAATACTCTTATACCGGTTGCATTCAGCTCAAGATGGGGCGATAGAAAAACCGGCGCGACACTGACTGTCGCGCCGGAATCAGGTGGTTTGGGTTACTACGCCGTTCAGTGTGAGATGGCGTTAAGGTCCGCCCACGTCTCTGCTGCAACCTTCGCCGTGTCTCCACGGTTGAGCGTGCCCTCATACTCTGCTGTGCCATTGCCGGCGGTCCACCCTCCCAGAGCCAGTGGCCAACGGGGGTGCTCAGCGGCAATCCACACCCCATTGTAGCGCCGGGCGATGTGCAGGTGCGAGGCATCTGAGTAGCCACCCTCACAGGATGGGTGCCCTACCGGGTCACCCAAGGCAAGCTTCGTTCCCGCGGCTACACGGCCATCAGAGCCTATGTGCATATAGAGCAGCGTCCAACCGCTGCCCACAAAACCATCTTCATCCAGATCCTGGAAGACCATTCCCTGCTCGCTGAATATCACTGTGCCGGCTATGGCTGCGGTGACCCATTGTTGACTCATGGCGCAGCCCAAATAGCGCTCACCGGTCACGAAATCTATCGCCGACCACGAGCTTCCTGAACCCCAACCGCCATGCGGTCCGCCTGTCAAATACCAGGTCTCCTGTTTGGGCCATGGCAGGGCTAGCACCGGCGCTTGTACCGTGGGGGGCAGTAGTGGCTCTACAGCATAGGCGAAAGGATCACCCCACAAGCGTTCATAGGTGGCGCGAAAAGTTTCTATCCGCTGCAGCAGGGTTGCATAATCGGTTGCGTCCAGCGCCAGGAAGCGTTGTATGGCAACTGTGCCCGCATTAGCATTCAAGTCTATTTCTACATAGCTGCCATCAGCAAGTGGATAGCTCCATACACGTTCTTCTAACCAACCGTAGAAGCCCACGTTGAGATTATCTGCCGCCCAGGCTAATTGCCGTCCCAGACCATCATAACCGTTTGCTTGATATCCCATGGGATACAGCAACGCCGTCACCGAAGGGTTCGGATTTGAAAGCCAACCACTCTCCATCTCTAGTAGCGTCAGCAGTACCCGCGGGCCTATGCTGTAACGCAGTGAGGTCAGCTCTACCAGCTCCGCAGCACTCCTCGAGATGCCCTCGAAGGATTCGACCGTGCTGGAAAATGGACCGGGGTAGCCCGCAGTGGCTTGTGCCACATCGAAGCTGGCAAAACTTGGGCCGTAGACCAGTTCGCTGTCGGGAATCAAAAGTGTCCCCGGTCCCTGGTGCTGTGCTTCGAGCGTGAGTTGCAATATCTGACCTGCGGAAAGCATGTCAGCATTGCTTAAACCATTGACACGCATTAACATTTCGACGGATATGCCGGTTGCGGCGGCAATGCCTGTCAGCGTATCGCCAGCCCGCACTTGATAGGTGCGGGTCAGCGTTTCGGGACGCTGACGCGTTGGAGTAGGGGGCGCTGGTGTGGAGTAGAGATAGAGGGTTGAACTCTGGTTTTCCGTAATCCGCAGCTCTTCGGCATGTCCGATGTATTGATCCGGATTCTCCAGGATCGTAGCCGCAGGAATTGAGGTGGTTTCCACGCCCGAAGACCCGCAGCTTGCTAACCCCAGTGCTGCAATGATTGCCAGTACCAATAAGCCTTGCGTCCACCTTATTCCCGTTCCTGCCATAATGCTCCTTGAATTGAAGATCAATCGGAAATAACCGCCGGTGTTCCTGGAGACTGAACTCCTGGCGCGCCGGTTAGCGCTTAATGATCGCGAAATCGCCCATCCAGGGACGGAGCACATCTGGCACCGTGATGCTGCCATCCGCCTGCTGGTAGGTTTCCATGATGGCAATCATCATCCGTGGAAGTGCCAACCCGGAGCCGTTGAGCGTGTGTACAAAGCGTGGCTTTGCACCCGCTTCGGGGCGGTAGCGAATATTGGCTCGCCGCGCTTGGAAATCGGTCACATTGCTGCACGAGCTCACTTCCAACCATTCGTTTTGACCTGGCGCCCATACTTCCAGGTCATAGGTCTTACTGGAGCCAAAACTCAGGTCGCCGGTGCAGAGCTCCACCACACGGTAGGGCAGATCGAGCGCTTCGAGCAAACCTGTGGCGTGCGCCACCATTCGCTCCAGCGCCACGGGGCTTTCCTCCGGGGTGGTAAATTTGTACATCTCCACTTTATCGAATTGATGCCCGCGCTTAATCCCGCGAACATCCCGTCCGGCGCTCATCTTCTCGCGGCGGAAGCACGCCGTATAGGCTACGTAGTTCAGCGGCAGGCGTTCGGCCTCGAGAATTTCATCCCGATGCATGTTCGTCAACGCTACCTCGGCCGTCGGCAGAAGCCACAGATCGTCTTCCACATCCCGGTACAGGTTGTCGGAGAACTTGGGCAACTGCCCTGCTCCGACCAACATCTCCCGCCGCACTACAAAGGGCAGATACCATTCGGTGTAGCCATTGAAGCGCGTGTGTACATCCAGCATCCAGAAAATCAGGGCGCGTTGCAGGCGCGCGCCGGCGCCCTTGAGCACGTAGAAGCGACTGCCGGAGAGCTGCACCCCGCGCTCGAAATCGAGGATATCCAGCGCTGGTCCCAGTTCCCAGTGCGCTAGCGGCTCAAAACCTGCAGCGGCAAAGTCCCGGGGTGTACCGCAGGTGCGCACAACTTGATTGTGGCTTTCATCAGGGCCAACGGGCACGGAGGCGTCGGGAATGTTGGGTAACCAGAGCTGCTTATCGTTGAATGCCGTTTCGATCTCGCGCAGCCCCTGCTCCAGAGCGGCGATTCGATCGCCCACCTCGCGCATTTCCGCAATCCGTGCTTGCCGGGTTGTCGGTTCCTTCATCGCACCGATTTCCTTGGAGACCCGGTTGCGTTCTGCCCGCAGGATTTCTACTTCTTGTACGGCCTCGCGGCGACGCTCATCCAGCAGCAGAATCTCATCCACGAGTTTGGGATCATCGTTACGCTTGAGTAGCGCTTCTCGCACACGTTCAGGCTCATGGCGCAATAATTCCAGATCTAACATGGTCTCCCCTCCTTGAAAATCAGCGCATTGCCCAACTCAGAAAAGATTATGCCACTAAACGAAGCTTTGTCCAGTAAAACGTTCATCGTAACTGTTCAGACTTCCATCGCAAGGCATACACTGCGGACTAAGGTCCGTTAAAGAGGGTGATTTTCGATGCCGCGCGCAGCGCGGCATCGAAAATCACCCCGCTTGAACAATTATGTTGACAGTATTAAAACCAATGTTATAATCAAGTAAGGTAAGGTATACCTTACAATTTACTGGAGAACACCTGTGCTTAAGGCAACAGCTACTATTGAAGATTATTTGGGTGCGGTCTATCGCCTGCGGGAGGCGCCGGAGGTGCCGCTGCCGCTTTCGCAGTTGCAGGACCACTTCAGTTTCTCCCGCGTCTCCGTTCATGAGATGGTACAAAAGCTGGCTCAACATGCCTTGATTAGCTATCATCCATACCGGGGTGTGACGCTCACGGATGCCGGTGAGAGTATTGCTGCTGCCCTGGTGCGCCGTCATCGCTTGTGGGAACGCTTTCTCACCGATATGCTGCACTTGCCATGGGATGAGGCGCACGAGATTGCGGAAGAACTGGAACACGCAGCTCCGGAGGTAGTCACGGAAGGATTGGCAGGGTTACTGGGTGACCCAGGTTCCTGCCCTCATGGTGGTCCAATTCCACCCTCTGCTTCCAGGATTACTGGCGCGCAGTTGTGCAGTCTTGCCCCAGGTAAACTCTACGCCGTCATCCGAGTTTTCCCCGAACAGCCCGGAGTTCTGCACCAGTTGGGTGCCTTGAACATCGGCTTACACACACAGCTGCAGGTGCTGCTTCAGACGGAGGACGAGACCGTAGTATCTCTGCCGGATCAGCGGGAGGTGAACCTGCCTGTGTCGGTCAGCGCTACCATCTGGGCGTTGCCTGCTGAGGAGCTGCCCTAGAGGTGTGGGTTGGAGGAGAGAACATGCCTGCAGCGCCGAAAAATCCATCTCAATCAGAAAACTCTTCGGCGACTGTAATAGGATTGGAAAACTTTACGCCTTAGTTGTACCATGAGGTAAATCGAAATTAACGAGGTTACTTGTGACGCCTTTATCTGAACTTCAACCAGGTCAAGAAGGTATTGTGCGTGCCCTACGTGGTGGTCACGGTTTTATCTCGCGGTTGGCGGCTTTGGGTTTCACGCCCGGCGCCCCGCTGGTTGTGGTCCGCAATGCGGGCTCTGGTCCATTGATTGTTTCCATTCGTGGTTCTCGAGTAGCGTTGGGCCGTGGGGAAGCGTCTCATGTTCTGATTCTCAAGGCTTAGGTGATAGTATGGCAGCGCAGAATCAGAATCGTGCAGTACAGGAGCGGGACCAGGTATGCGTAGCACCCCTGGTCATTGCTCTTGCCGGGCAGCCCAATGTCGGCAAGTCCACAATCTTCAATGCGCTTACGGGTCTCAATCAGCATGTGGGCAATTGGCCCGGAAAGACTGTTGAGCGCAAATCCGGTCTCTGTGCGCAGAGTGCCGACCCTTTCACGTTGATTGATCTTCCTGGTACGTATAGTCTCACCGCTAATTCTGAGGAAGAGCGGGTAGCGCGGGACTTCATTGTGCGCGAACGCCCGGATGTTGTCATCGCTGTGGTGGATGCCGCAATCCTGGAACGCAGCCTCTATCTTCTTGCGGAGCTGCTGTTGCTGCCTGCCCCCGTTATTCTGGCTCTCAATATGGTTGATGTGGCAGCGCAAGAGGGCATCCATGTCGAACCGGCGGTGTTGCAAGCCGCATTGGGAATCCCTGTTGTGCCGATGTCTGCCGCGCATGGACGGGGCTTGGTGGAACTGCTGGAAGCCGTGCGGCAATTGCTTGCCGGTGAGGTCTCTTACCAGCCCAAACAACCCACCATCCGCAGCGATCATGAGATGGTCCTCAGCCAGTTGTTATCTCTGGTTGCCCCGCATGTGCCCCAGCCCTATCCTACAGAGTGGGTCGCGCTCAAGCTGCTAGAGGGCGATGATGAGATCACGGCGGTGATGCAGGCTCAACTTCCCCCTGCGATCTGGTCCGAAGTTCATGCCCTACTGCACAAACATGAGGATGCGATTCTCGATATTGCCGGAGCGCGTTACGAATGGATTGAGCGCATGGTGCGCGCCGCAGTGGTGCGCCCCCGTCTTGGACAGGTGGGTCTTACTGCCCGTCTTGATACTGTGTTGACTCATCCCATTTGGGGGACTTTGGTGCTCTTGGGTGTGCTAGGGGGTATCTTTTGGGTTACCTACGCCCTTGGCGGACCCTTGCAAGAGTGGCTGAGTGTGCTTCTGGATACCCTGGCTGCAGGTGTGCACCAGGGACTTGCAGCTGCGCCCCCGTGGCTTGTTGCTTTGATTGCCGATGGTGTGATTGGCGGAGCGGGCATGGTGGTGACGTTTCTGCCTATCTTGCTCATCTTTTTCGCTGCGCTGGCGCTGTTGGAAGATTCGGGGTACATGGCGCGTATTGCTTACCTTGCGGACCAGGTGATGCACACCATTGGCCTGCATGGAAAGAGCTTCGTGCCGCTGTTGCTGGGTTTCGGCTGCAATGTCCCCGCGGTTCTGGGAAGTCGCATTATCGAATCCCGCCATGCTCGGGTGCTGACCATTTTGTTGGCGCCTCTGGTTCCCTGTACGGCGCGTATGGCAGTGATTGCGGTACTCACTCCCATCTTCTTTGGGGGAGCGGCGACCTGGGTCTCTTGGGGATTGGTTGCCTTTAACCTGCTGGCAGTTTTTGTGGTGGGTCTTTTGCTGCACCGGATTATTCTTCGCGGTGAGCAGGTGGCTTTCATTATGGAACTGCCGCTCTACCATTTGCCCAATGCCCGCACGGTGGCTTTGTATGTCTGGCGCAACCTCATCGCTTTTCTGCAAAAAGCGGGGACGATTATCTTAGGCGTTTCCGTTATCGTGTGGGTGCTTTCGTATTTCCCCCACGGTGATGTGACAACCAGTTATCTCGCCACGGTGGGGCGCTGGTTGGAACCCTTGGGGCAGGCACTAGGCGTTCCCTGGCAGATGATCGCCGCTCTGCTGACGAGTTTTGTCGCCAAGGAGAACACCATTGCTACGCTTGGTATCCTCTACGGGGATTTCCAGACTGCGCTGCCTTTGGTGATGTCGCCTGCGGCTGCACTGGGGTATCTCATCGTACAAATGCTCTTTATCCCTTGCGTCGCCACTGTTGCGGTCATCAAACAGGAAGCCGGAACACGGTGGATGTTGTTGGGGATGCTGCTGTTGACCGTGCTCTCTTTTGGCGCCGGTATCGGCACTTATCGTCTTGCCGCACTTATGTGGGGCTCCTAGGACTTCAGCATGAGGCGCATACTCATTGAGGATTGAAAATGCTTTGGAAAGTTTTACATGAATTGGCGACAGGACGTGCCACGCAGAGTTCGGAAGCTTTGGCTCACACGTTGGGTACCACCCCAGCCTTAGTGCGGCAGATGACGCAGGAACTGGTGCGCTACGGCTATCTGAGTGAGGCTGAACAGTGCGCAACGGGTTGTGACGGTTGTACACTTCAAGCTGCCTGTGGTGCGCTCCATACCGGTTCGCGGTTGTGGGTGGTCACTCCCAAAGGACGTCAAGCCCTAGAGAGGAGGCTATCTAACCTCAAGGAGAAAGCGCTGATTTGAGATTTTGAGGGAGGGCGCAGCGCCCGCCGCTATTCACCATTTTGAAAACACGTCTCCGATTCGTTCGAATCGGAGACGTGTTTTTAGCATCAGGAGACGATTTAGTAATCCATCCCCATGCCGCCGGGACCGCCGCCAGCGGGCATCGGTTTCTCAGGCTCGGGAATATCGGTGATCAGCGCCTCGGTGCTTAGCACCATCGCTGCGACCGAAGCCGCGTTGAGCAGTGCGCCCTTAGTGACCTTGGCGGGATCAATGATGCCGGCTTTCAACATGTCGCGGAACTCACCGCTCATCACATCGTAGCCAATGAGTTTGCTATCGGCTTCAGCCTGCTTGCGACGTACGTCCGCCAGAACCACTGCGCCATCCATACCTGCGTTCTCGGCGATCTTGCGGAGCGGGAGCTCCAGAGCCTTGCGCAGGATAGTGACACCCGTTTGCTCGTCGGGATAGTCCATCTTCAGGTCGGCAATCGCGCCCATCGCATTGATCAGCGCCACGCCGCCGCCAGGGACGATACCCTCTTCCACCGCTGCACGGGTTGCGCTCAGAGCATCCTCGACGCGGTGCTTCTTTTCCTTCAGCTCGGTCTCGGTTGCAGCGCCCACGCGGATGATGGCTACGCCGCCCGCTAACTTCGCCAGCCGTTCTTGCAGCTTCTCGCGGTCGTAATCGGAGGTGGAGTGCTCCATCTCGATCTTGATTTGCTCAACGCGCCCGCGAATCTGCAAGTCCTCACCACGACCGCCCACGATAGTGGTCTCATCTTTGGTGGCGATGACCTTATCAGCGCGACCCAGATCGGTCAGTGTGGTGCTATCCAGTTTGCGACCCTCTTCCTCGGTGATTACACGACCACCGGTGAGCGAGGCAATGTCCTGCAGCATGGCTTTGCGGCGATCACCGAAGCCAGGGGCCTTGATGGCGAGCGCGTTCAGCAGACCGCGCAGCTTGTTGACCACCAGGGTCGCCAATGCTTCGCCATCCACATCCTCGGCGATGATGACGAGGTTGCGGATACCCTTCTGTACCAGCTTCTCGAGAATCGGCACGAGGTCCTGTGCGGCGGAGATTTTCTTGTCATGGATGAGGATATAGGCATCCTCGATGACGGATTCCATGGTCTCAGGAGTGGTGATGAAGTAGGGGCTGATATAACCACGGTCGAATTGCATACCCTCGACGTACTCGGTCTCGAAAGCCAGACCCTTGGATTCTTCCACGGTGATGACGCCGTCTTTGCCGACTTTGTCCATCACTTCGGCGATGAGCTCGCCGATCTCGCGATCCTGCGCGGAAATGGCGGCCACATTGGCGATGTCTTCCTTGGTCACAACCTCAACCGCCTGTTCCTTGATGGCCTCGCCAACGCGCTCAGCCGCGGCCAGCAGACCCCGCTTGAGCAGCATGGGGTTCGCGCCGGCGGCGACGTTCTTCATACCTTCTTCAATCAGCACGTGCGCCAACAGCGTAGCGGTGGTGGTGCCATCGCCCGCGATATCGTTCGTCTTGGTGGCTGCTTCCTTGAGCAGTTGCGCACCCATGTTCTCAAAGTTGTCCTTGAGCTCGATTTCCTTGGCCACGGTCACGCCGTCATGGGTGATGGTCGGGGCGCCCCACTTCTTATCGAGCGCCACATTGCGGCCCTTCGGACCCAGGGTGGTGACGACTGCCTCTGCCAGAATGTCCATACCACGCTTAAGCGCAGTTCGCGCTTCACTACCAAAAACCAATTGCTTAGCCATATTTTCTTTCTCCTTGTCGTTGGGATCGGGTGACTGAGTGACTAGTCTTCCAGCACGCCCAGGATATCATCCTCGCGCAGGATCAGCAGCTTCTGTCCCTCGCGGGTTTTGAACTGCGTACCGCCATACTTGGCGTAAATGACGATGTCTCCTGCTTGCATGCCGATGATATTACCATCGTCGTCCTTGACCTCGATATCCGGGCCAACTGCCAGGACCTTGCCCTGCTGCGGCTTCTCTTTTGCCGTATCGGGCAATACGAGCTGACCGCCGGCGAAGGTCATTTCGTCGTCCTCGATCGGCTCAACCACAACGCGATCACCCAGGGGTCGAATCTTAACCATACTCACTTACCTCCATCTTTGATTGATGTGTGTACCTCTATGGTCCATTTTTAGCACTCGCCGAGTTGGAGTGCTAAACACGATCTTTAGTTTACCACGGCTTAGGATTTTGTCAAGCACTCTCGGGGGGAGAGTGCTAAAATTGCGCGGCGATGAGGCGGATCCGCGCTTCTGTCATGCTGATTTGAGGATGGTAGCCGAAATCTCGTCGGGCGCGGGAGATATCGTAGGTGTGGCTTTGCGCCAGCTCGCTGGCTAAAAAGCGCGTCATGCGCGGTTCACCGGGCAACTTCAGGCTGCGGTGTGCGCTCTCCAGCACACTGCCGAGCATCCGCGCTACCGGCAGAGAGAGTCGCAGGCGCGGTTCTGGCAAATTGAGGTCGCGCAGCAGAGCGCGAATCCAGGTCCAAAGTGTGACCGGTTCTCCCTGCGTGATGAAGTAGATCCCGCCTGCCACTGGTGATCCGGGCTTCAGCGCCTCGGCGGCGAGAAGGTGCGCCCGTGCTGCGTCCTCTACCCAGGTGAGATCCACGCGATTGCTTCCATCGCCGACCTGTGGCAACCGGCGCGCTCGCGCTGCAGCGAGCAAGCCTGGCAGCAGGTGATTATCGCGCGGACCGATGATGAGATGCGGACGCAGTGAGACGGTGAGCAGGCTTTTTCCGTTGGCTTGGGTGACGCTTTGCTCCGCCAGCGCTTTGGTGTGGGGGTAGGGGCTTTCGTAACGCTCGGGGTACGGGATGTCCTCGTTGACCCCTTCCTGGGAACAGCCATCGAAGATGACACTGGGCGAACTGGTGTTGATGAGTTTGGGAACGCCTTGCTTCTGGCAGGCGGTAATCACATTTTCCGTGCCGGTGACGTTGATGGCATAGTACTCATCCCACGGTCCCCACAGCCCGGCTTTTGCCGCCACATGAAAGACGGCATCCATCCCGGTGCAGGCTTTTTGCACCGCTGCTGCATCCTGAAGACTTCCGCGCATTACCTGCGCGCCCAAAGCTTCAAGCTCTGGATACACGCCCCGCGAAAAGACCGTGACCGTATCACCCTGCGCCAACAGCTGTTCTACAATGTAGCGACCTAAAAAGCCTCCGCCTCCGGTTACCAGCGTCTTCATCGGTGTGAATTTGCTCCGTTGGGGGAGCCTTTTGCGATGTGGGAGAACCGAATCGCGAAGGCTCCCCTATGCTTCCTTTTTGCGCAGCTGCAGTTCCTCGGGCTACTGCGAGTGCCTAAACCTGCTGATTGTACGCCGGCGGGTTCGTATTTCTGTTCTTCCCCGTCATCTGCCACCAGAGGATACCGCCGACCGCGCCCAGCCCAGCTGTCAACAGTATCGCAACAGTGCCGCCGCATAGCGCCGATCCGATCAGTCCACCCCAATATCCCACGGTCGCGCCCCCCATTTGGCTCGCATCTATGCCTAGCTGGCGCAGCAATTCCATGACCTGATCCGGTCCCATGGTTGACGCATTGATGACCGTGCCAATGGCTTGCCCGATGAAGCCACCAATGCCGGCGATTAGCCCTGCGAGGGCGCCGGATTTGAGAGCAGCCTGATTGACCAGGGGTTTGTCGAAGACTCCGGCTACATATCCTGCACCAAGTCCTACGAAGATTGCCAGGCAGGAAACGCACAATGGGCTGATTAAAGTCGCCCCCAACGCTGCTACGAGCATGACCGCACCGAAAATCAAACCTGACTTAACCATTGCTCCTCCTTAGAATGAAAACGTTTAGGTTACTACTATATCTGACTGCTACCGATGTCTCTATTCACCACTCATTTGCCTACGATCTTGCTGGCCCATTTCGCCAGCTTCTCCCGTTGGATCTTCGCATTATGGCGTACATCCGTGGGGAAGATGCCGGGATAGAAGAAGACTTCGCCGATGGCGCGAGTGTGCGCATGCCTGGCGCCCAGCACCAACAGCTCTTCGGTGAAGCGCACCCGTTCGGCACTACTGCGCGGCGCTTTGCCGGGTTGAGCTTCGACTATCAATATCGCCGTCTGGCGTCCTCGTGGACCAACGCCGACCAATGCTGTACGGACCACATCCGGGTGCTGGTTGAAGATGCTCTCGCAGGGCACCGGGAAGAGCGTGCCTTGTGCCGTCTCTACGCGATGCGCCTTGCGTCCACAGAACCAGAGTCGCCCTTCGGCGTCAAAGTAGCCCACATCCCCCATGCGATGCCAGAGCGCGCCTTCACCCTCCTGAATCTTGGCTTCGGCGGTCTTCTGTGGACGGTTGAGGTAGGTTCGTGTGACTACAGGTCCTTTTACGGCGATCTCGCCAATTTGACCTTGCGGCAAGACCAGGTTCTCATCCCAATTGGGAATCGCTTCATCGGTGATGCGAATGATGCGCAAGGTGATACCCGGCAAGGAGCGTCCCACGCAGGTTCCGCCGCCATTGGCGCTGCGAGCGGCGGTTTCTTCCACCAGCTCCTGTCCATCCATAAAGGTCAGCGGCATGGCTTCTGTTGCCCCAAAGGGCGTGTTGACGCTTGCTCCTGGGCTGAGAACATCTTCCAGCAGTGCTCCAACCAGTTTTGGCGGTACCGGCGCGCTTGCCATCAACACGCGCCGCAGTGTAGGCAACCGGATACCCATTTCCTGGCAGTAGGGCACGACCCGTTTCCAGATGGTTGGGGAGCCAAAGGCATTGGTTACGCCATGTGTTTGAATGGCTTCGACGATATAGGCGGGATTTACCTGCGCGGATTTGGTGGGATCCATATCAGGGATTACGGTTGTCACCCCCAAAGCCGGGTTGAACATCGCGAAAATATAGAGCAGAGCCAGGTCTACTTCGCCCTCTTCGATATGCAGCTCGTCGCGCATGAGCGCGATTTGCGCCTGGAACATTCCATGTAAGTAAACGACGCCTTTTGGGGTGCCGGTGCTGCCGGAGGTAAAGGCCACAGCCGCTTCGCTTTCGGTGGTGGTTGGGGCGCAGGGGAAGGGAGCGCTGCCTTCGCGGCGTAGGGCTGCCAGGTTGATATCACCCAACCAGGCGGGGTCTCCCGCAACAATGCTCCGTTGAATGGCGGCAAAAGGGCGTGGAATCAACCGGCGTAGCGCATGCGTCAGCGGTATACCGATGAACAGTGTGGCTTCGGTTTCGGCCACGCATTGCAAAAAGGCGCGGCGTCCCATACCGGGGTCAATGATCACTGGCACAGCACCCAGGCGTACCAGGGCAAAGGTTACCGCGATAAGTTCGACGCCAGGTCGTACCATGAGCAGGACACGCTCGCCCATCTGCACGCCAAAATCGTGCAGACCGTTTGCGTAGGCATTGACTTCCGCTTCCAGCTGTTGAAAACTGAACTGGACGAATTTTGAGCGCCCTGCCGCGTTACGTCCGGCAGGGAAAATGATTCCTGGACGATGCGGTGCGCGCGCAGCGCATTCGGTCAGACCGGCGCTGACATTATACAGTTGGGGCATGGGGTCTCGTTTGTCCTCCGGTGTACCTTGATCTATTTGGTCCCGGTCCATGGCTTGCGCCTTCAGCCATTGCTGGATGGCGCTGGGCCTGATTCGGTCAGGAAACTTTGGATGCGCGGCAGGATGCGCTCATGGGCGTCCTCAACGACATAGTGCCCCGCATCCTCAAAAACAACCACCTGTGCCTTGGGCAAGCGCTGTTGCCAACCGGCGAGGAAATCGCTCGTGGTAAAGATAAAGTCGCGCGCTCCCCAGCAGATGAGGGTAGGGCGTTCGGCAAGCAACGGCAACCGTGCGTCAATTTCGTTGATGGTTTCGCGGGTGGGGTGGGTTGCCGTGACCGGAATATCTCGCACGAAACGGTAAACAGCGACACGGTTTGCCCAGCTATCGTAAGGCGCGAGGTAGCCCGCGCGCACCTGTGAGGTCATCCGCTTGCGATGTTGCAAGCCCAAAAAACTCGCACCGAGGGCAAAAGCGTTCAACCCGCGCAGCAGGGTTTCTCCCAGCACGCGGCTACGTGCCAGGTGCAGTACCCATGGCACCTTAGGCAGATAGAAGGCTGCAGTATTGAAAAGGACTAGCCGGGCGACCCGTTCCGGGTGGCGCGTGCCGTAACCCATGCCGATCGCCCCGCCCCAATCGTGCAGGACGAGGGTCATGTCGTGCAGGTCGAGCTGCAGGAGCAAGGTCTCCAGATTGTGAATGTGCTGTTCCAGGGTGTAGGGATAATCCTGAGGCTTATCTGAGAGACCGCAGCCAATATGATCCGGAACGATGACCCGGTGTGTCTGGCTGAGACCTGAAATCAGGGTGCGGTAATAGAAGCTCCAGGTGGGATTGCCGTGTACCATCACCACCGGCGGTGCATCGCGCGGACCTTCATCGAGGTAGTGCAGGCGCACATCCTTTGCCAGCGTCAAATAGCGGGAAGTAAAGGGATACAGTGTGCGCCAATCATCCATAGCTACCCATTCGCCCTTTCACCTTCTCTCCCTCTCGTTCCCGCCCTACACGGGCGCACACACAGGTGCGCCCCTACTTCTACCACTGAATTCCCAGGATAATGCTGTTGATCCCGCTGCCAACGCCGAAGAGCACAACCTTATCGCCATCTTTCACAAAGCTAGATTCAATGCCCATAGCCATCGAGATCGGCGCCGCAACTGAAGCGGTGTTCCCGAGGATGCTAACGGTGGGATAGTCCATCGTATCAGGCAGTCCGAGGGCTCGTAGCCCCACCTGCCGCTGAGGTTCGCTAACCTGATGGCTAAAGATTTTGTTCACCGTCTTGTTGGTCCACCCCATGATCTCCTGGAAACCTTTCCAGGCGTTGGCGATGACTTTGGTCCCTTCGCGGAGCAACCGCGTCGAGTCAGTCTTCATCCAGGTGGTTTGGGCCACGCAGAGGTCGTTGTGTGAGGTGTCGCTGTAGGTATAACCTCCCAACAGACGTTTGCCGGTGCGCGATCTCTCGCGATGGCGCAGGATCATGGCCACGGAAGCGCCTCCCAGAGTGAAAGAAGCCAAATTATCGCGCAGCGATTCTTTGTCGGGGCGATTTTCTAGCAGATTTTTGATAGTCGCCAGCTGCCCTTCCCGCGGCATTTCGGCGGCGACCACCATGCCGGTATCAATCTGCCCCAGCTCGATCATATTGGCAATGATGACCATACCATTGAGAAAGCCAAGGCAGGCATTGACTACATCGAAGCTCATGGCTGTAGGGGGCAAGCCGAGATTGTGGTGCACAATCGCCGCCGTTGCCGGCTCAATATAATCGCGGCAGACGGAGGCGTTGATCAGGCACTGAATCTCCTTGCGGTCAATACCGGTGTTTGCTAGAGCGCGTTCCCCGGCTTGCGCTGAAGCATCCGAGACGCGTGTGCCTTCATCCCACCAGTGTCTCTCACGGATACCTGTGAGCCGTTCGATATAACCTTTGGGAATTTTGAGTGCCTGGTATACAGGAGCGATTTGCTCCTCCAACCAGGTTGTGGTGACGGTGTGAGGTGGGATGACATATCCCAAGCCTTCGATGCAGACGTTTTCGTAGCGCATATTTCTCTGAGACTCCACGGCAAAAGATAGGTACTATCCTACCGCTTTTTGCCAGAGGTGCAAGATGCTTTTTGGGGGCATTTAACGGCTCAGGCAAAGCCCCAACCGTTTCTGCGGGGCGTAGAAGGAAATGGGAATTCTGCGCCGCAGCCGCAGCTGCGGCGCAGAATACTTACGAAGCGGATCGCGTTCGGCATCACGTTCGAGCTAATCCCCGGCGCGGGCTGCCAGTAACGCCTTCACTGCATCGAGATCGCCATTCCACGGTCCGGGGCGCTCCTGCTTTAGCGTCGTCACTGCAGCGGCAAAGCGGCAGGCTTCTTCAGCGCTGTGATTGAGCCGGTAACCTACGTAGCTGGCAAAACATGTGTCGCCGCGTCCGGTGCGCCCAACCAGCGAGCGGGGCGTGAAAGGCGCTTCGTACAGGGCACCCTCCGCGTAAACCGTGACCCCTGCCGACTGTGTGATCACGATCTCACGCGGACCGTAGCCCGCCAGCTGCTGCGCGGCGAGGCGCAGGTCGGTCTTGCCGGTGAGCATCTCTGCCTCGGCACGGTCCACTTTGAGATAGGTGACATAACGCAGCCCTTCAGCCATATCCTCCCAGGGATGGAATACCAGATCATCGCCATCACGGACGCGCACAAAGCCCTGAATGTCCAGACCTACGGGCGCGCGTGCTGCCAGCACTTTCAGCAATGGAAGGTCCACTTCTCCGGCGATGATGGACGCGATGAGAATTACGCGTGTGGTTACATCGGGCAGCTCCTCCGGGCTGAAGGGACCGGCAAAGGCGATGGGTTTGCAGATACGCCGTTCCATATCCGCCGAGTTGTAGAAATTCTCGATGCCCGAAGTAGCCGGTGCAGGTGTGGCGAAGACAACAGCGCCGCGGTCTTCGAATTCCGCCAACAGCGGGAAATCATCCGGGTGCAGGCGCGTGACTACGGCGACGCGCAATCCCATATGCCGCAGGACGATACCACCGTAGTAGATTCCACCGCCTTTGGCGATTTCACCCTGTCCATCTACTACCAGGCGATCTTTGGCAAAGTGACCCAGCGTCAAAACATCGAAATCGGTATCAGGTATCATCATGGTGTGTCCCTCGTTCTCCCTGGTTCTTCAACCTTCCGAAATCTCGCTGAGTTTTACCGGGCGTCCCTTATGCAGGGAGCGCGTCGCCGCCATTGCCATGAGTACCGGAGCGCGTCCATCCAGCCCTGATACGGGCGTCGGTGCGCCATTATGCAGACAGGCGACAAAGTCTCGCATTTCGGCAACAAAGGACTCTGCATAGCGCTCCAGGAAGAAATACAGTGGCTTGGGTCCATGGACTCCCTCGGCGTTGCTGAGGCAGGCATTGAACGACGTATTGTTTGCGGAGGCTACCATACCGCCGGAACCAAAGACCTCGGCGCGCTGATCATAACCATAGACTGCTTTTCGACTGTTATCAATCACACCAAGTGCGCCGTTGGCGAAACGCAGCATAATCACAGCGGTATCCACATCGCCGGCTTCGCCGATGGCGGGATCTACCAGTACCCCGCCCATCACGCAGACCTCTTCGACATCACTACCCAACAGATATCGCGCCATATCGAAGTCGTGGATGGTCATATCGAAGAACATGCCACCGGAGACCTTGACGTATTCGATGGGGGGCGGCGCGGGGTCGCGACTGGTGATGCGCAGAATCTGGGGCGCCCCAATTTGCCCGGAGACCACAGCTTGCCGGAGCGCGCGGAAGTTGGGGTCGAAGCGGCGGTTGAAGCCGATTTGCAGGCTGACGCCTGCCTTTGCCACAGCTGCCAGTGCGGCATCAATTTGCGCCAGATCGTAGGCGATGGGTTTCTCGCAGAAGATATGTTTGCCCGCCTGCGCGGCTTCGATGATGAAGCGCGCATGCGTGTCGGTAGAGGAGCAGATAGCGATGGCGTTGATAGCGGGATCATCGAAGAGTGCGTCTGCTTCCGCAACAGCGCTTGGAACGTGCAGTCGAGTTGCCAGCTCGCGCGCCGCCTCTATATTAGGGTCGGCGATGGCGAGGACGGTTGCCCCGGGAATGCGACTTGCCAGGTTTTCGGCGTGGATTTTCCCGATGCGCCCGGCGCCAATGATACCGAAGTTGATGGTCGTGCTCATATAGCCAATTCTCCTTGGAGTGCTTTATAGTCCGATGCTTTGTAAGTATTCACGGTTGCGGCGAGCGGATTCCTTAGGCGCACCCATACCGGGGAGCACATCTTGTTCTACCACGCCCCAACCCTGATAACCCAACTGCTCTAGCTCCGCGATGAGGGCAGGGAAGGGCACATCACCCTGTCCCAGCTCACAGAAGACGCCCTGGCGTACGGCTTCGAAGTAATCCCAGCCTTCGGCAGCGGCGCGGCCTTCGGCAGCGGCGCGGCGTGCGACCTGCGGTTGGTGGTCTTTGAAGTGGAAATGCCAGACCCGGTTACCATACCGGCGCAGTCCTTGCAGGGCATCGCCGCCACCGAAGCGATAATGTCCCGTGTCAAAGACCAGCCCCAGCAGGGAGGGGTCCGTCAAGTTGAGCAGGTGTTCTATTTCCGCCGGCGTTTCCACATAACCGGCGCAATGATGGTGGAATGCGGTGCGTAGCCCGGTTTCACGCCGCACAGCTTCTGCGATGCGTGTTGCTCCCTCCGCAAAGATTTGCCACTCTGCATCGGTCAGCCCCATTTCCGGGGTGATGCGTCCGGCATGTTGCGTCCGTTCCGGGACGCGACCGTTTTCATCAGCCAGGACAATGAAGGGCAAATCGCCCTCAACCGCTGCCATCAGCCGGGCGATGCGCACGGCGGTCTCGCAACCGGCAGCGTGCGTCGTAGGATCTTTCATAAACACGGGGACGAACGCGCCCAACAACGTTAGCCCGCGCGTGTGGAGCGCCTGCGCCAGTGCCTCAGGCTCTGTAGGCATGAAACCCCAATCGCCGAGCTCTGTGCCACTGTAGCCGGTTGCCGTCATTTCATCGAGCACCTGCACGTAACCCGGTGCTTCACCTTCCAGATCGAATTCCAGTGCGCCCCAAGAACAGGGCGCGTTAGCGATCTTAATCAAGGAATGCCTCCTATAATGGTTGAATCATAAGCTAGAATGGCCGCGACCAGGTTTTTAGCCAGCGCTCGACGACCACCTTAGTCTGTGTGAAGAACTCGACGGCATGCTTGCCCTGACCGTGCAGCGTGCCAAAGAAGCTCTCCTTCCATCCGCTGAAGGGGAAGAAAGCCATCGGCGCGGCAACACCGATGTTGATCCCGACATTGCCAGCTTGCGCTTCGTGGCGGAATTTCCGCGCTGCGGCGCCGCTGCTGGTGAAGACACAGGCCATGTTGCCGTAGCTGCCGCTGTTGACCAACGTCAGAGCGTCTTCTATCGTTGCGACATGCAGGACCGACATTACAGGCCCGAAGATTTCCGTCTGCGCCAGCGTCCCACTCGGCGTTACACCATCTAGTACGGTGGGGCGTAGGAAGTAGCCCTGCTCACAACCCGGAATGACGGGGTTGCGCCCATCCACCACCAGATGGGCGCCTTCTGCCACGCCCGCCTGTATCAGCCCCTGAATGCGCGACTTGCTCTGCGGTGAAATCACGGGACCCATCTCGATGCCAGGCTCAAGGCCATTGCCCACTTTGCGCTGTTCGGCGGCTTCCGCGAGTAGCGGCGTAAAGGTTTTTCCTGCATCTGCGACCATGACGATATTTGCCGCTGCCAGACAGCGTTGCCCGGCATTGCCGAAAACGCTATCGGTGACGATGCGAACGGTCAGCTCGGGGTCGGCATCGGGTAGGATGAGCAGTGGATTCTTTGCCCCACCTTGGGCTTGCACGCGCTTGCCGTGCGCCGAGGCGCGGCTATAGACGTGGCGGGCGACCGGCGTGGAACCGACAAAGGTGACTGCCTGAATCAGGGGATGGTCGAGGATTGCGTTGACGGTATCCGGTCCGCCGTGAACCAGATTAACCACACCCGTTGGAAGTCCGATCTGTTCCAGCAAGTGGAAGACCTTGACCATGGTTAGCGGTGTACGTTCGGAAGGCTTGATAATCACGGTATTGCCACATGCCAGGGCGTAGGGCAGATACCAGAACGGAATCATGCCGGGGAAGTTGAAGGGGCAGATCGAGGCGACCACGCCGATGGGTTGGCGGATCATGTATTCGTCAACACCGTGGGCGACATCCTCCGCGAAATCGCCCAGCAGCAGACTTGGAATACCACACGCGACCTCGACATTCTCGATGGCGCGACGCATCTCGCCGCGTGCGTCATCCAGCACCTTGCCGTTTTCGAGCGTAATGCTGCGCACCAGGTCCTCGAAGTGCTCTTCCAGTAGGGTTTTGAGTTTGAATAAATATTGAATGCGTTGCACGGGTGGCGTCTGTCGCCATTCCCAGAAGGCGCGTTGCGCTGCCTCAGCTGCCTGCGCGACCTCCTCCGGTGGGGAGAGCGGGGTACGCGCCAGCAACGCATCGGTCGCTGGGTTGCGTACCTCCCGGTATTCTGTGGCGTGCGAATGCCGCCAGGCGCCATCTATGTAATTCTGTAAATCTTCGTTAGCCATTTGTGTCTCCTGTAAATGTTCAATCTGGATTGGGCAGCATGAAGTCACGAACAAGCGCGAGCAGGTCGCGGTAGGCGCCGATGAAGGAGCGTAGTGTGCGCACCGTTGCCCCAAAGCTGTCAAATTCGGCAGGACTAAGCCCCTCACTCTCGTAGGCGCGGCGGAAATCCGCGAAACTGGCGTAAAGGGTCGTGACTACTTCCGGCGGCACCGGGTCCTTGTAGCTCATCCGCACCGGAATGCCTGAGGCGTTGTACTTGCGCTGCCATTCGCAGGGAATGGAATGCACAATGTCACCGCCGATGAGCTCTGACCAGTGCAGTTGGTGGCGATAAGCTGCCGCCAATAACCGCGCGCGGTAGCCACGCTCCTGGTACAAGGCATAGGCTTTCTTGAAACAGGCGATTCCTGCCCAATCGGGGTAGCCCGGAGGAACAAGAATGCCGTCGTGTTTTTCCAACACGTGCAACCAGTCGTCGAGACGCCCAATCATCAGCGTGCAGACAGGGCGCATCGTGGTGACATCGTTTCCGGCGGCGGCGCGCCGGTTCAGACCACGCTCTACCGCTTCAGCGACGGCAAGCGCTTGGGGTACCGTAAAGGACACGGTCGCGTTGATGTTGACCCCGTGGAAAGTCGCCTCTTCGATAGCGGAAAGCCCTGCCTCGGTGACGGGAATCTTGACCTGCAGGTTGGGCGCTAACCCGTGAAAGTGGAGGGCTTGCGCGGTGATGGCTTCGGCATTGCGGTAGAAAGTCGGGTTAGTCTGGATGGATAGCCGTCCTTTCAAGCCTTGCTCGCGTTCGAAGACCGGCAGCAGTAGCTTTGCGCCGTGTACAGCCATCTCCTCGATCAGTCGCCAGGCGACGTCTTCCTCTGCCCAGGTGGGGTGTTCGCGAATGAGCTCGAAGATACGCTCGCGCCACAGGTGCATCTCCTTCTTCAGCACATTTAACACGATGCTGGGATTGGTGGTCGCGCCGGTTGCTCCGCGAGCGATGGCGTAGTTCAACTCTTCTACAGAGCACGAGTCGTTCCAATAATCGGTTGGTGTCGTTGCTGCCATCTCGTGCAGCGGTCCGTTATAATTTTGGTTCATGACTATTCCCCCTGTGATTCGAATATCGGGTCACTCTTCAGCTTTCCCCAAGAAGGTGCGCTCCCGCGCGCGCTGTTTTTCCCATTCCCGGCGCGCTGTCTGTACTGAGGGAAGTTCGCTGACTTCAGCAATGGGTACATCCCACCAGCTTTCATAACCGGGGACGCTCTCGTAGCGGTCGTTTTGAATGACGATGACGGTAGTATCTTGGGCTGCGCGCGCTGCCGCGATTGCGGCAACATAGTCATCATAGGTAGCGCATTCAATGACTTTGGCGCCCAGGCTCCGGGCGTTGGCGGCAAAGTCAATGGCGAGTGGTTCTACGGCATTGCCTGCCGCATCGCCGACCAGCACGCCTGCTTGCGGGTGGATGAAGCGCGTGCCAAAGCCCCCTTGCCCCATCGAGCGACTGAGTGCGCCGATGCTTTTGAAACCACCATTATCCCATAACACGACGATGAGTTTGACCCCTTCTTGCACCGCAGTCGCCAGGTCTGAAGAGAGCATCAGATAGCTGCCATCGCCGACGATGACGGTGACCTCACGCTCCGGCGCTGCTAATTTGACACCCAACCCGCCTGCGATCTCATAGCCCATGCAGGAATAGCCGTACTCCAGGTGGAAATGTTTGGGATGACGGGCGCGCCAGAGCTTGTGCAGGTCGCCGGGCATGCTTCCCGCCGCATTGACCAGGATGCCCTCCGGGTCGCCATGGGTATCGAGTGCCCCGATGAGTTCTCCCTGACTGGGCAGCGGCGTGTGGCGGAGCGCATAGATGCGCTCTACCTCGGCTTCCCAAGCCTCGTGTAGGGCTGTGGCTTCTGCGCGATAGGTCTCGCCTACGTGATACCCTTCCAGAAGCGCCAGCAATTCCTCCAGCGTGGCGCGGGCATCGCCCACCAGCGGCAATGCATAATGCTTGTGTGCGTCGAATTCTGCTACGTTGATATTGATGAAGCGCACCTCCGGGTTCTGGAAGGCGGTCTTGGAAGCGGTGGTGAAATCACTATAGCGCGTGCCGATGCCGATGACCAGGTCGGCTGAGTGTGCCAATCGGTTGGCGGCGAGAGTCCCCGTCGCGCCGATAGCGCCTAGCGCCAGCGGGTGGTCGTAACGTAGACTACCTTTGCCTGCCATCGTCTCGCCCACCGGAATGCCTGTCGTCTCGACAAAGCACCGCAGCATCTCTGTGGCCTCGGAGTAGATGACGCCGCCGCCTGCCACAATCAGCGGAGCGCGCGCGGCGCGAATCCAGGCGGCAGCGCGCTTCAAGGCTTCGGTATCGGGGCGGTTGCGAGGAACGCGCCACACATGCTTTTCGAAGAAGGCTGCAGGATAGGTGGTGGCTTCAGCCTGCACATCCTGTGGCAGGGCGAGTGTAACCGCGCCGGTCTCAGCCGGGCTGGTGAGCACGCGCAGCGCCTCAGGTAGCGAGGTGAGCAGTTGTTCCGGACGGCTGATGCGGTCCCAGTAACGGCTCACCGGTTTGAAGCAATCGTTGACAGAGATATCCTGTGTCTGTCCTGATTCCAGCTGTTGTAGCACGGGCGCTACGTTGCGGCGGGCAAAGATATCGCCGGGCAGTAGCAACACCGGCAGCCGGTTGATGGTTGCAGTGGCGGCACCGGTGATCATATTTGTCGCGCCGGGACCGATAGAGGATGTGCAGACGAGGGTCTGCAACCGGTTCTTCGTTTTAGCATAGGCGGTGGCAGTGTGAACCATCGCCTGTTCGTTGCGCGCCTGATAGTACCGGAACTCCGGCATTTGCTGCAGCGCTTGTCCGATGCCGCCGATGTTGCCGTGCCCGAAAATGCCAAAACAGCCGGCGAAGAAGGGCTGCTCGACGCCATCGCGTTCCACGTATTGCGCTTTGAGAAAGGTGATGAGCGCTTGAGCCATTGTTAGCCGAATTTGTTCTGTCATATTTGCCTCCCAACAGGTTGCAAGAATCAAAATCAACAATCAGAAGCACGCGGGCACTGGCTTTTCCGCGTGCTATTCTCCGATCTTCTCTACCCGCGGATCGCGTGTGGTATAACTCGCTTTCACCCAGGCATAGGTGGGATCATCATAGCTGGCAAGGCTTTGGGCGCTGCCGGCGAGGATGTTGAGATAATAGGTGGTATAACCCACCGGACTGCTGACCGGGTGATAACCCTCGGGAACCAGGACGACATCATTGTTCCGTGCGACAACGGCAGCATCAATGGGGAGTCCTGCTTGTTGGAGCGGCGAGGTCGGTCCCGTATAGATACGCTGCAGAGCGTAACCTTCGGGGCGGTCTGACCGGTAATAGTAGATTTCGTCGAGGTCGGCCTCGAGGAGCTGCCCCTCGGCATCGCTCCGGTGGATATCATGTTTGTGCGGCGGATAACTCGACCAATTGCCGCCCGGTGTGAAGACCTCGACGACTACCAACCGCTCGCAGGGGAACCCTGGCGGAATGATGTTGTGGATTCGGCGCGTTGCCTGGTCGCCGCCGCGAATCTCGACGGTCACCTCCAGGGGCGTGACCAGGCGGGGTGGGTGATGGGGGGCGCCCACTTCGGTTCGCGCGATGGCAAATTCGCAGTCGTTGATGGCGGTGATGGTGAAATCTATGCCCGGCGGCAGATAGAGTGCCGTCGGCAAGCCGCTAAAAACATCGGCGCGTTGCCCGAGTCCGTGCCAGCTGCCGCGGTTGGAGCTCAAATTGAGTGTGCCGCCCAGCACGGTCAGCGCCAGTTCTTGCGTGCCCGTGCTGCTGCTCCACTTAGCTCCCGCTGCCAACCGTCGCGCCTGGAAGGCAATCGTCTCCCAGCCCGCGTCTTCTGGGCGTACTTCGACGATGACATCGGGATCCGCGCTGTTGCCCGGATGGATGACCAGATTATCGGCAGTATATTGACGCATGAAGTCCTCCAAAATGAAAGCCACTGTTTGGGCGCGCGCGTTGTAGCTCACGCGCCACGGGTTGCCCGTTAAGCGGTGGATTCGCGTATCACCAGTTCTGTGGGAAGAACGGCGTTCTCCACCGTTTCGTTTTCCAGAAGCCGTAGCAGCATTTCCATCGCCAGCTGCCCCAGGCGCAGTTTGGGTTGGTGGATGGTGGTGAGCGCCGGTGTGACATAGGCAGCCAGCTCGATGTCATCGAAGCCCATGATACTGATCTGCGCAGGGATGGTGATCCCACGCTCACGACAAGCTAGCGTTGCTCCCACGGCGAGCATATCGTTGTAGCAGAAAATGGCGCTGACGTCTGCCGCAAGCACATCCGGCAACAACGCCTGCCCATCGCTGACATCATCCGAATGATACCGGTGATTCGCCGGCGCGATGCGCACCCATGCCTCTTGCGGGGCAACCCCGGCGGCGAGGAGCGCATCGCGGTATCCCGCAAGCCGGGCGCGATTTGAGCCTGGGCGATTTCCCGCTCCAATATAGCCGATAGCGTGATGCCCCAGCGCCAGTAGGTGACGCGTCGCCTGCTGCGCGC
>JAPKMR010000004.1 GCA_026645815.1 Anaerolineae bacterium | reverse complement strand
CTGCGTCACGCAGCAAAAATCACCAAACAGGCGAATGAGAAATCTATGGCATATAGCGCGCCCCGGGATGGTGCACCACTATCGCGGCAGTGCTATGTTCAGGGATGAGCTGATACGCTGAGGAGAGGTGCAATTTCAGAGCTGTCTCCGCGGGCAAGAACCCGAAAAGGATACGATGCCCCTCCAGGTCTGGGCAGGCAGGATATCCCCACGAGTAACGCTTGCCCTGATTCGCCAACAGGCCCAGTTCAGCACGGATCCGGCGGTGCAACCATTCAGCAAGCGCCTCAGTGGTGTTTGCTGCCAACCCGTGGACAAAATAGGCGTCACTGTACTCGCCAATAGCATCGAGTGCGCCGAAACGTTCCGTCGCCCCCGATCCCACAGTCACTACCTGGAAAGCTGCCACATCTACAACATGGCTCTCCACTGACGCGAAATAATCCGCCAGGCACAAACACGCCTCGCCCCGTCGCAGACGGGGGAAAGTGAAACGAGCGATTTCGTGCCGAGCCTCGGGTTGATGGGGGTCATAAACCAACAAGGTCTCCCCCGCTGAAGCAACGGGGAAGTAGCCGTAGAGCGCCTGTGGATGCAGATATGATGCGGCGGGCCACATCTGCGCCAGACGCGCATCGAACTCAACCTGTAGCGCATCCCACGCCGCACCCTTCGCCCCGCGCGCGCCCCACCCCACTCTATAGAGGCTCTTGCGATCCAACAACTCAAAGAGCTCCTCTCGGGGAATCTCGGTGAAAGCGCGATAGCCCCAGAAAGGTGGCGTTGGAATTTGGAGTGATGGAGAAGCTGACGAGACCGGAGACGCACATCCGGCGCACGATGCACAGGCAACCTGCCGCTCCATGCCCGTACCCTGTCGTCCTCCCACCGCACCCGCTGCTTCCTCCGCAATTCTTTCAGACTCCGGAACGGCATCGTGGTCGTGGTCGTGCTCATGCGTTGCTGGAGCAGGCTTGAACATCACAACATGTTCCAGGACTTGTAGCGCCTCAAAAGCGTCCTTACAGTAGTAAACACCGCCGCGATAGAGCGTCCCGCCTTCTGGGATGGCAATACGCTGCGCGAATGCGGGATTGATCGCTGCGCCGCCTACCAACAATGGAATCGCCAATCCGCGCCGCTGCAATTCCTCCACCATGTGCGCCATCTCCCTGCTTGTCGCCACAAGCAAGGCGCTAAGTCCAATGGCATCCGCACCCAGCAACACTGCCTGATCTAGAATTACATCTACAGGCACTTGTTTGCCCAAATCGTGAACGGTGTAGCCGTTGTTGGCAAGGATTGTTTTTACCAGGTTTTTGCCGATGTCGTGTACATCGCCGAAGACGGTTGCCAGCACTACCACGCCTTTCGAAACACCCTCGGACCGATCAAGCGCTTGCTCCAACCGCCCGACAGCACATTTCATCACCTCAGCAGATTGCAGCACAAAGGGCAGGATCAGTTCACCCGCACCAAAGCGGGCCCCTACTTCCTTCATTGCCGGCAGCAGGATGGTACTTAATACCTCCAATGGAGGGTACAGAGTAAGGCAACTCTCGACCAGCGCCTCAACGCCCTCACGGCGACGACGTAACACGGCCTCATAAAGCTGTACAGCAGGATCAAGCGATGGCGTCTCGATACTCTCATCCACAGCGCGTTGACCCTCAAATGCAGCAATGAAATCCGCCAGTGCATCCACGCGACGGTTGAAGATCACTTCATCCGCCAATGCGCGTTCCGCCAGCGGAATATCGGTGTAAGGCGTGATCTGCGCAGGATTGACAATAGCCACATCAAGGCCCGCTTCCACTGCACGGAAGAGAAAAACGCTGTTGAGCACCCGTCGTGCCGCCGGGCGAAGCCCATAGGAGACGTTGCTTACACCCAGATTGGTGAGCACGCCAGGTAGTTCTAGTTTGATGCATTGCAGCGCCGTAAGCGTCTCGAGTGCAGCGCCCGCAGTTTCCGGGTCGCCAGTTGCCAGCGTAAAGGTCAATGGGTCGAAAATGAGCGCGTGCGGCGGTAATCCGATCTCATCCACCGCCAGTCCGTAAAGCCGTTTAGCGACCGCCAGCTTGTGTTCGGCGGTCTTGGCCATACCGGTCTCATCTATGGTCAATGCGATCAACGCCGCGCCGAATTCCCGCGCCAGGGTAAGAATCTCGCGCGCCCGTGCTTCTCCCCCCTCCAGGTTCACTGAGTTAATAATCGCGCGCCCAGGGTAGCGCTCCAGGCCCGCACGCATCACCGCTAAATCAGTCGTATCCAACATCAGCGGGGCATCCGTGTTGCGTGCCAGCAATGCCACAACGCGCGCCATCGTCGCTGCCTCGTCAGAACGCTCGCTCAATGCCACACTCACATCCAAAACATGCGCCCCGGCATTCACCTGTTCCTCAGCAAGCGTCACGAGAGCCGGATAACGCTCTTCAAGCACAAGCATCCGCGCCGCTTTAGAACCCTGTGTATTGATACGTTCGCCGACCAATAATGGGCGCGGTTCCTGATGCAACGCTACCGCCTGCACACTGCTGGCGAGATAGGGTAAAACATATTCGTTTTGCGCCGGCACGAAATTGCCCAAACCCTCCCGCACCCCACGGTGCGCCAGAGCATTCCGCAATGCCTCAATGTGCTCTGGACCGGTGCCGCAACAGCCGCCCACCGCGCGAACGCCCCCTAGCGCAAACTCTACCATCGCTGCCGCAAATGCTCCCAGCGCCAGAGTATAGACAGCCTTACCGCCTATATTTTGCGGCATCCCTGCATTCGGCATCACACAAACAGGTCGAGAGCTAAAGGCAACCAGACGCCTCACCGCATCACGCATCTCCTCTGGACCGGTTGAGCAGTTAAGGCCCACGATATCCACAGGTAATGCCGCCAGCGTCGCTGCAGCCGCTACGACATCCGGTCCGGTAAGCATTCGTCCACTCGCATCGAGCGTTATCTGTGCCTGCAAAGGCACACGCACGCCCAAACGCCTGAAAGCGCGCCACACACCCAGAACCGCCGCTCTGAGTTCGAGTAAATCCTGCTGCGTTTCCAGCAACAAAACGTCCACGCCGCCCTCTAGCAAGCCCTGCGCCGCCTCAGCGTAAACCTCCGCCAGCAAATCAAAGTTGCTCTCACCGGCAACATCTTCCAATGAGAGCAACCGTCCTGTTGGCCCGATAGAACCTGCCACAAAACGCGGCGCCCGCACTTCAGATGCCACCCGGTCAGCAACACGGCGCGCCAACTGCGCCGCACGACGGTTGAGGTCCAATGCCATTTCCCCCACACCAAACTCCGCCAACGTCAGCCGATTGGCACGGAAGGAATTTGTTTCAATCGCCTCGGCGCCGGCTGCTAAATATGCCACATGGGTCGCCTCGACAAGATCAGGGCGATGCAACAGCAGCATCTCATTCAAGCCTTCGGTGCGCGCTCCACCAAAATCAGCAACCGTTGGCGACATTCGCGCCAGCTGCGTACCGGTTGCGCCATCAAAAAGGACGATATGATCTTCCAACGCCTCCAGATAGTCGCGTCGGGAAAAGGGAATTGCAAAAGGGTCAGGCATAGTTCAGCCTCCAAGGGAATTTACGAAGAACCACCAAGCAATGGGGCACAGATTGGGGAACATCGGCCAGGAACATTCAGCTATTGGCTGCATTTTGCAGCGCAATCAATCGCATCCCATTGAGGGTGTGCCAGGGTTCATACACATCAAAGCAAGCCGTCATCGGCGCGATGAACTGCCCCAAACCACCAGTAGCGATAACCGGAATTGGTCCGGGAATCCCACGCTGCAGCATCTCTGCACGGATGCGGTTAATCAAACGCTCCACCAGGCCCAAATAGCCCAACATAATCCCCGCACTGAGCGCTGAAATTGTATCAGTACCGATTGCGGATTCAGGTAGCTCCAATGCGATTTGCGGCAGCTGAGAAGTGCCACCCGCAAGCGAAGCCGCCATCAAATTAGCGCCCGGTGCAATCGCCACTCCCAGGAACTCCGCGCGATCTGAAATGGCCACAAAAGTTGTCGCCGTGCCGAAATCTACAGAGATACAGGCGCCCCCGAAACGCGCATAGGCTGCAACTGCATCGGCGATAAGATCAGCACCCACCTCGGATGGGTTTTTAACACGGAAGGTCAAACCCGTTTTGATCTGATGGCTGACCAGCAACGGTGCACGCCCCGTCTGCTTCTCCAACATCCGCTCGATTTTCCAGGTGACAGGCGGCACGACGCTGCTCAAGATCACATGATCGAATTCTACCGCCTCCAGGCCTGCCTCACGCAAGAAAGCATGGAAGAGCAATCCGTACTCATCAGGCATCTTCTCTTTAACTGTCTGCACACGCCAATGATGGCGCCATGAATCTCCGTCATGCACCGCAAAAACAATGTTAGTATTACCGATATCAACGGCCAATAGCATAGGGACGTCTCCTGATGCCTGCAATATGCCGCAGGATGATGCTCAGCAGATTAGAGGTTGGCGCCTTTGCGCCTTCCGAATTCGATACGTCGCCACGCAGCAACCACCACAAGCGTGATGATTGCAGAAGCCGCCGCCTCCGGCAAACCGTTAGCCAGCACAATGGGGGGTAAGGCTATCCAAGGCACGTATCCCAATACGCCAATAACTCCAAGCACGAGAACCGTATTCGTGAGACTTCCTGCAACACCTGCGCCAATCAACCCCGCAACGGGCCAACGCTGCAAGGCCCGCCACACTAACCAGGCCACTGGTCCGATGAAGAGCCGGGGAAGCACAGCGAGCACCGGATTGGTGAACCATACATCCGTCGGTCCCGTCGGAGCTATCGCGGCTTGCAACATGCTGAACAGGCCGAAAATCAGCCCAACCGCAGCGCCCACTGCCGGACCTTCTAATACTGCGCCAATGATCACAGGTACATGCATGATTGTCAGTGACGCCCCACTGAACCATGGAATAAATCCCCAATGTGTCCAACCAAGAAATGCCGCAATCGCGCCCAAGACGCCAGCAATCACGACCTTGCGCGTACGAGACTCTTGCATACTATCACCCCTAAAAACCAGATTCACCACCGAGGAACAGAAAGCGGGGGAGACCCCACCCCCTGGATATCATGTTACTTCGTGGTGTGCCCTTTATCTACCATACCTATTATACCGCGAAGCGTGGCTTTGACACCCGATTCCACAAAGGTTATAATGCAGCCAAGATGATCAATCAACCTCTCCGGGCAGGGTACGGATGACCGCACTCATTGAATTTGAAGATGTGCGTTTTGTATACAATGCAGCTGATCGCAATACGCAACCGGCACTCAACGGCGTAACTTTGCAGATCGAAACCGGTGAATATGTCGCGATCATCGGCGCTAACGGCTCCGGCAAATCCACGTTAGCCCGTCACCTCAATGCGCTACTACTCCCCGTATCCGGCGCCGTTCGCATTGCAGGCATGGATAGCCGGGACCGGACACACCATCGTGCCATCCGGCAAACTGTGGGAATGGTCTTTCAACGCCCAGACGATCAGATCATCGCTGCCACAATTGAGGAAGATGTAGCCTTTGGCCCCGAGAACATGGGGTTGCCACCAGACGAGATTCGCGCGAGGGTGCGAAAAGCCCTTGAGACGGTCAATCTCCGGGACGTACGACTGCGCCCGCCGCACCATCTCTCTGCGGGTCAGATGCAGCGGGTAGCACTGGCAGGTGTGCTGGCGATGCAGCCCCGCTGCATTGTATTCGATGAAGCCACGGCAATGCTGGATCCTGCAGGCCGGCGCACCGTGCGATTGATGATGGAACAGCTCCATGCAGAAGGCATCACCGTCATCAACATCACGCATTTCATGGATGAGGCAACTGAAGCCCAACGCATCATCGTCATGGACCAGGGACATGTAGCGCTAGATGCCGCCCCTGCGCAGATTTTCGCGGATGACCAGGCATTGCATACGTTAAGCCTGGAACTGCCGCCGATTGCCCTGCTGAACCAGCGCCTGCGCCAAAACTTTCCCGAGTTGCCACCCAATCTGCTGACCGCACCAGCTCTAACCAGCGCATTGGATGCCCTGCCCCACCACACAACAACGGCAGTATCGCCTGTAACACAACCGTCGTCTGCCGGAAGTGCTCTGATAGAGGTTGAAGGCCTGGGACACGTCTACCTAAAAGATACACCGCTGGAACACCGCGCGCTGCGCAATGTGAACCTGGTCGTTCCTGAGGGCGGGGCGCACGGGCTGCTCGGCGCCACAGGGTCAGGGAAATCTACGCTGCTACAGCATCTCAATGGGTTGCTGCGCCCCCAGGAAGGCAAAGTTCGCATCGGGGATTTCGACCTCAATGACCCACGCGTGGACTTGCGCGCCGTGCGCCGTTCCGCAGGACTGGCTTTCCAGATGCCAGAACTGCAAATCTTCGAGCAATATGTCGGGGATGAAATCGCCTTTGGACCACGTTTGCAGGGACTGGAAGGCAGCGCGTTGCGTGAACGTGTTCGCTGGGCCATGGAGCTGGTGGGGCTAGATTTCAGCACCTTCAAAGATCGCCTGACTTTTGCCCTAAGTGGCGGCGAACGACGCAAAATTGCCCTGGCGTCGGTCCTGGCGCTTCAACCGGCTATCCTGCTACTCGATGAGCCGACTGCAGGGCTTGATCCCATCTCGCGGCGCGAACTCCTGGCACACCTGCAAGCGCTTCAGGATACAGGCATGGTATTGATAGTCTCTTCTCACCGTATGGAGGACCTGGCACGCATGGCGGAAACACTAACCGTCATGGACGGTGGCTCAAGTATTCTAACGGGCGCCGCGAGTGATGTTTTTGCCGAGGAGGGACAGTTACGGAGCCTGGGATTGGGGCTGCCCGCAGTCGCCGAAATCGCCAGCGCGCTTCGCGCCCGCGGCTGGCCCCTGCCATCAAATGTACTCACCGCGGAAATGCTCGTAGCACAACTCGTGGAGATCACCAACCGTGCATGATTTCGAATTCCAAAGATATGTTACGGTGGGGCAATACCTGGCGACAGGCTCACCGCTTCACCATCTCGACCCACGGACGCGCCTGGTGAGCAGTGCATTCCTGCTGGTCGCCATCACTGCCGCACCCCACCTCAGCGGTCTGGGATTGGCGTTGGTCATCACCTTCCTTGCACTTATCGCCGCCCGAGTCCCCTTGGGCTATGCGTTGCGTGGTTTGTTGGCGCCGTTGCCATTTATCCTGTTTCTAGCTCTGTTACAGATACTGTTCGGGTCTTCAGAAAATGCGTCTCCGGTATGGCTCACGCTGGGACCGTTGCACATCTCAAAAATGGATCTGCTAACCGGCGGCACCATCATTGTGCGTTTTGCCGCGTTGATCTTACTCATAAGCCTGGCATCCGCGATTATCTCCACAGCAGAGCTGGTCCATGGCCTCCAGGCACTCCTGCGTCCACTCGCTGTCTTAGGTATCCCCACCCAGGATATAGTACTCATGACGCAAGTCACCCTGCGCTTTCTGCCCCTGTTGGCATTGGAAGCCGAACGCATTGCCAAGGCGCAAGCTTCGCGTGGAGCCGAGTGGGGTACGGGGAAAACTGGTATCCTGCGTCGCGTGCGGCAAGCGCTGCCGTTACTCGTGCCGCTATTCCTCAACAGTCTGCAGCGGGCCGAAGCCCTGGCGCTCGCCATGGAGGCACGCGGCTATCACGGAGGAAAAGGGCGCACTTCAATGATAGAACTACACTTCCGCGTGCCTGATGCTATTGCGCTAGTAATAGCGAGTGCTCTAGGCGTATTGATCGTGATGCTGTGAAATCCGCAGCCGTTCAAGGCAGCTATCTACAACCCATGAGTTAGCCGCTGTTCAGGTTGCCATCGCGAAAGGCGAATTGCGAACCAAAAGTCGGTTTGCAAGCAGAATAACACGGAACAGCTGCGTGAGTTGGAAAACCCCGTAAATGTGGTATCATCTTCAATCGTGACCCCAGAAGACAAAGGAGTTAACACATGAAACGTATCGCCGTGATTGGTGTCGGCTATGTGGGATTAGTCAGTGGTGCCTGTTTTGCTGACCTCGGCAATCGCGTCATCTGCCTGGATATCAATGCAGAACGCATTGCGAACCTCAAGCAAAAGATAATGCCGATCTATGAACCAGGGCTTGAAGAACTGGTGGAACGCAACGTCCAAGCAGGGCGACTAACCTTTACCACCTCCTACGAGGAGGCGCTCAAGGATGTCGAATTTGTCTTCATTGCCGTAGGCACCCCCTCGGATGTTGATGGACAGGCTGACCTGCGCTATGTACGCATGGCAGCGGAATCCATTGCCGATGTAATGGAGCACCCGCTGATTGTGATCAACAAATCTACCGTCCCCGTAGGCACTGGGGATTGGGTCGCCGAGATCATCCACAACCGTCGTCCGGATGCGCCGGAATTTGCTGTGGTATCTTGCCCGGAATTTCTGAAAGAAGGATCCGCAATCAGTGATTTCATGAATCCCGATCGCACTGTGCTCGGCTCCACCAGCAAAGAAGCCGCAGCCAAAGTGGCCCAGTTGCATCTGCCACTCCGCTCCACTATCATGATCACCGATCTGCGCACGGCAGAGATGATCAAGTACGCCTCCAATGCTTTCCTGGCTACCAAAATCTCCTTCATCAACGAGATTGCGAATGTCTGCGAGGCCCTGGGGGCTGATGTCAAGGAAGTAGCTGCCGGCATGGGGCTAGATAAACGCATTGGTCGCTACTTTCTCGATGCCGGTATCGGTTGGGGCGGCTCCTGTTTCCCCAAAGATGTCAAGGCTTTGGCTTACATGGCTGAGACCGAAGGGCGTCATCCCCACCTGCTCCACGCCGTGATGGACATCAATGCCGACCAGCGCCAGGCGCCACTCCGCAAGTTGCGTGAGGTCCTGGGTGAGGATCTCAAGGGAAAGGTTATTGGCTTGTTGGGACTTGCCTTCAAACCGAATACGGATGATATGCGCGATGCGCCATCCGTGGATATCGCCCGCGCCCTGTTACGCGCTGGAGCCAAGGTCCGCGCCTATGATCCTGTCGCCATGAATGTAGCAAAGGATCTCCTCCCCGAAGTGGAGATGTTGCCCAATGCCTACGCCGTAGCCCAAGACGCAGACGCGCTGATCCTCGTCACAGAGTGGAACGAGTTCAAACACCTCGATCTGAACCGGGTCAAGGCCATGCTACGATCCCCCGTGCTGGTAGATGGACGCAATATCTACGACCCGCAGACCATGTTGGAATTGGGCTTCAACTACCTGGGCATCGGACGCGGCTACAACGGACAGGGCATCTCCGAGAAAACCTGCTAAATGAGTCCAATCCCGACGCGCAAAGCCCGCATAACCACACATGGCAGCACGAGGAGGCCTCTGTGAACCTGCTCAAAACGACGCTTGAAAACGGCTTGACAGTAGTCTTACGCGAGACACACAGTGCTCCTGTGACCAGTGTCTGGGTGTGGTACCGCGTTGGAAGCCGCAACGAACATTTGGGTATCACCGGAATCTCGCATTGGGTCGAGCACATGATGTTCAAGGGCACTGAACGCTGGCCCCGGCAGAAACTCGACCAATCTATTGCACGCGAAGGCGGTTATCTTAATGCGATGACGTGGTACGACTTCACCGCTTATTTCGAGACACTGCCCTCTGCAAAAGCCTATATGGCGCTCGATATTGAGTCTGACCGCATGACCAATGCGCTCTTTGATCCAGATGAAGTTGCAGCCGAACGCACAGTGATCATCAGCGAACGACAGGGAAATGAAAATGATCCCACATTCCTACTAGATGAGGAACTCTCCGGCGCTGCTTTTCGCGTTCATCCTTACGGACACGATACAATCGGGCATCTGTGTGATCTACAAACCATGACCCGTGAGGACCTTTACACGCACTACCGCGCCTTCTATGGCCCCAACAATGCGATTCTCGCCGCAGCGGGTGATTTCAACGCCGGCGAGATGCTGCGCATGATTGAAAGCACTTTTGGGAAAATTGCGGCGCGCAATACCCTGCCACAGGTCACAGCACAAGAACCGCTCCAAAGAGGGGAACGCCGGGTAACTGTCGAGGGTGATGCGGGCACCGATTATCTCACAATGGCCTTCCACACCCCCGAAGCCACGCATCCAGATATTCACGCTCTCACGGTGTTGAGCACGGTGCTTGCAGGTGGATCTGGTTCTCTGGTGGGACGGGGAAGTCTCACCAACTACACCAGTCGTCTTTATCGTGCCGTGGTCCAAAGCCAGATTGCAGCTGATGTAAGCGCCAGCTTGATTCCCACCGTGGATCCCAATCTCTATCGCATCAGCGCCACCGTTCTTCCTGAACACAGCCCTGCAGAGGTCGAAAATGCCATCCGTGCCGCCATCAGCGAGATCTGCAACAACCCAATCACAGCAGAAGAACTGGCTAAAGCCAAGCGCCAGGCACGCGCGCTCTTTGCGTTCTCCAGCGAAAGCATTACAAATCAAGCCTTCTGGCTTGGTTTCAGCGAGATTTTTGCTGACACCAGCTGGTTTCTGCGCTATCTAGAGAGACTGGAAACCGTAACCGCTGAAGATGTATTGCGTGTCGCCAATACCTACCTGCGCCCGCAGAATCTCACTGTGGGGCATTATCTTTCCAGTCATAGCGAACAGTAGACCCAAACGACGCAGAATCTGAAGTGCCGCAGCCTCACATTTTCAAATGGGGGCGTGGGATGATTTTTCCCGAAGGAGATAGTATGGGCAGAAACAAGATTGCATTGCCCGGGCCTGGAGATGTGTTACGCCAGACGCTTCCCAATGGAATCACCGTATTGGCGCGCGAGAACTTTATCAGCCCCTCGGTGATTATTGATGGTTATTTCATCAGCGGGTCAGAAGATGATCCCGTCGAACGTGAAGGCGTAGCCAGTTTTACAATGGATGTCATGGAACGCGGAACGCATCAGCGTCCCTTCGAGCAGCTCTACGAAGAAGTGGAATCTGTAGGAGCGGTTTTCGGCTTCTCGGCAGGCGTTCATATTACATCTTTTGGGGCAAAAGGCTTAGCAGAACAGCTCCCATTGCTGCTGGAAATCTGCAATGATGTGATGCGCAATCCTGCATTTGCGCCGGAACAAATCGAACATGCGCGAGCCGAGTTACTCAGCACCCTGCGAGAACAGGAATTCGACACCCGTGCGCGCGCAGCTCGTGCCTTTCATGAATTGACGTACCCCATCGGGCACCCCTATCAACGCCAAGTCACGGGAATGCCAGGTACGGTTGCCCAACTTAAAGCAGCGGACTTGCGTGCCTTTCATAAACGCAACATCGCGCCGCGCGGAATGGTCATTGCAATAGTTGGCGCTGTCAAAGCGCAGCTCGCTCTCGAAACGGTGCAGAACGTTTTCGGAGATTGGGAAGGCGACCGCCCTGCTCGCTCCCCATTGCCAGACGTACCAGCACTTACCGACCGCCGGGAACAGTATGTTCCTTTGCCGGAAAAAACTCAGACTGACCTGGTGCTCGGTTGGCCTGGACCCTCGCGCCGCTCGCCAGATTTCCTTGCCTGCCAGCTTGCCAACACTGTTCTGGGAGTCTTCGGAATGATGGGACGCCTGGGCGAACAAGTCCGTTCGCAAAACGGCCTGGCCTATTATGTCTACAGCAGCCTCGAAGGCGGCGCCGGTCCTGGACCCTGGCAGGCCATTGCTGGCGTTCATCCCTCACAGGTGGAGAAAGCGGTAGAACTCATCCTAACGGAAATTCACCGTCTCCGCGACGAAACCGTGTCCGCCAGGGAGCTGGAAGACAGCAAATCGTATCTCATAGGAAGTCTACCATTACGCCTTGAAACAAATGAAGGCGTTGCCGGCACACTCACCCACATTGAGCGCTATGATCTGGGGCTGGATTACCTGCAACGGTATCAGGAGCGCATTCGTGCAATCACTGCCCTGGACGTGCAGGCTGCCGCCCGACGCTGGCTAAACCCCGAAGCCTTCACTCTGGGCATTTCCGGTCCGCCAAGAAGCTGAATCTGTGAGGCGAAGCCATCATGCTCGCAACCGGCATTGACGTCATCGAAATCGCACGAATCGAGCGCACGCTCAACCAACATGGTGAGCGCTTCCTGGAGCGCATCTTTACGCCACAGGAAATCCTTAAGCTCCACCGGCAGCCATCAGAAGTAGCAGCACGATTTGCGGCGAAAGAGGCGGTCGCTAAGGCACTGGGCGTAGGATTGAGACTGCTCTCGCCCATTGGAATCCGGTGGCATGAAGTCGAAATCCTAAACACGCCCAGCGGACGTCCTACCATTGCACTTAACGGATATGCCCAGTCTCTTGCACAATCCCAGCACTTGGACGAATGGGCGATCAGTCTGACCCATGATGGGGGATTGGCAATTGCTTCAGTAGTGGCCTTGGGGAGATAAGCAATGCGAGCAGTTATTCAGCGTGTATCCCGAGCTTCGGTTACAGTCGAGGGAGATATTGTAGGAGCCATCGGGCCTGGTCTGTTGGTCCTGCTGGGCGTGGCAGAAGGTGATGGCGAAACGGAAGCGCGCTGGCTAGCACACAAGACCGCCAATCTCCGCATCTTCAGCGATGCCGAGGGAAAAATGAATCTCTCGGTGCAGGATATTGATGGTAGCGTGCTGGTCATATCGCAATTCACACTTCATGGCGATATCCGGCGTGGCTTCCGTCCCTCGTTTACCAAAGCAGCTGCCCCACAAATCGCGGCGCCGCTGATAGAATTGTACTGCAAGGCGCTGCGAGACCAGCAATTACCTGTAGAAACAGGCGTTTTTGGAGCACACATGGACGTCGAGCTCGTGAATGATGGCCCGGTCACAATCATTCTAGAAAAGGAAGCGCCAGCCATTCCATGACCCATTCGGACCGCGAAACACAACTGTGGTACTGGCTTCTTTACAGCGGTGTGCTGCCAACCACGCGCGCAAAAAGCCTGCTGAGCTCCTGGAGCAAGGAAGGACTCTCTGTCGGATCTGTACTCGATTCCCTGCCCATGAACGGCTCACGGACGGGCCTCGATGATGCTGAGGCAAGCGCGCTGAAAGGCCCACAAAGACTCGAGAAGGTCACCGCGCTGCGTTGGAACGAAGATTGCTACCCCAAAGGGCTGGAAACGCTGGACCTCAAATTCCGCCCGGCGTTGCTCTTCTATCAAGGCAACCCCAAGCTCCTCACGCGCCCTGTACTTGCCATCCCACCCGCCCCCCTGGATGCCGCTACCACCCTGCTGCTCCAGGAAACGCTAGGCCAGGTTCTGGGTGATACAACGCTGCCATCTGCAACACGTGGTAGCGCTCAGGCCGCAATCCTTTTGGATGAACTGACCGATTCAGAGGGAGATGCGCTTCTCCATGTGCGACAAGGACTGGATACTATTGAACTCAGCGAAGCAGAGCAGCGCCTGCTGGCTGATGGACGGCTTCTATTGCTCAGCCCACTAAATCCCACAGCGCCCGCAAACGCCAGATGGGAACCGGTATTATTGCAGGTAGAGCTGGCTACAGCCGAACACATTCTATGGGTAAGTAACGAGTCGCCGGGCACTCTCACCCATTGCGCCCCCACCCTTTGGCTCACCCCCGACCCTGCGTCGGTACCTCCCACGGCAGGGTTACGCGCAAGCGACGAGCCAGGCGATGTACTTTTGTGGCTCCTCGAGAAATCACCCGCACCGGAAACACTTGACACAATGACACTCAGTGAGACGCCTGTGTTGCCTCCATTGCCGCCAGAGGAAGCCTTACGCATCCTGGAGCGCGGTGGGGCGATACCCGAAGCCTTACGAAAACGTCTGTTAAAACACTGACGGGTTACGGCAAAATACCGATCAGTGAGACGCTGTCAATTTGATTCCAGAAGCCGGTACGTGATTCATCCAGTTCAATACGCACACCGGTGACCAGATATTCGGTCCGCGGGAAAGATGTGGTAAAAACCCCCGGGCAAATCATAGACGTATCCGTACCCTCCCACACCAGCTTTTGACCACCGGCAGCATCAATCAAGTGCACACGCGCGATAGTCCCTGGGCCCAGGGTTTGGAAAATGCGAACTTCAGTAGCATAAACCGGCTCCGCATAGCGCAACTGCAACCACTCCAAGCCATTGCCCCGGGCTGAAGCCCAAGCGCGAGGGTCATCAGCACAGACCTGAACATCCGGTTCGCCCGTTGCCCGAGCCGGGCTCCAATCAGGTGAGGCATAGCTAGTGCTTGCCTCAGCTTCAATCGCCCACTGTGATAATACCACCGGCGCTTTAGGCGTCGCCGTAACCGGCACGCGCTCTCGTCCACACCCCACCAGAACGAATAACAAACACGTCCAACTAATGAATCGCCATATCCTATGCATCAACACATCCTCGTTAGTGAATCACACAGCCCAGGACATCTGTAACACTTCAGCGGGTTTCTGCACTTTCGTGAAGCACGCTCACTCCTGAAAAGCCACAAAATTGTAATTCACATCTAACAATAATCAACCAAGTAGTGGAGAAAATCTGTTTGGGTTCTTGCATGTAATCAAGTTTTGGATTTGCCTTCGTTTGGCTCTTGCCTTTATGCTTGGCTATGATATAATATTTGTAATCAAAAACTGAACCGCGCAACTGGTAGATACCAGTTGCAATATATCTGCAAGGGCTAAAAGGTCGTCAATTTATGTTTAGAGATCGCATAAGAGATAGCTACGAGCGACTCTCACCAGGCTATCGAAAACTAGCGGATTTCATTGTCAACTACACGCTTGATGCAGCTTTCCTGACAGCCACTGAACTGGCGCGCCGGGTAGAGGTAGATCCAGCGACCGTGGTCCGTTTTGCGCAAGACCTGGGCTATTCCGGCTATCGTGAACTATCTCAGGAAATCAAACAGCATGTCCACGCTCGAATTACTACAGGCGAAAAGCCAACTGAACCCTATGCAACACAGGGGGAACATTTCTCAGCGCTGTTGGGAAAATTCCGCCAACAACTAGATTGCCTGACACCGGTTGACCTGGAGCGACTGGGAGAATTAGGCACAGTGCTCAATAAGGCCAAAATGATCTGGATTGTCGCAGAAGGCGCATTAAATGAGTTGGCGCAAGCTTTTGCACAAGGCTTGCGAAACGTTGGCTTATCCGCCATCGCTTTTCATCCAGATATTTTGGAAGCCGCGATGCGGTTGAGCCACATGCAAGATGAAGATGTACTCCTGGCCTTAGGCAACGAAGGTCCGCAAATTGATATAGGATATATCGTGCAATTGGCTCGCGAAAAGGGCATGCATACGCTCTGCATCAGCAGCAACGGACTTCAAGCGCCGGCAAAAGAAGCAGAACTCGCCCTGATTATTAGCCATGCAACATCACCCTTCACAGGACTGGCGTTGATTGCAGTACTACTGGCGCTAATTGAAGAACGCCTCAAAGAAGAGCGACTACCGAGCATAGAAAAAAGCCAGGGAGAACAACGCCTGCACCTCAATCGCTTATTGGAATTACGCCAACAGACCTGCGAACAGCTAGACAAATCTCTCGCTATCTGGTGCCAGCATTTAGGATGGACTGAATCCCATTCCCTTTCGTGCCCATGAACGCACCATAGAATAAACCGTTTCATAAACTTAGAGATGACTCACTAACTAGATGACCATCCAGGTAACAAAGGAGACCCAAACGTATGTTTCAAGATCAAATTCGTCAATACTATGACAGCCTGACGCCAGGATTCCGCAAACTTGCTGACTTCATCATGAATCACACACTTGATGCAGCATTTCTGACGGTGACAGAAATCTCGCGCCGCGTTAGCGTTGACCCCGCCACTGTAGTCCGGTTTGCACAGGAAATCGGCTATAGCGGCTACCGAGAACTCTCCCGTGAAATCAAACATTATGTACGTGACCAGGTAACGACCACCTATCGCAAAGGCGCAGAAGCTGAAAGTGAAGAGGCTCTAATTCACCAATTGGTGGATCACACCCGGCAGAATCTAACAGATTTCAGCCTGACAGAGACACCAAAGTTGGGCGAGGCGCTACGGATACTCAAGCAAACTCCTCAAGTATGGATTACCAGCGAAGGCCCTGTTCTGGCTATTGCCCAGTTCCTGGCGCGCATGTTACAGGTTGCGGGTGTCCAGGCTGAAGCCTTTTCACCTGATGCACTCAACGCCACGACCACGCTAAGCAAACTACAACCAGAACACACGCTACTCACCCTGGCAATCAGCCAACCTAGCTTCGATACCGGCTACCTGGTACGCATGGCGCGCGAAAAAGGCGCCCATACCATTACTATCGCCGACAATAATCTATGTACTTCAGCTAAAGAAGCCGAACTCGTCGTTGCGGTTCCCACATTTGATAACACCGGCATCCCCAACAGCGGCGCAGCCATTGCAATCGTTGCGTTGATTTGGGAAGCGTTAGCCGGCACAAATGCCGCCCAAACCGCAGAAGCCTTCACTGCATACAACGAATACTTGAGCGAAATCCTTAACCTAAGAGCACGAACTGCCGCCTATGAAGCAACCTTGCCACAAACAAAAGAATAACAACTCTCATCCAGCTTACCATTGCAGCACCATTACACGGGAAAAAGGAGATAAACATGTTTCGCGAAAGAATTGAAGAGCATTATGGCAATCTGACACCCGGTTTTCGGCGTCTGGCAGATTTCATTCTGAATCAGACTCTTGATGTTGCATTTCTAACGGCGACCGAACTCTCTCGCCGTGTAGGCATTGACCCTGCCACGGTGGTTAGGTTCTCACAGGAAATTGGCTATAGTGGGTTCCGAGAACTCTCACGAGAAATCAAAGCCCATGTGCGTGGGGAAATCGTTCAAACCTATCGCAAAGCCGTCGAGGCAGGTAGTGAAGAGGACCTCATCCAGGCGCTTTTTGCCAGCAAATCACAGGACCTGGAGCAATTTGCAACTACCGAAGCCCCACACCTGGCACAGGCGTTGAAGACACTCAAATCCGCTCAGCGCATCTGGATTGTTGGAGAATTTCCCAGCTATAACATCGCACAGTATCTGGCAGAGAGTTTGGCACCGCTCAATATCCCGATTTTCCATTTTACGCCCAGCATGGCAGAAACGGCGCAATCGGTGAATGGCATGCAACCCGGGGACGTGCTGTTGGCGCTGGTTTTCGGTACGCCAGGAATTGACACCGGGCACGCAGTCAAACTAGCGGGCGCCAGAGGCATCCCAACCGTTTGCATTACCGATAACGGCACAACACTTGCCGCACGAGAGGCAGAGACGGTGGTCACCACACCCGGTCAAAGTCCACTCGATATCAGCAGCTTCTCGGTCTCTCTACTGATTGTGGCAACCCTCAAAGATGCCCTGCTCAACAGCAAAAAAGAAACTGCTATGGCCTATATGGCGCAAATAGAAAATGCGCTCGAGGCAACCAAACAAGCCCAGAGCAATTAAATAGTCAACGAAACTATCCATCGCGAGGCCCCAGGGTGGGTTTCCCGCGCCGCGGTTAGAATCTGCAGTGCGGAAAACCCACCCCTAAATGATTAACACCGAATTTGTTTATGCCCTCAAAGGCTTCGCGGTCCCGCCTAGAAATCCACTCAATAGCTAATTGTCTCAATTTGGCGGTTTCTTGAGGCGCTCCCTCAACTGTGTTGCCAGAGCCACATCCTCAGAAGGTTCCGGCGCTGTCACAGAGCTATCCAAGCGTTCTGGCAGAAGGTTTTCAGACGCCTCACGACGATGCTGTGCCGACCCACGACGTTGGATGCCCCTCGCCCGTTTTAAGCGGCGAATCAGATTTTGCACAATACCCTGACCGATCACCAAACGGCGCATGACTACATCCAAAACCCACAGCAAGGTCGCAACCACAATCAGCAAATGCCGCAAAGGCAAACCAGCGTATCGCCCTTCCAAAGTCTGGGCGAATGCCTGCGAGGGTTCTGACAGAGGCTGTGACTGCCCGCGCGCGATCAGACGCGTTAGCACCTCTGCACTATTGCCAGGAACAAATTCGGCTGCATAGGGTGATACCCATCCCATGGTGAACTGCCGTTGACCAGAGACACGAAACAACCACGGCGCCATGGCATCCCCTAAATCGAGGGTGGTTTCGTAACGCCCCGGCGCCGTTTGGCGCAGTACCGTTGCCGCCAAAGGAGCAGCTCCCTCCAATTGTGAGGCTTGTAGGATCAGGTCCAGCCCTTCAGTAGCACCTTCGGTCTCGGCATCCCACACATCGAGAATAATTAGCGCTCGCTCCCCTTCAGTCTCAACAGCCAGCGCCACACCCTCGTCAACCGGCGATGGCAATACCCACCGGAGTATGCCGCCCCAGAATCGCGGAAAATCCTCCCACGCAAGCCAGTCAGCTGCCCAGCGCCCGGTTGCATCCGAAGTCCAGGCAACAGCACGCCCCAACCCGTACTGCCACGCAGCCAGTAGTGGGTCTACCGTCACAGCACCCCACAGAGGCACCTCCGCACCGGATTTCGGTGTTGTCGCTACATAGCCCTGCAGTGAGGGCAACACCGTGAAACTTTCGATTGGCGCCCATGCAGGTCCCCGTGCCGGAAAGAAGGTCTGTTCCACAATGTAGGAACGACGCACGCGGGCCATCTCTTCGGTGAAAATCGCAGGCAGGTCAGCAGCCCGCTCGGTGAGATAGAAACGCCCCTGACCTTCCTGCGCGACCTCCTGCAAAAATGGGACGTCGCTACCGTTGCCAATAGCAATCACACTGACCGTGACTCCCTGAGCACGTAAGGCGGTCACCTGTGCCAGAGCACCGGATTGCTGCTCGGCATCGCTGCCATCAGCTACCAATAAAACATGCCGTTGCAGTTCTGGATCTGGTTCAAAACTACTCTCAAACAGCTGCGCCGCATAGGCTAGCCCATCCCGTACATAAATGCCGCCGCCACCTGCCTGCAAGCGTAGCAAACGCTCAATCAATGATTCCCGGTCGCGCCCCGATACCGGGCCAAATGTATCGGCAGGGCGATCATCATAGGCAACCACAGCAAGCATATCGTCATCATTCAACGCCTCCGCAACACGAGACGCAGCCTCTGCCGCCAGTCGTATTTTGGATATGCTCCCTCCAGTATCCGCGGCAGCCATACTGCCCGATTTATCTATCACGATAATCGTCGCCAGAGGGGCAAAACGGCGCGGATCCTGCACCTTTGTGATGACGGGAAGCGCCGTCTCCAAATCCGTGGAAGACCAGCCCCCCACCCCATAGCTTTCTGGTCCGCCTATAGCCACCAAACCGCCACCCAGGTCACGTACATAGGTATGGAGCGATGCCGTTGCCTGTAACGGTAAAGCGCGCGCTGGGGTATTGACCAAAACCACAGCCGCATAGTCGCTCAATGCCTGTGCCGATAGCGGCAATTCACCGGGTAGACGCTGTATGATCTCCAAGTTTGTCTGGGATAACGCAGCAGCTAATGGCGCACGGTCCTCGAGCGTTCCAACGACCAGTATCTGCGGCGACCCTTCGACCCGTAACCATCCACCGCTACAATTGTTCTCAAGATGCTGGTCCTCCTCTGCCATCACACAGAAACGCACTGGCGTCAACCCCACATCCGGCGCCGTAAACGAGACCAGGGTATTACTCTCGCCCGCCACAACCTGCCACAGCGCCTGCCCCCCCTGCTCGCCGACCGACCAAACAAGCTGCACTGGTTGTGCCACTGTTGCCCCTAGAATGACATTTGCCGTCACTGTGTCCTCAGGAATCGCTCGCGCAGGCAAACGCAGGCTCTCAACCCACACTTCCGGAGATGGGACATTCTGGCCCACCCCTGCCACCAATGTCTCAATACCGAGATCGTGCGCTTTGGAGAGCGCGGCAGCACCATCGCCGCGCGTTTCCAAACCATCCGTAATAAGCACCAGACGCCCTGGAGCATCTTCCGGAATAAGACTGGCGCCGAGCCGAACCGCTGCAGCAATATCAGTGGCGTCACGGCGCGGTGTCACGGCTGCCGGGGAAATCAAAGCACCCCCAGTCAACGACTGCTCAACCCAGACATCAGCGCCAAAAGCCACAACCCCGGCGCGGTCACGCACACCTTTGCTCTCCCATGCAGTAGATAGTAGAGCGTCAATCTCTTGACGGTAGGCTTCGACGCTGGCAGAACGGTCCACAACGAAAATCGTTACCAAATCCCTGGTGGATTGTACAATGCGCACATCCATCCAGGCGAGACCTAGAACGCCCAGTAAGCCCAACCGCAACAAGATGGAACGCCACTCGTGGCGCCAAATGCCAAGGCGCAAATTGCTGTCGCGCAAAAGACCGGCGCGGCCCCACCAAAACACCCCCTCAACGCAAAGCAACACCAGAGCCACAAGGATGACCAGGCGACTCAGGTCGCGCCAGCCAGTGGTGGGCGTTTCCTCCAGAGATGTCTGCCCTTCCACTGCCAAAGAACGAGCACGCAAGTCACTCTCAGTCGCATCCAGCAGTGCCAGTGCTGTATAATGCGTCTCTGTTCCGGCCTCAGTCTCCAGATCAAAGCGATAGAGGCCCGCCCGTTGTGGCATGCGTGAGCGCCAATCATCTGAAAGCTCCATACGTTGTCCGTCGGGAATTAGCAGTGACGCGGCAATTGTATCAAGTGGCAAAGAGGGTTCCCAGGCCTGACCAGCAGGCAACGGGAAGGTTGGATTATCTGAGATTTGCGGCAACAACCAACCCATCAGGTTATTGGAAAGGATTGGGAAAGCCACGCGGAGAGGAAGATCGGAATCTTGTAGCGCGAATGCCTGACAGATGATCCGCTGCCCCGGTCGGTTCAGCACCCATAGCAAAGGGCCTTCCGGCGTCCCCAACAGGGTAAGCGCATCGGCAGGCACGAGGTAGCTCGTAGCGCGAGCTATGTGAACATCATCCCAGCTGACGTACTGCAAAAGCGAATGAGAGATAGGCTGCAACGTTGCAGTAGGCGTGAAGATGCCCACAGGCTCGCCACAAGAGGTCGTTGTACCGGGGGCAATCAACCACGCATTGCCCTTCAAGGTCACGGTGCCGGTGATCTGATCGAGCACCACGACTTCAACTTCAGCGATATCCTGCGACAGTGTGTTCGCCTGTATCATCTGAATGCCTGGCAAGGCGCGCAACGCCAGATCCAAAAAACGGTTCCCGGATGTCACCAGCAACACACGTCCATTTCCAGAGGCTGGCAGGGTGACCCAGGCGCGGTCATCAAGGGTAAAACCATCACCGGTTCCCTCAAGCCGCACCTCAAACCAGCGCCGGGCAGGCAAATCAGAAATCGAGAGCGTTAGCTCACCCTCATCCAATAAATCCAAAGTCCGTCGAGCCAACACTTCATCTTCGCCCAGCAGCAACAACACAACAGTGCGTGCTGGTCCCGCATTCTTCACGCGGACAAAGGCGGTAAATGTATCAGCGCTACGCCGCAGGGAAAAGTCTACCAGGCCCACATTGGCAGATACATCCCCCACACTGATAAGTTGTACCATGCCCGGCAACGCGGGAAGCGTCTGGGATACCGCGGAATCGGTCAGCAGCAAAGTAGTGCTATCCTTTCCAGCAGCCAGGCCCGCAGCCAGTTCTGCTGCAGCCTGCCAATCAGATACACCATCTGTCGGTAGAAGCCCGGGCAGAGTACGGCGCAGGACCGCACCCTCGCCATCACGCAATAACACCTGAGGTGCGGCACCCACCTCAATAAGTGTCACACGAGCTGCCGGTTCCAGAGCATCAGCCAGGATCCGCAACTCCGCAAGCGCTGCTTCAAAACGCGTACGTCCGTCAGCGCGGCGCGCCTGCATGCTTGCGGAAGCATCGAGCAGCACCAACACCTGCCCCTGAGATGCCATGGATGTGGGGAGCGCCGGTCGCGCTGCAGTTATCACCAACACTGCCAGGATCAACAACTGCAATAGGAGCAACCAATGGCGACGTAATTTCTGCCAGGGGCGATTGGCATGATGATCTGCAGCCGCTGCCTGCCAGAGCAAAATACTGGCAACAGGCATTTCTCTGCGATGAAGACGTAGCAGATATACGGCAATAATTGGTAATGCAAGAGCCAGAAGCCATAGGCTGGCAGGAGATAGGAAATGCATGACCAGCACTATAGCACGGAATTCGACCGGCGCAAAACACTAACTATAGATCAATTATTGAGGAAAACCAAAAGAGGTTTGCAAACACGCGAAGAGGGTCTTTTCTGGTGTTTTTTGGGACGCGGAAACGCCGTACCCGGCGCCGCGTCCCAAAAACACTCTGTAAGTATTCAAATCACCAGCGCAGAAGAGAATTTCAGGCTGAAACCCGTTCAAATCTCTGCTATGATGCTCGCGCCGGACGTAGGCGACCGCGTTCCTCCCACAATCCTACAATGTGAACCGCCACAAACATCGAAGTAAAGGTTTCGCTGAGCATGCCCACCAACATCACGGCAATAAAGGGCTTGAGAGTATCTCCACCAAACAACAGTATTGCAATCATCACAAACATGGCATTCAGTTGAGTCGCCAGTGAGCGATGCAACGTTTCCATAATGCTGCGATTCACGATTACGGAGAACGGTTCACCACGATGGCGTGGGATGTTCTCGCGAATGCGGTCAAAGACCACGATGACATCTTGCACCGAGAAACCAATCACGGTGAGAATCGCCGTGAGGAAGAGTGCATCCGCCTCCCAACCCTGCAGGAAACCCATAAGCGCATAGAAACCCATGGCGATAATCACATTGATCAGCATCGCCACAACAGAAGCGACACCATACCGCAACGGATTAGGGATTCTGCGGAATGAGAACCAGATAAACGCCAGCACTACCAGTGCAGCCACACCCACCGCCTGCGCCGCGCTGCGTGCCACCTCTTCACCGACTGAGGCCTCCACAGTATCCACTATGGAGTTGCCACGGTCAACGGCAGCTGTACTTGCATCCAGTTGTGCCAGCACCGCGTTGACCTGATCGGTAGTCGCAAAGCTGGTTCGAATCTGCCACGAATAATCCATCGGATCGCCGAGTTGTTGCACAATCGTACCGGAATACCCTTCTGCAACAAAAGCCTCGCGAATGGTCTCCTCACTGACATCAGTGGTAAATCGTATAGAGAAAAGGCTTCCACCTTTGAAATCAATGCCAACGCGCAGCATCTGCCCGTAAACAGCGTAAGAGGTCAGCATCCCAATGATACTGAGCGCAACAAGCACCCCTGCCAGAATGAAATAGGTTTTGCGATTGCGGACAAAGTCAATCATCTCATCACCCCCTTAAATTCCCAGAAGCCAGGGGTAGCGCCGAAGCCGTTCTTCCCCCAACAACCCCAGCGCCAAACGCACAAAGGTCCGGGTCACGACCAACGCTGTAAACATGTTGATCAGTGTACCCAGCGCCAACGTCAGCGCAAAGCCTTTAACAAGGCTTGCAGCAAAAGCATTGCCGAAGAACCACAAAATCGCACAGGTCAAAAGCGTCGCTAGATTGGAATCCCGCACCGAAGTCCAAGCGCGACTAAAGCCCGCCTCCGCACCGCGTTGCAGCGAGCGTCCGTGACGGAGTTCCTCCTTCATACGCTCAAAGACAAGGATGTTTGCATCTACTGCCATGCCTGCCGAGAGCAAAAAACCGGCAATGCCGGGCAGAGTCATCGTTACCGGCAGCAATTTGTAAAGCAACAGGTTGAGCAAGACATAGAGTGCCAGCGCCAAATCTGCCGCCAAGCCGTTCAGGCGATAATAGATTAACATAAACAGAAATACCACTATCAAACCTACAACGCCCGCGCGGATGCTCTTCTCGACTGATAGTGCACCCAGGGAGGGGCCAATGGCACGGTAGCTCTCGATTTTCAATGGAACGGGCAACGCGCCGTAGCGTAACTGAATGGCGAGCTGCTGCGCGCTTTCCGAGGAAAATCCTCCCGAAATTTGAGCCTCACCATTGGGAATAGCATCGCGAATAGTAGGGCAAGAAAGGATAGTCTTGTCCAACACCATACACAGGGGGCGCCCAATGTTGTTGCGAGTATACTCATAGAAACGCTGCGTATCGGCAGCCTTGAAGCGAACGATCACCATCGGTCGCCCCGAGGTGTCATCTATCGTGCTGAATGCCGAGTCCAAGGCATCACCAATAAGCACCGTCGTATAGGCATCAGGCGGCATGACGCCCCCCTCGGCCAAACCATAGGTGGTGCTCACAATCCGTCCAGGCTCCAGCGCCGCATCTCCGGCACCCGCCGGAGGCTCAGCAAACTCGAGCAATGCCGTATCGCGAATAGTGTCAATGGCCTGTTCAGGGTTAGCGATTCCGGGGAGCTCGACAATGATGCGGCGCGTACCCTGCACCTGCACTACCGGTTCGCTCAGCCCCAACCCGTTGACACGCCCCTCCACAATCTGCGCCGCAGCACGCATCGTTTCAGCCGTCAAAGCCTGCTGATCGGCCACATCAGCCACCATGAGAACCTGCAAGCCACCCTGCAAATCCAGGCCTAGCCGGAAATCCAGAGAACGCGCGGATTCCGGTTGCCATACCAACAATCGCTTCAGCCACTCGGGATGCTCAGATGGCACCACCAGGTAGGCAGCGAGAGCGGCCAACACCAACACCAAACCTAATGCAGTTGTCGTTTTCTTATTCATGAACCCTCACCAGAAAAATAAGTCCGATCGTTTAGGAAATTCCTACCGGCGAACTCAGGGGCGAATTATAGCCTTCCGGGACCTTTTGTCAAAGACGAAATACGCTTCGGCAGCATTTCGCGGCAGAGATGGAAATTCAATCGCCCTACGGGCGCGGAAGAAAATGGATTTTTCGCACTGCGCGGAATGTGTTATACTGAACCAGTGTATGAAAGATACAACCAGCGATAGCAAAACAGCCCCGTTTTTCATACCCGGCGGAGAACCCGGTATCTTGCTGATTCACGGCTTTCTCTCCGCACCGGATGAAGTACGCCCACTGGGAGAGTTCCTGGCAGCGGCGGGCATGACCGTTTACGGGATACGCCTGCGTGGGCATGGAACCATCCCTGAAGACCTGGCACAAGTTCACTGGCAAGATTGGGTTAGTGATGTGAAAGCTGGGCTCAACCGGCTTCGTAAGCACTGTGAGCACCTTGGCATTGCCGGGATCTCGCTGGGTGCTGCATTAGCCCTGTATGTCGCCACTGAAGAACCCGTTGAAAAGATTGTCGGCTTTGCCACACCGGGTCGCAGTGCAACCCGGGGAATACCGCCTCCCTGGATAGCCCATATCGCACATGCCATCCCCTTCATACCCAAAATCGGCTCTGATATGCATGATGCCAAAGCACGTCGTGAGCGTTTTATCTACCGGCGGATTCCACTACACGCAACAGCGGAAATAGCAAATCTCTTCGAGGCGCTCGAAGGCCGTTTACCTGAGATACAGCCTCCCACATTGTTCGTACATGCCCGTCACGATCGTGTAGTGCCAGCACACACCGTGATGCAAATCGCTGCGCGACTTAGTGCTCGCCACGAGCTAGTTTGGCTGGATCGCGGCGGACACAGTGTCATCCTAGATTCTGATCGTCAACGCGCCTGGCAGGCAGCTCGAAGTTGGTTTATGGACACCAGATTCTCCACTGCGTGAAACAAAATGACCAAAACACATACCGGTCTATTGCTAATTCTGGTCACCTTCATCAGCCTGGCGCTCGCCTGGAATAGTAGCATTCCTGCCTACGAAAACCTTGACGAGATGGAGCACACCGAAGTTATCCGCCATATTGCTGTTACCGGGGAACTTCCCATCCATGGAGAAGCAGAGGTCGCCGGGTTTCATGTTCGACAGGAAGCATCCCAGCCCCCGCTTTATCACCTCCTCGGTGCAGCATGGGTGCGAGTATGGAATCTGCCACTGGAAGCACCCACAGCAACGCCCATCCCTGGAACCTTCGTCGCCTGCGGTTCTGGCGACACAACCTACAACCGCGTCACCTGGAGCCGTAATCCTTATCTTGAATTCCCCTGGCAAGGTCACCGGCGCACAACCCATGGCCTGCGGTTGCTCTCCACCCTGCTCCAGTGTGCCACCATTGGTGGAACATGGGCACTGGCGCGTCGCATTGCCCCTCAAGGTCCTGTAGCGTTGCTCGCCTCCGCCATTGTCGCCTTCAACCCTCAATTCCTTCTCATCGCCGCCGGCGTGAACAATGATAACCTGGTCACTCCCCTGGCGACCTGGGCGCTGGTATTGCTCTTGGATATCTGGAAGCATGGACCCACCCCGGCGCGACTCCTGGGCGTTGGCAGCCTTACAGGACTTGCGGCATTAAGCAAACTCAGCGGCATTGGCTTATTAGGTCTTGCCGGGATCACCCTCCTCATCTACACCTGGCAGAGGCGTGCCTCGCTCAAGCAGCTGCTGGTCTGGGGATTGCTTATCGGCGCCCCGACTCTACTCCTGGTCGCCCCATGGCTAATATGGAACTGGCGCATCTACGGCGACCCGACGGCACTTGCCCCCATGCTGGAAATCGTCGGTCTCACCACCACACGCGTGTATTTCTGGGGGGCTTTTCAACTCATGCTCCGCTCTTACTGGGGACAATTGCCCTGTGCCTTCTATCCCCGGGCGCTCTACTGGCATTTCCTCATCCTATTGGGCGGAGGACTGCTGGGCGTGCTCCTACAATGGCGACGCGGGCGCTCTGCAAGGGCGGGAATGCTCATCCTGGGCGGGTGGTTCGCCATCATCGTCATCGCATGGATTCGCTGGAACGCCCTCACACCAGCAACCGGCGGACGGTTGCTCTTCCCAGCAGCGCCGGCTCTGGCGGTCTTGCTGGCTGTTGGATGGCAAACGCTTCACCGAAATCTGACACGGACCTGGAGCATCGTGTTACCCCTTGGCGCTCTCTTGACATTGCTCACCGGCGCCACACCGCTCTTCACACCGCCACTCCGCTTGAGAGCGGATACTGCGATCACTACCACTTCCAATATCGCTTTCGGCGCAGACGATATCGCTCTGCTTAGCTACGAAATCGAGCTGGTCAAACCTGGTCTTGCCTGTTGGCTGGTGCAAAGCAGCTATTGCCGCCCTATGCTCGATCTCACGTTATACCTGAAAGCGCCTCACCCTTTGAGCAAGGATTTAGGCCTGGCAGTGCAACTCGTCTCCGCACGTCCCGGCGACAACACCCTCCGCCTCGCCTATAACGCGTGGCTAGGGCACGGGAATCTTCCCACCTCAGCATTGCCCGCAGGGCAGCCGTTCCGCGAACACCTTCTTTTGCCACTGCCGGAAAGCGAACTTCCCACACAGGCATGGGAGCTGCAAGTTGCCCTCTTTGATGACGAAACGAATTCAAGGCTGCCGGTCACAATCAATGGACAGCCAGTGGGCGATGCTGCGGTTTTAGAAACCTTACGAGTTCCTGGAAGCCAGAACCTATGCACGGACCTTCTATCGTTGGAGACGCCTGTGCGTTTCAATGAGGCCATTGCACTCACTCATGCCGTAGCCAAACCGGGAGCGCGTGGATGGGAGGTGCAGCTCTGCTGGGAGAGCCTGGCAACGGTAGACATGGACTACACCGTCTTTGTACACGCTTACGCGGCCGATGGCACGCTCCTGGGAACCGGCGACGGTCCACCCATGGCACAAGCTTTCCCCAGCCGGCTGTGGCGGCCCGGCGATCGCGTCCTAGACATTCACACCCTGGAAACCGAAACAATGCCTGCCAGTATTGCGGTGGGGTTATATCACCCGCAAACCGGTGTACGACTAGAGGCTTTCTCAGGAACAGAACGCCGGCCAAACGATGCTGTAATAATCTGGTCACCATGAACGGCAAAAGATGTGGTAGAATCATGCCAGGTATACAGAACGCAAAGCTACCCACGCAGTATCAGAAGAGAACGACATCACCACTGGCGTTTAAGTACCAACCGATTTCATTGATAAGAGGTGAAACCTATGATAAAGTCTCATATTAGATTCATCTGGGCTTTTGTGCTACTGTGCAGTCTGCTAATGCTTCAACCCCAGACCTATCCTGCAGTTCAGGCCAATGATGGCAATGTGCTCGTCAACGGTGACTTTGAGGAAGAGGATCCCGATACTAAAGGATTCCAGTTTTTTTCGCCTAACCACTATCTAGCGTTACACTGGTACCGGTGGTGGGTAAATGCCTGGCCCTCACAACCATTGATTCCCGAATACGACGATATGCGGCCCAATACGCTGCGATGGCCCCCTGTTAGTGGCGAGCACTCACAAGTTTACTTCAAATGGGGCAGCAATTACCACGCAGGGGTCTATCAAGTCGTCGAAAATCTCACGCCCTGCGTGCCTTATGAATTCTCGATGTACGTCAACAGCCGCGGCAACGAAGGCACTGAACCCCACGCGCGCATTGCGCTTGACCCGCAAGGCACGCAGATTACGCTCGACCATGTTCATAACGATCTCATCGGGGGGCAGATGCCGCCGCTAACCGTCTGGTCAGCCGAACAGACGACGCTGTTCACCTGGGACCGGTTAGTCACAACCGCGGAGCCACTGGGCACACGAATGACTGCAATCACCTTTGCCAACCCCATCTATTACGGACCTCAAACACCGTGGTATGATACCTGGTGGGACAATGGCGTTCTCCAGCAAATTGCCTTCCCCAATGGCAAATTGCCAGAACCGACTTCATGGGGACCCGGGGATCAAATATACCACAACATCAACGGTGATTTGCTCAATATCAGCTGGAATACCAGTATGCCCGCTTCAACGCAGGTGTGGTATCAGATTGCGCCCGCGGCAGCCCCTATCACGACAACCTTACCGACAACGGGAACCGTGTTCCTGCCCCTCGTAATGACTGCTGAACAGTGGCAAATCACTCCCCTAGACACGAATCCCACAACCCAACACAATGTGAGCATTTCGGGAATGGGCGCCCTGCAATCCGGCGACAAAATCATCATCAAGGTGCTTTCCCGCCGCCCTGGCGCCGATGCGTGCGTGACAGAGGGATTCGGTCCTATAGAAGTGACGAAGCCGTAAATCAAGGATAATTGTGAAACGAGGGTTTAGACAGCGCAACATAACGCTGCTACTTTTGGCTGCGTTTGCATTGCGTGTATGGGAACTTGGCGCACGCAGCTTATGGTATGACGAGGCTTATCTGTGGTGGAGCACCACGCAGGTACCTTTTAGCAAGATGGTCGCACTGAGCATGGGCGAGCTAGTACCGCCCATGCACTATCTGCTTTTGCGCGCCTGGCAGCCACTTGCCGGAAGCAGTGAATTTGCACTGCGCTTCCCCTCGGTTCTCTACGGCTTGATCGCGCTTGCGGCGATGGCCCGACTTGCTCACCGGCTAACGGGCAACCGTTCTGCCGCATGTTGGGCGCTAGCCCTCGGTGCGGTGGCTACCCCGTTAATTTGGGCTTCGCGCGAAACTCGTATGTATGGCGCCTTCATCGCGTGGTCCCTTGCAGCAGGCATGGCGTTGGTAGAGACACTATTTGCAGACACCCCTCGCACCCGCCGTCGCTACGCCTGGTTATGGGGAGGCGCGGCGCTTGGCGCCATTGCGAGCTTAACCCTTTCTGCATTTTGGCTCATAGGTCAGGTACTCTTTGCCCTGGCGGTAGTGATTCGCAAACCATGGTCAGTAACCCGCACATGGATTCGTGACATGATTCCGCCCGCTGTGACTGCCGGATTGCTATTCCTGCCATGGGTAATTGGCGCATTTCCATCACTGGGCACGAATGCGACCTACTGGGAAGGCCATCTCCCCGTTGCGGAGTTTCTGCGTATCTCGATCGCTGGAATAACAGTATTCGACTATCTGCCAGTAGAGTGGAAAATCGTTGCCGGAGGTCTGATTCTTCTCACAACGCTCCTCCCCCTGCTCCTCAGCCGGCGCCGTCCGTATGCAGGGCTTTATCCCCTATTGCAGCTCCTGCCGCTCGGGTTTATCGCATTAGTTTTCCGCAATCTGCCAAAATGGGGTAGTCGTCATGCCTCATCGTTCGCACCATTACCGGCATTGGCGCTGGCCATAGGCTGGGGCTTGACGGCGCAAATTCGAAATCAGGGTCCCCGCACCCTGGCTCGCGCTGGCATGGGACTGTGCAGCTTCATCTTCATCAGTGTTTCGATGTCAGCCAACGTCAATCTGCTCGCCAACCCGGCTTACGCTACTGAGGACTGGCGCGGGATCGCTCACTATATCACAGAACAACGCGCAACCAACGACGTTATCATTGTGGAAACCGGCTCCGTCTTTCCCGCTTGGGCATATTATGCCGGATTTGAAAACCTGCTGCCATTACCCGATGATGAACTACTCAATGTCCACAATATCCTCGACTACACGAATAGCACCCCCGCGCTCAACTCACATCTCCAGAAGGCGCAACGCGTTTGGCTCGTCAGCTGGCTCAATCACATCACCGACCCCACAGGCATTATTCCGGCGCTGTTGGATGAAATCGGCACGGAGCTTTCCACGCCGGAGTTCCACGGTCTAGACCTGCGCCTGTTCGCGCTTGAACGCCAACCCGATTTCCCTCCCACCCCACCGTTGACTGAACAATGGGAGACGCCCACGTTGCCCAACCTGTCGTTATGGGGCTACCGGTTGCCCAAAGAACCACAACCCACGGGGAGTACGCTGGATATATGGACTTTCTGGGTCACAGAGAAGCCGGACGCTCACGACGACCGTTTCTATCAAGTAACACTGCGTCTGCTAGATGCACGCGGGGGTGAGTGGGGGCGTTACAACGGCACGCCAGGCAGCGGCGACTTTCGCCCGTCACGGTGGCGGGCAGGGACGCCAGTTCTCGGACGTTATCCGCTCATAGCTGATCCCTGGACGCCGCCCGGTGCCTATACCCCCACCCTTACTGTGTTCACAGCAGGGGAGAATCCTGCCACGGTGACCCTAAAACCGATTGCCCTGCTGCCGGCCGAATCGCCGCCCACGTTGCCCACGAACACCGCCCCGGTCGAGCAGACAGGTGCAAATGAGCAGCCTGCACCGCTGACATTGCTTGGAGTTTGGTTGGCTAAAGATACAGTATTTCCCTGCGGCATGATCGAGGGCTGGGCATTTTGGGAAAGCGCCACTGCTTACATGCTGCAAGCAAAGCACGAGTTGATGCAGGTAAGCCTGGCACTGGATGAACATACATTGACGCTCCCCGTGGTAGAGACCGACGAGACCACAACACTGCCCACCGGAACACGCTTTGCCACACAATTCCAGGTTCCAATCGCCTGCCGCGCCCTGGATACAAAAGCATCGTTGAGCATCACACTCCTCACACCCTCCGGTACGCAATTGGGCCAATGGCGAGGACCCGAAATCCGCATCACTGCAGGGCGCGTGTTTGACCTGCCTGCCGGTCTGCTGCCCGCCAACGGGGAATTCGGCGCCGGCATCGCGACCCTTACGGGTTATCAATTACAACTCGAGCCTTGCGCAGGAGAAGCATTCACCCTCACCCTCTACTGGCGCGCAGGTGAAACGGGCGAATCACCCTACAACGTCTTTGTCCACGTCGTGCATCCCACTGCGCCCACCCAGCCAATCACGCAGCACGATAGCTGGCCTGCCCTTGGCGGCAAACCCACCAATACCTGGGCGCCCGGCGAGATTATCGCCGATGCACATCCGCTAGCAGGTTTGCCCGCAGGGGATTACTATTTGCGGGTCGGCCTATACAATGCAGATGGACGCCTGCCTGTCACCCAGAGTGAAACAGCAAAGCCGGCAGAAGATGCCGTTACCATCCCGATCCATGTAGAGCCATGATGAAACGTACCTTTGCAATGCGACACCCACTTGCAGTGCTACTCAGCGCCTTTGTTGTATTGGTTCTGCTGCACGGCTGGGCTACACCACTCTTCGAAGCGCCCGACGAGGTCTGGCACTATGCTTATGTCCGCTGGCTAGCCGAAGGCAATGGCCTGCCCTCTATGCTGGATGACACCAGCGGCGCAAACCAGGAAGTCGCACAACCACCGCTCTACTATGCCGTCGCAGCATGCCTCAACGCCCCTTTCCCGGATGATGATTTGCCGGCGCTGTTCTGGCATAACCCCAACTTTGGCTATCAAGCGCCAGGATCCGTAGCAGATAACAAGAATATGCTCATCCACACGGAGCTGGAGCGCTTCCCTGGCAGCGGCGCGGTGCTCGCCGTGCGAGTCGCGCGGCTCACCTCATTGATCTTCGGTCTACTGACCGTCATTGCGGCATGGGGACTGGGCCTTGAAGCATTTGGCAACCGGCGCGCAGCGCTACTTACTGCGGCTCTGGTGGCTTTCCATCCTCAGTTCGTCTTTATGAGCAGCGTTGTCAGCAATGATAGCGCCGCCGCCGCACTCTGCACCGCCGGACTTTGGGCTATAGCGCGCTTCCTGCGCCATGGAGTCACACTGCGCAATGCTACTATCGCGGGTTTCCTGGTTGGGTTGGCCGCCATGACCAAAACGAGCGCTCTGTTGCTGCTCCCGGTTGCAGGCTTGTGCCTGCTCTGGCAAAGTTTTCGGCAGGCAAAGCAAGTCATGCCGGCAAAACGTAACTGGCTTCAGCGCTATCGGAATGTGCTTCAAGCAGCCCTGGCTTTTGGGCTAACAGCGCTACTCACAGGTTCCTGGTGGTATCTGCGGAATCTGTTTTCGTACGGCGACCCGCTCGGGATTTCCAATCACACTCAAACACTCTGGGGACGACCGGCGCCGGCCTCTCTAGCCTCCCTCATACCGGAACTACCGTTGCTGCTACGCTCCTTTTGGGGTACATATGGTTGGGGACACGTCTGGTGGCACGATTGGGTCTATGCAATACTCACGCTGGTCGCACTGGGCACTTTAGCATGGGGGGCCTACCGTATGCTAAAACGCAATCCAACCACCAACATAGCACGCGCTACCACTTTGCCCACACGAGCCATCTACCTGCTCTGCAGCTTCTGGCTACTGGGAATTTTTGCGGCGCTGCTACAATGGATGCGCCAGGTAGAAGCGCCCCACGGACGGTTGCTCTTCCCCGCCATCGGCGCATGGGCAATGCTACTGACAGCAGGTCTAGCCGGCACAGGACAAAAACAACGCCGGCACCAGGCGCTAATGTTGCTCCTGTTGGCCATGATTGCGTCACTGGCGCCAGGCGCGCGGATTCTGGCAACATTTGCGCCCCCCAAACTGATTTCACCCACCACCATTGCGGGCAGCGATGCCCCGGTGCGCTATGGTGATGAGGCGCTACTCATAAGCTCCAGGGTCGAGGGCGAGGCGAATCGCGTCTCCCCAGGCGATACCTTCGTGGTACATGCTTGCTGGCAAGCAGCGCGTCCCATATCCAGGGACTACACTGTTTTCGTACAGCTCCTCGGTCCAGAAAACAGCATCATCAGCTCGCGGCGCACCTATCCTGGGTTGGGACGTTTCCCCACATCGCTGTGGCCCACAGAACGCGCTTTCTGCGATGCCTACCGCCTGGCTCTGCCATCTGACATTGACACCCCACTCCGCGCGCTACTAGAGATAGGACTCTTCGATGCCACAACGGGTGAACGATTGCCGGCGCAGATTGGTGAAAGGTCAATCGAGCCTCCCGTAGTCTCCACAGTAGTTGTCACAGCCCACGCTTCAAGTGCACCACAAGTGGACTACCCACTTACCGCACAGTTTGAGAACGCGATTAGCCTGCATGGCTACGACCGAGAATCTGTGGCGCAGGCAGGCGGGACACTTACCGTGACCCTCTACTGGGAAGCCCATACCAGCATCGAAGAATCGCTCATTGCCTTCGTGCATCTATGGCAACCAGGAGAGAGCACCGCTTATGCGCAACACGACAGTGAACCGCGCAATGGATGGTTTCCAACCACAATTTGGCAAGCAGGCGATACGATCTCCGATACCCACACTCTGAGCATTCCTCCGGAGCTTCCTCCCGGCGAATATCTCCTGTGGGCAGGTCTGTACCGCGCCAGTGATGGAACCCGTATTGCTGTACAAGAGGCTGGCGCGCAGCTCCCCAATGCACTGGTCCCCCTGGGGAAGCTGCAGATCACTGCCCGAGAATGAAACCCCAGAAATCCTGCAACCTTTTGCGTGCTTTCACGTAATTGAATTACGTGAAAGCAGACAGCAACCTGCCGACACGACAAGTGGTTAAGGGAAATGGAGGGAGACAATGATTGACACGACAACGGTTCCGTGGTTTCTTTGGCCTTTTGCGGTGCTCTGGAATCTGGTATGCGCAATTTTGCAATTGACCGGACGTCTGGTTGCCGCAGTGCTGGGACTGGTGCTGGTCATCGTGGGCGTGATACTGACCCTCACGGTTATTGGCGCCACTGTGGGTATCCCCTTCGCCATACTGGGCATCATGCTCATGCTTCGCGCAATCTTCTAGTCAAAGAAAGCGCTTACGACGGCAAGGCAGAGCAGCCTGCAAACAGAGGAAACTGAGCGCCTACCTCGCCACCACGGGCATAAGCATCTTCAGACCAACCAGCATATACACACAGTCGTGATGGGTAAACCCCATCACGACTGTGTGTTAACCTCCTTTGTTTGAGTGATTTCACGCAACGCAACCGTGCTCTATCGCGTGGAATACCCCATGTTTTGGTTTTCCCCAACAGTCTGCCAGGGTGTGTTTTAACTTTGGGGTAAAAGCAAGATGGCTATCATACAAATGCCTTTCTCTTCTGCGCCCTGTAGGGGCGCCTGAGATTTTCACCCCCGTTTTGAAACGCACCCGCCTGCCATAGTCCCTTTGACCCGGAGGGCAATGCTCGTATAATCGTAATTTGTAGATTGAATCTATTAATTTGACTCTGGCATCTCAGTAGGGCCATAGTTCAAAGTAATGATCCATTTTTAGGAGGCATTATGACTGAAGCACTTAGCATCACCCCAGTAGAGACAGCAGCAGATATCAAAACTTTCGTTCATTTCCAATGGGAAGTCTACAAAGACGACCCCCTGTGGGTACCGCCCCTGCTATCGGAACGTTTCGAGTTAATGGACCCGCAACGCCATCCGTTTTACGAGCACGCCACCGTGAAATCGTTTCTCGCCCGCCGTGGGGACAAAGTCGTTGGGCGCATCTCGGCACTTATCAATCACCGGCACAATGAGGTCTGGAACGAGAAAATCGGCTTCTTCGGTTTGTATGAGGTACTTGAGGACCCTGAAGCCTCACAAGCGCTGTTGAAAACCGCAGAGGATTTCGTCAAATCGCAGGGCATGACGACGCTGCGCGGTCCGGCAAACTTCTCCACCAACGAGGAAGTCGGGTTACTGGTAGATGGCTGGAACGGTCCGCCAGTGGTTATGTTGACCTACAATCCTCGCTATTACGTTGGTTACATCGAAGCCGCGGGCTACACCAAAGCCATGGATCTCTATGCCTATATCTTTGATCTCACGAAAATGAAGGAAGATGGCACTGGCATCAACCCCAAATTACTGCGCGTGGCAGAAAAAGTGCGCGAACGGCTCAATATTACCATCCGTCCCATGGATATGCGCAACTTCGAGGAGGAAAAACACAAAGTCAAGCAGGTCTACAATGCGGCATGGTCCAAAAACTGGGGTTTTGTACCGCTAACGGAGAATGAGCTCGAACATCTCGGGAAAGCATTGAAAGTTCTTCTGGACCCCAAAACAGTGTTCTTTGCGGAGAGGAATGGCGAGCCTATCGCCTTTATGATGCCCTTCATTGACCTGTGCCAACCCCTGCTCAAAGCCTATCCCCGTCCCGGCGAGCCTGAATGGTGGACGACGGTCAAACTGGCTTACTGGTGGAAAGTACGCCGCAACATTACCACCATTCGTGCGGCAGTTGGCGGTATCATTGAAGAATATCGTGCGCAAGGGGTGGATGCGGTTCTGTTCCTGGAAACGCTCAAGGCTAGCATTCGCCAGGGTTATAAGCAATGCGAGATTTCTTGGGTCCTCGAATCCAATATCCCGATGCGGCAGACTGCCGCCAACTTCAACGGAGAGGTATACCGCACCTATCGAATGTATGATAAGGCGCTTTAGGCTTCGGAAACGGCGGGGACAGCACCATAACAACAAAATGACGCGGGGAGATACTCCCCGCGTCAGCATTTTCCTGGTTGTCTATCAATACTTGCGCACAATAGAGCGATAGGCAGCGGGCTGGCGTGCCAGCATGATCTGGGACTCTTCACGGCGACGGCGAATCTCATCCAAATCCAATCGAGCTACCACATAACCCTCGACTGGTCCCTCTTCTTCGCCCTCTTCGGGTGCAGCAATAGTCCCCAAGAGCTCGCCGGAAGGACTCAGTACAGCCGATTCGCCGGCAAAGGCGTATGAAGGTTCCTGACCAATCCGGTTGGAAGCAGCCACAAAAACCTCATTCTCATAAGCGCGAGAAACCAACAGATTGCGCCATATCGCTACGTTACGAGCCTCCCAAGCCGCGGGCATGAGCAATACTTCAGCCCCGTCGAGCACCAGGTTGCGGGCGACCTCCGGGAAAACCAAATCCCAACCCAGCATGATGCCGAGCACACCAAATTCGGTCTCCACAGGCGCCAATTTGTATCCGGGGCGGAAAACCAGGCGCTCCTCAGCTGGCAAATGCAACTTACGGTACTCACCCGCCACAGTGCCATCTGGACCAATGAGCACAGCGCTATTATAGAGCACCGTCTCCACTTTTTCCTTAACCGCCATCCCCACCAAAACGTAAACGCCAAACTCGCTGGCATGCTGTCCCAGGATATTAGTGGCGGCTCCAGGCACACGCTGCGCCATTTGAGCAAAACGCTGCCCACCTTCGTAACCCGTGACGGAAAGCTCGGGGAAGACAATGATATCAACCGGCTGCGTTGTGGCAATGGTGCGAATCCAATCCGCCATTTTGACGATATTGACTTCCATCTTGCCCAGTTCCGGCGCCATCTGAACCACAGCAACATTCAATTCACGCATCGTAACACCTCAGTCGAGAAATTGGGGAAATGAAACAAATCCAGGGCCAAGAGTTTAGCCCCGCTTACGGCGTGCCATAAAATGCAGGACCCCGTAGATATCCGCAGGCAATGGCGAATCCGGTTTCATAATACTACCGGTAACCGGATGCTGAAAAGTCAGTTCAGAGAGATGAAGATAGAGCCGGGTAGCCCACTCTGGTTGGCGCGGTGAACCGTAGACTTTGTCGCCTACAACCGGATAACCATACCACGCAAAATGCACTCGGATCTGGTGCAAGCGTGCCGACTCAGGTTCCACCTCAAGTAGAGTGTAATGACGCCCTTCAGTACGATAGTGATGAACCGGGCGATAATGCGTACAGGCAGAACGCCCCTCACGCGCCACCCCCAGTTGTTCACGCTCATGCTTTAGATTGCCAATGGGCGCCTCAATCTCTCCTGCGCCGGTCAAACGCCCCTCAACCAGTGCCAAATATTGGCCCAGCACGCGCTGCCGTGTGATCTCACGCTTTAGAATCCGATAAGACTCCTCCGTGCGCGCCGCAAGAACCAGACCGGAGCACTCAGGATCAAGGTGCTGCAGAATTCCAGCGCGCTCCACCCCACCAATATGTGCCATATCCGGATAAGTCTGCCTTAACTGGGCAGCTAACACAAGCTCGAGTTTGCGACGACCAGCATGTGTTGCCATGCCGACAGGTTTATCCACGATCACAATGGACTCATCTACATAAACCACGTCAAGGCTGTTGTCTGGAACAGAGTCCTGTGAAGTTGTTTCATCAAGAAGGGGAGCATCCACTTCAATACGGTCATCAACCTGCACATATTGCCCAGGCTTGAGTGCCAGCTCACCATTGATATGCACATGTCCTTGCTGCACCATACTGCGGAGCGCAGCCCGCCCCAGCTCAGGCCACGTCTGCACCAGCAAAAGATCCAGGCGTATTTCCTCTTCAGCTATGAGAACTTTCGGTTCGCTCGACACGTGCAGCCTGCCTCTCCTGGACCCAGACAACTATTAGCAACAAGAAAACACCAATGACAATGCTCGCATCAGCAATGTTGAATATCGCAAAAGAACTAAATGGCCAAAAGTTAAGGTCAATGAAATCTACCACGTGCCCATAAGTCAGACGATCAATGAGATTCCCCGTAGCGCCGCCCACCATGAACCCCAGGGCAATATGGGTCAACCAGTCTTCAGGCTCCACAGTACGATGGAAGAAAATGATCGCGACAATGACGACAGCGGAGAGGACCTTGAAGACATTTCCCAATTGCGGGAACATTCCAAAAGCCACCCCAGTGTTGGGGAGGCGAGTGAACGAGGCAACTGGAGCCAACCAGGCCCAAACATCGGTGGAAACATACTCAGATAGATTTGCCACAATCCAGGCTTTGGAGAGGCGGTCGGCAATAATAATAACAGCCGCCAACACCCACAGAGCCAGGCGGCTCGGATGTAGGCGCATTAACCTCATCGTTTGCCTTCAAGACGGGTCTGACAGGTCACACAATACCGGGCAGAAGGTAATGCCTCCAGGCGAGGAATGTCAATCAACGCGCCACAGGATTCGCAAATCCCATAGGTAGCATCATCGAATTTCCCCATGGCGTGTAATACATCCTCATGAGAACGCCGCAATTGCTGTAATAGAGACACGTTGCGCGCCTGCTCAAAAACCTCACTAGCGGCATCGGCGATGTGATTGCTGTAACCCACTCCATCCTCGCGCACTTCGCTCTGGATGCTTTCCAACTGACTCTGCAGTTCGCTCTCCTGTTTCACGAGCAACTGCTGTAATTCGGCATATGTCAACGGCATGATGTATTTGCTCCTAACCCATTCACTGATCTAGTCAACCTGTGATAACCAGATTCTACCGTGCTTCCGCAAAAAGACAAGAGCTATTTCCCCTTCATCTGCCAGCGTCGTAATCACTCTGTAACAACATCGCAACAACTATTCCGATATAAATGCTCTAAAATCAAGATATAGGCCCGGGAATTAGCTTCACAACACCCTCAAACTTACGTGATTTCCATGTCACGATCCCAGATTCAATGAAAGGAGATAAGACGACATGCGTAAGAAATGGTTTTTGCTAGCCAGCCTGATGTTAGTGATAGGCATGCTCCCTTCAACTGTACTGGCGGCCGGATGGGATATTCAGGGTTATCACAGTGTGCGCGCGGGTGAAACACTCTATTCGATAGGAAGAGCTTATGCAACCCGCCCCGAGGTTATTGCTACAGTCAATGGCATTTCCGCACCCAATCGTCTATGGGTTGGACAGCGCCTGGCGATTCCAGTCGCTCCCTGGAGCCCTATTCCCGCAGGACCGGTAGCAGTGCGGCAATTTGGCGGCGGTAGCACTGACCCGACCCCAACATGCCGTCACTGGCATGCTGTACGTTATGGTGAGACGCTCACCCGCATCAGCTACATGTATGGGGTTAACATGTGGACAATTGCAGCAGCAAACCAGCTCTACAACCTCAATCTCATCTACGCCGGGCAAGTGCTGTGCATTCCCTGAGAGCGGGTTAAGCTAACAGCCTGGTTTACCTCAACAGGGGACGGGTAATCTCCGTTCCCTGTTAGTTTGCGTCTTCACCCCAATCTATAACATATCAACGAAACCATCAGAAAATGCTGCTCGTAGACAACAACGCCGGCAGCATCGAGCCAGGATTTGACCAGTTCACGCTCATCCCATAATTGGGCCTCAGAATACACCAACCAAACCTGCCGATAACCCTGCGTTAACGACTGAAGCTGCTCCGCCGCATTTTCGGGTGTCACCGTGAAGCGCCCCTCGGCATCACGGAAATTCGTGTACGGCGCTTCAACTACCGGCTCCAGTGGCGCCGGCAGATAATATGCCATCATGATGCGGTTATAAGGGATTTGAAAGAGCAATAACTCATCTGGTAACCGACGCAACCGGAGTTGTGCTGCGGCTTCACGAAATTGCGGTTTATAGGGATTGAAAGCTTGGGCATAGATATTCGCCATAGCGAGCAACAACAATACGAATAAAAAGACCCTTGAAAGCCAACGTCGCGGTATGGTCGCCAGCCCCACCCCTACGAGCAAGTAATAAGCAGGTGCCAACCAAATCAAATAGCGATCGGTGAATAAAGGTCCCCGCAATGAAAGCCACCAGATTATGAAAAGCGGCACGAAAAGCCACGCCACCAACATCCCCACCGCACGCCAACGGCCCCGCCAGGCTTGGGCGAAAGCGCCCCATGCTGCCAGACCAGCGCCAACCCAGATACCCACACTACGACCGATTCCAGGCACGCCCGTGCTCCATCCTACCAGCAATGTCCCTGTCATCTGCAAGAAGGTCAGCGACGGGAAGCCAGTTAAACCACGGTCCCTAAGAGCCATGGGTAGCTGCCAGGCAAGCAACGGCAGATAGGGCAGCGTCAGGGAAGCCAACGCTAGGATTGCCCCAATCCAGGACCGAGGATGCCGGCGCGGGCGCAACAGCCACCACACAACCAGAACCGGAATGCTCAAAGCAGCCAGAATGTGGCTGTAGACGGCCAAAGAGGTTCCTAGCACCACCACAGCCCACCAATGCCATTTGGGAGTCATGCAGGCGCGATCCAGGGCATATAACACCAGCAAGACCAACAACGGCACCCACGTATACATCTTTACCTCAGCCGCATACCAGATCAAATAGGGGGAGAAGGCCGCCAGTAATGCCGCCCATCGCACGGCACGTGGTGAAAGATAACGCTTGCCCAAGACATAAATTAAGGGCACCTGCAGCACACCCCACATGAGTGAGAAAAACCGCAACGCAAAAGCCGTTCTGCCGGCAACCGCCACCCAGGCGCGCAGCAATAGAAAATACAATGGACCATTCCAACCAGGCCGAAGAAAATTGCCGGTCAACTCGGTCCAGGGAGCAACAGCGAAATTCAATGCGTCTATTTCGTCACGCCAGAGGCTCTGCCTGTCCAGAAAAACCACCCGCAGAGCAAAAGCCGCCAAAACCAATAACCCTATCCGCACATTGGGGGATAAGGATATTCGATAGCTTCTAATGGGATAATCTGACACTGTATTTGCACTCGTCATCCGATACACTATAATACGGAATAGTCTTATCACAAGCCCGGATAATAGTTCTCGAGACACGAGGAGGGACAATGAAAGTATTAGCTTACGACGCCCAAAAATGCACCGGCGCGCGCGAATGTGAGGTAACATGCGCCCAAACCTGGTTCAAAGTACAGGATGTTGCCAAATCCAGCATTCGCATCAGCGTCAAGGACGATGGCTTTGCTGCCCAATTCTGTATCCAATGTGGCAAATGCATAGAGGTCTGCCCTACCGAGGCGCTCTATTACAACAAACAGGGCATTGTGCTGCTCAAGAAAGACCTGTGCGTAGGCTGCATGTCATGTGTGGGCTTTTGTCCCTATGGAGTGATGTATTTCGCGCCCGAAGAAGCGCTGGCTTTCAAGTGCGTCGCATGCGGACAATGTGTCAAGGCATGCCCTAATGATGCTTTGAAAATCGTGGAGCTTGATACGGCTTCCACGGATGTATGGAATCTTCGATTCTAGACCTCGATTGAAGAGTCGTAATTCGAGCCTTACCGATCAGCTGATTTCAACAGGAGAACACTATGACCAACAAGATCATCCGGCATGTACTAGCGGAATTCCCTTATCAAGAACCCCGAATTGAACGAGGTTATGCCAATCAGACCCTATACGTCAATGTAGGAACAGGTGAGATTAAAGCAAAACCTGTGTCCGATGAGATGAAACTCAAGTTCACAGGTGGCAAAGGTTTTGATCTGTGGTTGTTATGGAATGCTGTTCATGATGATACCAAATGGGACAGTCCTGAAAACGAAATCGTGATTTCCAGCGGACCCTGTGGCGGCGTAACACAATATCCCGGGTCTGGGAAATCGCTGGTGACTACGATTTCTCCCACCACCGATATCATCACGGATAGCAACGCGGGGGGTCACTTTGGGCCACTGCTGAAGTTCAGCGGTTGGGATGCGATCGAAGTGCAAGGCATCGCGGAGAAAGATGTAGTAGTGATAGTAGATGCCATCGAGGGAAAGGTCACGATCGAGGAAATTCCCGATGCACCGACGGATACGCATGTTTTGGGCGCATGGCTCTATGATGCGCTAGCGGAAAAGCCCCAAGAGAAACAGTACATAGCCATGGTCTCTGCTGGTACGGGCGCCGAACATTCATTATTGGGCTGCCTGAACTTCAGCCTCTATGACCGGAAACGACAAGATGTGCGCTACAAACAGGCTGCGCGTGGCGGCCCGGGCACGGTCTTGAGGCACAAGCACGTCAAGGCACTGGTAGTGCGCGCCAAACCCTTCAAAGGTGACGCGAATCACCCAGCGGACTCGGAAAGAATTGCGCGCGTGGGCGCCGATATGCAAAAAGAGGTTGCGACCTGGGACTCTGTCCAAAACCGGATGCGGAACCGCGGCACGCCTTATCTGGTCGGTATCATGAGCGATTACGATCTGCTACCGGTGAATAACTTCAAATTTGGTTCGCATCCCAAAGCACACGATATCAATGGGGCCTATTGGGAAACCCGTCTTACCCAGGGTCTGCCAGATGGCTGTTGGTATGGCTGCACTATCGCCTGCGCGCATGCTGTAGACGGCTTTGAACTTCAAACTGGTCCTTACAAAGGACAAAAGGTTATTGTAGATGGACCGGAATACGAGACAATCGGAGCTGTGGGAAGTACCTGCGGCATCTTCGATGCTGACGCTATCCTTGAGTTAAATTTCTACTGCGATACCTACGGCATTGACACAATTTCCTATGGTAACACTATCGGCTTCCTTATGGAGTGTTATGAAGCGGGAATCCTGGATCTGGAAAAAACCGGCGGTTTCGAATTAACCTTTGGCAATGCCGCCGCCTCATTGGAGATTCTGCACCAAGTGGCGCAAGGTGAGGGATTGGGCAAAATTGCCGGACTAGGCGTTCGCAAAGCCAAAGCCTATGTGATTGAGCATTTTGGTGCCGATCCCCAGTTCGCCCAGGATATCGGCATGGAAAACAAGGGTATGGAGTATTCCATGTACATGGGCAAGGAATCGCTAGCCCAACAAGGCGGCTATGCGCTCACCAACAAGGGACCGCAGCATGATGAAGCCTGGCTAATTTTCATGGACCAGGTAAACAACCAGATACCCACCTTTGAGGACAAAGCGGAAGCGCTGCACTATTTCCCAATGTGGCGCACCTGGTTCGGCTTATGCGGTTTCTGCAAGTTGCCCTGGAATGATGTCGTGGATCCCAAGAATTCTAAAAGCGCAGAGCCTGCAAAAATCCCGCATCATGTCCAGAACTATGTGGATATTTTCTCCGCGGTCACTGGACGCGAAATTGATATCAATGAGATCATTGCCATGTCTGAGCGAGTCTACAACTTCCAGCGTGTGTTCAATATTCGACTGGGCAAAGGCTTGCGTGAGCACGACTATCCCCCATATCGAGGCGTTGGTCCTGTCACCGAAGAGGAATACGAGTCACGCAAAGAGCGTTACGATCAACAACTGCGAGATTGGTTGGGACTCGATCCCAATACCATGACGCTACAGGAAAAGATGGCGGCACATCGCCAATACCGAACAGAGCGCTACGAACACCTCATGGATGCTGTTTATGAGCGACGCGGATGGACGCGAAATGGCGTGCCTACCGTGGAAAAACTCAAGGCACTGGGAATTGATTTCCCAGATGTCCTGGCAGTGGTGGAGCAGAAGTTACGGGCTGAAGGTTGAAGTCTTGTTCGAATATCCCAAGACCCGCAACTGAGAATGACCAACTTACATGATAACTCTAAACAAACGTGAAGAACTTGGATGGCATGAGGGGTTGACGGTAGAAGCGCTTCTGAAACAGAAGACTTTCACCTACCCACACATCGTCGTCTCAATTAACGGAACAGTGGTTGACCATGATGCTTATGCGGCAACCCTCATCCCGGACGAAGCTGATGTGCGAGTCATCCATTTGATCGCGGGCGGATAAACGGACAAGTCAGTTAGATAAAAACGTAACGGGTAATGGCGACCATTACCCGTTACGTTTATTTGAATCAGGATTTCGCCTGTAAGTTCTACAAATCACTGCTCGTGCAATAGCTCAAGCATTCGGCAGAACAAAGCCGAATTCATTACCGCCTTCAGGCAATGCACGCAGCGTGACCCGTCCTCCCAGTCGTTCCATGATTTGCGCCACGATGGACAATCCCAAGCCCTCGCCACTTACAGCCTTCTGAGTCAAGCGCTTGAAAGGGCGGAAGAGCTGGCATCGTTCTTCCTCAGCAAGGCCAATCCCATTATCTCGCACCCAGAAGTGCACCCAACCTGAGGTTTCCACAGTCGCACCCAGATGCAACCTTGGCGGAGTTCCCCCATACTTGATCGCATTACTGATGTAATTTACCCACACTTCCTCGATCCAGGGAGAATATCCCAGAGCAATCGGCAGATTCGATGTTACCGATACTATTGCACCATAATCGCGCATCATTATGGCAAGACGCTCAAGAGCAGAATGCACGATAGCATCCATCATCAATGGCTGCACCTCTACCTGTCGGTTTGATACGCCGGCTAGCAGTAGCAATTCCTGAATCATATTGCGCATGACCTGCTCACCACGAAGTATCGTATCAAGATAGGGATAGAATTCTGAGCCAGGAGCAACCGGTCCCTCAGCTGCCAATACCTCAGCGGAAGCGCGCACCAGAGTCAGGGGACTTTTCAACCCATGAGCAACAGTTTGGGCAAAAGTGCTCAAATCCCGGATGAGCTGCTCGCGTTCTTCCATAGCCTCACGTCGTTCGGTGACATCAGTCATCACCACAAAAGCCAAGCGGCAATCATCATCCTCGCAATGAATTGCATATCGTGCAAACACCCAACGACGGACTCCATCCTTGCGCACAATCTCAAATTCCAAATCACCCGAAGGAATCTCGCGATCAGAATCTGCGCGCAGGGCATCAAACAAAACACGCAAACCAGGCCACTCTTCGGGCAGCATCCCGCCCGGCATCCCCGTTAGTTCAGCGCGCGAGTACCCCAACATCTCACATAACTGATCATTTACATAAGCCAGCTGATTATCAGCTATAACCATCAAACCATCCCACATCGCTTCCAAGAACGTACGCCAGGATTCCTGGGGAAAAACAGTACCCCAAGTCGGAATCTGGAACCGACGCTGGATGATACGCCGATGTGCATGCCTATACAAGTCAGGAGTTCGAGTCATTGTTATCTGTAGTCCATCACTAGAGGTATGAAGACGGTATCATATCTAACTAAATTCTAACACGAAAAATCGTGTTGTCAATTATCAATTTGCTGCTATAGTAGAAAAGGTCGGTATCCGAAATACACGCGGGGTCACACACATAACACCATGGATATTTTACTAGAATCTGGTTTAGAATGGGTTATACTCGCTGGCATGATCCTGGGTCTGGCAGGTCTGATTGTTCCAGTATTCCCCGGGATCACCATCATTTGGGGCCTGGCACTGTTCTACGGAATTATCACCGGCTTCGAGAACGCCGGGGGGTGGTGGTTCGCGCTAATAACCCTTCTGACAGTCATTGGATGGCTATCAGACAATCTACTCATGGGCGCAAAAGCCCGGCAGAGTGGAGCACGTTGGAGCTCCATCGCCATAGCGCTTGGGGCCGGATTCATATTCAGCCTAGTCCTCACACCAATAGGAGGTATCGTCGCCTGCCTGGTGGCCTTGTTTGCGGCAGAGTATTCCTACCGGCGCAACACCGACGAGACTTTGCTGGTTGTGCGGGATATGCTTATCGGTTGGGGTTGGGCCTTTATCGTACGTTTCGGATTGGGTACATTGATAATCATCGCCTGGGGCATCTGGGCATGGTGAAATCACAGCGAATAATGTGAGCGAAGCCAGCGATAGAGAGCTTCAGGACACTCGAGATCCGGCAACGACCGTGATAAAGCAGCAGGATAGATGAAAAAAGGCTGATCCTGCCCCCCACCCAAACCTCCATGTGTCGCTTGTTGCTCTTCAAAAGTGACAACCTCACCAGTATCGAAAAGCCGCCCTAACAACACTAAATCCCCAGCGCTGGGCAATTGCACAAGATGTTCAAGCTCACGCAAGACATAATCGCGGTCACCATAGACCTCAAGCGGATCCAGCCCCTGCAAATCAACCCTATCAGCTCCTACTGTAAGCACCCCACCCCTGCGCCCCAAAATGATCACCTGGTCAGCATCGCGCCCCACAACCAATTCAATGCCGGCATGCCCCACCAATTGCTGCATGAAGTCCGGATAGAGCAGCGCGACCTCAGGCAAATCCATTGACTGCGATGTGACGCGGAAATAGACGTGCGCAAGAGGTCCCGAAACTTGCACAACCACTTCACTCTCGAGACACCAATCATATGCCGGTTCTTCTCGAGACAGATAGTTCAACAATGGACGACGCGTCCTGCGCGCCAATCGTCGCGCCCATGGTGGCAAGCGTGATTGCGAATCACGTAAAGCGGCAATCAGGTAACGAGCGCGTAGTGCCCGCGCCGCAGCAGCAGACTCCTCACCGGCATAAAAATCCACATCCAGATGCACCGCCTGCGACACGAATTCACCCAGAGTTTGCCCAAAACGGGCACGAAATGAAATCGCTGAGGCCATTCCGTGGTCTGAGAGAATGAAAACATCATAATGCGCTTTTGAGCCTTCACGACTCAACCGTTCGATCTCCGCCAATCTGGAATCAATCCAACGCAGCATCCACAGTGCCTCGGGATGCAACACACCATGCATGTGCGCCATCTCATCATAGCCATTGAAATTCGCATACAACCTCGGTACACCTCGATATAGATCGAGCAATACGCAGAAGGTCATAAACTCAGTTAAGGTAGCATCCATAAATGCCTCGAGAAAAGACCTGCCCAAGGGAATGAACGGCAATTGGAAATGACGCAATCGCGCCCACAAACGCCGCCCGAAGCGAGCGAATGCATAGCGCAATAAACGTAACACCCGCAAGGGACGAAGCAGGAAACTCAACAGTAAGCCAGTGCCCTCCAGATACCCCTGGAACTGCCGCACCAAAATCCGAGAGACAGTGAAAACAGCATGCTCAGCATCGCCGCTCAGTAGACTGGTATAAACCCCACCTCCCGCCAACAAGCCCGGATTGACGAGCTGCAAATTTTCCTCCAGGGCACGCATGTTTTCCGGACGATGTGAGGTCACAACAACATTCAGCGCTTTGTCATACCAACGGAACCCCGGCGCACTACGATAGCCATAAAATAAGCCTGCCTGGATAGCAGTAGTGGTCGAGGGCAGACCACAACGCCATTGAACCAACCGGTACTTGCCTTGCTGGAGCAGACGCAACAGGTGTGGCATCTCTCCCTGTTGGAGAATCCTCTGCAAAACAGGATAAGCCAGGGCATCAATCTGGAGGAGAATAAAGGCACGTCCTGAAGCCGATGGAGGTTGCAGGCGCGCAACAGTCCGCCGGAAACTTAGCCGGTTAAGAGCAGCAGCCCAAAAACCGCGGAGGTTTTGGAACACGTTTGAAGCATTCATAGTAGTTGACAATCAGTCTGTTGGCATTAAGATTACAGCTCATGGAAAACTATCGGGAATATACAGGCAATCTTCATGTCCATAGCCTCTACTCTGACGGCTCCGGACGACATACAGACATCGCTGAAGCAGCTGCTGACGCCGGGCTGGATTTCGTCATTGTGACAGATCATAATTTGCGTGTAGAGGGACTAGAGGGCTACTATGGACGTGTATTATTGCTCATAGGCCAGGAAGCCCACAATAGCCGGCGTCGCCCTCAAGCCAACCACCTGCTCATCTACGGCGCCAATCAAGAACTGGCGCCGTACACCTTTGGAAGTGCTCAGACACTGATCCAGAAAGCGAATGAATGCGGCGGAATCTGCTATATTGCACATCCTGTCGAACGTAGCAGCCCGTTGGGAGAAGATTTCCACGCTATTCCCTGGATAGACTGGCCTATAGAGGGCATCACCGGTCTGGAAATCTGGAACTACATGTCAGAATTCAAAGGCTTGCTCTGGTCACGGCTTGCGGCGTTGATCTACGCCTTTCTTCCCGATTGGGGCATTCGAGGTCCCTATCGCGCGACCTTGCGACTGTGGGATGAGCTGCTGAGTAAGGGAACCCATCTCGCCGCACTGGGTGGAGCCGATGCACATGCCAGCCGTCACACTATGGCCGGCATCACACGAACAATCTTCCCCTATGAATACCTCTTTCGCTGTGTCAATACCCATGTGCTTACCGACGGTCCCCTAACGGGTGACGAAACTCGCGACCGGCGCCTCATTTATGATGCATTGCGGACCGGGCGCACCTGGGTTGGATATGACTTGCCCCATCCTACCCACGGCTTTCAGTTCTTCGCCCGCAGCGGAGCAGCACGGCGCACCATGGGTGAAGAGCTCAAAAGACTTGGCGCCGTCACATTGGAAGTAAACACACCTGCCAGAGGTGAAATACGCTTATTGCGAGACGGACAGCTTATCGGAAAAACGACCGGCAGCACACTCAGCTATACTTCAGCTGAAGCAGGCATCTATCGCGTCGAAGTCTACCGTAAGTTCCGTGGCATGCGCGTAGGGTGGATTTTCTCCAGCCCAATTTACATCAGGTAATGTAATCTCGCCACCGTCAAACAAAAGGAAATCGGGCACGTGGGCGAATATCCAGGCCCACGTGCCCGATTGCTTGCAGATTAGTTCCGCAGAATATCAGGCAAACTCAGCGCCAGGCCCCTTGCCATAGAAATCGGCATTCAGGTCAATATCATCGAGATACTCCTCGGGAACATCCTCCTCAGGGAAGATCGCACCCGTTGGGCACTCGCTGGCGCAAGCCCCGCAATCAATGCACGTCTCAGGGTTGATATAGTAAGTGGGCCATTCCTGATCCTCATCCACGAAGTGAATCGAATCGGTTGGGCACACGTCTGCACAAGCGCCTATCCGCTCACACATACGAGTAATAACATAGGGCATAGTATTTCCTCCTGTGATTTCATGTTAGAAACGATATTCCTGCCAGAGAAATTGCTTTCCTGCAGTGTTTTCATTGTACAATGAAGACACCACACTGTCAAGAAAGATGACAACTGCAACCAGGGCCGGTTTAATGCGTATCCGCGCCCCCAGACGCCAGACGAGACAAGGCGCCGGCAACATCCCCTAGGAGACGCTCCTGATCGAATAACCCCTTTTGCAGCAGCGCCTGTACCCGAGCGGTCAAATCCGCGCGCTCATCCGCAGTCAATTCCTTTGCAGTGACCACCACTACTGGAATATCACGAGTTTCAGCACGCGCTTTCATACTCTCCAGCACAGCAAAACCATCAACCTCAGGCATCATGAGATCGAGCACCACCAGATTAGGAGTGGAAAGAGTCAGTTCAGCAATCGCTTCGACGCCATTGGTGGCAACCGATACCGTATAACCCGCATCTGCCAAAATGCGCTGAAGTAGATTTCGATCATCCGCGTTATCATCCACAACCAGCACATGCGTTTGCGAAGGATCATGCGTGATGCGTTCCAGCGCCACCAACAAGTCCTGCTCCAGAATAGGTTTGATCAGATAATCCGCCACCCCCATACTGAGACCTTTATTGCGCTCCGCCATGATAGAGCAGACAATGACAGGGATATCGCGGGTAAGTGCGTCGGATTTCAGGTCACGAATGACCTCCCACCCACTGCGATCCGGCATCAAGATATCCAGGGTGATGGCATAAGGCTTGAGACGTTTAGCCTCTTCCACAACCCGGTCACCGCGAGTGAGTCCGACCACACGGTAGCCTTGTTTGCCCAAATAACGGCGGAAGAGTGTAATCACGCCCGCATCATCATCCACGGTCAACACCAACCTACCCTTGGAGTCATCTGCATCCATACGAGCCGCACTACGCGAAGGCTCCTCAGCCGGTTGCTCTGGTGGCGGTCCAGCGATGGGTAATTTCACAAAGAAGGTGGAACCCGACCCCATTTCACTTTCGAACCATATGGTTCCGCCATGCGCCTCGACAAACTTCTTACTTACCGGCAAGCCCAAACCGGTGCCGCCATAGCGCCGTGAGGACGAAGAATCAACTTGCTCGAAAGCTGCAAACACGGAAGCATAACGCTCTTTTGGAATGCCTACACCAGAGTCTTGTACAGAAATCGTCACCCATTCATCATCTGCCCATGCAGACAAGGCAATATAACCCTGCTCGGTGAATTTCGAGGCATTCCCCATCAAATTCAGCAACACCTGACGTACGCGCCGCGAGTCTGCGATGATCGTCGGCAGAGTTTCAGGGACATGCTGCTGCAATTCGATGGGTTTATCCTTGACCAGCGCGATCGAAGTAGACATGATGCCCCGAATGATTTCCATGAGATCTGTTGGTTCAAAGGCATATTCCATCTTGCCAGCTTCAATCTTAGAGTGATCAAGAATCTCGTTAATCAACTCCAGTAAATGGCGCCCGCTCTGATAGATAGCCTCCAGGTCCGTCTTTTGCAGATCAGTAATTGGCCCGTCAATTCCTTTAAGAATCACGCGCGAAAAACCGATGATGGAGTTCAAGGGCGTACGCAACTCATGTGACATATTCGCCAGGAACTCGCTTTTCAGCCGGTCAACTTCCTTGAGTTTCTCGGCAGTTTCTTGGGCATCCTGATACAATTGCGCATTTTCCAACGCCACGCCGATGTTCACTGCTGCGTTGTGGAGGAAAGCTGTTTCATTCTCGTCAATCGCTGGGTGGTCACGTTGCTGCCCTAGAATCAGAACTCCCAAGACCTCATCTCGAATCGTGACGGGCAACACCAAAACCTCTTCAAGATCCAGCTCTGCACGATAACCTTCAAAAGGACTCCAGAATCCGGCAGCGGGTGATGATACATCACCTGCAGAAAACTTCCACCGGTAATCCAACCGCGATACCACAGCCTCCGTCAGCTCAGGCACATCCTCAGGCACAAAGCGTTCTTCAGCTTCTTCCAGGAACACCGCAGAGCCATCAAAACGATAGATGGCAAGTGGCCCAATCCTTTCTTTATCGTACTTCCAGTAGAGTGTCGGCATGCCCAGGCGCTGGGCGATCAGTTGAACACTATCATGTACCAGATTGTCAGGATCGAGGCTAGCCGATGCAGTGCTCATCACTTCGTTGAGCAACGCGCGCCGTTCAGCTTCCTGGCGGGTTGTTTCTAGCAAGAACTGGTTTTCCAGTGCAACCGAGGTGTTTTGAGATAGGGTAGTATAGAACCGCAATTCCTCAGCCGTGAAGTCGTGAGGCTGATTCATGTAAACAAGGATAACTCCGTATGGCATTCCACGGACACGCAGCTGGAAAGCACCCAAACCCCGAACTGCCAGATGGCGGAACATTCGCCGGACCTCACCGCTAAAGTGCGTTTCCTGTTCAATATCCGCACAGACAAATGAGCCTTCAGACTCCAATGCAGTGTAAATCAACTGCCAATATGAAAGCGGATAAGCACTACCCGCCTGAACAGCTTGACCTTCACGGGCCCATCCATCCACAATTCGCAAGTACGCCGGTTCATTCAGCGGCTCAAACAATCCGGCGATGATGCGATCAGGTTCAGGACGGCGGCTGAGGCCATCAATCGCTGCACGTAGAATCTCCGCATCGCTTCGCGACTCGCTAATTTGCTGTCCCACCTCATACAAGGTCGTCGTTTCGGTCAGCACCGAAGTGGTCTGCTCAAACAACAAGCGGTTCTCCAGAGCCATACCAATCTGCTCTCGCACAGCCTGGATCAAGGCTAGATCATCTTCAGACCACGCGGCTGAGTATAGTCCGTGCTCCAAAACATCCGCTGTCGTATCCATGCGCGCAGCTGCATCTACGCCAAGCACACCTAACGGCTCTCCCTGGGGTGAAGTGATAGGCGCCAGTACAAATGCACCATGCCCATCTTGCTGTAGCACCACCTCTCCTCGCGCAAGCTCGCCCATGAGCGCAGTCTCACGCTCCTGCCATACCTGCCCCAAATCCTCAGGCATCCCGGCATCAGATTCCAGCAACGGAACCAAACGATTGGTATCATAGGCATAACCAACAACCGTATGCCCACGAGCAAACTTAGACCATGCCTCACCGGTGAGTTCGCGCTGAATGCGTTGCAACTCTTCAAAACGCTCCTGAGCTTCAGCGAAGAGCCAGGCATTGGCAATTGCGTTGGCAATCTGATCAGCCACCGTCTGCAGCACCAAGATATCGCTATCGGAGAAAGCCTGAGAGCGTCGCGACTGAATAGTGAGCGCTCCAATCACGTCTCCACGTGAAATCAACGGCAATGCAATCTCCGAGCGAGTTTCCGGCAGCAGTGGATTCTCGAAGCGCACCGCCTCAAGTCCCACGTCGAATGCAATGCGGGCTTCACGGTCCTCCATGGCCATGCCTACCATAGAGTGTCCGCCAATCTGCAATCGGTGTTCAGCTTGCAACATCTGTTCACCAGCTGCCCCCGTTCCAGCGCGCAACACAGCCCACTTCCCTGTATCATCTACCAGGAAGACGCCCACGTAATAATATCCAAATTGCTCACGGATAAGTTCCACCGCTCGGGGCAGCAATTCCTCCAACTTAAGCATCGAAGAGGTCGCTCTGGAGATATCAGCCGCCGTCTGCAATTGCTGAGTACGGCTCTCCAAAGTCGCCAGCAATTGCTTCCGCGAGGTAATATCGTTAAACACCCCCACCACACCGGTGATCGTACCCTGAGCATCGAAGACCGTAGATTTGCTCAAGGAAACAGCATGAACAGTACTATCCGCGTAAGGTATTTGGGCCTCAAAAGACTGCATCCCCGGCTCATGGATGAGACGCATATCGGAGTCGTGTTGGTCTTGTGCCACCGCAGGATCAATCACATCAGATAACTCAACCATGGTCTTGCCCAAAATTCGCTCAGCCGGTAAACCCAGCACTTCCTCAGCGAAAGATTTGTTTACGATCCGGTGCGCTCCACTATGATCCTTGTAGAACACCGGGTTGGGCATAGCATCAATGACGGATTGGAGCAGGATCTGGTTGGATTCGGCATCCAATGCGGCACTCAGCGCCCGAGAAAACAACCGGGCGTTCACAATAGCAGTCGCAACCTGATCTGCCATGGTCTGCAATAAAAGAATATCATCTTCACTAAAAGCCCGTGGTTGCTCTGACTGAATCGTCATAGCCCCGATAGCTTCATCGCGCGACACCAATGGCATCGCCATCTCCGACCGGGTGCCAGGCAAAAGCGGATTCTCAAAACGCACGGCCTCCGCTCCAACATCGAGGGCAATACGCGCCTGGCGCGATGCCACACAGGCGCCAATCATGGACTGCCCACCAACCCGCAACCGGTGCCCGGCAGCAAGCATCTGCTGTCCAGCTTCGCCCGTACCGGCGCGCAGAACTGCCCACTCTCCGGTGTCATCAACCAGAAAGACACCGACATAGTAAAGTCCGAAACGCTCACGAATCAATGACACTACTTGCGGAAGCAGCTCATTCATATCCAGAATTGAATGTGCTGCCCGTGAGATCTCAGCGCCAGTGCTCAGCAAGATCGTCCGACGCTGTGTGGCTTCAAATAACTGCGCGTTAGCGATAGCTGCGGCAGCCTGATTAACCATACCCACTAACAGGTCCAGATCACTCTCAGTAAAATCAGGCTCCTCCGGCAAATTGATCGCGGTCATCGTTCCCATAACCGCGCCGCGGTACATCACCGGCGCCACCATCATGGCACCGCAGTGACTCTCTAAACGACGTCGCTGTGATTCAACGGATTCTCGGGAATCAGGCTTGCCCTTGGGAGACAAAGCGGGCTGTACCTCACGCGCGACCCAACCGCTCAAACCATCCCATAGATTCTCAAAGGACATAACCGGGTCCAAATATTCCTGCCCCGGACCGCCGCGCGCAAAGTGGGTGATTTGCCGCGTCTCACCATCGAAGGTGATAAGCGAGACACGGTTAGCCGGCAATGTCTCTGCCACGCGCGCAGTAATCTCACGCAGCGCCTCATCTAGATCCTGGGTCAGCATGACCGAACGGCCTACTTGATAGAGCGCTTGCGTGCGCCGCAGAGATTGCTCAACATCTGCGAAAAGTTGTGTGTTCGCTACAGCAGCCGCGGCCTGGGTGGACATAGCCACCATCAAATCTACATCATCAGGGGAAAAATCGGGCGCATCCAAACTATTAAAGGCCGTCATTGTCCCTATTAGTTGGCCACGGTACTGAAGTGGTGTCACAATAATCGCACCAGTCCGGTTGCGCTGGCGGCGCTCTTGAGCCGCTGTCCCTTCCCGTGGGTCCAAAAAGCCCTTGGGAGAGTATGCCGGTTGTAAGTTTTGAATCACCCAACCACTCAAGCCGTGCTGCAACTCCTCAAACGAAGGGGGACGACTCTCCCGGCGCAGACGCCCACCCCGCACAGCGTGAGTGACCTCCTCAGTGGCAAAGTTGAAGGTATATACAATCACCTGATCGGCATTGAGAGCCTCAGCCACACCATTCACCACGGTTTGAAGGGTTTCTTCAATGCTCAGAATAGACGTCACAGAACGATTGGCGCGATATAGCGCTTCTGTGCGCGCCAAAGTTTGACGAGTTTGACTAAAGAGCTGAGCATTTTGGATAAATACAATAACTTGACTCGCCAAGAGCTGCCCAAGGTACTGATCATAGACCGTAAACGTGCGATCTTCACGATCATCGGTAGCTGCCAATACGCCTACCGCTTGATCCTGCCACAGCAATGGAATAGCCATCGCGGCTTTGAAAGGCGCATCCGTGAATTCCGCAGGACGCCCATCCCATTGAGAATAATCGTTGCGCACTTTGATCTGTTTGGTGGCATAAGCCTGCCCGACCAAACCTTCACCTGGCGCCGCACGCGCGCCCACTTTAGTAGCATAGCCACTTTGCAGCGACACTACAAGCTCCAGGCGTTGCTCTGCTTCACGCCAAAGCCAGATGCCTCCCCCCGTGGTATCCAACAATCTAAGAATGCGACTTCCCACACCTTCAAGCATAGGTTGCAGGTCGCGTTGCTGCCGCGCCAGCTCAAGCGAAATCTCATACATGGAACTCATCGCCTGATAGCGTTGCTGCAGCATCTCATAATCTTTTTCGAGATCCTGATACAGTACAATAGATTCCAGAGCATCCCTTGTCCGCGCCGCCAATAACCCCATCAATGGCACGGCAGTTGGGGAGAACTTGCCCCCCACCTCCACCTGCACGGCACAGATCAGAGCAACACATTGATCATCAACCCTTAACGGAGCCAGCAAGGCGACCTGGGGTTCACCTGGCAAGTGTAAATCTGCCATACATTCAGCAAATTCGGTCCCCTGCAGAATCACAGGCTGCTCAGAGATGCCACAACGCAACAATTCCCTCGTTGCTACCGGTGCCAGATTTTGCAGAGCTACACCCACAGCCGCACGCGGCCTCAGATGAGAAACCAAAGCCATATTAGTGCCTGGGTCAGATGCAAAAAACAACACTACCGGGCAGGAAAGCAGTTGCGCCGCAAGTTTAACGAGCTGCTCACCCAATTGAGAGTACCCTGACGCGTTGAATGACAATCGAGAGATTGCATCTATGCTTTCTATTGAAGCGCCTGATTCAAATTGCCGTGCCTCAGCATTCATACCCTATTTCTCCATGCAAGCCATCAAGGTCTTGGGTCCCAAAATAAACCGACCTCATTCTTCTGCCTCTGCCGCAGCCTCATCGTCGGATTCCTCGCGCGCTTGTGGTGATAATTCACCCGTAGGTTTCTTGCGTCGTGCTGTTCCTACGCCACCTAGACGCACCACAGCTCTGGGTGTTCCCAAAGCTCGTCCCAGCTCACGAGCCGCGGTTTGCAGAACGCTCTGAACATCTGGAGCTGCCTGAATTTGGTCACCAATCTCACGAATCAACTGTTCACGGCGAGCACGTGCAGCCGTGGCTTCCAACTGATAGATGTTCTGGATAGCAACAGCGGCCTGGCCGGTCAGGGTTGTCAGCCGTCGTTGCTCTTCTTCCGTGAGCCGGGTGACCGTACCAAATGCAGCCATAAAGGTGCCAATAGCCTGTCCACCCACCAGCAAGGGCGTTAGAACGACAGTCCGTGCCTGCAATGACCGTTGGAAGAAGTGATATGCAGGGGCGGTAGCCTGGGCGGTCTCATCAATCTCACGCTCAACATCCGTAATCACATGAATTCGGTCCCTTTGCAAGTAAGGTTCTAGCATGGCAAGAGTGTTCCCACGCGCCAGCATTGACAAATCAACATCAGGTGCAATCGCCCAACGCGCCGCCAACATCGCATTGGTAGGTCGCTGCCGCTCAGTCCATGGACGGTCGTACAGGAGAATCGCAGCCACATGAGCGCCGCTTCCCAGCGCAGTGTACTGACGCATCACATCCAGAATCTGGGCGTATGTTTGTGCGGCATTCAAGGCGCCGCCGGCTTCATACAAAACCTCAGTCTCAGCCAAAGCGGTTTGCACTTCGCGGAAGAGTCGTTCGCGTGCCAGCGTACTTGAGAGTGCAGCGGCGACAGTCTGCACGGAGATTAGCTCCTCAGGCCTCCATTCCCGTTCCCTGAGACTGTCTCCGAAAGCCATAAAGTTTGGCGCACTCGCGTCGCTCGGCACAGCAATCAACAACAGCGAACGGAAGTCGAGGGCCTCCAATGCCTGTTGCTCCACCGTGCTCGCACGGCTTGCATCCACACGCACGATGCCCTGTGTTCGCAGTGCGGGTAACCACTCAGGGAAGCCATCCAAGCGCCACTTGGATGATCCCGACCCGGCAGATCCCGCTGCAGCACCATCAGTAGCACCGGCAGATGGGGTCCAACGCGCACCAACCTCCCAATACACGCCTGTGCCCTCCGAACGCAAATCACAATACTGCGCTTCGCCTGTCTCGAGAACCTCTCCCAGTAATTGCAACACCGCAGGCATGGACTCAGTACCGCGCTCAGCCAGCTGTGCAGTTGCTTGTGCCACGGCGTCACGATAACGCGATTGAAGCTCAACCACACCAAGCGTCTGCTGAAGTTGATCAAACTGCAGCGCATTCTGCGCTGACGTCGCCAGCTGCGATCCCAGGAACTCCAGAAGGCGCACGATTTCTTCCGTGAAATAGCCCGCCGTAGTACTGTTGGCAAACAACACCCCAACAATCTCCGCTCCCAAGCGCAACGGCACAGCAACCTGGGCAACCAACCCCAAATCCACCAACGCGGGCGCAATCCGCGAACCTTCGGCGGGCCGGTTGATAATTACCGGACGCCCACCGGCACGAACCTCATCGGTAACACCACCGGGACGTGGTAAGGTCAAAGTTTCGGGTGCGGCAAACCGAGGGTCTTCGGCTGCAAATCCAGAGAAAGGTAAAGGGGTTGACCTCAACCCGTTATTGCGCTCCCAGAAAAAGACCCGGGTGCGTTGAACTCCTAGCAAACGCATAGCCCATTCAGCGCCTGTGTTGAGCACCGCCTCAACCTCGCGCATTCCAATCATACTAAGGCCTGCCTCATACAGCTGTTGCAGGTCGCGCGCGCGCCGGGCGCTTTCCTGATAAAGCCGGGCGTTCTCGAGTGCCACGGTTGCCTGTGCAGCGAAGAGCTCTGCCAACCGGCTCACCACTGCATCAAATGGCAAAGCGCCCCGTTGCCGTGTGACCAACAGCACGCCGATCACGCCTCGTGCAGCCGTCAGGGGAATTCCCAATGCCGGACCCAAGGCGGGCGCGGCATGGTTGCCGCCGGCATAACTGCCGGGCACCAAATCCTGCGGTTGCGCCCAGGCGTTGGGTACAACGCGTTGAGGTACAACGCGTTGAGGTACAACGGTTGAATAATCCTCAGTCTGCACAACTCGCCGCTCCAAAAGCACCGTCCCCGGTAAACCCTCACCGAGGTTAAAGGAGGCTCCTCGATAGGACTCCAGGGGTCCCAGAGCGCTAACACATTGCAACGCGGCATCACTGCCGTCGGCTCTAGACTCACTATAACGCAAGAAAGCCGCCCCATCGGCAACCAGCAGTTCTTGAGCCTGGTCCACCACCAGTCGCTCTGTCGCCTCAGGCTCCAGGACTTGCCCAAAGCGCAACGACACTTCATACAGCAGCTGCAGCTCGGCCGAGCGACGCTGAGTCTCCTCAAGCAAGTGCAGGTTCTCCAAGACCACTGCCACCTGCCCCGCCAGGTTCCGCGCCAGAGTACGAGTATCTGGATCCAACAATACATCTTCTTGTTGGCGAATCAACGCCAGGAATCCAGCCTGAGCGGTTGCCGTGCGGATGGGTACGTAAAGCACACGTTCCAGGTCATAACTCTCGGTCAATGTCTGCACTTCGCCCATTGGCAAGATTTTGCCCAGCTCCGGTTCGGTCAAACCGTGAAAGAAAATCTGTAAATCTGATGGCAACGTATAGATGATACCCGGATCGAGGAGTTTCTCGCCCCCCGGAAGCACAAACGCTTGCAAGCGGACTTCTTGGGACGCAGATGTGATCCCGGACGTGCTGCGAGCCATCCCACGCGGGAAAGTAAATACCCCAACCGCCATAGCAAGCCCGCGCGCCAGAATTCCAGCAATCTCCTCCAAAGCCTGATCAGGGTCAAGCGTCATAGCAGCAGTCTGCAACACTGCATTGAGCAATGCTTGTTGCCGCGCCGTGCGCTGCGTCTCCTCAAAAAGACGCGCCGTCTCCAACGCCGTAGCAACTTGATCCGTGACACTGCGAATCAGCGTCAATTCTTCTTCCGTCCATACGCGATTGGGATCCGAGAGCGTCAGCATACCAATGGTTTGATCACGGTATTGCATCGGCTCCATAACCGTTGTAGAATCCGAACTATTGTGCTGTAAAGAGTTCCCACTAGTCAAAGATGTCGGCACCGGCAAAGGCAAAACTGGTTCAACCAAAACTCCATCATACTCATACGCCTGTACTTGCCGGCGGCTCATCACGCGTGCCCAGCCATCACGACGATAATCCTGCTGAACAAATTCCAATTCCGCCAGAGTTCCCCGAGTCTCCTCAATCAGCTGCGCATTACGCAAAGCCACTGAAACCTGATCCGCAAGCAGCTGCAGGATTTCGATATCAGGTTCAGAAAAAGCACTTACTTCAGTGCTCTGCACATCCAAAACACCCACCACGTGGTTCCCCACGTCAACAAGAGGCAACGCTATCTCTGAGCGAGTCTCAGGCAAATCGGGGTTATCGAACCAGACAGCGTCCTCGCCAACATCGAGCGCAATACGAGGTTGCGCCGTTGCCGCCACGGAGCCTACAAGTCCTTGTTGCCCCACCCGCAAACGGTGACCACGTTCCAGCATTCGCCGACCGCCTTCCGATGAAGCCGCGCGCAAAACGGCCCATTGCTCAGACTGATCAATCCAAAAAATACCGGCGTGGTAGTAACCGAATTGACGTGAGATAGCGCCGACAGTTGTCTCCAGCAACGTAGGCAAGTCCTGAATCGTTACCGCCTCACGCGCCACCAATGACACTGCCTCAAGTTGCTGGTTACGGCGAGCCAATGCAGCGGTGCGGGATTCAACTTGCTGCTCTAGAGTGGTCACCAAGTGCCGCAATCGTCCTCCCATATCATTGAACGCGCGCGCTAAGAAACCAATCTCATCAGTGCGACGGCTATCTATCTCAAATGCCAGATCTCCTGCGCCCACGATCGCCGCCCCTTCTGCCAGTTCTTCCAGAGGCTTAAGCACCGCGCGCCGCATGAAGACCTGCAACAACACCAGCAATATCAGTGCCAGAATCAGGGTGCCGGCAACCGCCAACCATGGTAGCCACGGCGGATCAATGATTTGACTATACGCTCCTACCACTCCATAGAGCTGCTGTCCGGAAATATCCCTGCGTGTCATGCGGCGAAACACCAGATGCACATCACCATATTGTGGTACTGTCATTTGTTGCACTTGCGTGTCAGGGGCATCCAGTTCCACTAACACCTTCCCCACCATGCCCGGCGTCGAGTGAAGCACAATGATCCCATCCCCCCGCACAAGAGCAGCAAATGCCAACTCAGGCTGACCCGAGATACTGTCCCGAAGAAAACGATCCAAACCCGGTACATCACGCACAGAAGCTACGAAAGGGGCAACCACATCTATATGCTGACGCAGCTGCTGAGTAATCATGTGTCCTTTACCAAGACGCGCCTCGCGATATTGATCACGAAACTCACCACCTGCCAGGAATAACAGCGGCGCTAGCAGCAGCAACGGCAAAATAACAATGATAAGCACCATCTGCCAACGCAGGCTCAATCCTTTTCCGCGCATAGCACATTCTCCTTCATCAAAATCCCAGGTGCAGGTGTTTGCTTCACCCTAAAGCGCTCCATCTGATTATTGCTCCGGGAAAGTACCGCCAGAACTAGCGGTCACTAACAATTCAAATGATGGCAACACTCCCCAATGGCTCGCAGCCGATAGATTGAGCGCCAAAATGTTGCGATCCGGGCGCGCTGGCAGGAGCACAGCGGGGTCCGCCCCGCCGGCAATTTCCAGCAATAGGCTCGCTGCCGCTTTGCCTTGCTCCCCACCGGAAAGAACCAACCCGGCAACGGCTCCTGCAGTTACTGTCTCCTGCCACATACCAAACACCGGCGCAGTTGAGTTTTGCAGCGTCCAACGCAGTACCTCGTCTGGGGGGATCAGGTTACCAGATGCGGATTGGCGCACAAAATCATACTTCCCAAGGATCACAAAATCCACAGTGTCAGATTCGGCCACGAATGCCTGCCACTCATCCCAGTCATTTGTTTGGCGCCAAATCGGCAACGCGGGATAGGGGGGATCTTTGAGCAATGTGTCAAAGATCACTTCGGTAGACACAGCATCAGACGAAGAAACGTCACCAAGCACCATAAATTTGGACGAATTGGGGACCAGGTTCGCGGCAAGGCGCGCCGTCTGAATAGGATATGGAAGTTCCAAAACACCTGTGACATTGGCGCGGCTTAAGCCACTAGCTAACACACTGCCACTGAAACTGCAGAACACAATAGGCTGATTTGGGTCAGGATAGGCCTGAACAATCTGCCTTGTGGCTTGATTCCCCACAGGAACTACCACCGTAGGCGAAAACTCCTGGCTCAGGGCAATCGCCTCTGATATAGCCGTTTTGCCTGGAGCCACTAATGTCCCAATATCAGCAGGCAGCTGGTATTCCTCCAAAAAGAGGGTCTCGTTAATCCGATATCCCCCACTGCTCACCAAAGTTTCGATGATGCCTGTGCGCACCTGCGAAGCCCACACCGCTGAGATATCACCGCCATAGATTATGAAGAGGCGCAACAGGTCCGGTTCGTCCTTGGTAGCCGTAACGGTTGCAAGTGGCGTGGCAGGAGATGGCGAATGCAGCCATATTGGCATACATCCTACCAGCACCGCCAACAGCAACACAATTAATAGCGTAGCTGTCCAGCACTTCCGGTACCGCAGTCGTAGAACCACTCTCAACCTCCAGCCTTCTCAGTAACCCTACCCGAAGGAGGTAATAGTTGAATACGTGCCCGTTCGACCTGCAAAGCTCGCCCCAGCTCTTCAACCGCGCTGCGCAACACTGCATCTATCTGCACCGAACCGCGCACACGGCCTACAATCTCACCTCGCGCCTGCTCACGCTGCGCACTCAATCGTGTGTCCTCCAAAAGGCGCGCGTTCTCCAAAGCCAAACCCAATTGATCCACCACCGTTTCCGCGAGACGGCGTTGGTCATCGGTCCAGGGGCGCGAGGATTCGAAGGTCAAGGTCCCGAGCAGTCCCTGCTGTACGCGCAAGGGCGCCATCAACCAGTGAGAACCTGCATATTCAAGCGTCTCCACACGGGTTGGGGGATGGGCTTCCACCAACTGGCTCAAATCCTCTGGTAAACCAGGCCGAACGCTCAAACGATCATAAGCATAATCGAGGCGCCGGTTACGTCGCGCAAGCGCCATCCGCCAGCCACGCACCACATCCTCTTCCTGGTATTTTTCCAAGCGGGTCAAGGATTCCTGCATCTGGCTGAGCAAGAGAGCATTCTCGATAGATGCTGCCAGGTTGTTAGCCATCAAAACTAATGCCTCGCGAGTCGCCTGATCAAATGCCTCCACCTGATCACTAAGTAAATCCAACACACCAATGATGCGCCCGGCTGTCTCCAAGGGCAACGCAATCTCTGAATGGATCTCGACCCAATCTTCCTGCCCGTGCCAGCGCGCGAACTCCGCCGTTGTTGAAGCCAACCGCAAACGTGCAGTCGCCACAACGCTTTGCAGCAAGCCCGAATCTACCAGACGTAGATTTTGCTTCCCTTCAAAGCGTTGCGCAGCAATGCCACCAGAAGTAGCGCGCAGCCGCAGTTGCTCATGCGTATCATCCACCAGATAGATCCCTACATGTGTGATACCGAAATCTGTACAAATGAGGTCGGCAGCCGCCGGCAGCAGCTCTCCGACATCCGTTATCCCCGTCGTACCCTGAGCGACTCCCACAATGGCACGGAATTGCGCAGCGCGCTGTCGCAAAGTCAGCGTGCGGTCTTCAACACGTTGCTCCAGCTCTTGTTGCGAATGCTCCAGATCCTGAGTTGCCACCACGAGATTGCCCAACGTAGAATTCAGACTGCGCATGTTCAGATAGGTTAGCAAACCCGCCGTTGTAATCAACATGGCTATAATGAGACCGTAAGTCTGGAAAAGTCTCGCCTCCGGCGTCAGTGAAATTGGCGCTGAGTACAGCCCCAGTTCCGCAGCACCCAAAAGAAGCATGTAATAGCCGACTACCAGGGCTGTCATAGTTAGCGAATAATGAGGGGCAATCAGCGTGCCAGCAACCGTTATCGTCCACAGAAACAACAACCATGCCACTGAGATAGGGCCATCAAAAACGAAACAAGCCGTAGAAATGCCGACGAAGTTAAGCCAAACATATAAGGGGACGGCCCGGCGTAGATACCCCCGCTTGGCCAAGGCAATACACCCCAATGAGGCTGGCACAAATGCCAAGGGAAAAGCCGCGGCAATGACCGCAGTTCTTAAATCCAGATACCCCAACAGGTTGCTGATGAGAAACAGGGCCGCAACGTAGAGCACCAGCACGGTACTGATGATCATCAGGATATTGAAAACACGTCCCTGGCGCGCAATCTCAGGGTCAGAAGATTCAACGCCAACCCAGCGTTCCCACCAGTTCAGAGATGCAGATGTGGTTGCACTTTGAGCTGCCATTACGCCTTTGCCTCCCTTTCCTCCGCCAACGCCAGGCGCACCCCAGCACGCTCGGCATCCAATGCCTGCGCTAGATCGGCCAACGCCTGCTGCAGAACCGCTTCGATTTCAACTTGCTGCCGGAAGCGCGATGTAAGTTCGCCAGCAGTCTGTTCCATCGTCGCGTTACGGCGAGTGGCCTCCAGCAAGCGGGCATTCTCCAGAGCCAAGCCCAGTTGGCCCGTCACCGCTTCCACAAGTGCCCGTTCGTCCTCACGCCAGGGTTTGTCGGATTCAAACATCAACCTGCCAAGGGAGCGATCCCTAACACTCAAGGGCACAAGCAGAACATGGGAGCCATCAGAGCGTTCTTGGGCTTCGATTTGTGTCGGCTGAGAGCCGGCAAAGAGCACCTCGCTTTCTGCTGCATCAACTCCGCGCACCTGAATGCGATCATATAGCAATCCAATGCGTCCTTGACGTCTCTCAAAGACCTGGCGCCATTGATCCAAGAAACCCTGTTCTTCATATTGCGAAAGTCGCCCCAACAAACCATGCAATTGCTCCAGATTACGGGTGTTGAGAATCGCCACGCCCAGTACATTTGCCACGGCGGTCAACACCTCAACCATCTGCTCCGAGAAAGTATCCTTGATCTCGCTCTCCAATGCCAGAACACCGATAGTCCGATCCTGCACCACAATGGGGAAAGCAGCTGCAGAAACGGAGGCGCCTAAATCAGGGAAGTGTTTGTAGTAAGGATCCGCGGTCACATCGGTTGCCACATAAGGCTGCCCAGTTGATGCGGCATGTCCCACAATCCCTTCCTCACCCACGCGCAGTTGCACTACCGTTGGTGATTCCTGCACTGACATTTCCTGAATGAGCCGCTCGCCAGTCTCGTCAACAAGAAAGATCATCACCTGATAGGCATTGAAAGCATCTGACAACAAATGTACCGCGCGTCGCAACAAGTCCTTCATATCCACTGCCAGCACAATGGTGCGATTCAAATCCTGCAAGACCTTCACCTGTTCAGAAAAGCGCCCCGCCTCTTCAGTACGTTGATGTATCTGCGCCTCTAAAGAGCCTTGGGAGTCCTGCAATGCAACTGCGACGTCCTCCAATTCGGCTTGCGTGGAAGAAAGATGCCTAAATACATATCCCAGCAACGTGATGCACATAGCAAGCATGAGTAGCAAGAACAAAGGAATATAACGCACCTGTACTTCGGCGGCAGTCACCATCGGAGGTGCATAGATACCCAATTGTTCTGCAAAATACACAGCCATCCACAACAAGACCATGCCCAAGAAGAAGCTATACGTCGCGCGCGAAGGCAGAAAAACCGCAGAAACCACAATGGGCCAAATGAAGAAGACCCACAGACTGGAGCGCGATCCACCCGCGGCAAGAGTAATGGCGGAAAAGACGACAAAGACAAAGCCGATGTAGCTCGCGGCTACAGAACGATAAGCACCGCGTTTGTTGAAAAAGATACTCAATCCATGCCAGGCCAGGCTAATCACTCCAACCACAACAAGTACAGAAGGAGGAATACTGAACAGCCCACGTTCATAAACCACCACAAAGAAAGCTGGCACAAGCAGGGAAAAGCCAATGCCGATCAAAAGGGCGATGTTGAGCAGCGTCGCCATGCGGATTTCATAGCCGTCGCTATCCCAGACACGAAGCAGGCGGGCCAGGGCATTCTGGGGATCAGTCTTCCGGGTACGCCGCAACCGGTACTGTCGTTTCGATGGTTCCATCGCCGATGCACTACTCATCGCCATGGCTTACTCCTTCACTTCCAATTCGACTGCAGCTCGACGCACACCCAGTGCCAGGCTCAGCTCACGCAACGCCCGCTCGAGCAGAGATTCAACTTCAACCTCGGCGCGAACCCGACCGCTAATCGTGCTCGCCAGCTGTTCGCGCGTGGCGCGAGCACGCGTATCCTCTAACAAGCGCGCAGTTTCCAGAGCCTGTCCTAAGCGTGAACCAGCCTCCTCAAGTAAATTAAGGGCATCAGGTGCCAATTCACTGCCACGCGAGCGCACATTGAGCACACCGATAATCTGTTCACGCACACGAATTGGGACGGCTAGAGTGGTCACTCCCTCAATGCCGCTGGGTACAGCGTCTGCGCCATTTCCGACGCCTGATGACTGCTGTTGCACCACGGGGCGCCCCTCACGCCACGCCTGTTGGGATTCGGCGCTGTGTTCGGTTGCTACTTCAAGGTCAAAGCCGCGATATCTATAACCGCGCGAGCGTTGTGTCTTCGTCAGGAACTCACGCCAGGATTCCAAGGTGTATGTACCGACGACGGCTTCCAGCTGATGAACATTGCGGTCCGCTTCGGTCAAGAGACGGGAGATTTCCAGCGCATTCGCCAGCTGGTCGGCAATGGTTTGCAACATCGCCACATCATCCGCAACAAAGGCATCCGCCGTTGTGGATTGAATGCACAGTGCTCCTAAGGTCTGCATACCGCGCAGAAGTGGCAGAGCAATCTCGGTGATGCGCCCACCTTCAGACTGCGGAACAAGAAGAGGCACACTTATAGCCCCGGTCAGCTGCGGTTCACGCTGCAGAACGCAGAGAGCCGCGGGGCTATCTCCCGGGAGCGGTAAACGCGAATCCGCGACCAGGACCTCCGCCGCGCGATCTCCCGCCGCAGCACGTAAAAGCAACCAATGAGCGGCTTCGGAATCTGAAGCATCGGCGTTGGGTACATCGTCCGCCGAAGACACCTCATCCTGCAAGAAGATTGCCACACCGGGATAGCCCAAACGCTCCTGTATTTCCGTCACAGCCTTCGGCAGGAGCTCCGCGGTATCCAGAATCGCTGATAGAGTGCGCGAAATAAGTGCTGCCTGCTGGAGTTCCGCAGCACGTTGCTGGGCAGCATCCTGAATCGTCTTCAATTCCGTCACATCGCTGGATATGCCGACCAAACCAATAATTCGTCCCGCGGCATCACGCATAGGGATTTTCGTCGCCGAGAACCATCGCGATTGACCTTCACGGTTGACGATATGTTCCAGACGACCAATGATGGATTCACCATCGCGAATCACTCGCAGATCATCTTCCCAGGCGCTTTCGGCGCTAGGTCCCACGAAGAAGTCCAGATCCGTCTTCCCCACCGCCTGCTCCGGGTTGTCTACGCCCAACATAGTAGCCTGGGCCGGATTGACACGAGTGAAACGTAATTCCATGTCCTTGAAATAGATGGTGTCCGGAATATTGTTGATGAGTGCGCTCTGCTCAACGTCCTTGCGTGAGATTGCCTCCAGGCGCACCCGGTTTTCCAGCGCTACAGCAGCCTGTCCAGCCAGGTTCATCAAAATCCGCGCTTCGACCGCCGAGAAAGCATGAGGTTGCCGGTAGGCGGCAACTAGCAGACCGGTCCACTCACCACCTGCGACTAAGGGAATAAGCGCCAGGGATGCCGCTTTGAAACGCTCGAGGAAGAAACGACGTGCGCTGGCATCCAAACGACCATTCGCTTTCAAATCAGAAATCAACGCTGGGGTATCCGGACTCACCAATTGAGCCGCGCCAAATAATGCCAGAAGGTAATGCGCGTCAAAAGCTTCCGGTGGTATGTCGTTTGTCCACCGCGCCAAAGGCGAAAGCGCTGCCGGCGGAGAATCAGGTGTCCAGGGATGATCAAAACGTTCTACACTGGCAAAAATATCCGTCTCACCCAAAACCGTATATTGCCGTAACGCTTCAAGAATTGCAGCGTAATCAGGACTGGAATTGAGCTCCGAGGCAGCACGATAGAGCAGGTTGACTTCTTCAGCATCGCGTTGGCTCTCGGCAAATAAGCGCGCATTTTCTAGTGCGGTTGCCAGCTGGTCGGCGATGGTCGTCATCAACACCACGTCTACCTGTGAGAAAGCGCCACGCTCAGCAGATTGAACCGTCAGCGCTCCGATGGCCTGATCTCCACGGCGCAGGGGCACTGCCATTTCGGAGTGCGTTTCCGGCAACAATGGATTATCGAAACGCACCGCTTCAACACCGACATCAAGCGCAATGCGTGCCTGCGCGTCTTGAATACAGGCGCCAATCATTGAGGTTCCGCCCACCTCCAGCCGGTGCCCGGCCGCCAACATACGTTGCCCGGCCTCACCCGTGCCGGCGCGTAATAACGCCCAATGACGGTCCGCGTCGGCAAGAAAAACGCCAACATAATAATAGTCAAACCGGTCCCGAATCAGTTCCACAGAACGCTCAAGAAGTTCCTGTAAATTGAGAATTGAAGATGTCGCGCGCGCTACTTCTGCTGCGGTCTGTAGTTGTACAGCGCGCTGCCCCACCTCGCCTAGAAGACGATTTGACTCGAGCGCATTGGCCACCTGCAATGCGATAGTGGAAAGCAAATCCTGGTCAGAAGGCGTGAATAAATTCTCCGCCTCGTAGCTTTCGATCGCCATTACACCAACAACCCTGCCAGATGTAATCAACGGTACACCTAACCAGGAAAGCGCCTCATCGCCGACCAGTCCCAAACCCTGCGACGCCATAAAAGCCCGATTCTCATCCAGGTTCGCCAGGTGCAATGGGCAACGATTGCGAATAATATACCCGGTTAGCCCTTGCCCCAACTTGTGCACACGTGGGGTCTGCAACTCTCCATGTGCCATCTGAAAAGCCAGCGTCCACTCGTCGCGACCTTCCTGATACGTGGCGATGTAAAAATCTTTCGTGTCAAACACACGGCTGATCTGCTCGTAAGCGCTGTTCAGGATTGTGTCGAGGTTGTGCGCTTCAGCAAAGGCCTGTTGCAGGTCACCAAGCACCGATAATTCCCGAAGGCGTCTTTGGGATTGTTCAGCGAGGTGGATGTTCTCAATGGCCGTCGCAAGCTGATCGGCGAACATTCGCAATACTGCGATATCCTCATCTGAGAAGGCGCCAGGTGGGCAGGCACGTAGATCCGCCCCAACGCCTGCCCCAACGCCCGCCCCAACGGTCATCACACCCAACACCGTGGCATCTTGTCGTTGACGCTGGCGTCCAAGGAGGGGGAGCGTCAATTTGTAGGGGCGATCCTGTGTGTCCGCCCCAAGGGCGGGCACAAGGCCCGCCCCTACAACGGGGTACCTTTCCGACAGCTGCGCCACCTCGCCAGCAGCGGCGCGTAGGACTGCCCACTGTCCGGTGGGGTCCAACAGGTACACACCGACGTAGGTAAGGGCAAAACGCTCCTGCACCACCGTTGCCACCTGTGACAGCAACAGATCAAGGTTGGGTTCAGTCGGCATGAATGCCGCAGCGATAATGCGAGACACCTCTGCACCAGCTGCCAGGAGGTCTCCCTTGTGATGCACGCCGGCCAATAATCGGGCATTTTGGATAGCCACCGCAGCCTGGTCGGCTAAAGTCTCAATGAGCGCAATGTCTTCAGCCGTGAAATCGGGTTGCGCCATCGTATTATGAACGTTCAAAAGGCCCAATATCTGCTCGCCATGCAATATCGGCGCCACGACATACGAACCGATGTCCTTTTCCGCACGACGCCGGCGCACTGCAGGGGATTCGCGCGGGTCTCCAATAACCATGGCCTTCGCGGAAAAGGCAATCTGTCTTTCGCGCATGGCCCATCCAGGCAAACCCTCTTCTAAATCAGCGAAATTAAGGGATTCTAATTGGCTGAGATCCGCTCCACCTTTGGCAACATGGGTTATCTGGGCCGCAGCGACATCTACCGCATACAGCACTACACAATGAGCTTGTAACGCCTCAGCTGCACCTGCCACAATCGCCTCAAACACACCCTGCAAATCTTGCTGATCAATTACAGAGCGTGTCGCGCGACAGAGCGCGCTAGCGTATACCGGGTTTGTTATTTCTTCACTCATAGATCTCACCTTTGGCGCTTCAGCGGCATTCATGCCGAGCGGCATTCATGCCGGGCGTTTCGTCAGTACCAGCAAGCGACGCGGCATCCGGAGATGCGGCCGCATCCGGAGATGCGGGCGCATCCGCAGACGGCGTCGCCGCAGACGGCTCTAGGAAGACCGTTACCTCATCAAGATCAAGAAGGCGTCCCAAATCCATAACCGCTTGTTGTAACAACGCATCCACATCAAATGAACGTCCAAAGCGTACCGATAGATCACCCAAGACTTGTTGACGTTGAGCCTGCCGTTGAGTTTCCTCAACCAGGCGCAGGGTTTCCAAAGTCTGTCCCAGCTGATCCATTACCGACTCAATCAACGCTAACTCTTCGGCAGTCCAGGGGTTACCATCCGTACGACGAGCACTCACTGCCCCGACCACCTCATCGCGTACAGCAATTGGAAGAGCCAATTCTCCAGATTCCACCACGGTGCCGCGTTGTCCCAAACGGTGCAACTTCACCGCCTCCGTCATCGACGGGCGCCAGGTAGGTTCGATCATAGCAACTTCCCCATCTTTGGCGCGAAAACCACGACGTCCCTGACCGCCCTCCAGGAACATCGTCCAGGCCTCCTGAAGATAGCGTTGCTGCACCACCCGCAACTCAGTCAAAGTCGTAACCAACGTCTCAACCGTCCGGTTCAACCGAGATCCTAAAGCAAGCAACGCCGGACTAGCCACACGGTCGGCCATGGCTTTCATATCAAGGCGAGCATCAAAATCGCCCTCCTCCACGCGGCCCAGAAAGGCTGTATATTCCTGCACGCTCTCTTGCAATTGTTCTATGGTGCTTAGCACTTGCTGCCGGGCATCACCTTCAGCCCTGACTGCCAGCTCCGCACTCTGCAATGCTTCAGCCAATTCTTCGCCGCGTTGGTGCGCGGCAACCAGACCCGATTCCGCTAGCCCCACAAAAACCGCCAGTAGCGCCACCGACACTCCTAAACAGATGAGCAACATCCCTAAGGCCAACACACGCCCCACCACAGGAGTCAGGGAATAAGGGACAAGCACACCCGAGCTCTGCAGAACAACCCACACCCCGGCAAGTAATAACACCCCCAGAGCCGAACCCAAAGCGGCGCCACGCCCACTGATCAATGCGGCAATAATGACCAAAGGCCCAAAAGCCAGGCTCATAGGTCCTGTCGGACCTCCCAAGAAATAAGAGAGGGTAAGAATAATCAAACCAGTGGTAATCAGATAGATGCGCGAAGCCCATTCTACGGCCCCCCGAGCACGCACCCACCGGACCAAAATCACCAGCAACACGTAAATCCCCAGGAGCGGCAATACCGTCAACAGCGGGAAATCCAGAGCCAGTTGCGATGCTAGAAAAGAAAACAAAACCAACACAACAATCGCGACGAAGGTGAAACGCGTCACCATCAAAAGTGTATAGGATTTACGCGCGGCAGTCTGCTCGAGAATGGACCTGGGCTGTTTGGAAGCGCCGGCGTTGGGTACAACGGCGTCGTGTACAACGGTAGTGCTCATCAATTATCCTCCCCCAACGGGCTGGGTACAGCCTGCGCAGCAGGCTCGCGCCCCAACTGTGCCACCAACTCAGCCGCGCCGAGCACGCGGCTCATGTCACTCAAAGCACGTTGCAACGCCTGTTCGACGGATGCCGACGCACGGATATTATCTACGATTTGGCCGACCAATCGCTCGCGTTCACTGCGACGGAGGGTATCCTCAAAGAGCCGCGCGTTATCAAGCGCCAACGCTGCCTGCTCTGTAAGCGTCTGTACCAGCTCCAACTCATCCGGGGTCCAGGGCCGCTCAGAAGAGCGCTCCAATTCCAGAGTAGCCAAGATCTGATCACGCAGGGTAATTTGGGTTGAGAAACGTTGCGCCTCAGGACTGGTCTCTACAGATGCAGCACCAGTGACGGGCGAAACGGTTCGTCCCTCAAAGCGATAGGCTGGCAGACCGCGGCGTTTGCGCTCCGCCCAGGCTGTTCTCGTTTCCTGGCCAAATGCGCGCTCCATACGAGCAAGCGCTGCTTCACTCTCCTCCAAAAGGCGAACATTATCTAGCGCCAGCGCCAGTTGCTCCACCATGGTCTGCAATACCGTGACGTCCTCTTCAGAAAAAGCCTCAGGCTCAGTAGATTGCACATCCAAAACACCGATGACCTGCTCCCGTGCACGAAGAGGCAAACCCAGCTCCGAGCGCGTCTGCGGCAAATCAGGATTGTTGAACCACACCGCATCTGCCCCTACGTCAAGAGCAATTCGCGGACGTCCAGTTACCAAAACCGAACCCACGATGCCAACCCCCGCATCAAGCCGGTGTCCACGCGCCAACATACGCTGCCCACCCTCTGAAGAGGTTGCCCGCAGTTGAGCATAAGTACCCTCAGGGTTTGCCAGGAAAATACCCGCATGGTAATAACCAAAACGATCGGAGATGAGATTGACCATGGAATCCAGCAATCTATCCTCGTCATGAATCGAAGCGACATCACGGGCAACTTCTGCCGCAAGCTGCAGCTGTTGAGTGCGTTTAGTGAGATCACGGGTGCGGGCATCAACCCGCTCCTCCAAAGAAGCGCGCGCCTCCAGTAAATCCGCATTGCTGACCCGTAACGCCGCCTCGATGCGACGACGACGGGCAGCGCTGATAGACTGCGCCACAATCGTGCCCAGAAGCACAACACCTACCGCTGACAAGGGCCAGATAACAGCCCTATATTGCTCTAGGAATGAAAGCGGACGGTTAATGACCTCGCTATTTACGGGCAAAGTCGCTGTATCAATGCCAAATTTCTGCAATTCACGATAATCAAACATATAACGATTGGGACTTTCCCATTGAATGGGAATATCGCCGGCGGCGCTTCCTTCCAGAATCCGCTGAGCTTTGAAGGCTGCCGCTTCACCTTGAGAGAAGGCGTTGGTCAATTTGCCACCCACCATACCACGCCCAAGATAAAAATCCCACAGACCATAAATAGGCGCTTTGGTATTGGCGTATATCAGATCAATGGCCTGTTCATAAGTGTAGAAACGTTGCGAGCGGTCACGATTGAAGAGAATCAACAATACCAGATTGTCTTCAGTCAAATTGCGCAACGCCACCTCGAGCGCCCGCACATCAGTATTCTCATAATATACGAAATTGACCCGATCCTGATAATCCTGAGCCACCTCGCGAAACAGGCGCGAGTACACTAAACCGGTAGTCGTACCATCATTGACAACGAGGATCTCCCGGGTTTGAGGTCGTTGCGCCAATGCCACATCCAAAGTGGCGCGAATATCCACATTCTCCACCACACCTGTAAACTGTTGTCGCTTACCCTCCAACATAGCATCTTCAAAGAGATTGACGCCGCAAAAGACGACCGGCACATCAGGGAAAAGCCGATTGTGATACTCCAACATGAAATTGAAGGCGTCATTATCGGCAACAATAATGACATCGAATTTCACCGCGTCATATTTCTGCTTATAGAGCTCATAGAGGCGTTCATAATACGCAGCATCAGGTACAAGGCGTTTGGTATCCATGTACTCCAGGTATAACTCAACCGCTTCGGTTTCGGGGTTGAGCACCGATGTGATACCACGGACAACATTGTCACTCCAACTTAATCCTTGATTGTAAGCATTGAGCACCAGGATATTCTTGCGCTGCTCATCAGTGGATGTCTGGGCGGCGATGGGTTGTCTGGGCCAGATAGATATCGAGACCAGCACGCACAACGCCAATAACAACCCTCGCAATTTCCATCTGCGCAAGGCTGGTCGTAAACGGAGATGATGACTGTGCGTTGAGGCACAACGGCTGTGATCTTTAACTACCATGGACGCTCTCCTGAACGCATCTCTACAGGACGCTAACATGAAATCAAAACACCTTTAGCGGTGGACCTCAGGTTCGACAACGGCGTTGGGTACAACGGCGTTGGGTACAACGGCGTTGGGTACAACGGCGTTGGGTACAACGACTTCATCCGCCGCCAATGGTGTCATGCGAATGGTAGCTGCTGCACCCAGTGCCTGCCCCAACTCCCGAATCGTTGCCTGCAAGACCGTTTCCACGTCACGAGAAGCACGCAAGCGGCCTGAAACTTCTGCAACGAGTCGTTCACGCATAGCGCGACGTTGGGATTCTTCGTATAAGCGGGCGCTTTCAACAGCCACATTCAGTTGATCCACCAGAGACTGTAATAACGTGATTTCTTCTGGCAGCCACGCTGTGCCATCCTTCTTCCGACCGTCAATCACGCCGACAACCTGCTCGCGCACAAGGATCGGGATAGCTAGCGTGGCACCAGATTCACCGGCAACAATCCTGCCAGTATCCAGAGCCGATTGCATCTCAGGTCGCCACACATCACCTACAGGACGAGTAGCTCTCCGATCGCTTACATAGCCCAAATTGGAGGACGCTAGAAGCAACTGCTGCCAGGCCTCGTAGGTCATTTCGCCATAAGCGCGCCGCTCTGCTGCCAAACCTTCCTGCACTTGTGTGAACAGACGCGCATTAGTGATCACCGCTGCTACTTGATCGGCTACCGTCTGCATGGTTCGAATATCATCTTGCTCAAAAGCTGCCATGCGCTGACTCTGAATCGTCATCGCGCCGATGATCTCGCCACGCACACGCAAGGGAAGCGCCATTTCGGAACGTGTCTCGGGGAGGTGGGGATTATCAAAGTGCACCGGCGCTTCACCCACATCAAGCTGAATATCGGCCTGTCCAGTTGCTACACACCGCCCAATCATGGATTGTCCGCCAACCCGCAACTCCCAACCCTGCGCCATCATTGCGCGACCAGCATCGCCTGTTCCCGCGCGCAACATCGCAAATTCGCCCGACTCATCCAGCAAAAACAGGCCCACATAGTACAGGTCGAAACGTTGCTGCACAAGCCCTACCACAGTCGGAAGCAACACGTCCAAATCAACGATTTCCGTAGTGGCCCGCGAAACCTCAGCCGCGGCTTCGAGCAAGGTAGCCCGTTGGCGCAACGCTTCGGTACGCTCTTGAACACGCTCTTCCAGCAAAGCACGAGATTCCTGCAACTCAGTCAAACTTTGAGTGAGCTGCACCTCTGCCCGGCGGCGGCGGAAAATGTTAAATATTAGAATAGCAATTGCCGCAGCCAACACCAGGAAGCTGATGCCAACAATCCATACAATCTGAGCATATTGTTCGAAAAACGAGAAGGGCTTGTTGAGCACAAAACTATCGCGCGGTAAGGCGGATTCAGGAATATTCCAGCGTTGTAAGACCTCATAATCAAACATATAGCGAGCCGCCGGTTCCTGCACCACCGGAATGTCTTCCGGGGATTCCCCATTCAGAATACGCACAGCAAGCTGCGCCGCCCGCTCGCCCTCTGTCGCACCACTGGTCAGCTTACCTCCGACAATGCCATATCCCAGGCTGAAGTCCCATAGACCATACACCGGTACTGTACTACTTTCGGAGACCAGTGGGGTGAAGACATCAACCTCAAAGAAACCGCCAGCGTTGTCACGAAAGAAAATCGTCAACAATACCAGGCTATCGGATGACAGTTGGCTCAGTTGCAGACGCAAGTTATCCATGGAGATATCTTCAAGGTAAGTAAAAGTGACCTCGGGATAACTGGCTTCCAAGGCGCTCAAACGCTCGTGCACACGTTGTCCAGTTACAGTTGTATCATTGACCACTACAATTCGACGAGTCTGTGGATGCAATTCAAGCGCCAGGTCCAGTGTGCCCTGTGCATCGGCAAGCTCGCTCACACCAGTGAAATTCGGGAAGCCGACCAGGCGCGTCACATCGAAGTAATTCGCTCCAGAAAAGACTACTGGAACACCCGGGAACAGATCTTGGGCATATTCGAACAGGAAATTCAGCGCTGCATCGTCAGATGAAATCACCAAATCAGGCTGTCTTGATCCATACTTGACCTTGTACAGCTGATATAGCTCTTCCAAGTACGCAGGGCTATCCAGTCGTTTGGTGTCCATGTATTCAACCAGCAAATCAACATTCCGCCCCGGTTCCTTGAGCACGGCTTCGATACCTTGCGTGATATCATCTGAGAACTTGTAGCCGCGATGATAGGAATTAATGTACAACACCTGCCGGCGTGGTTCATCTTCTGCTTGGAACAGAGGCGTTGCGTACAACGCTGTCACCGGGACAAGCAGCAAAAGCGTTGAGGTCAACGCAAATGCAACGCCGATAATTGCAAGTTTATACAGTGCCCTCATTCAATTCCTCCATCGGTTCTACCGCCGCTGCACCCGCATCCATCCCGTGGCGTTGGGTACAACGGCGTTGGGTACAACGGCGTTGGGTACAACGTAGATAATCGCTCACGCATCTTCGGCACCCGGTTGCAATGTCGTACCCGGAGCCAGACGTACGATCAAATCCTCCAGGTCGAGCGCCTGACGCATTTGCTCGGCTGCCGTGCGCAACATCGTCTCCAAGTCCAACGTCTCGCGGATACGTCCACTCACCTCACCCACAAGTCGCTCACGAGCGGCGCGGAGCTGCGTATCGCGATAGAGCCGCCCACTTTCGAGCGCCACGGTCAACTGCTCCGCCAAAACCTGCAAGAGTGCCAGCTCCGACTCCGACCATGCAGCACCGCCGGGCTTACGACCATCCAAGACACCGATAACTTGTTCCCGCACCTTGAGGGGCAAAGCAATTGCCCCTTGTTCCATCTCGATACGTGCTGGTTCTCCAGTCTGCGCCGCAACTTGCATTCGCGGTTCCCAGCCAGAGAAAGGGCTGGTGCCCTGTTCATCGCTCACATAGGATAATTCCGCATGCTGACGCAAGAACAACTGCCAGGCTTCGCGCGATCTCTCGGCATAGAGACGACGCTCAGCCTCGACACCTTCGGCCACCTGGCGCAGCAAATCAGCATTGGTGATCGCCACTGCAACCTGATCGGCGATGGCCTGCAAAACGGTTACATCTTCCTCAGTGAAAGCCTGGGATTCTGTGCTCTGAACGTCCAAGACACCGATGATCTTGCTACGCGCACGCAACGGCAAGGCAATCTCCGAATGCGTCTTCGGTAAGTCAGGATTATTGAAAAAGACGGCATCCCGCCCCACATCCTGGGCAATACGCACCTCGCCGCGGGCTGCGACAGTACCCACAATACCCTCTGCGCCGGCACGTAGACGGTGACCGCGCGCCATCATCCGTTTTCCCCCATCACTAGAAGCCGCCTGCAACACAGCCCAGGTCTCCGTAGCATCTAGCAAAAACAGTCCTGTATGGTAAAAACCAAATTGCTCGCTAATGACTGTGACAACCCGCGCCAACAAGGATTTAGACTCCTCCTGTACCGTTGACGTGGCAGTAGCCATGGCTGCGGCAATCGCTGTAGTGGCACCGAGATAGCTGGTACGGCGAGACAACTCGGTTGTACGGGCAGAAATCGCTGCCTCAAGTTCCTGACGCCGCGTCTCTATTTCCCGGTTTGCCTGACGTGTGCGCTCCAAGGATGCCTGAAGCCCACGCAAGGCCTGGGTCAACGGCCATCCAACAAGTATCAGACTTACCGTCAGTGCTACCCAAACAGAAATATCTTGAATCGGAAATATCGGGGGCAAGACCAGTCCCTGTCCCTTAAGTATTGCCAGGAGCAAATAAAACATGCTAGTTGCCACTAACATGATCAAAGAACTGACTCGCCCCAAAAGCAATCCCGCCAGCACCACAAGGCTGACACTCACGGCGATAAAAGGATTTCCATTCACACTTACTGCACCAGCGCCGGATGACGCAACCCACACCGATATCAATAACAACAAGCTACCCGCCCGCACTCGCCCGCGCTGCAAAAGCAGTTTGGAAACCAGGGCAACCAGGAACAAAAAGCCCAATAGCATACCTGTGTCAGTTACTTCTTCGAAAAAGATAAACGCCGCGACCATGCCAAAAATTACCGTAATGAAACTCCCCAACAACAGCGGGTTCAATAAGCCGGCAATACGGGTTTTTTCTTCATCCTCCGCAAAAATCGGCGCCCTCAAAGCGGCATGAATGCCGAACGCTCTTAGCCGATCGCGGCATGACTGCCGTATGAACTTTCCTTTTTCCTTCATTCCGCCGCCTCCTGCTCCTCCGGAACACCCAGGCGCACAACCAAACGCTCCAATCCCAGGCGGGTACGCAGTTCTTCAGCCGCTATGCGTAACATCCGTTCGATATCCAATGTCTCTCGAATCCGCGACGCAACCTCCCCGACCAACCGCTCCTGCTGAGCACGGTTCTGCGTATCCTGATACAAACGCGCGCTCTCCAAAGCCACACTCATCTGCTCAACTACCGAGGATACCAACGTCAGTTCTTCATCACTCCAACCCTCAGACTCCTCGGGTTTATGCAAGCGAACCAGACCAACTGCTTGCTCGCGAATCCTGAGAGGCAACACAACCGTGGTACGATCCTCCTGATAGGATTCGGCTGCGAGCAAACGGGCCGCAGCCGGGCCTTGGGCCGCAGCAGGGCCTTGGGGCAAAACCGGTGGCGCAGTTAGAGGGCGAACGCCCTCACTGTCGCACCGATAACCACGCTCTGCACGCGAACGGAGGGTTGCCAACCACGCCTGCTGTGTCAGGTCGCCATAGGCGCGACGCTCAGCCTCAAGTGCTTGTTGGGCACTGGAAAAGAGCCGCGCGTTATCCAAAGCCACCGCCACCTGATCCGCCATGGTCTGCAACACGGAGATAGCACTCTCATCAAAAGCTGCAGGTTGGTCGCTCTGAACTGATAGCGCCCCCAACACCCGCCCACGCGAGCGCAAGGGCAAAGCCGCCTCCGAACGTGTATTGGGCAATTCAGAGGACGCCATACGCACGGCATCCTCTCCCACATCCGAAGCAATACGCGGCTGTGCGTGCGCCACACTCCAGCCAATCATGCCCTCGCCGACCCGGATACGGTGCTGCCGAGACAGCATACTCCGTCCCGCTTCACCCGTGCCCGCTCGCAGAACTGCCCACTCGCGCTCCTCATCTGCCAGGAACAAACCGACATAGTACAACCCGAAACTCTCCCGAATGAGCTCCACGACCTGATCCAGCAACGCCTCCACATCCAAAATCTGCGTTACCGCACGCCCGACCTCTGCAGAACCAGATAGATAAGCAGAGCGCCGTGTCAAATCCTGGGTGCGCTCAGCGACTTGAGATTCCAACGAGACAACCATCTCCCGCAAGCGTGCCGTCATTTGGTTGAAGGAGTGCGCCAGCAGCCCTGCCTCATCACCCCGCGCCATATCCACCTGCAATTCCAGATTCCCAGCAGCAATCTCCCGGGCAGCACCCGCCAACCGATTGATAGGCCCGGCAATCGAACGCGCCAGCAAGAGGGATAAACCAGACACCAGACCGAGGATCAACACGCTAGCGATACCCAGAGTGCGCAACATATCCGCACGACCGCCTTGTAACGCGGTCTGATATGCCAGGATTTCACTCTCATAGGCAGTCACAGCGATGACCCAATCCCATGGCTCGTAGTAGGTAAAGCGGCTAATGCGCCCTTGAGGCTCAGTTTCATCCGGATTTTGCCAGCGATAGCGCAATGTTGTCAGTTCACCCGATTCCAATTCCAATGCGGCATCCACCATTTCACGCGCCACATAACGCCCGTCAGCATTCAACGTGTTCCAAACACTGACGCCATCCAGCTGTGCGTCTTCAGAAATCAGATAAACACCCTGCTGATCGCCCTGAGCGCCCAACACAAAGGTGTAGCCCGATTGCCCCACCTGTGTGTCCAAAATCGCCTGACGCAGAGATTCCACCCCTTCACGCCTGACACCTACATAAAGCATCCCAATCACATCGCCAAACGCATCGTAGATCGGTTCATATGCCGTCAGATACCAATCAGTGACCACATAGGCGCTGCCCTGAAAAACCTCACCGCGCAATACAGTAGCCACTACAGGATTTGGGGTACCATCGGGATTAATGGCAGGAATATAGGTTCCAATTGCGCGTCGCCCATCCGCAGTCAAAACATTGGTAGCCACGCGCAACATATCACCTTGCTCATTCATGCGTTGGAAAATCGTTGCCGTGCCACCCACAAGTTCCACGATTTCATCCACTACCGGTGTAACTTCATTAGAGTTAGTGTTCTCGCCCAACCAGCGTCCGCCCACCAACATCTGAGGCAAACGCACCGGCACCCCCTGGAGTGTAACCTGATTTGCGGCAGTCCAGGTAACCGTCCTCTCGGTGGAGAGCTCTGCCATACCACTTTGCCTGAGAACATACCGCGCGGTTTTCAAGTTGTAATTCACTTGCTGCTGCACGGTCTCATCCTGTACACGGACCATGTTATAGATACCGAGTGTGATATCACCAAGATCGTTAAATGCCAGTTTCTCGGCTTCCTGAGCTGCCTGTTGGCTAAACAGGTCGCTCTGCCAAGAGGAGATCCCCCACAATACGAGCGCCATCATGAGCGCCCCATTAAAAGCTAACAGAGCAATCTTGATGAAGATATTCAAGTTACGCCATCTGAACATGGGTCATCTCCTTAGACACATCTGCCGCACATACACGGAACCAAAGCACGGCGCGCCATGCACCCTAAATACCCGCTCACACACCCTCATGATGCACATCAAAGGTCCCTTCAAGCAAGTCGGGTCCCATATAAACTTCAGCCGCATCCAACGCTAATAACCGGCGCAACTCTTGAACTGCAGTGCGCAACACCGCATCTACATCTAGTGTGCTGCGGATGCGCGATGTCACGTCCGCTAACAGCCGCTCGGTAGAAGCCCGCCGCTGTGTGTCTTCATAGAGACGCGCGCTTTCGAGCGTCACACCCAGACGATCCACCAACACGTTCACCATATTCAACTCTTGAGCGGTCCAATCGCCCTGACTTTCAGGCTTGCTGAGACGCACCACTCCAATCACCGCATCACGCGATTTGATCGGAACGGCTAGATCGCGCTCAGCTGCCTGGATGATCTCACCCGTGTGCACAGCACGAAGCATATCTGGTTGCCAACCCGCATCCAATGCCATAACTCCGCCATCGCTCGCCCCAGCGAAGCCTTTTCCCCGGGAGAACTTCTCCCAAGCCACACGGGTCATCTCACCAGAAGCGCTACGCAGGGCTTCCAATGTGGATTGGCTCTCAGCGTACAAGCGAGCGTTATCAATCGCGACAGCCAGTTGATCCGCCATCACCTGCAACACCGCCACCGCCGATTCATCAAACGCATTGTATTCATCATCTTGTACCGTAAGCGCCCCAATGACCCGACCACGAGAGCGCAAAGGCACAGCAGCCTCAGACCGTGTCTCGGGCAATTCCGCCGTAACCTTGCGGACCTCATCAGAGGCAGCTTGTGCCGCAATACGCGCTTGCACGTTTGCAATAGACCAGCCAATCATGCCCTCACCAACACGAATGCGGTGCCTGCGTACCAACATGATTTGGCCCGCCTCTCCGGTACCGGCGCGCAACATAGCCCATTCTCCACTCTCATCCACCAGGAAAAGTCCCACATAATACAGCTGGAACCGGTCACGGATGATTTCCACGGACTGCTCAATCAACCGATCAGCATTCAGAATCGCGGTAGCCGCACGGCTTACATCTGCGGCAGCCAACAGGTAGGCTGAGCGCCGCTCCAGGTCACGCGTGCGTTGCTCCACACGCTCTTCCAGTTCTCCATAAGAGGTTGCCAGATCTCCCGCCATGCGATTAAAGGTCTGAGCTAATAGACTCAATTCATCCGAACCAGCCACTGGGATGACTGTCTGCAAGTTGCCCCGAGCAAAAGACTCCGCGCCCACACGCAACTCCATCACGGGCCGTGAAATACTTCGCTCTACCACCAACGCCAACAACACCGAGATGACTAGTGCGCCGACCATAACGCCAATGATCAACAACAACCGCTGCTGCGACTGCGCATTCAAGGCAGCATTAGCCGCAGCCACCCGTTGCTGGCTCTGAACAACAACGCGCTCAATCTGCACGCCAATATCATTGCCCAGACGTTGCGATTGCAGCTCTAGCGCCGTCACGCGCGAGGCATCACCCGTCGCGCGGATGACTTGGATGTCCTCAATCAACGTTGTATATTGATTCAGATTTTCGATAAGCTGGCGCACCCGCTGTTGTTGCACCGGGTCATCAAGCAACACCTGCGCCTGCGCTAGATAATCCAAGGCGCGCACCACATCATCGGCGGCTTCATACGGGCTAGGCACTGTGTCACGCAAATAGCGCAACAAATTTGCGCGCGATGACGCAACACGCACGGCTGCACTTAAGAGCAAACGCTCCGCCTGCGCATCAACTTCTACCACCTGCTGCAACTGCGCATTCAGGCTGTTGTGGTCGAAGATGAAAACCGGCAGCGATGCCGCGGCGAGCAAGATCAACAGCACGAAGCCGCCAAAGATGCGTTGGCGTACCGATAAGCGGCGCAAAAAATCGGTCATGGTCGTTACCTCATCAGCTAGTCAGATGTTGCCGACTCCCAAATCGTGTTCGTATAGACTTCCTCGGGTTGAACCGGACTTGCCAGCACGCCATAGCGCTGGAGTGTATCCACCACACGCAGGACATCAGCCCGATCGGTATATCCAATGGGACGAATATCGGAACTTTTCACCAACAGCGCGATCTCACGCATCATTGACAGTTGATGCTCACGAGTTTGCGTGCCTGTAACATCAAATTTAAGTACGATATCAGCAGCTTCCTCAGGATTTGCAACCGCATATTCCCAACCCCGCAGCGAGGCACGTAGCATGCGCTCGCAGAGGTCGGGGTTTTGTTCCACCAAATCCTTAGTGGTGAAAAGCGTGTCGCCCGGAAAATCAAGGCCGTAATCCGCATAGTCAATGATGTTCAACTCATTGGCTGCTACACCGCTCTCCAGGACAACATGGTACTCGTTGTAAATCATCGCCGAAGCCACATCGAGCTCCCCCGCCAGGAAAGCCTCCATACTAAAACCCTGTGAAACCAGTTGATATTGATTATCAGCAATGGATTGTTGAGTCATTAGCGCACGAAACTGCGAGTCCCAGCTACCCAACCACACGCCCACACGCTTGCCCAGAAAATCGGTAGGGTCGTCAATTCCCGAGCTCTGAAATGCCAGCAACAACAAGCCATTCTGCTGCTGGATCTGCGCGATGCTGAGAAGAGGTTGTCCTTGCTGCACCGCAGATGCCAGATCGGCAAGCATATACGTGCCGAAATCTGCATTGCCACCCGCAACCGCGGTCGCTGGGGAGATATCCGGGCCGCCGGCCCGAATCGTCACATCCAGCCCCTCTTCAGCATACCAGCCCTTTTCCAAGGCCACATAGTAGCCAGCAAACTGCGCCTGTGGGAACCATTGTAGTTGCAGGATTACTGACTGTGTCTCATCAGGCGTTTCTACGGGTTTGGCCGGAGTACAAGCCACCAACATCCCCACAATCAACGCCAACAACACAACCCTGAAAGTAACCTTGTGTCTCATATTCGCTCCTCCATCCACACTATGCAAAATTGTCATTCCAACGATAACGCCGCGTTGAGGTACAACGCCAGGACTCTAAAACACGCCGCCACCTTCCGGTGAACAGGCTTCAACACCAATTCATGATTCCGGGCGCGCCTACAGTTTTTCTGCCGAAGGCGCGCCCATTCGCAGCTCAACACGCTCCAAGCCCAATGCCTGTTGCAACTCACGCACTGCCGTCTGTAATACGGCGTCTACATCCATCTGTTCACGCATCCGTCCTGTTGCTTCACCAATCAACCGCTCTTGAACTGCCTGCTGTTGTGTTGCCTGATACAACCGGGCGCTCTCCAACGCCTGCGTCAGCTGTTCAGCAACCTGTTCGAGCAATTCCATGGTTTCCGGTGGCACATGCTCATCCTCAAAGCGCACATTAAGGGCTCCAATAGTCTGCTCACGCAGACGCAATGGCAACGCCACGGACGCACGTGGGACAGATACCCCTGTTTCCAAGTCCTCTGAGGCAACATAGTGCGTCACGACGGGTCGCTGCTGCTCCAGGGCAACCTGTTCCTCTGGTGATAACGTCGGCGCTGATTCGAGGCCCAGGCGATACCGGTATCCCTGTTGTTTACCGATAGTCTCCAGGTAAGCACGCCATGATTCCTGAGTATAGGTTCCCTGAGCCGCCTCCAGCGCATGCACTGTCTTTTCAGTCTCACCCAACAATCGTACAGTCTCGATGGCATTACCTAGTTGATCGGCTACCGTCTGGAGAACGACAATATCCTCCTCCAAGAAAGCCATCCGTTCGACCGACTGAATCGTCATGGCGCCAATCGCCCGACCGCGACTGCGAAGCGGCACTGCCAGCTCTGAGCGGGTCTCCGGAAGCAAGGGATTATCGAAACGGACTGCTTCCGTACCCACATCAAGTGCAATGCGTGCCGCATTCTCAGCCACACACTGCCCAATCATGGAGGCGCCTCCCACTTCCAACTTATGGCTGCGTTCCAACATCACCTGACCAGCCTCACCCGTACCGGCGCGCAACGCCGCCCAACGCCCGGTATCTTCCACCAGGAACAAACCCACATAGTAATAGCCAAAGCGATCGCGGAGCAGATTCACCGATTGATCCACCAACGCTTCCAGGCTTAAAATCGAAGAGGTAATCTGAGCGATTTCTGTCGCGGTGCGCAATTGCGCCGCACGATGGCGCGTCTCTGCTACCAATCGCTGTGTCTCCAGGGCGCGCGCGGTCTGCTCTAACACACCCTCGGCCATCGCAATCTGCTCAGCAGTCCACGGTTGCTCGTCCTCACGCTCAAGTCCCATGACACCAATCATCTCACCATATAACATCAACGGCATAGCAAGGCTGGTTCCTGAACCCGAAGGCAGCGTATGCTGCGCGGAACTTGCTGTTTCAACCGCCGCAGCCATCACCGGCAACCAGGATGCAGGCTGCATCTGCCGCTTCATTGGACCGGCAGATTCAGCTGAATATGCATAGCCAGAAATCGCCGCAGCATGGCTATCCCACGACTCACGAACGTAACGTTGCTGCAAGACCAACAGGTCGCGCAGTGCAGTCTCAGCATTTTGGCGAGACTCCTCGAGAGCCGACTGCACCTCTGCCTGCTGTTGCTGTAATAACATCCGGAAAATACTGCCGCTGAACTGTTCTCCCAGGCGATCATAAATGGCGCCTTCACGCGGACCAAACTCGAAAAGCATAAATCCCAAGCGCGAGTCGCGCATCACCAACGAGGATAACACCGCAGTGTAACGCCGCTGTTCCAGAGCCATTCCCTCCGGCAACAATTGACGCGAGGGGAACAAAGTCTCCTTGTCCCATAACCTGGTGCCATGCTCACGCTCATAAGAAAACACTAATCGCGCGTGATCCTGCAATTCAGCCTCATCGGCGTAAAGCGCCAGGTAACTACTCTCAATGCCGAGAGCAGGGAAATGTGTTTCTACAGGGACCTTCAAATCTTCGATAGCCAGAGCGGCGGCTAGCACACGGTCAAACTCCTGGATATTGGTCTCTTGCCGCCTGAATAACAACTCACGATAGCCCTCAAGACGCTGCGATGCCGCTCCTACCAAAATCCGCGCCTGCTGCAACAAAGTCTCAGCCTGGATCAAATTGGCGCGTTCACTCAAATACGGCAAAACAGCACCACGCAAATCAGAAACGATCTTATTCCAGGCACCCAACTCGGCGACGTGTGATGAAACCGCCGATTGCACTGCCGGTTGGATTTGCCGTAATCCTGATTCGAAAACTGGCAAAAAACGTGCGGATTCTCCTGTGGCGACATCTTCCAGGAATGCGCGCCACAATGTTTCGGACACACTTGCCGGCGCGGGGAGCGTTATCCAGTCAGACAGCGTTGCTGAGGAGGCATACAGAGGCGCTGTAGCTTGCGTCACGCTCTCGAGCTGGCAACCACATGAACGCCGCAACACCAATCGCGTTGGAATGTGCACCACATCCGGGGTTTCTTCGCCACGGATAATTGCAAGCAAAGTCTCCGTTGCCATGCGCGCAGAGTCAGCAAAGGATTGTCGGACAGTAGTGAGTGGCGTTTCCAGGTGCTGTGCGGCATCCACATCGTCAAAACCGACTAAGGCAACATCCTCGGGCACACGCAAGCCATGTGCCCGAAGCACATCGAAAGCGCCAAAAGCCATATCATCGTTGGCAGCAACAACAGCATCTGGAGTCACTCCACGCGCCAGAATCTCTTCCATTGCCGCCTCTCCGGTCACCCGGCGGTAGTCACCGGCAGCGACCAGAGCCGAGTCCAACGGCAACCCATGCCGCTCCAGCACTTCCGTATAAGCGCGGTAACGATCCTCAGCCTCAACCTGGCCCGCCGGCCCCTGAATGAAGGCAATGTGCCGGCAACCATGCACTGTAACAAGATGCTCAACGGCCTCTTGCATCCCACTAATACTATCCGGCAGAACTTGTACTACCCCGGGTACGGGCAAGGCGCCGCCTACCAATGGCAACGGCGAAAAACGCGCACAGAAATCCTGGAGCTTCTCCAAACTGATTGCGTGTCCCAATGTGCCGCTGATAATCAAACCATCGAATTTCTCGGGGGTGAGCAAATCAAAAACTACATTTTGCGGAACCTCCCAACGCAATTCCCCACCCACAAAACAAACAAGATTGGCATCCAGGGCAGCAGCAGCATCAGCCACCCCTAACATAAAACCATTTTCATAACCGTCACGCAACCATGTCACCAACAGCCCAATGGTAGGACGGTGTTTTTGCTCTCGGATACCGTGTTTGCCCTGTGCCTTCATACGTCCACCTTCATTCCACGTGCTCAGCCCTAGCGCTGGCAGTCTGACCAACCCCACCGGTGTTCTGTGATGCCGATAACAATTGCGCCTGCGTTCCCAATTGCATGACCGCCGTCTTCGCGCCCAACAACCGTCCCAATTCTTCTGTCACAATGCGCAAAACAGCTTGGGTATCGGCTGCCCCAATGATCCGCTCAGTCAACGTGCGCACCTGCTGCTCCTGCAACGCTTGTTTTTGCAATCGCTCAAACAATTGTGCGTTTTGCACTGCATTCGCAACTGGGATCGCGAAGGCCTGAATTAACGCCTGATCGTGCTCATCAAAGGCATAAGCCTCCGTGTAACTCTCGATAGCCAGGACACCCACCACACGATTCAAGGCCATCAAAGGCGTCCCCATCCAGGAATTGGCTTGCTGTCCCACATGCTCAAAACCGTGCTCACGGCAGAAAGTAAGCTCTTCTTCCGGGTTGCGGAACAACAAGGAACGCCGTTCCTGGACAATATACCCGGTTAAACCCTCACCCAATGGATACTCCTGGCTGGGAAGACGCTCGCCATTCTGGATATCAAAGGCGGAAATCCAAAGGCCACGCTCCTCATCCACCAGCGCAATGTAGAAGCTGGAGGCATCAAAAAGCCTTCCGAGCTGCGTATGCGCAGTCTGAAATACATCTTCAAGATCGCGGGTCGCCGCCAGGGCTTGCCCGACCTCGTTGAGCACCGTCATCTCCTGAATGCGGCGCGCCTGCTGCGCCGATAAGCGCGCATTCTCTAGCGCTGCCGCTGCCTGATTGGCAACAGTCATCAACAAGTCGCGTTCTTGCTCACCAAAGAGGTTCTGCGTGGTATAACTCTGTACAGTCATCACCCCGGTGACGCGGTCGCCGATCATCAGGGGGACTCCCAACCATGATTTGGCGCCTGACACACCGAGAATACGCACCCCCAGCTCAACTATGTGATCCATGACGCCATCCGCCAATAGCAACGGCGCCCGTGTCTGAATCACATATTCGGTCAAACCACCACTCAACTTGCGATATGTGCGTTCACCGCGTTCCACGCGTTGACCTTCGGTTATGTCCAGGCAGAAGAACAGTTCTTGTTTGAGTTCGTCGTAAAGTGCGATATACAGGTTGGTCGTATCCATCAACCGAGACACGGCCCGATAAACGCCCTCAACAACCCCATCAATTCCCAAACCAGCAGCAGTCAGCGCTGCCATATCCTGGATGACGGATAACGCCGTACCAGCCATGATCGTATCCGTCCGTGAATTCAACGCGTTGAGGTACAACGTCTCGTCCGTCATGAATGCACCTCCTCAGCAGCTACAACTGCCGGGGATTCAGGTAAGGTGACATGAACCGTGGCTTCCGCAACCCCAGGCAAACGCCCTAACTGCGTCACCGCAGCTTGCAGTACTGTTGTCACATCCAGGGACTGGCGCAGTTGTGATGCAATTTCACCGATCAAGCGTTCGTTGGATGCCCGGCTCTGGGTCTCCTGATAGAGCTGCGCGCTTTCTAGTGCCTGCCCCAGTTCCGCAACCACGGCTTCCAACAACAAACGCTCATCATCCAACCACACCGCTTCGGCGCCTGATTTCTTAAAATCAAGTACACCGACAATCTGCTCCCGAACGCGAAGGGGAATCGCCAGCGTACTGCGCTGCATGTCACCAACAGCCGAATCGCGGTAAATGATACTGCGCCCTGCCTGTAGTGCTTCAGTCATTCCCGATGACCAGGACCCCTCAACCGCGCTGAAAGTGCGGAAAGCATAACGATAGCCGCCACTGCGGCTCGAGAGGTACTTTTTCCAGCCGAGCTCGCTCTTTTCACCATAGGCTCTGCGAGTGGCGTCCAATGCTTCTTGGGTGGTGGCGATCAGTTCAGCATTATCCAGCGCAACCGCGAGCTGATCCGCCATGGTCTGTAACACTGCAATCGCCGAGGTATCGAAGGCATCTTCTTGCGTATGCTGTACAGTCAAAGCACCCAGCACTCGCCCACGTGAGCGCAACGGCAACGCCGCTTCCGAGCGCGTCTCGGGCAACTCCGCAGTTGCCTGGCGCACCGCATCCTCTCCCGCATGCGAGGCAATGCGCGCCTCAGCATTTTCGATACACCAACTAATCATGGAGCGTGACCCAAGTTGATGACGGTGTCCGCGCGCCATCATTGCGCGTCCGGCTTCTCCGGTACCGGCCCGCAGTACAGCCCACTCACCCGTCGCATCTAGCAGAAACAAACCCACGTAGTAAAGGCCAAATCGCTCACGAATCAGATTAACTGTCTGCGAGAGCAAAGACTCTGTATCCAGAATGGATGTTGCCGCCTGGCTCACTGTGGAGGCCGCCTCCAGATACGCAGCGCGCTGTTCCAGATCGCGAGTGCGGTCGGCGACCTGCGTCTCCAAGCCGGCAATCAGTGAACGCAGGCGAGCTGTCATCTGATTAAAGGCATCTGCCAGAAACCCCAACTCATCTTCTGAAAGTACAGGGGCTTCCCGGTCAATATTGCCGGCACTGATATCCAAAACTGCCGCGGTAAGTTCTTCAACGGGGCGGAATGCCTGGCGGAAAGCCAACCAGGAAAGCCCCATCAGTATCAGGGCGCTGACGAAAACACCCGCTATGGAGAGAATTCGCAATGAACGTACTTGAGATAGCAACTCCTGTTCGTTTACCTGGATAATCAAGCCCCAGTCGTTTTCCAATTCCGCAATATAGGCCTGCCAACGCACAGCATCAGCATCGTCAAAGCGATAGATACCCCTGGTCCCGTCCATCAACGCCGCTGCCGGGGGATAGTCCAGAATCGTCGTCTGTTGTGCGGTAAAGAATTCCAGGTTCGAGGCCAGAATCAAGCCTTGAGGTCCTACCAGATAAGCCAGGCCCGTATCGCCAACACGATAGCGCGCCAATAAATCAGAAATATCGGTCAAAGTGCTGGCAAACATACTCACGCCAACAACCTCGCCCGAGCCATCGCGAATTGGCTCCGACATGATCAATGCTGGTACGCCGCTTGTGCGCCCAATCACCGTCTGCAAGCCCGCCTGACCCGCCACGGCTTGTTGATACCATTGCCGGTCACTGTAATCGAGCAAATCACTCTCATCGTTGCGAGCGATATTGAAACCCGCCAAATCCGTCGTACTGACCAGATACATGTAGGGATAGGTCACAGCAAAATCCTGCAAGACGGGTCGCTGAAAGCTTGGGTTCATGCTAGTGATTTCCGGACGGGATGCCAAAAGTACCAGGGATTTGCGATTAAAGTCCATCCAGGAAGTGATATTATAAGCCAGCAACTCACTATTCGACTCCAACTGCCCTAACGCACTCTGGCGTAACAACGCGTTGACGTTAACACTGATCAGAGCAATACTGCCTACCAACAAGGGGGTGCTGATAACGAGCACCATTGCGGTCAACCGAGGGCGTAATCGTCCACCCTGCAAACTTCCTTCGGAAACCAGCACCTGAAATGCCACATAGGCGTAAATCACGGTAAATTGCCCGATCGTCAACAATGCCGGGATGCCAGGTGGCAACAACCGTGGGAGAATCACCTGGAGCAGCAAGGCGAAAAATTGTGCCACAAGCAACAAGCGCGCCAAACGCCGGCGCAAAGCAGAGATCCCTCGATCAACGAAAGCCAGATAGATCAAGGTCAACATCAAAAGCATAGGCACAATCCGCATATTCACCAGGCGCACAACGTTACCCAATGCCCCAGCAGCGAAATCGGGAATGTCAACAAACCCACCCATATACCGGAGCGGATTCAGGCCGGTGTAATAGAGGTCCAGGCCCGTCAGCAGGTCCAACCCAACCAACAACACCGGCAGTACAGCCAGCCCATAAGCCACATACAATGGGTAACGAACCCAGGTTTTGAACCACTCTGGTTTTAGAAACGCAATGGCAACAATGCCTAGCAAAGGCAACACAGCCGGCGAAGTCATCGCGACCAATGGTGCGGCCCAAGACACCTCATCAGCACGCTGAGCGCCCCAGAACACACCTAAAACCAGGGTATTGACCGCAAATACCAGCATCAAAACTGTCAGGTGAGCATTACCCCGGTTGCGGATGTTTAGCACAGACACATAGAGCGCTAGAATCAGCGCCAGAATCGCTAACGACCAGGAAAGTAGTTGTTCCACTGAAAACGCCTGAGGCGTCATGCTGCCACCTCCTCGCCGGTTGAAGCCGTGATTTCAGACGTCGAGCTGAACCGGACTTCAGCTTCAGCCAGCCCCAAAACATCGCCGACTTCACGAAGCACCGTACGCAGCATCGTCTCCACATCCAAAGTCTCTCGCATGCGTGCCGTGATTTCCCCGGTTAGCTGCTCGCGTGCAGCCTGGCGCTGACTGTCTTGATAGAGTCGAGCACTTTCCAAAGCCTGCGCCAACTCCTGCGCTGTGCGGGAGGCGAACGTGATCTCCTCTTCTACCCAAGGGCGTGTAGCAGGTCGTCGAATCTGGAGTACGCCCAGTTCCAAACCGGAAAAGGTCAATGGCAAAAGCAGCGTATTATCTTCGGCAACTCGTGGATGCGTCAATTCACTTTCCACACCCTCAATGCCGCTGGGTACAGCGCCTGCACCATGACCGAGCGCCTCTAGAGTGCGCGGTGTATAGCGATATCCCCGCAACCCTAGCTGCGCCATAAATCCAGTCCAGGAGCGCCGCGCATCTGTAATGTGCGCGCGTTGCAGCTCCTGAACAGCCTGTTGACGTTGTGAAAACACGAGTGCATTTGCAATTGCGATAGAAATCTGATCCGCCAAAATGCGCAGCGTGTTGATATCTTCGTTCTTGAAAGCGTCAGTCTCCTGGCTTTGTACATCCAACGCGCCAATAACCTGCTCACCCACGATTAATGGCAAAGCCATCTCAGAGTGGGTCTCCGGCAAATCAGGGTTATCGAACCACACCATATCATCGCCTACATCCAATGCGATGCGGGGACGCCCGGTCTGCGTCACATAGCCCACAATACCCTGCGCCCCAACCCCCAAGCGGTGACCGCGGGCAACCATACGTTGCCCCCCAGCTGACGAGGCGGCGCGCAACACCGCCCACTCACGGGTATCATCCAAAAGGAAAACGCCGGCATGATAGAATCCAAACTGGTCGGAGATCAAGGTCGCAACCTGCGTGAGGAGATCATCCAAATCCAGAATCGAGGCCGCCACACGACTTACCTCACCCGTGGCGCGCAGATAAGCAGCCTGGCGCTCCAGATCGCTCGTGCGTGCAGTGACGCGCTCTTCCAGACCACTCACCGTTTCACGAAGGCGCCGGGTCATCTCATTGAACGCTGTCGCTAACTGCGCAGCCTCCTCCTCTTCGGGTATCGGCGTCTCGTAGTTCAAATCACCAGCTCGCACGCGCTCAACAGCAGATACCAGAGTTCCCAAGTGGGCCGTGAGGCGGCGCCCCAATGCCAAGCCCACAAACACAGTCAATGGCGCCGCGACCAACATAGCGATGGCGCCGACCTGAACAAAAGCCAGTTCCTGCCTGCGCACATCTGTCGCCTCAAGATCAACACCCAAGACCGCTACCAGTGTACCATCAGCCGCACGAAGAGGTGCATAACCTGATAGCCAGACCCCCCATTGATCCTCGTAAAAATCCTCTTCGACAGCGGCGCTCGCAAGCGCGCCAATAGACTGCGCCAACAATGGGCCAGGATCATCATATACGCTACCAGGTGGAGAGGCGTCTTCCGGAACCTCTTCAGCATCAGCCACGAAATAGATCTTCCCATCAGCGCCCTGACGCATGAGATACGCAAAACGGGCTCCACTGATGCGGTCGCGGGCAACACGCAATTGCGCAATCACAGAATCTAGGGTCGCTGAAGGTCCCGGTTCTGCCGCAACCAGTTGGGCCACGGCATCCGTGTCCAAGCTCAAGGCTGCCAGAGCAACCGCGTCCTGATGCCGTGATCTGATTTGCTGGCGCAAATACGGGCGCAACACAAACAGCGAAACCACGATAATGAATGCGAGCAACGTCAACAGATTTAAGGCGACCAGAGCAATCGTCACTCTGGTACGCAGCCGTGGACGCACCTTTGGCACTGTAACTACCCTTGTTGGTGGCGCGAAATCCTGCTTCACGCTCATAGATCTTCCTCCACAGGCTGCAACGACGGTAATGGTCCCGTTCCAGGTGGCGACGCCGGGTGCGAGGGTGATGTTAAGGCCAGCACCACCTCGTTCGCATCAAGTGCAACGCCAATCTCGCGCACACTATGGCGCATAATCGTTTCCACGTCAAAACTAGACCAGATAAGATCGCCCACATGCGCAAGCTGCTCCTGATAGAGCGCCTTGCGCCGGCTATCACGCAAGAGGCGCACTGTATCAAAAGCCCCAGCCAGACGTTCAACAGCAGTCGTGGCCAAAAGCAAAGATTCAGCATCCCAAGACGCTGCCGGTTCGCCGAGTTGTGCCTGGCGCGTAAAAGCCACGTAACCCAGATTGGTTTCGCGCCAGGAAAGTGGCGCTAATAACAACCAGCTCCCCGCCCCATTGGGCGACTCCACAACATGTGGTTTCCCGTCGCTCAACAACTCGGTAGCTAAAACGTGAATACTCTCAGAAGGCGATTCCCCTACCTGCACCTCACGAGATATTCCCTCAGAAGTTAACAGCGAACGCCATGAGGTTGCCGCTACCTGTGCATAAAGTGTGCGCAGCTCTTGCGCTCGCGCTGAAGTCTCCTCGAGGAGACGGAGAATGTTTAGGGCGGCAGATACCTGATCGCTCAAAACACGGAAGATACGCACATCTTCTTCGGCAAAAGGTTTCCGACTGCCATAAATGCCCAGAACCCCCAGAAGCTCACCACCGAAAATCAAAGGCAAAGCGACCTCTGCGCGGCGCAAGGGGAAACGCTCATCACCTGCGGGAATCGCAGTCTCAGCTGTCCCCAGTTGCGCCACTCGGCCCGGCAATGATTCGCCGCCTACAGTCAACGACCAACCAGCATCCACCAGAGCTTGTCCCTGCACGCCGGCGGCAGCTACCAGGTTCAGGCGCTCCCCACGCGAATCGAGCAGGAAGGCGTTAGCCTGGTACAATCCGAAAGCACTCACAAGTTCGTCAACCAATCGGTGCAATAGTTCATCGCGGTCACGCATGCGCGCCAGGTTGCGAGATAACATAGCCACGCGGTCAATTCGATCAGCCTGCCTGCGTGCCCGTTGCGCCTCCTCTTGTGACTGAAGGCGGAGTTTTTGCGCCAGGTCAGCATTGCTCTGCAACTCTATGATGGACCTGGATAAGAACTTCCGGTACTCGCTGATTGTCAGTCCCAAGACCAGAATGACCGTGATGGGCACAAAAGCCTCAATCGCCCATGATCCCAAATCAAGAGGATTTTGGGCCTGTAGGGGCGCCAACTGTCCTCCATCGTATCCCCAAGCCACCAATGCATAGCCCGCCAGGGCTAATGCACTCCAGAGCCACAAGCCACGTCGTCCCAATAACAATGTCGCCAGCAATGGTACAAGCAATAGCCAGAAGCGACCTGCTCCAACCAGCCCATTCTGCGCCAAAATATACACCCCACTGCCCAGAGCAATGAGCAGAAAACCACTGATACGCACCACATGAGGCCAGGTTTTGACAAAAGCCAAAGCGAGAAAGAAACCATACAGGCCAATGAAAATGGCGATCTGCCAATACAAAGCCCGGCTAATCGCTGTAGGGATCCAAAAAAGCAGCAACAACATGCCTGCAACAACAGAAAACTGCAACAATCGCTCGAGCAACCAATCGCGAAATTGCGTTTCCTGCGCAGAAAGCACCTCGGCTCGCGAGGTGGTGACGTCACGAGGATTCATAATTCCTCCTCCCCCGGAGTGGCTAACGGGGTCAGGCTCACCAGCACCCCATCCGCATCCACCAGCGTCTGTAGAGCGCTCGCCGCACTCGAAGCCAACAACTGCAGGTCAAAGATATCTGCCAATTGATCGGAGAAACCGCGCAACTGTTGCTCCATTTCCACCCGACGTCGAGCGGTACGCATCAGCTGCAAACGCTGGAGGGCAGCTCCAGAAAACTCCATTAACATGTCAAACAGAGTTTCTTCTGCAGCAGTGAATTCATGTAGGGTATGGAAAACAATACCCAACACACCCAGTAAGCGGCCTTCAGCATGGAAGGGCACTAACGCCAAACTGCGTAAGGAGCCTCGCGCAGCCAGTTGCTTCAATGACTCGCGCTCGGCACTGTCAATAGATACCAACGCAGGATCGGCCACATCCGGGATGAGTAATGCTTGCCGAGCTCGCAAAACAGCCGGAATCAGAGCCTCTTCAGCAAACCAATGTGCCATTGAATGCTGTAAGTCAGGGAAACGAAGTTGCTCACCACGCAGCTCAGCCGCTAACGTTGCCCGCATGGCATCTTCAGAAAGGGTCATGATAAAGGCACGCTGGGGAGAAATCTCTTGGACAGAGTCAAGAATGGCGGTATAGACCTCCTGGTCGGTCCAGGCCTTTGCGAAACGCTGCGCCAAGCGATAAAGGGGGCTGGTCGCCTCGAGCAGAGCTGCCTCTTCATTCACGCGGCGGGCATTCAAAAGCGCTACTGCCAGCTGTCTTGCCGGCAATTTCAATACATGAAGGTCATCCGCATCAAATGCTTCGTCCTCCAGGCTTTGCAGGTCTAGCACACCCAAAATCTGATCCTCGTACAGCAATGGCAGAAGGACTGTTGAACGCGCCTCACGCAAACGCCAGAGCTCTTGAGGGTCCTTGGGAGTCAGGATCTGAGGCTGCCGACTCTGCCACACACGCCCAACAAGCGTCTCGTTTACAGGCACCTCGAAAGCGTCCCGCAGCAACCGCTGACCCACCTCAGATGAGGAAGCACGCAAAACCAGATTTATGTTGTCGGCGTCGGGCAAGTAGAGACCTACATGATGCAAGTCAAAAATCCTCGCGAAGGCTTCCGTAGCACGGCTCAGCAACGGCGAGAGAGCCAACAGCGAAGTAGCTTCGGCACTAAAAGCAGCAGTGCCCTCCAGCAAGAACACACGTCTCTGTAGAGCGTAGTTCACTTGTTGTATGCCCCGTGCACGTGTTTCAGTCTCCCCCTGTTGCAACTCCAGCAGGGCAACACGTTGGCGACTTTCTACAACAGCAGCGAGAAAGCGGGGAACAAGATAACGCTGCACGATAATTAACATGGTACTGAGCATCGCCAGCGATACCGTATCACTCACCAGAGATATGGGCGTAACCCCAATCAAAAAAGGCTCGGTGAGTGGCGGCAATGTTAGCACGCCGGTTACACCCAGCATGCCCACAGTCAAAATAGTCAGCATTGATAGCCCTAAAGCCATAAAACCCTGATACACGCCATAGAAGAGCGATGCCAATAAACACAGCGACAGGAAAAAGAGCCGCGCGTCTTCCTTCCACCCAAAAACCAGAAGATCAGCGAGACCTAATAAATATAGCAACCCTAATACGCCTAAGACCTGGGTGACATAGGGCACTTTTCGCCAGAAAGCAAAAACCAGAACTATCAAGTAGGCCAAAGCATAGCCGATTACCAACGCAGTATGCCCACGCAAATATGCGCCATAGGCGCTGAAAGCCAGAGCAAATGGACCCGCGATCACAACAGCAAGCAGAAGGCCATGCACCAGCTGTGCGCGCCAGAGCTGCGCTTCGCGCAAAGCAACATCTGCAGTCGGCAAATGTGCACCCGCCCAATCATCACGAAGCCATGATTTCAGCTGTCCCCAAATCTGCATTTGGCCTCCTCAGTACCCCGCTACTCAATCCCAGCACATGAGCACCCGGCACTATAAAACATTAAGCGCTGGCAATGGGAATAGAGAAAGTGAAAGTGCTTCCCTTTCCCAATTCGCTATCTAGCCAGATTTGACCGCCATGTAATTCAACAAATTCCTTGCACAATGCCAGACCCAAACCTGCCCCAGATGGTGGCAGAATTTCTGCGGAATCATCGGCGCAGTTCCCCGACTCCTGCACCGGCGGGCATACTTTCTCAAAACCAGCAAAGATGCGCTCACGATCCTTAGCATCAATGCCCACACCCGTATCACGCACACTCACATAGGCCATCTCATCATCTGACCACAGGCGAATAGCAATTTCACCGCGTTCCGTGAATTTAGCAGCATTAGTCAGCAGGTGAATAAACACCTGCCGAATACGATCAGGATCGCCGCGTACGAGCGCCAAATTGGGAGCAATATCCTGCGTAAGCTGCACATCCTTACCTCGAATCAAAGCGCTGGCTGTTGGCAACACACTTGTCAGCACATCCTGTAAATTCACTGCATGAGATTTCAAATCGAGCAACCCCGCCTGAATCTCTGAAATCGCCAGGATATCGTTGATCAAATCAAGAAGGTGTTCGCTGTTACCGTGAATCCGTTGTATGTCAGCCGCCTGCTCCTCAGAAAGCGTGCCGTCGAAACCCTTGAGCATTAAGCGTGAGAAACCCAGAATGGAATTCAAAGGACCGCGTAATTCCTGCGACATATTCGCCAAAAATCGCGCCTTGAAAGCTTCATTGTCCTCAAGCTGCTGAGCAGCTTGTCGTTCACGCTCGTAAGCGCGGGCATTCACCAAGGCAATAGCCACCTGATTTGCCAAATGCTCCAACACCTTAACATCATCTACCTGCAAACCCTCATGTTCGGCGCTGCGAACCGCCAGTACTCCCAGCGCACGCCGTTCCATGTGCATAGGGACCCCGACATGGGAGAGAATCCGGCGATACCATTCAGGACCATCTTCATCCAATAGCTCATTGATGATTTGAGAGCTGCCCTTGCGCAAGACCCGTCCCATCACAGTGCCATCACCCGTAACTACGACCTCGGGCCAGGAGGCAGATTCCGAGCTGGCAGCATGAAGTCGCGCTTCAGCACCACCGGGATTCACAAGATACACTGCCACAGAAACGTAGGAGAAGCGATCCCGAATGCGCTCTGCCACTCGTTCCAATAATGCTTTTGGGTCGCGAATAGACGTGACCGCCTGACTGACTTCCAGACTGGCTTCCAGTTGAATAGCGCGACGCTGAATCTGGTAGTTAGCCTTCTGCAACAACTGCGTACGCGCCACAACCTTGGCTTCGAGGTCCTCATAAAGCGACTTCAGTTCGCTCGCCATCTGATTAAAGACATAAGTGAGGATACCGATTTCATCCCGAGACACCACTGGCACATGCTGCTCCATATTTCCCTCAGCCACTTCCAGCGCCGACTCGGTAAGCCGGATCACAGGTCGGGTGATCTGGCGAATCACAAATGCGGAAATCACCGTGGTGAGCAATGCCACCGAAAGCAATCCCCCTATAAATGTGGCAGCAATGAGATCCGTAGAAGCCAAAATTTCGCTTTGCTCCTGCTCCACCAGCACCCCAACATCCATGCCCAAAAGCGGGGAAAATGCACCTACAACGGGAATACTCGTCGCGTTGCTGTACCAGGCGCTAGAGGGGGTCTGGCCTACCAATGGCACACAAGCGCCCACGGGCAATGCTGACGAACCACCTCGGGAATAACCGGTCAGCCGAATACTTCCATCGCGAACCAGATAAACCTGTCCAGTGTCCCCCACCATCAAATCACGTTGCAGGTTTTGCATCAATGCCACGGGATCGAAACAGAGCACCAAGGTCTCGGCATCTTGGGAGAAAACAATGGGGACATAGGCGGCTCCGGTAGCAGCTCCGGCAGCAATGCTTGATCCGGACAAAGGCTGATCACAAGACAGCGTCACATGTGGTTCTGGCAATGCACACTCACCCCAAACCCGCTGTGTTGCCCCGTGCGACCAACCTGCACCATGCAGTTCAGGAATCTTGCCTTGCACCGAAGTCCAAAGGGCGCCCTCGTCTTCGGATAGCGCGTTGTACCCAACGCCAGCGCTCTCCGAAACAGATTCGGCAACCGAACGAAATAACACTGCGCGATCCAGTAACCAGGATTCCAAATTCTCAGCTTTTAAGGTAGCTATCAGTTGGAGCTTGTTTGCAGCTTCAATCTGCAGGTTGCTACGATTCTGCGCCACAACGTACCAGCCAATCAAGGCAAAAGGCATAATAGTAAGCGCCAAAAAAGATGTCAAAAGGGTACGCCCCAACCCACCGCGCATACCAGTAGTGGGCAGGGTTCGCGTATTAGCTGAAGCAGTTGCCGCCTGAGATGCAGATGCCATCGAAGGTGGGGGTGCTTGCAGCGGGGACAACGCCCTTACTCCGGTTCCCATACCTCCTCGCCCGCAAGAATGCGGCGGACCTGCTCAGGGAAACGATCCGGATCCAAAGGTTTGCCGATAAAGCCATCGAAACCCACCTGACGGGCGCGCTCCACAAAGGGTTGGGCAATGTTGGCAGTTACTGCAACAATCGGCACCTCCTTGATTTGCGGATGCGAGCGTAGAGACTCCAGAGATTCAAAGCCATCAGCATCGGGAAGCATCAAATCCATCAAAATGAGGTCAATTTCGCCAAGGGTCTCGGCAAATTCCAGCACCTTCCAACCAGAGGCTTTCCATTCACACTTCTTGACTCCCAGGAAAGCCAACAAACGCGTCATCAACAAGAAGTTGTTGAAATTATCCTCGACAATGAGAATAACCGCATCCCAAGGTTGTTTTGGCTTAGCCTTCATTACGCCCCTCCCGCTGCAAAAAACGAGCGACCTGCTCTGGCAACAAATCCACATCAATCGGCTTGGGAATATAGCCATCACAACCGGCTTCAATACTCTTCTCACGATCGCCGTGCATCACATTTGCCGTCATCGCCACAATCGGCACGCGTCGCAGCTCAGGAATGGCACGCAGATGCCGCGTCAGCGTATAGCCATCCATCTCAGGCAAGTTCATGTCCATGAGGATCAAATCGGGGAGCTCGCGCTGGGCCGCAGCAATTCCCTGGGCCGCATCAAAAGCTTCCACCACGGTATAACCTTCTACCACCAAGATGCGGCGCACCAGCAGCCGATTATCCGGATTGTCTTCCACATACAAAATCTTCGCGCCCATAGCTCATCCCTCAATCATCGGAAGTTATTCCGATTATACATGATAACAGTTTTCTTACCAAATTATACCACGGAAAGCGCCATAAAATACCATAACTATTGTGTTAAAAGCGTGTGACACTTACCAAAAACTGACTCCAGATGGTTTGAATCTGAGTTTTTTGCTTTAAGGGATTATGCGCGCAGCAATGCCGCGCGCATAATCCCCTATTTCTTCTGAGAGCCAACCTCAAGCCTTACAGGTCAGCTCTTCGCCCTCATGGGTTGCCAGATAGATCTTCTCCGCCGAAAGTGGCAGGTGATTGAAACGCACCCCAAGTGCATTGTAGAGCGCATTGGCAATGGCTGGTGCGGTCTGCACCATTACGTGCTCGCCAACACCGCGCGCACCCCAGGGACCATCCTCCAACGGCGTCTCAACAATATCACCGTGAATTTCACGCGGCGCATCCAGTGATGTAGCAAGCTTGTAATCCACAAAGCTGGGATTGCGCAGCCGTCCCTGAGCATCAAAGAACATTCCTTCGAAAGCTGAGCTCAGGCCGTGTACAGCCCCGCCTTCAATTTGGGTCATGACCAAATCAGGATTGATGGCTTTGCCGACGTCGTAGGCACTGGCAATCTTGAGCACCTCAATCTGCCCGGTTTCCGTATCAACTTCCAGGTCCACAGCTTGGGCACCCACCGTGTAGTGAACCACGGCACGTGCCCCTTGACCGGTCTGTGGATCAAGTCCAGTCACATAAGTGGGCATGAATTTGCCACTTCCGACAATTGGACCACCCTGCCAACCCTCAAAGTTCTCATTAGGCAGGCCGTAGATTACCATCTTCTTGAGCGATTGCTCGCGTTCCGACTTGTACGAGATGACGACCCCATCCTTGATATCCAGGTCGGAAGGGTCTTCGTTCCAGTACTTGGCGACAATTTCCAAAATCTGCCCGCGCGCATGTTCAGCAGCAGCTTTCACCGCGTTGCCCATGGACCAGGTCAGGCGACTGGCTACCGTTTGCCACTCGTAGGGGCTGTATTTGGTATCCACTGGGTTTGCCGAAACACGCACCCACTCGTAAGGGATACCCAGAGCTTCCGCCGCCATCTGCGCAGCCACTGTAAAGGCGCCTTGTCCAATCTCCTGCCCGGAAACGTAGACATTGAGGGTCGCATCCTCATTGAAACGGACGATAGCCGAGCTGCCAGGGTTGGGCGGCATGGCAGGCGCCTTCCACATGATTGCCAACCCTTTTCCCCGTCGCTTATGCGGCGCCGAGGGTTTACCAGCACGGTTCCAGTCAATCGCCTCCTTGACCTTATCAATACACTGGGGCAGATCAACACTGGGCATCGTCATTCCAGTCAGGATGGTATCGCCGGGGCGCACGCAGTTCTGACTCTTGAAATCCGCCGCATCCATGCCGATGGTCTCCGCCAGGCGATCCATAATTTGTTCCAACCCCCAGTGAATCTCCGGCATTCCAAAACCACGCATTGCCGAACCGATGGGGTGGTTGGTATAAACGCAATAGGAATCTCCCTTGACATGGGGAACATCATAAGGACCAGTGCAAGAATAGCCGGCGGCGCGAGCGATATTCACACCATAGTCATTGTACGCGCCTCCGCCGAAATAGTATGCCAGATCCATCGCCAACAGATTGCCATCGCTATCACAGCCGATTTTGTATTTCGCCACGAGGCTTTGGCGAACGTTGGTAGCGACAAACTCCTCTTCGCGGGTCATCCGCACCTTGACTGGCTGACCTGGCACCGCCTTTGCCATCAACACCACATTGGCCTCGATAGAAATGCCTGCCTTACCGCCGAAGCCGCCGCCAATGTAAGGCGAAATCACGCGCAGATTGCCATGCGGGATGCCAAGGCTCTGCGCGAGAAGATCACGCTGTGCAAAGGGCGACTGCGACGCTGCCCACAGCGTCACCTGTCCATCAGGGTTCCACTGTGCTACAGCAATATGCGTCTCGATAGGAGCGTGCTGAATCTGCGGCAGTGTATATTGATCCTCCACGATTGTGGCACACTGCGCCCACACCTCTTCAGATACACCAGCATCACTGACGTTGCCCTTGCGGAGTTTGAAATGTTCAGAGACGTTGGTACCCGGCTCTGGGAAGATGAAGTTGACCACCTCGTATTTCCCCAAGTCAGGATGGAGGAGCGGCGCATCGGGCTTTGCGCCCTCATAGGGATCGAAGACCGGTGAAAGCAGTTCATACTCCACCTCAACGAGCTTAGCTGCTTGTTCTGCAATGTCTTCACTAATTGCCACCACACCCGCCACCGATTCGCCCACATAGCGCACACGGTCATAGGCATAGATATACCGGTCCTTCAAATACAACCCCAGCAGCGTGGGATTATCCTGCCCAGTCACCACGGCCTTAACCCCCGGAAGCGCCAAAGCCTTACTAACATCAATCTTTTTGATCAAGGCATGTGCCACTGGACTATGGACGATCTTGCCGTAAAGCAATGTTGGCCCAAAAGCCATATCGTCTACATACTTCGCCGCGCCGGTGACTTTCTCGAACGCATCCACGCGCGGAACACTTTTACCGACGGGATTCGATGTCTGTTCTTTCATAATTTCCTCCAGATCATGGGAACTTACTGCAGTAGCTGGTTACTGACCAAGCAGCGCCTTTGTCACGACGCATTTCTGGCAATCAGCCCTAGCAACTAGTCCCCAACCTCCGCCACATCCAATACAGCATCCACAATCCGTATATAGCCAGTGCAGCGGCAGAGATTGCCAACCAGGGCTTCGCGCACCTCTTGCTCCGTTGGATGGGGGTTGCGCTTCAGCAACGCCTTCGCCGACATCAACATACCCGAAGTACAGAAGCCACACTGGACTGCATTATGCTCAACAAAGGCTTTCTGCAACGGGTGTAAATCACCCCCCTTGCTAAGCCCCTCTACTGTCTCGATACAATGCCCTTGCGCCTCTACGGCTAACACCATGCACGAATTGACTGGCGCCCCATCGAACAACACCGTACAAGCGCCGCACTCACCATTCCCACATCCAATCTTCGTGCCGGTCAATCCCAGTTGCTCGCGCAATACCCGCACCAGCGTATCGTGCGATTTCACCACAACAGGGTAGGTTTCACCGTTGATGTTTAACGTAATTTCATGTAGCATAGTTTGCTCCTCTGATCCATACTTCACCGTGCGTTATACGTGCCCAGAAAAAACACTATTCCGGTCGCACTGTACATTACGGCAATTTCTCCAGCACTCCCTCGATGGCGCGCCGCGCAATCCGGCTCACCATCGCCTTACGATATTCAGCACTGGCGCGGATATCATCAATCGGGCAGCAAGCATCAAAAGCACACTTAGTGGCATGCTCAATTGCCGCCTCATCATGTCCGGCATTGAGGGTGGCTTCCGCCTCGGGCGCGCGAATTGGGGTGGGCGCCACAGCGCCCAGTGCCAGGCGCCAGGAATACCCGCCGTTATGAGGATACGCGAGCGCCGCCACGCCCACAATCGCGAGATCGCCAGCCTTGCGGCGGCTTAACTTCACATAGGTTCCAACCGTCCCTTCAGGTGGAGCAGGAATGATCACACCAACCAGCAACTCGCCTTTCTGCAGCGCCGTTTTACGCGGCCCAAGGAAGAACTCGGCGATAGGCACACGCCGCTCACCAGCTGCGCCACGAATCACGACGTTAGCTTCCAGAGTCAACAACGCGGGCGCCGAATCCGCTGCGGGAGAGGCTGTGCAAAGATTTCCACCCAACGTAGCGCGGTTACGAACCTGCTCATTACCCATCGCTGCCGCTGCCTGCGCCAGCAAATTCCAACGCGGGCTGTTCACTAACGGATGGTGAACCAGATCAGCCATCCGCACTGCTGCGCCCACAACCAAGCCTTCTGGCGTCTCCACGACATCACACACGCCCGGCAAGCCCTTCACATCCACGACCACATCCGGTTGCCAGTGCTCATCACGCACCATCGGGATCAAATCAGTTGCGCCAGCCAGCGGCATAACCTTCTTATCCGGCAATGCCAGCAACCGGAATGCCTCCTCGAAGGTTTCTGGTCTGTAATAATCAAATGGTCGCATAAAAAACTCCTTTGAGATACACGCGATAGTAAGGACACAACAGAAACCAAAGAGTGTTTTTCGTGAGCAAGCGGCTTGTTGAGCAAGCAATTTGCTACGCAAGCGGCTTGCTACGCAAGCATTGCTCGCCCACGAAAAACACTTCCTTACCGGTCTGCAGTGCTTAGAACTCGATGTTCTCGCGTTCTTTTACGCCAAACTTCGAGGGCGGGAGCACAAGGAACAAAACATTGAGGAGAATGCCCACGATAGCGGCAAATACAATCGCTGGAATGCCATCCGGGAACAGCACCGGAACCTTGAACGGGAACAAACCGTTCGGCAGGCCCAGGTTTCCACCAACGCCCAGCACCAGGATTACAGCGCCGATAGCGAGGTTCTTGGGATCGAAGAGGTTGACCTTCTCGCTTTGAATCAGCGCAATACCCTGCTTCCCTATAACGCCGAACAGATAGATCGCCAAGCCGCCAGTTACAGCGACGGGGATCGTATTCACAATCGCAGCCAGCTTGCCGACGAAGCCCAGGAGCATCGCAATAACGCCAGCTGCCATCAACACAGCTACGGAGTAGTTGCGGGTGATCGCCATTAGCGAGTTATTCTCACCGTAATTGGTGCCCGCGCAACCGCCCAAAAAGCCGTTGATCGCATCATTGCAGCCATCAGCCACCAGGTTCAAGCCGATCAGATTCTTGATTTCGATGGGCTTACGCTTGAGGTCCTTTGCTAGCTGGTCAATGTAGAGGCTCATTTGATACAAGTGTGCAGTAGATTCGGGGATCGTAGCGATAGCGATCAACGCAACACTAATCGCCATACCCCAGGCGCGCCCATCGCCGAAAGCCGGGAGGGTAAAACTCGGCCAGCGCAGCCATGCTGCCGCTCCCACGGGCGCGAAATCCACAATGCCGAAAATGAGCGAGACGATATAGCCTGCCAGCGCGCCCAGCAGAATGGGGAGCATACCCCACAACCCTTTGCCCTGCAGATAGACGGAGAAGGCAATGGTGAGGATTAGGGTGATGAAAGCCACACCCCAATGCGCCGAAGCCATGTTGAGCGCAGTTCCGGCAAGCGCAATACCGATGATGATAGCAACACTGCCGGTCACGATAGGCGGCAAGACCTTATCCAAACGCGCCTTACCAATTCGCTGGATCAGCAGACCGAAAAGGATGTTGAACAGACCGGTACAGAGAATACCGATTTGCGCAATGCGAACCCCATCCGGGCAATACACTGTGGTAGGATCATTGAAGCAGTCTCCCGCATACTTCGACATCACCGTGATAATGACCGTGATGTAGCTGAAGGAGGAACCGTAATACAGAGGGATTTGACGCTTGGCAACCAATAACGCAATGATCGTACCCAAACCAGAGGCAAACAGCGTCACACCAATATCAAACTTGGTGAGAATGGCGACCAACACCGTAGCAGGGAACATCGTCAGCACTTGCTGGAAACCCAGGCTGAGCATAGGACCCCAGCTCGGGACATCCTGGGGCATGAACCCCATAATCGTCGAATTCGTATCCGGTTTCTTAGCCATGCGAGTCTCTCCTTAATGAAATGTTCGACTAAAGGACCAAAAATCTTGATGACAAACTTCAATATGTGCCTAAAAAGATCGTGCCCACCTCCTCCTGAAAAGCGGTGAGAAGTGCGCGTTCAGCACTAAGTGGTCGCTGATTGACCACAAGTTTCCTCTCTCACACACTTCTCATCGCAGCTCGCTAACTCTAGCCCAATGGCTTAAATTTCAACCCATACACTGGCTCGTCAAAGACATAGCGCACTGGTTGCCACTCAGCTTTGAGCGTCATTCCCAGTCGCAAATCTGCCCCATCAGGTGCATCAATCTGCCCCATTGCCTTGACGCCATTCTCAAACTGCACAACAGCAATGTAAAGGAAACGCTCATCGAATCCCCACGGCAGATTGAATATCTGCGTAAAGGTCAACAATTTCACATTTCCTTCCGGATGAATAGGCTCAAACTCCCGGTGCTTGCAGGTCAAGCAGCGCTCATGCCTGGGATAGTGGATCCGCCCGCATTTCTTGCATTTATAAGCGGTAATCTCTTTCATATTATTTCTCTCCCCGTTTGAGGACAAAGGCCACGACGTTGTTGCCGAAGCCACCGAAATTGATGCTGAACCCAGCCTTTGCACCCTTTACCTGGCGCTCTTTGGGCAGTTCATGCCGCAATTGCCAGGTCAATTCCACAATCTGCGCCACACCGGTTGCACCAACGGGATGCCCGCGCGCCTTAAGGCCACCAGAAACGTTAATGGGAAGTTGCCCACCGAGCTTAGTCTTGCCCGCAAGGACGGCTTTGCCACCCTCACCCTTCTTGAAGAAACCCACGTGCTCACTTTCAGCAATCTCGAGAATGGTGAAAGCATCATGCAGCTCGGCAACGCTGATATCCTCCGGCTTCATCTTGGCGCGTTCAAAAGCTTGCTGAGCCGCCAATGTCACCGCTTTGAGATCAGTCGGATCTTCACGTTCAGCCAGCGTATGCGTGTCTGTCGCCTGTCCAAAACCAGCCACAATAACCGGCACGTTCTTCGTCAACTCTTTTACGCGATCCAACGGGCAGAGAATCAAAGCCGCCGCGCCATCGCTTACAGGGCACATATCGTAAAGATGCAGGGGTGTTGCACCCGGTGGATTGTTAACCACCGAATGCGGACTGTCCATAACACCCTCTTTGGTGATCATCATCTCAACGTGGGCGTAGGGGTTGAGCGCGCCCATCGTCTGGTTTTTGATCGCGATCTCCACCAACATTTCGCGCGTAACGCCGTATTTCTCCATATACAGTCGAGTGAACATCCCTGCCATGCCAGGCAACGTAATACCGTAGGGATATTCGGTCTGCGGATGGGTGAGCGTGGCAACAAAGTCTGTGGCACGCCAACCGGTCACTTCACGCATCTTCTCACCGCCAGCAACCAAAACCACATCATAATAACCAGAGGCTACCGCGAGTACACCATTCTTAACGGCTGAGCCACCAGAAGCAGGCCCATTCTCTACCAGGTCGGCTGCAGCAGGAAGCAGGCTCAAACGATCCACTAACGCACTAGCGATAGCTGTCTGACGTTGAATCACACCGCCGCCCATATTGGCGACATACAACGCATCCACGGCGTCCACGCCGGCATCATCCAATGCCTTCATGGAGGCATAAGCCAGCATGTCCACCAACGTATCCTCGTCTCGGCGCCCAAAGGGAATCATCCCGACACCGATAATGGCTACATCACGCATTTCCTACCTCCCTTTCAGCCCGGCGATTTTCTCGCGGATATCTGCTTCGCTGGCGATGATGATCTCGCGCTGCGCTACTTCGAGCAATTTCTGTGGTACAGGTCGGTCGCCGGCTACCAGGCGTGATTTCGTCTCGAAGTATAGCTGACGGGTCAAACGGAACGAGAGTGCACCTCCCAGCTCGTGGGGGATATCCGTTGGCTCCAAGCCGTATTCAATCATCCACCGGCGGAAACCAATTGGGCTCTCTGCCACAATGAGCACTTCCTCTTGACCTAAATACTCAATGTGATGCTCCATCTTAGCAGCAAAGAGATGTGCTCCCACACGCAACCCCCGATCAATAGCAAGCGTGTGGAGGCTCATGCCCGTTTTGGCACTATACATCCGGCTGTTGACCATGCCCACAAGAAAACCATCAATTTGCCCAACCAGACAAAACTCATTCGCTGTGCGGTGGGTGTACATTCCAACCAGCTCTGAGTAAAGCCGGGATCCAACAATGTCATAGAAGTCTTTGTGAATGAAAATCGTAGGATGCACTGCCTTCAACAACGTGGGGATATCCTCCCGTTGCACTTCGCGAACCACCATCTTCTTGCCATTTGCCAGAGTAATCACCTTGGGGGGATATGGCGCCATTGGCAAGGCGGGTGGGCGCAACATCAATTCCAATTCCATATCTACTGCCATACAAGTCTCCTTTTGCAAGTTTTGAGCTTAGAGTTGCGAGCGTAGGTCAAGCCCAGCTCGCAACTCATCACTGTTTTACCGAGCCTTGACCTGAGCATTCAGGTTTTCAACGTGCTGTGGGTTATAGGCGTCGCCGAACTTGGTCTTGGGCATCTCAGCCTTCTTCGCCATCAGCTCATCGTATTCATCATCATCCACAAAGGCAACACAACGCCCAATGCTCGATTCGCCGTCCACAAAGCGCCAGGGGAAGAAACCGATTTTCACACGACGGTTGACAATCAGGTCGAGATCGCCGCCCAGGCATTCCGCATGGATAATGCCATCGGGGAACATCTCGATATGCATCAGTTGATACTTGGTGTCGTCGAAGACGTCAGCCAGGGAACCACCGTATTTTTTCTGGAAGTGCAAGTCGGCCTGCTTGGCTTGCCGGGGCATCCACTGGCGTATAATCGTGTTCATCGGGTGATCAGCGCTACCGCAGTCCACACCAATCCAGCGCAACTGCTTCCGCTTGGCCCACTCTGCGAACTCACGATCAGGACCGGGGTGCTGAACCATGTAACGAATTTCATCTGCATAGGGCTGATCCCAGCCGAAGTGATGGAAACCGGTGTGGATGATGAGAATATCACCAGGCTTGACCTCCACTTTGTCCTCAATCATTTCCGACGTGTAGATATCGTAATCGGCAACCACATCCGAGAGATCCACCACCGCTGCATCGTGGACGAGGAAATCCAGTTGCAGGTCAGCCATATCTTTGCCGGCAGTATAAAAGTGAATCTCACCATCAAGATGTGTTCCCAGATGGTTTGAGTGGGTCAACAACTGCCCATTCGCCCCATTGGGCGCCAGCCGCTTGAAATACTTCACCTGAAGCGGCTCATAGGTTGGCCACGCGGGCGTTCCAATACCGAGGGGAATTGTCAAATCCAGTAACTTCATGCGAAAACCTCCTGTGAATAGTAATTGATGAGCAGTGGATAGAGAATGCTGCATATGATGAACAAGAACAACCTCATCTTGCAGGTATCTACGCGCTGCTCTCTACGACATACCAATATGATTTATGACGCTAAGCCGCCCGCCAGACATGCACCACTGGTTTAGCGCCATCAGCATAGAGCTCGAGCACATAGAGCAACCCGTTTATGTTATCAAAGGCCACATCTCCAATGCGATACCGGCGCTGCTCGCCCCACCCTAGCGTGATTGCATCCCACTCCGGCGGATTGAAGTAGAGGTGCTCATCAAGATCAAGGACGGCATAGGGCTGGGGTTGCCAGGGCTCAAGAGATCCCGCAGCAACTTGCGCCAGTTGCGCCGGATCATAGAGGATGAACTGCGCGTCGAAACGGGCACTCCACCAACCGCGTCCGCTGATACAATTGACACCCTCCTCGCAACAGCCGGTCATGTCCTCAGCCGGACAGGGTGAGCCATTCGCCAAACGGCAAGCTGTAAAGTCGGCGTGCGGGTCTATGCACGGGAACTGCGGACCATCGGGGTGAATAAAACCGTACCAGTATTTATCGCCCGTTCCCTTGGTGCCAGCAAACAGCACCGCCGCTTTACCTGTGGCAGTAGTCAGCCACGTACCACCTTCCCACTCATCAGGGTGTTGGTAATTCGCCAGGGCACGCTCAATATCCGGTGTTTGTGTAGAACTCTCATAACGCAACAGCACAGTCTCTGCCAGTACCGCCCCCTGTGCGGGAGCCTTCCCATCAGCCAACCAGGGAGTGTAGGCATAGAGCGATGGTCCCATCCCACCCCATCCACCATCCCGGAATCGCCCCGTGGCCAGGTAGCGGCCCTGCGTATTCGCATCCGCCCAGTCGGTGGGGAGACTAAACATATACCCGTTCACACTGTTGAAGTCCTGGCTACCTATGGTCCATTCACCCTTGAAGTTCGAGGTAGCAAGATCAGTGCTGAACCAGGCATGTGTGGGCGGCCAGACTTCAGGAGGCATGTGCTGCCCCCACGCCAGATGGAGGAGAGGTCCCGTCGCGGGGTGGTTCAGATAAGCCAATCCTACACGTGGAATTTCATCGAGGTCCGCAAAATGCCCGGCAGCCACATCGTGAAAGTCCTGCAAGAAGGTGGCGTAAGGCAGTGCTTCGATGTCGCGCGCCTTGACTGGCGCAGGCACACTTACCTCCGCAATCTGAGTGCCATCGGGAAGCTCGCCCCAAGGCATCCGATCATGGCCCATGATGAAAAGAGACCCTCTATCCGGATTGAAAGTCATCGCATTGCCGCCATAGGCAAAGGTCTGCGGACGGTCATCACCACCCGGGAGACGAAATGCCCCCAAATAAGCGAAATCATTGGGTTGCACCAGCGCTGCCGGTTCGCTCAACGTCACCAGTGGCAGATAAGCCGTAGGCACTACGGCAGAAGGCGATATCGCTGTGGCAGGCTCAGTTGCAGGCATATCAGTGGCCATTCCCTGGCATGCAGATAGCAGCTGCAACAACAGCACACCACTTAGCAGCATCCGAAAAAATCGCATACACAACATCGCCACAGGCTCTCCTCACTCAACTAATGGCATGGGTAATTACCGTTGTAGATTTCGAGCTCCTGACCACCGGTTTTGAACCATAGCCCGAAACTTGCACCGATAGGTGTACGATAGAACTCCACAACCAGCTTCCCATCTCCATCTGGGCCTGTGAGCTTGGTTGAGAAGCGGCCTTGCCGCATTCCACCACCGCTCTCAAGGTAAGTTATCCAGGCAAATCGCCCAGGGGTGATCGGTTCGCCGGTTATTGCAATCAGCTGTTGGTCTTGCTCTGCAATTTGCAACGCACAGGCATATTCTTCCGTAGTTTTGGCGGAAAAGCCAAAAACATATAACAGGATCAGCGGCACAACAGCTACCGACAGAAGCACCCAGGCGAAACGCCATCCGGTGCGCAATATCGAAGCCAACCGATCCCTCAAACCCTCTTCGCTCATATCACTCCCTGTCGGAGCAGTCTGATCATTGATATGCGAGTTCCCTCAAAGCCTTGAAGGCATCCTCGAAACACTTCTTGGGGGCACGGACCAGACCTGCGCCCACCATCCCCACTCCGGGTTCTTTGTGCGCGATGCCGGTGTTGATGAAGGGCAAAATCCCGGTTGCCATGACCTTGCGCACGTCAATGCCCAAGGGCGTCCCCCGGAAATTGAGCACCGGCGCCGTGAAGAACTCATGTTCGCCTGCAGTAATCTGGTACATCTCCTGGGTCACGCTCAATGCTAGCGACGAATCACCGCCGACGAATTTGACGATAGCAGGAGCTGCAGCCATGGCAAAGCCACCCACTCCCCCCGTCTCTGTGATAGAAGAATCGCCGATATCCGGATTTGCATCCTTCTCGCTGAAACCGGGTAACCACAGTCCTTGCACAATGGGCGCAGGCGCAGTAAACCACCGGTCGGGCATTGAAGCCACACGAATGCCGAAATCTGTGCCGTTGCGCGCCATCACTGTAAGCAAAGTACAGCCTTCCGTCCCCTCAACCACTTCCAACATGGATTTCACTGCCGGCATTGAAAGATTCAGGAAGAAGTGATCATTGCTATCAATAAACTTTAACACCTTCAGAGCGATTTCGTTACTCGAAGTCTGGAGGATTGCCGGCGCCAACTGCCGGAAGAGCAATGACGTGGCGGCGCGGTTACGATTATGGACCTCGTCGCCCATGTGCAGCGCCTGTGCAATAAGACTCCGCAGGTCAATAGGCCCGGTCAATTCCAGCGCGCGCACCAACGCCGGGTGAAGTTCCCGCTCCATCCATTTCAGATGTGCCAGTACCGCATCGCCATAGGCGCCATAACGCAGCACCTTTCCAAGCCCTTCATTCTGTGTAGCATAGGTCACATTGCCAAAGGTATCGTTGCGAACCATGAACACCGGCATAGAAGGCGAAATAATCCCCGCCATTGGTCCAACGGCATGATGGTGATGGCAGGGGTCGAACGTGAAGGCCCCCGCAGCTGCCATCTCCGCTGCCTCAGCGTAGGTTGCAGCCCACCCTTCATACACCGCCGCGCCCATCACAGCACCGCGCATCGGTCCACACATTCGCTCCCATCCAATGGGAGGACCGGCGTGCAGAATCATCCGTTCACCCATTCCGGGGATTACGTCACGGGCGATACCCATTCCAACCAACAATGGGCGCCCTTTACGGATACGCTCAATAGCACTGATATTCACAGACTCAATATCCGCGCCAGAGCTGGTATGCGTGAGTTCCACATACCCATCCAGGGGTGGTCGCCAATCCAAATGAGCAACCGCTATGCCCTGATCTTCCAGACTCGCCGCGAAACTCTCCAACCCGACATTAACCGCCTTCAGTGGTTGACCGAATAGCTCTTGTATAGGCATGAAACTACCCCTTTCAAAAATCCAAAATGTGACCGGCCAAACGCGTTGCGGCGGCATTTGTGGGCAATACCATGACACCTGCCGCCTCCAGCTTAGCTTCCTGAAGTCCTAGATCCTGAGGGTCATCCGCCGTGCCACACACCGAAGCGACGAAAATGATCTCCCGCCCTGCTGCACGCGCGATAGCCCGCGCCTCTTTGATCGCCTTAACTGCTTCACCTGCCGGATCCTCATGCGAACCATAACCAATCACCACATCAAGGAAGATAACGGCTGTTTCTGGATCTTTCGCCTCTTGCACAATGCGGCGATTGCGTAAGGTGGGGTCAATCATCGGATGCAAACGGCCCACCGTGAACTCATCCTCTCCCAAATCCACAGCAACATGACCGGCGCTTTTGTTGGAGTCCGCCATCCGCAGCTGTTTTGCCACTGGAGCATTGGATTGCACCACAATGCCCATATCTTTCAAAATCAGCTGCGTCTCATAACAAAAAGTACCACCGCTAAACAAACCACGGAAGTACTGCTGTTCTGGCGCTAAGCGCTTTCGCAATTCAACGGCGCGTTTCTTATACGACATTTCTCGCTGACGTAGATTGATCCGAGCATCAGCTGGATTTTTACCCAGTGCAACCGCCGCTGCAACTGCCGCAGCCTCCTCCATATCTGCCGCCGGAATCGCCCCAGATTGAGCAATCACTTCCGGGTCACCCCCCAGGAACAACACCACCGTCGGTTTTGTGCCCAGTTTTACTTGCGCCAGCACCTTTTCAGCCACATCAGGGCTAGGCGGTTTTGACACAAGCAGGATCACGTGAGTTGCCGGGTCAGCCTGCAGCGCCTTCAAACCCTCAAGCATCATGACGCCGCCGACCTCGGATTTCAAGTCCCGCCCACCAACGCCAATGGCTTGGGTGATGCCCACCTCCTCACGGGGCATATAGCAGGTTACCGCCTGAAGACCCGTGCCGCTTGCAGCGACCACACCGACCGGACCATGGGGAACCACATTGGCAAAACCCAATGCCACATTGTTGATAATCGCTGTGCCGGCATCAGGTCCCATGACGAGCAAACCTTTCTCACGCGCCACCGTCTTGAGGGCAATTTCATCCTCCACAGCGACGTTATCGCTAAAGAGAAAAACGTGTAGGCCGCGCTGGAGCGCCTCACGGGCAACGCCAGCTGCATAACGCCCAGCAACAGAAACTAGAACAATATTCGCTGTACCACCAAGTCGCTCCACAGCAGCAGCGAGGGTTTTCGGCGGCGCCGCTACACCGCTACTTCCCTCTGGCGCCTGTCGCGATGCCTTCATCAGCGCCTCCGCCTCAGTCAACGCTGCTGCAGCTGCTGCCTCATCCACAGCACGCACAGCAATAACAAGGTCGTCCGGCGAGGCAGCCTCGGCCTCTGGCGTGAGCAGATTCCCTGTTTCAAGTAAGCCCTTGTTGGCAGGCGTTCCCATCACAACAGCAGCATCTTCAATGCCTGCCAGCGCTATCAAGCCCTGTGCTACCTGTAACAACGTTACTGAATCATAGTATTCGCCGCTTTTAATGGCAGTTTTCGTAATCAAGTGTACCTCCTAAAACAAAATAGAAGTCCGCGGCATGCCGCTTCAGCGAAATGCATAGGCCTCCACCGACTGTTGGTGGGTCAAGACTTTTTTAACGCAGCCAACGATTCAATAGCGGCGCTTTCAAATCGCCATACAAGAACCCTGCAAGCATATCCAGCCCCGAGGTAGCGCCAAAAGCCAGCACCTCGCGCACGGCTTGTTCGAGCGTAATGCCTGGCGCGCCAGTCAATGCATGGAGCAGCGCATGCCAACGAGCATCCGCCAGACCGTTCGCGGCAGCCTGAAGGAAAGCCCCGCTCAGGCGGGTGGTGCGCGGGAGTGCAACCGTCGCAATCCGTTCACACAAGGGTCGCGCTAACTCCCCCTTCTGCACCCACAGCGACAGCATCAAACCGGCGAGAAAATCGTCACCCGAAGGTGTTAAGCCCGGGCCCCAACCCGCCAGCGCAACAGCTGCCGCCACAAAAGTGTCAGCATCACCGCTTTTTGCGGCAATCTCCAACGCCGGCAGCGGCGAAACATGTTTTTTTCCAGCAGTTCCCCCCAGAATAACGCCGTCCTGCCATACATCCCGGCTTTGCGCTGCCATTTCCACAAGAGCACGCAGTTCGGACTGCACTCTGGAGCCAAACGACAATTGCTCCCATGCCACACGCGGATTCCAAAATGCTGGCTCAGCCTGGGATTGTATACACCATGGACCTAACCATAACCGATTAGACTCCCATGTCACTGGGAGATGGTGCGGCAAGGCATATGCCGGCAAAGCATCAACGACCACATGAAAGGGACCATCTCCGATTTCTGGCAAGACCAGGGCAACAAGATGATCCGCAACCATGATGTTCACGGCGCGGGCAAATTGACTTAGGAGAGTAGCTTCACCGGCAATCCCGTGAAGTTGTTCCCAGGTCCGGATGCTAATGCTCCGGAGAATCGAGGGAGGCATGCACAAATCCCGGGATTTGAACCGGGTTTTCATTCTGATATCGCGGTCACCAAAGTTGCCAACCGCTTTCCGTTTAGATAAGATATCAGAACGCGAAAGCACTGGGGTGGCGTTAATCACGTTGTTGCCCCCAGTTACAGGTTTTTATATCATGCATCATTGCAAAGTGTGTACCAGAAAGATATGGAATTATGTAGCTCTGATGCGTAACTCATGTCCATCATAAGCAAGTATTACCATTGTATGCAAGGTCTGAAACCTTGTCAAGCCGAATCTGTTACGTCCCAGATGACTATCCGTATGTGTCCACCCATGGTTTGCACCGAGATGGAATAAGTCCAGCTCGTAAGTACGGCAGCGAGCGGTTGAATCGCCCATCGAGCAGGCGTCGTATTCGACAATAGTTGCGTATCGAGCAGGGGCAATCCATTGGAGTCAACCGCTCCGTTGCTAAAGGACCCCGTAAAAGCTACGGCGCCAGCATTTGAGGTCACCTCAACCAGGTATTGTCGCCCCGGCGTTAGCTGCACGAGCGTCAGTGCTGCCATCGCCACCAGGCCCTCCCCTTCATGCTGCGCTACCACAAATGCCTTAGCTGGCTCATCCGTCGTATCTGGTGTTTCCGCAGTCGCCTCCACTGTCTCAGTCAACGTTGCCTCAATCGTCGGTGTCGCTGTAGGTGTGGAGGTCGGAGTTAAAGTTGGGGTCTCCGTCGGCGTAGAAGCCAAAGTGCTCGTTGGTGTTTCAGCAGCGGGCCAAAACGAATCACAGCCCGTGAGTACATTCAATAGCAATATCACAATGGTCACCCAACCCATCATGCGACGCATCGGCACATCTCCTTTCCTGAATAGGGACTTCGTAGCAGGTCGCTGACCGAAACCGCGCTACGCACCCACGCTACGCACCTTACGCTGCACCTGAAGCGCGAGCAAGGCATTCGCCCAGGTTTGACAAAGCAGCACTGCGAGCCTCACAGGGAACGCAGAAGCCCTTTCACCTCCCACGAATGCCCGAATACCTTACCCACCCCTCTCACTCGCGCCAGAACAAAGCACGAACCTCAAGCAATAGCTCACGAAATACCCCAATGATCTCCCCAAACGCGGGAAGGTCCTCGCTGGAGAAATCCATCTCGATAGGCAGCTGGATTGGCATTTGCACATCGAAAGGGAAATCCATCTGCACCGGCACACGGATAACGGTATTGACGTAAACCGATGTATTTACCGGCACGCGAATAGTCTGTTTCCCCAGAAGCGGTACGTCAATGACGATAGGGACTTCACCGTTAAAGGGTACATTCCCCTCAAATGGAAAATCAATCGTTTGACTGATAGGAATGGTGCCGGTGTAGTGAATGGTGTCAGAAAAAGTGTAGGCGATGTGCAGGCCTTCAAGGGAGAACTGATCCAATTCGGCAATGGCTTCATCAATAAGGATCTGTCCTTCCTGTCGCACGCCCAAAAGCTCACTTATCAAAACGCCGTTTATCCCCAGAGAAAGCAACGCTGTCAACAGTCCCACAACTGCAACTACCCACAAAAAAGCCGGTGCACTACGCCGGATTTTGGGCGCCGTTGTTGAAACTGACACCGCGTTGACCGTTGGACGCAGATCACTCTGCTCGCCCTGAGTCTCGGGCAGGGGCCGCGTCGCATGAACATCCATCAAGTTATCGTCTGGGATATCATTAGTCACTTGGAAGCCTCCTTCAAAGCTAAAACCGTCATCAGGTAACCCGAAGTTGTTACAACGATGTCCCACTCACTCCTGTTGCCGTAATGCCACACGTGAGCGCCGGTTCCACTCAAAGGCAATGAGCGTCGCCAAAACACTATGTGTGTGTTGCCATGTTCGCCATGCGCGCCGCGCCAACAAACCAGGGCGATTCAATCGGGAGATTAACTCCCGCGTACTGGTTTGAAGTTGTTCGGGAGTCATGTGTGCAGGTCGAAAATAGACCCGGTCCTGAGTGCAGTATGCATAATCAACAGGAAAATCGTGCAATAGCAGACGTCCTTCCGCCATGAGCCGCTCCCAAAGCACTGTGCCAGGCAAAGGCGCAAGAATATTGATCAGCGCACAATCAATCTCCGTCTCCAGAATGAAGCGTTCCAACTGCGCGAAAGTCTCCGGCGTATCCTGATCCAGGCCCACGATGAAACTACCATAAATACCCAATCTGTGGCGATGCAAATTCGCTAATCGCCGGCGGTAACCTTCAGCGTTCGCGTCCAGCAGGTTGGGTTTGCCGATTTGCGTCAGCGCCTCCCCGTTGAGGGATTCCAGCCCGACGAACACATAGACACAGCCAGCACGTTTGAGCCAGATCAGCAGCTCGTCATTATCTGCCAGCGTAATCGCACCCTGAATCGCCAGACGACGCCGCACGCCCCGTTCCACCATCTGTTTGCAGATTTCAATGATCCGCCCAGGTTGCAAAGTGAGGTTGTCATCTGCCATAAACACAAGCTTGCGTGGCGGAAGTTGTGCCAGTTCGTCCACCACCTCTGCCACGGGTCGCACACGGTAGCGTTGATTGTAGAAACGCCAGATCGAGCAAAAATCACAATGCCCCGGACAGCCCTTGGAAGTAATCGCAACCTCGGTAAAATAGCCCCCTGGATAGAGTGAGCGTCGCGGTAACAATAGTGACTCCAACGACCCAAAACCCCCATCGTAACGAGCCTGCAGGCTCCCCGCCTCGAAATCGGTCAGTAATCGTGCCCAAGCGCCCTCTGCTTCACCTACGACAACCGCATCTACATAGCGAGCAGCTTCCTCTGGCAAAGCCGAAGCATGAACGCCACCCAAAACGACAGGGACCCCAGCCGCACGGTACTGCTGCGCCAACGCATAGGCACGAGGAACGTTAGGCGTTAGTGCGGTCAGCCCCACTAAATCGGGCTTCCAGGAAAGGCCCTCTTCAAGACGGAGATTCTCATCAATGATGCGCACCTCCCAGGAAGGTGGAGTTAATGCCGCAACATATCCTAAATTCAAGGGCGGAATAGGGAATTGCGCAGGGCCGTGTTGAACCTGCCCGTTCAACATGTGCGCAGGATTGATCAGTAATAATCGGTGGGACATATCCTCAGCAACCTTCTAAACCCAGCTTACTCGCGGTCTCTCGAATCTGTGCCACGGCATCATCGAACTCACAGGTAGTGTAATGGCCCAATGCTCTGATCGTCCTGAGGTCGCACGGCAATAATCCATCCCAAGAATGGGCTAATCCAGGAAACGCCGCCCGACCTACAGTGCGCAACGCGGTAACACCGCAACGCCCCACTGCTTCTGCAAAGCGCAGAAAATCCTGCCCATGGCTATCGAGAGCCACGCTTAGGGTCTGCAGATTGCGCGCGGGCAAGCGGCGTAGATAATCCCGTGGAATAGCTTCCAGGTCGGGCACGGGTCGCACAATCACTGTGCGATCGCGCGCATCAGCGATGGATTCTGCCAGCGTGGCAGAATCATAGGGGCGATGGTCTACAACAACCAGAAAGGGATCATCGTAGACGGAATGCACGGTTGCCCTGCCTCCAACCGCAAGCGATTGAAATTTGTCGAAACGCGAGTGCAGACGGCGCAGCTCCGGCAAGCCCCCAGGAAAGCGCGATGATAACGGGCGCAACGCCTCAGTCACCGCGTCTGCGTAATCCTCTGGTGTGAACGCTCCACCCTCTTCCACAAAATGCAGACGCGGTGAAAGACAGCCATTCTGATCCCAAATCAACGTATCCAGCGCTGCCAGAGTTGCCACCATGGATAGCCTCTCTGCAGTCAGGAAAGAGCGCTCCACAGCCAAAAAACTGATCTTGTGTCCATGGCGGTGAATCCGTGGTGTGGCGCCTGCTCGCCGCACATCCTCCTCAAGGCGCGCAATCGTGCCATCGCCCGCAACGAGCAACAGCAGGTCTGCCTCCCGTAGAATCGAAGCCTGTAATGCTGCATCATCATAGTCCCAAATCAAAACCGCTACATTCGCCACTAACGCCGGATCTAGTTCCTCAAGTGCAGCCAAGAGCAGTGGCGTAAAGAAAGGTTCGCGGCGAGAATTCCGTATGAGCAACGCCGGTTGAGGGTGCAATAACTGCCCCAAGAGGGTAATAAGCAACGCTGCTCCGGGTATGTTTCCTGCAGCATAACCCACCACCGTGCGCGGTAAAGGGATTGGACGCGTCAGAGCACCATCCCAAAGCCCCCGCACCCACCCCAGAGGTGCGGCATCAAAAAACCGCACACTCCCAGGCAACCCGGGCAACGGCACAAAGCCCTTGCGTGCGGCTGCTGGAGGCTCCCAATTGACCATACTTGCCAAAGCGCCAATTGGAAGGTGCTCAAAAAACCCGAACGCAAAATCCAGCATTGCCATCTGGAATCCTGTGTGGGGTGGCAGCAAGGTGGCTACTGTCTTATGCAGCTCATCCTGTGGATCACGCAACCGTGACATAACCCGCTGCAAAGCTGTTTCCAATGCGGTCACAGACACAGGGGGCGCTGCGCGCAAGCCCTCCCAAAGCACCCGCCAGCCTTCAGGTTGCAAGCGAGGCCAGAGTGCAGCAGTTGCTCCCGGTGTTTGCGGCGCCACCAGCTGCGCTCGGAGTCCCCAGGTCGTTTCGAAAGTCGCACCCGATAGCGCCTGCTCACGCAGCGCTGCCGGTATCCAGTAACCCGCACCGGTAAGGGCCTTGCAGTCCTGTATATCAAGAGTCAAGATTCACTTCCAGTTAGTGATGCATTGAAAGAGCATGCCCCGTGCAGCTAACACCAACCTCACAGCACCTGCAGCTCTTGCCGCCGATACCACCCACTATACCTGACCCGCACAACCAGACTCGTCGAACAGGTCGGCGCGGGCAATACTTCCAGCCTCAATATAAGCAGTTGGCTCTCCGCAAGGACATGCGCGCGCAGGGTCATACCACCGTCCGCCGTTAATAAGATGAACGCGATCCGTAGTCTTGAAAAACGGGGGAAAGAGCTTTCCACCACCGAAAGGGTCGAAAAACGCCAGGACGCCCTCCGCATCTGGAGCAGCAATCACCTCATCAGCGGAATCCAGCGCCAGAGCATATAACCAGGGCGGCAGATGATAGTGCCCTTCGGAGCACTCAAAACTGCCCCAGTTTGCTTCTGCCATTCCGTATACATCGCGAATCCGTATCGGTTGCCCCCCACTCCGCAGGATGGATGCAATATCCCGGCGGATTTCGGCATAACTGTGATCGTAGGCTTCCTTCATGCCGCCACCGGTTCCCACCAGGCAACCCAGAGGCAGGTCCAGTCCTCCATCGCGGCGCAATGCCAACGCCACACCGTGCAACTGAATTGGTCCTCCGAAAAGCATGATTTTTTCCCCAGCAGCGGCGCTCTGTCGCAACACGTCCACCGTGCCGCGAATGCTGCGTGGCATAGCCACATGCTCCCCCATCCAGTTCATAAATGGCGCGGCAATATGGCGTTCCAACCAACCACGAATTCCAGGACGCAGCGTCCGTGCCGTACGGATGCGGATCACATCCGGCGAGGCAGGAAACGGGACTGTATAAGCAACCTGCCCACGCGCGGTATATCCCAGTTTCTCCGTACCAAAACGCGCCGCTTGAGCCATCGCAATGCGGGTCTGCTCCGGCATGACAAAGATCAAACGGTAATCAAGGTCAATCCCCCAGGCATGTTGGATGCCGAGGAAGAAACTGTCCAGCGCCAGAGAGAAGGTCTCCTCATCACGCACCATGATGGAGGCGCGTCCAGATGTACCACTACTGGTCGCGATGCGCCAACCCTCAGCGGCAAAGAGCGCCTCAAGGGCACTCAGAAGCCCCTCCAGACTGCTGTAGCGCGGGCGCAAACCCGCCCACCGTTCTGGTGGCACCGCCACGGAAATCTCCTCTGCCACCCAACGGGCAAAGTCTGCCGGGCAGTCCTGTGGAAAAGCGGTTCCCAGTTCGCCCACGTAAGATTTGAAAGTCTGCGCCGTAGGTCGCAGCACTCGCGTGAAATCGCCCTCCGTGATGTGTGCACCAACACTCCTGTTCTCACAATGTCGCCGGTAAGCCACATTGCGCGGATAGTGCCACTCATGTTGTTCCAATACTGCTTCAATGAGCAGTTGATCACGTTGAGGAGGTGGCAACGTGTAAAACCCCGGCAATTCCAACATTAAATCACGTCCTTACGCTTCTGGAAGAAGAGAATCAGCCCTACCAAAACGAGGTCAATAATCCCCATATACAGCCACGACCCGGTGACACTGACATCGTAAATGAAGCTAAACTTCTCCCAGAAACTCTTCAGCATCCCCTCCGCTGCACTCACCGCTCGCTGGCGTCCCTCCTGAGCGGTTTGATAATCCGTCATCTGCGTCTCCCAGCTCTCCATATCGCTCTGCCAGGTATCCATGCAGGTCTGCATCTCCCCACCGGCAGAACTGGAAGCGTCCATGCATTCATTCAAGCCATTGCACGCGTTAGCTAAGCCGCTGTGCATCTGCGTCAATCCCGACTGACATTCGACCAGCCCATCCTGATAACCCAACAACGCCTGTCGGAAAGTCTCACACTGCCGGATTACCGTCTCAGGGCTTTCAAAGGCTCCTGGGCGCGCGCAATCCTGGTTGGGATCATAGGGCAATGGCTCCTGCGGCTGCGCCTCAGGGGCAGGTGGAACCACACAGGTCTCCGTCGCCGGCTGTTCATCCGTCTCGAAACAGCCCCCAGGACTGGGCATGTCTGGGGCTACGGGTTGGTGCGCCACCGCCGCCCAGGCAGTTGATCCCTCGATAGCGCGTACCACGGCAGCTTGCAGGTCGCTAGTTTTTGAGTAGGTCTTTCCACCAAAAACACGCCCAGTGGGTTTCTCCAACCCGAAAAATTCAGGGTTCAGAATACCCGGGAAAGTCTTGCATTGGGCAAAAATGTCAGTCCCCATGCAATTGCAGGTACCCGCCTTCTCATCATTAGTGCGCTGTAGCCATTCGTTCCAACCAAGAGCTGCTCCCGATATTGTGCGTTCAGGAGGCCAACAACTATCCTCCGCTAACTGCTCACCCACCTCTGCCAATCGCACAAAGGCGCCAAAAGCCCAGCGGGTTGTCGCTGCCGAGCTAATGATGCGCCCACCGGGGATAAGGTCGAGCGGCATCAACGCCCCCGCAAATAGGAACTGCGGCACCAACACCAGAATCACCATCAGCAGCGCCACCATCTGATTGGGTGAACCGGCGGAGATTGCCAGTCCCATCAGATAGCCAGAGAGAGAGCCAATGAAAAGGGTGATGAAGACCCCCAACCATGCTCCCATAGACAGTACGGGCGGGGCAAAGCCAACAAACAGTGCCTTGGTGAGAAGGAAGACCACAGCCTGGTACAGCGCCAACACTAAGCCCACCCAAAGTTTGGAAAAGATGTACGGCGCAATCTTGAGCGCAATCGCCCGCTCGCGTTTGTAGATGTCAATTTCCTTGACAATCTCCCGAACACTCGCCATAGCGCCCACAAGAATAGAAATCAACCCCATCATGAACAACATGGTAATGATGTTGAAGGCATCCCCCAATACAGGGTTGAAGAGCTCCCGACCCCACATGAAATCGGCCAAACCAATGATGGGTGAAAGCGCCAACATCAACGCCAAACTGGCTTTATCCTGCATCATGATCTTGAGGTTGCGCATTGAAAGAATAAGGAACTGTCGAAGCGCCGAGACGCGCTTGACCGATTTTTGACGGGTCACAGCACGCTGCGCTGCTTGCGCAGCGTCGGGTTGTGCAGCTTCGGCTTGCACCTCGCGCAACCGCCCCGTAACAAAATTGTGGTGCGATTGCGATTGCCGGTAGCGTTGATCCCAGTCCTCCGGCGTACCACGCTGCTCATCCTCTAGTATCGTGTAGATATCGTCGAATTCAATATCCTTGATACGCCGCTCCTGATCGGTGCGGTAGTGGTCAAAATATACCAAGGCATCTTCTGGTGGGCCAAAGTAAGCGATTCGTCCTCCGCGAACCAGGATGATGACTTTATCACACATCATTACATTCTTGGTAGCGTGGGTGATAAGAACAATCGTGCGGCCTTGATCCGCCAGCTTGCGCAATAACCGCATCATGTTGAACTCAGTCCCAGGATCGAGTCCTGACGTCGGCTCATCCAGAAAGAAGAGCCGTGGCTTGGTGAGCAATTCAACGCCTATAGAAACTCGCTTCAACTGCCCGCCGGAGAGCTTATGGATAGGAAGTTCCTTACGTTCGGTCAAGTCCAGGTCTTCCATCACCTCAAGGATACGTTGGTGTCGTTCTTCGGATGAGGTGTCCGCGGGCATTCGTAATTGTGCGGCGTAATCCAACGCCTGATAGACGGTGAGTTCCATGTGAACGATATCTTTTTGGGGGACGTAACCCATGTCGTTGCGGAACATGTCAAAATTCTGGTAAAGGTTGGTGCCATTTGCCAGGACCGTCCCGTGGGTCGCCGGGCGAAAACCGTTGATGGCATCCATCAGGGTTGATTTACCCGCCCCGGAAAGCCCAACCAGCGCCACGAATTCCTGTGACTGGATCGAAAGCGAGATATCCTGAAGCAGGTTCTTATTCTTGGTGACCCATTTGTTGATACGGACAACATCGAGCCGTACGCCTTCTTCAGCCAGCTGGTGAACGTGGTCTGCGGATAGCCGCAGTTTGATGCCGCCGATACGAACTTCGTCACCCTCGTTGAGCCAGGCTTCGCGCTCAATACGTTGCCCATTGACGAAAACCCCGTTGGCACTCTTGAGGTCCTTAATGCGCTGGCGCGTACCCAGACGCTCAATCATCGCGTGATAACGGCTGACCTGCGGATGATCAAGCGTGATCGTGTTATCTGGCGCACGACCGATAGTAATCGTCTCTTGAGTCTGCATTGACAGAACCCGTGTCGCCGAAGGAGCGGCGCCGGCACGTGCAGGAGCCATCATGCCAGGAACAGCCGCGGGCGCTGCCTGTGGCACAAAACCGGCGCTCAACCGCACCTGCAGCAGCACGTCTTGCCCAATAGCCACCGTTTCTCCATCGCGCAATGTCTGCTGCGTGACACGTTGCCCATTGTAGACAAGGCCATTGCGACTCTGCAAATCTTGGATGATGAAGGTATCGCCACTTTGCTGCAAGCGTGCATGGTGACTCGAAACCTGTGGAGAGGGAATCACGATGTCATTTTCTGGCGCCCGTCCGATTTCCATTATCGGTTTGGTGAGAAGGACTCTCCGGAGCTGTCCCTGCACATTCACAATCAACGCGGGTTGGGGCGTGGATTGAAAACGTACACGTGATGCAACTGCGGATGGAGCAGGCGCCTGCGGTGTCACCGCTCGGACGCGTAAGTGAAACTCGTCCAGCTGTAACTCATCACCTGGGCGAAGGAGTACCGGACGGCGTGCAGAGAGCGGTTGGCCATTATAACGTGTGCCATTGAGAGAACCCAGGTCCATCGCCGTGACCTGTCCATTTGCATCCACGGAGAGACGCAAATGATGGCGCGAAACCAGCGGACCATCGAGAATGATATCGTTATCATCGGCACGTCCCAAAGTCACATCGTTTCCGGGCAAAGGATGTTCGTCCTGTCCTCCACGTGCAAGCCGCACCTGCAACACCGCCAATGCGCGCCCTCCAGCGGGCGTGACAGACGGCATTGGTGGAGGCGGCGCTACCGGAGCGGGTGGCTGTGGTGGCGCTGCGGGGAGCGCCGTAGGGGTTGTCGGCTGGAGCGAGTTGGCTAAAGACGGTGAAGGCACGCTGCTAGCCTGAGGAGCCTGTGCCACCGGCTGAAAAGAAGGCGCCGCGGGCAGATCCCTCAGCATGAGGCTGCATTTCCCCAGTTGTAGCGTGTCTCCAAGTTGAAGCAAAGTCGGCGTCTGCGCAGCAAGCCGCCCCCCCCTAAGCCAGGTTCCGTTGCTCGAATTGAGGTCCAGCACCTGCCAGCCCTGCGGTGTGCGTATCAGCTTTGCATGGTGCCCAGAAACCAGGGCATCCGGCAGCACAATATCATTATCGGGCAAGCGCCCTAGTGTGAACTCAGCCTTAGTTAAAGGAACTTGCTGTTCGCCCTGCAGAGTCTGGACAATCAGAATAGTATCGCCACCCATAAGACCACCCTCCTTTTTTCACGCATCAAAACCACAAATGATAAAGGGCGAGACACAACTCACAGCGGTCATCTATTCAATCTCTACTTACACCATCCCACAGGTCTACTCCACTGAGTCCCAAAGCGGAACAAACGCAAATGCCTCCACATCCACCAAACCCTGGTCGGTCAGTTTGAGCTTGGGAATCACTTCCAGCGCCAGGAAACCCAGCTGCATAAAGGGATCATGTAACGGTGAGCCAAGCACCCGCGCAGCCTCCAGCAGCCCGTCCATTTGGACCCGAACTTCCTCTACTGTGCGATCCGACATCAAACCACCAATAGGGAGGGGCACGCTCCCCAATACCACACCATTCAATACCGCCACCAACCCTCCGCCAAGGTCTTTCACCGCCTGAACCGCAGCACGCATATCGGCATCGGTGACACCAGCAACGGTAATGTTGTGGGCATCATGTCCCACGCTTCCAGCGATAGCGCCCCGCTGCAATCCCATACCATGAACAAAACCCAATCCCAAATTACCCGTGCCCCGATGCCGCTCTACCGTCGCCAGTTTCACCAAGTCATGGCTCACATCGGCGACCGCCTCACCATCTACAATTGTTGGGACCATGAGCAGGTGCTCGGTCACAACCTGATCGGGGACCAATCCGACTACACGAAGACGCCCTCCCTTATACCCGGAAGGGACAGGAATCCAGAACGAGAGCGCCGCAGCATCCACATGCACACTGCCCCGCACCCCGCTCTCATCCACCTCGGGGAAGGCCCACCCGCCAATCAGTTTCCCATCACGAGCAACGACCTTTCCACCAGCAAGGACCAGCCCCGCCCTGAACTCTTCCAACGAGGGCGTAATCACCAAATCCGCACGCCGCCCCGGTGCAATGGCGCCCCGGTCACGCAAGCCAAAGGCTTCCGCCGCATTGAGCGTCGCCATACGCAAAACCATGATGGGATCAAGCCCCGCAGCAATAGCAAGGCGGATGTTATGGTCAATGCTACCTTCTTCGATAAGGTCTGCCGGATGCCGGTCATCGGTGGCAAAAGCGAAACGGCGAGCATTTTCTGGTGTTACTGCTGCGACCAATGCGCGTAGATTTTTCGCCGCTGTTGCTTCGCGGATGAGAACAAACATCCCCGCACGCACTTTCTCCAGTGCTTCCTCCACGGTCATGCTCTCGTGATCGGTCGAAGGTCCAGCTGCAGCATAGGCCTGAAGCCAGGGTCCAGTCACCGAAGGCGAGTGCCCATCAATATGCCCATCGCGGAAAGCCAACAGCTTTTCCAAAGCACCGGGCAAGCCCAACACAGCACCAGGCACATTCATGAATTCCGCCAGGCCCAGCACGCGCGGCAACCCCCGCAATGCCAACAACGCCTCCGCGTCCAGGTCCGCCCCAGAAGTCCCCATGGAAGTTGCCGGAACACAAGAAGGTAGATTGACAAAGATGGTCAGCGGTAAGCCCTCTGAAGCCGCGATCATATAGCGGATTCCCTCGGCGCCCGCGACATTCGCGATTTCATGCGGGTCGGAGATCACCGTGGTGATCCCATGTGGCACAACAGCGCGAGCAAACTGCGGCGGGGATACCATCGAAGATTCAACATGAACGTGTGTGTCAATCAAACCGGGGACGACAAATTGTCCGCAAAGATCCATCTCCTCTGTCGCCGAATAACCAGGCGCGACAGCGGCGATACAGTCGTCAGCAATAACCACATCCGTCTCCAAAATCTCGCCAGTGAAGACGTTGAGCACGCGCCCGTGACGCAGAATGAGGGTTGCGGGAGCATCACCACGCGCTACAGCCAACAGCTGCAAAAACGAATCACGTGTTCCCATAAAGTGAGGACCTCCTTTGCGATGATCTTATGCTGTTATTGTAGCACAACAATCCCCTACAGAACAGCCCTCGCGCCCCCACGGGTGCATAGTAGGTGTATTTCAACATGGGTCAAAACAAGCCCGTTATCATACAAAACCTCTTCCTCTATGGATTTTTGGCGGCGAGGCTTTGCCCCGCCGCCA
>JAPKMR010000049.1 GCA_026645815.1 Anaerolineae bacterium | reverse complement strand
TGCCCTTGGAGCGCGAGCAAGGCATTCGTCCGGGGTTGATGATGCAGTCATATTTCACAGTGAGCCTCACAGGGTACACAGAAGCCCTTTCATCTGCTACGAATGCCCGTCGTGTACCCCCGTTTGCTCCTTTTGATGACCTGATTATACTTAAGACTTAGGTGGAAACGATGGACCTATTTGAACATGTACGCAAAGAAGAAACGCGCCGGGAAGCCCCGCTGGCAGCCCGGATGCGCCCGCGAACCCTGGATGAATTCTTGGGACAAGAGACGATTGTGGGTTCCGGACGTCTCCTGCGACGGGCCATTGAGAGCGACCGGCTCTTCTCGTCGCTTATTTTCTGGGGTCCGCCTGGCACGGGGAAGACCACCCTGGCGATGATCATCGCTAATCTGACCCAGGCGCATTTTGTGACCTTGAGCGCGGTGCTTGATGGCGTGGCTGACCTGCGCCGGGTGGTGGATGAGGCGCGTGAGCGACGGGCGCTTTATGCTAAGCGCACCATTCTCCTGGTGGATGAGATTCACCGTTGGAACAAGGCGCAACAGGATGGCTTGCTTCCCGTTGTAGAAGACGGCACCATTACGCTCATTGGCGCGACGACGGAGAATCCTTACTTTTCTATTATTGGACCCCTTATCAGCCGTTCACGGGTTTTTCGTTTCCAGGTGTTGTCACATACGCAGCTTGAGGATTTGATTCGCCGGGCTTTGGCGGATCAGGAGCGGGGTTATGGCAATCGCCGCATTAAAATCAGCCCCGAAGCGTTGCAGCACCTCGCGGAGATTGCGGGGGGGGACGCGCGGACTGCCTTGAATGCATTGGAGTTGGCGGTCGAATCCACGCCTCCTGATGCCGAAGGTGTTTACCAGATTACCCTGGAAGTTGCCGAGGAATCCATTCAGAGACGCGCATTGCACTATGATAAGTCCGGTGATGAGCATTACGATACGGTAAGCGCGTTCATCAAATCGGTGCGCGGCTCTGATCCAGATGCAGCGCTCTATTATCTGGCAAAGATGGTCGCTGCGGGTGAGGACCCGCGCTTCATTTTGCGTCGCCTGTTGGTGCTCGCTGCGGAGGATATTGGTCTTGCCTCGCCGATGGCGATTGTGGTGGTAGCGGCGTGCGCGCAGGCTTTTGAATGGGTGGGCATGCCCGAAGGGCAGTATCACCTGGCGGAAGCGACGCTCTATCTGGCAACGACGCACAAATCCAACAGCGTGGGCGCTTATTGGAAAGCACTGGCTGAAATTGAAGAGCACGGTTATGTTCCGCCGCCTATCTATCTGCGGGATACGCATACGCTTTTGGATAGTGAGAAATATCTGGCAAAGGCATACAAATACCCGCACGATTATCCCACGGGTTGGGTTAAGCAGCGCTACTTGCCGGAGGGTGTGCAGGGGGGTTGGTTCCGCCCCAAGGGGCATGGACATGAGCAGCGCATTTTGGAAACGCTCAAGCAATTGAAGCAGGAGAAATAAAACTCCGGGGGCAGGAAACCGGAGCGGTGGTGAGGAGGAGCAATGGAACTAACGTGGTATGGGCATGCTACCTGGAAGGTGCGCATTGGGGATACGGGGATCATCATTGACCCGTTTTTCAATCACAATCCTGTATCACCGGTCAAAGCAGAAGACGTGGACGCACAGTATATTGTGTTGACCCACGGACATGGCGATCATATGGGTGACACCGATATCATCGCCCGGCGTACCGGTGCGACAATCATTGCGAATGCCGAAATCTGCACCTGGTTGCGCCAGCGGGGCTTCGAGCGTGTGCATGCCCAACATATCGGTGGCGGCTTTCATCACCCCTTTGGCTATCTCAAGCTGACCATTGCGGTGCATGGTTCCTCGCTCCCGGATGGTTCATACGGCGGTATGCCAGCTGGAGTTCTGATCAGCGCTGAGGGGAAGAAAATCTACCATGCCGGCGATACGGGGCTTTTTGCGAGCATGGCGCTTATCGGTGAAGAGGGTTTGGATGTAGCCTTGTTGCCTATCGGTGATAACTATACGATGGGCCCGGACGATGCGCTGCGGGCTGTCAAACTGCTGCAACCCCGGGTGGCGATTCCCATGCACTATGAGACTTGGGAGTTGATCGCGCAAGACCCGCACGCCTGGGCAGAACGGGTGCGGCAGGAGACGCCAACGCAACCGGTTGTCATGCAAATTGGGGAAACTTATACGGTGCCTGGATGATTACAGATCCGATTACTGCTCGCGTTGAACATCTGCTTATCGAATCGGCGGAAGTCTTCGTGCCCTTCGAACAGATTTACGACACCCTGCAACGTGAAGGGTTGTTAGCGCACTTTGATGCTGCGTCATTGTTGGACTTCCTGCGCAGTAACTGGCATTTCCAGGTGCTTGGAGGCTTCTCGCATCTCGCTTATCTCGATGCTGAAACGGCTATTGGTCTGGAACTGCTCAGTGCCATGACCGGACCGTGGGTAGTGCTGCGCTCGCGCCTGGTTTCGCCTCTCGCAACCATGGGTGAATTGTTGCGCCATCTGCAGCAGATGAACCATGCTATTGAGAGCGCCTGGCGTCAACTGGGAACTGCGTCAGAAGCGCAGGATGATTTGTTGGGGCTATTGATGTTGAGTGATGCACTCGAACGCAAAGTTCGCAGTGCGTTGGCGGAGGCGCTGCAGAAGGGGCTGGGAGAGACGGCATAATACGTCTGCGCCTGGCGCCCCTCTAAAGTTGAAGGACTTTTAGGTCCATTAGCCCAATCTCTTTGGGGGTTTTATATCTTGGCGGACGTGTTGATTTGTGGTGAAATCGCTCTTCAACAAAATCAGGACTAGAGATTTGCGTCGCCGGTATCTGGCGTTGGCGCTGTTAGTGCTCGCCCTTACTGGTTGCTTAAACCGTGCTGATCCTGTGGCAAGAATTCAAGCCGCCGGAGTGCTGCGGGTAGCTTTTGACCCTTCGTTCCCCCCATTCGAATTTGTGGATGCGGCGGGCGGCGCCATTGGCATAGATGTGGATCTGGGGGGGGCGCTCGCTGAATCTCTGGGCGTCGAGGCGCATTTCGTCACGACAACGTACGATGGTCTTTATGACGCGTTGATTGTGGGGCGTGCTGATGTTATCATCTCGGCGCTCTATCCTGATCCTACGCGTACACGCGATTTCGTTTTCAGCACGCCATATTTCAACGCCGGGGAGATGTTGGTCGCGCCACAGCAATCTTCAATCGCTGCACCTGATGACCTTGCCGGGCGGCAGTTAGCGGTAGTTTTCGGTACGGACGGGCACATGGCGGCGCTGGGCTGGGAAGAGCGTCTCACGCCGCCTCCGGTTTTGATATTAAAGCAATCCGCCGCAGAAGCGCTGCAGGCCCTGACTACTGGCGAGGTGGAGGCAGCGGTGGTGGATGGATTGGCGGCGCGTGCTGCAGCGAGAGCAACGCCTTTGGTTACCGTGCTGGTGACCGATGAGCCATACGTGATCGCAGCCCGCAGTGCTGATGCAGCGCTGATTGACGCCTTTGATGAAACGCTTGATGTGATGCGTGGCGATGGGTCACTGGAGCTATTGCTCGAGCGTTGGATACTCAGCGAGTATTAGCGGGGTCGCTGTTTTTCTGTTTCCATATTTTTAGCATGTGGCATCGGAGGGCATCATGACACCATTTTGGGATTGGGAAGTTCCGTTTATTCTGTGGCTACAAGGGGGGCACCCGGCTTTGACGCCGCTCTTTCGGTTCCTGACATCTCTGGGGAACGAGGAATTTTCGCTGATGGTCGGCCCATTTGTGCTATGGTGCCTCAACAAGGCATGGGGCGTTGGCCTGCTTCTGATGTTGTTGGGGAGTCAGAGTGTGAATGTCGTGCTCAAGGAGTTGCTCCGGGCGCCACGCCCCTTTGTAGTACATGGGCGGATTCTGCAGCTGGATGACCCGGGTGGGTGGAGCCTGCCTTCTGGACATGCACAGAACAGTACCGTGATCTGGATGTACCTGGCATCTAAAGTGCAACGGCTGTGGTTCTGGATTGCTGCAATTGTGTTGGTGCTCGGCATCATCCTGTCACGCATGTATCTTGGCGTTCACTACCCTGGTGACGTCCTGGCAGGCGCTGCAGTGGGATTGGCATTTCTGGGACTGGCTTCTTTCGTCGCGCCGCGCATTGCTGCCTGGGGAGCGCAACTACGACCGGGTTGGTGGTTGGGCATTTTTGTTCTCCTGGGGGTCGTGGCGTGCATCCTCCAGCCTTATCCGGATTTTGTGGCGGCGGTGGCAACTCTTGTTTTTGGGATTATCGGCGTGATTCTAGAACGTTCTTATGTGCGTTTTGATGTGGCTGGACCCTGGAAGCAGCGTGGCCTACGTTACGTGATCGGTCTCATCGTTTTAGTGCTTCTGTGGCGCGGGCTTAAGAGCATCTTTGGGTTATTTGCGGATGAAGGCACGCCGCTCTTCCTGGTATTGCGCGGCATTCGTTACAGTATGTTAGGCTTGTGGGTGAGCTGGGGATCTCCAGCTCTCTTTGTGCGCTTGAAGTTGGCATCGCAAACGACGGTGTAATTGCCGGACATCAACAATTCTGCTGATTCACAGGGAGGCACTGATGGCACAGGTTCATGTATCCACCCATCCACTTGTACAGCACAAACTGGCATTGCTGCGCAAGAAGGATACCGACTCCAAGAGATTTCGTGAATTGGTCAAAGAACTGGCGATTTTGCTCGCCTATGAGGCAACGGCTGATTTGGAAGTGGACCCCTATGTCGTCGAAACCCCGCTTGAGGCGGCTAAGGGTTTCCGGCTCAAGGGCGATATCGGACTGGTCCCTATTCTGCGCGCCGGACTGGGTCTGGTGGATGGAGTTTGGGAAATGATGCCCTCTGCCGAAGTCTGGCACATCGGCTTGTTTCGTGATGAACGTACCCTGCGACCTGTGGAGTATTACAACAAACTTCCTGTGCATCCCACGGTGGATGTCTGCCTGGTCTTGGATCCTATGTTAGCGACGGGTGGTTCGGCTATTGCCACTGTGGATATCCTCAAGCGCTGGGGAGCGAACCGCATCAAATTCATGGGATTGATCGCTGCCCCAGAGGGCATTAAAGCTTTCACCGAAGCGCACCCTGATGTCCCGGTCTATGTTGCTGCGGTGGATGATCACCTTAACGAACGGGGCTATATTGTGCCCGGATTGGGGGATGCGGGCGACCGGCAGTTTGGTACAGCCTAGGTGGCCTTGAGCTGTTACGATGGGGCAATACACGCTGCAGTATGTCCTTATTTTGCTCACCGGCTTTGGTGTGGCGCTGCTGGGCACATGGTTGGGGCAGGTTCTGGGAGTGCGCTGGCAGATTACGGCAACGCCAGGCGGGCGGCGCCAGCATGCGGGTGTGATTTCGCGCCTGGGCGGGATGGGCCTGGCTCTGGGTTTCTGGGGTGCGCTGGCACTGGCGCAGTCTTTCCGTATTCCTACCACCGACCCCAACGAGGCGCGCCGTCTGTGGGGCTTGATAGGGGGCAGTGTGTTGCTGTTTGTTGCCGGTCTGCTCGATGATCGCTATGAGCTGCCTGCCTGGGTTGAATATCTGGTCTACTTCATCGCCGCAGTGTTGGCGATCGCTACACTCATCATCCTGGAGCAGTTCAACAACCCCCTTACCGGCGCGTTGATCAATGCCCCCTGGATCCTCTATGTTCCACTGACGATTTTCTGGATCACCGGTATGATCGTCACTGTAAACTGGTTGGATGGCTTGGATGGGCTTGCGGCGGGTGTTGCCGCCATCATGGCTGCGGTATTGGCCTTGCACATGGTGCGTATGGGGCAATACAGCGTAGCGCCGCAGGCCCTGGCGCTTTTGGGCGCAGCGTTGGGGTTTCTTGTCTTCAATCTTCATCCGGCGCGTGCGCACATGGGCAGCAATGGTTCCTTTGTGTTGGGCTATGTCTTGGCGGCGTTGGGGCTTATCGCCGGCGCGCGTGTGGCGATGGTATTGATGGTGATGGGAATTCCCATCCTGGATGTGGCTTGGACCATCATTGACCGGATGCGCCATGGATTAAACCCGGGTCAGGGCGACCGGCGACATCTTCATTATCGCTTGCAGGATGCGGGACTCTCGATCCGGTCCATTGTGGGCTTGTATTGGGGCATTTGCGTCATTTTTGGAGTTCTTGCATTGGCGCTTTCGACGGCTTTGTATAAATTGCTAGCCCTGGCCTTCTTGGGAGTGTTTACGGTAGGAATTCTGATCTACCTCAGTCGTGAGCGCTAGCGGATGAGCATACCAGGCACCGGCGCAAATCACGGATCGAGACGAATTCTCAGACAGACGACAGATTCTTAGTCATGGAGGTGTGTATGTTACAATTACAAGGCATCATCCCCGCGTTGATTACCCCCTATCATGAGGATGAATCGCTGGATGTGGTTGGATTGCGCACATTGGTCTCCCATCTGCTACCGGATGTAGATGGGCTATTGGTTAATGGCACCACAGCAGATTTCCCCCTCCTGACCCATGCCGAGCGGCAGGAAGCTATCGCTGCTGTAGTCGAGGTCGCGGCAGGGCGGAAGCCGGTGCTTGCCGGTACCGGCGCGGTCGCTACACGTGAAGCCATTGCCTTGACGTGCGAGGCGCAGGCTGCCGGAGCCGATGCTGCATTGGTGATTGCCCCCTACTACCTGCGCCCATCCCTGGTAGGTTTGGAGCGTCACTTTTCTGCTATTGCCACCGCGTTGCCTGATTTCCCCATTCTGCTCTACAACTTTCCGCAACTGGCAGGTCAGCCGATTCCTCCGGATATGGTAGCGCGACTTGCTGCCATTCCCAACATCGTTGGAATGAAGGACACTTCGGGTGATTTGGCGTATATGTTGGAGGTGTTGGAGCGGGTGCCGCCGGGTTTTCAGGTATTGGTGGGCCGGGGGACGGTTTTCCTGCCTGCGATAGCCGCTGGCGCGATCGGGGGGATTCTGGCATGTGCCAATCTCATCCCTGCGCAGTGGCAAGCTGTGTATCGCGCTATCCGTGCCGGAGACTGGAAAGCCGCGCGCGCTGGGCAATATGCGGCGCAGCGGGTGAGTCGCATCACCGGGAAGGGGGGCAGCCTGGCTGTGCGCGCCGGATTGGAAATGCGTGGGCTGCATGTGGGTCCTCCCCGACAACCCCTTGCTTTCGAGGGCGCGGTCAACGAGGCGGATCTGGCCTTGTTGTGTGAGGTTTTGGGTGCCTGAACAGTATTGGCAACGGCAACGCTTGTGCGGTTTTTTCGCATCCCTGCTCGCGATCCTCTTACTTGCCGGTTGTAGCAGCACGGCATCTCCTTCTGCTACGGCTGTGTTGCCTACAGCCACGCCTCGTCCTGCAACGTTGACGCCCGCCTCCGCGATGGTCATACCGCGCTCACAACGGCTGACGCTCTGTTCCCCGGAACCCGAGACGCTAAGCCCTTTTGATCCCACCACAGCCAGCACCGATATTTTGGCATTGGTATTTGAGGAGCCTGCCGAGCGCGTCAACTCTGTCTGGGAGGCGCGGCTGTTGACGCACATTCCCACAGTGGCGGGCGGCGATATTCTCACCCGAACCGTATCTGTCGCACCGGGTACACGCTACAGTGATGAGGCGGGTACTCTGCGGGTGAACGAAAGCGGCGAAGCTTTGCTGCTGCCGCAAATGTTCGTCACTTTCACCCTGCGTAGCGAGCTCTTCTGGTCCGATGGCGCGCCGTTGACGATGCGCGATGCGCTCTTGGGCTATCATCTGGCTCAGGCGCCTGAGGCCCATGGCCACTGGCATGCTTTGGCAGAACGCACCGCCCAATTCGAGGTAGTGGGTCCTCAGGTCGCGCGCTGGGTGGGCGTGCCGGGTTTCTTGAGCGCCGATGCTCCTGGTTTCCTGTTCCCCCTCCAACCGGCGCACTATTACAGCGAATTGACCTTGCCGGCGATTCTGTCCGAGCGCCCACCGGTCGGCACCGGTCCCTTTGCTATTGAGACGTGGCAGCCCGGTATCGGCGCGCGCTTGCGCCCTAATAGCTACTATGCCGGTTCGCCGCCCTTGCTGGAAGAGGTGACCGTGCTCTTCCCTCAGTATGACCTGGCTCAATGGCCTCAACTGGTGACCTCCGGTGACTGCGATGTGGTATTGCCTGCCGCCGCGATGCAGGTGAACTGGCAATCGTGGACGCGCTTGATGGAGCAGAAGGAGGCGCTTATTTGGGCGGACACAGGCTTCGAGGCGGTTTTCCAACGTTTGGATTTCAATCTGGCGCCCATTGATGGGCGACCAACTCCGCTATCTGACCTGCGTGTGCGCCAGGCAGTGGGTATGTGTATTGACCGCAATCGCCTGGCTCTGGCGCAACCGGGGCAGGCCTTCCTCCCAGCTGAGAGTTTTGTGCCTCCGGATGCTCCTGGTTTTGCCGGAACGGCGCTTGTGCGTTTGGCTTACTCGCCCGAACAGGGCCAAGCGTTGTTGGATGAGGCTGGTTGGCGGGATGCGGACCTCGACGGCGTGCGCGAGGCGCGCAATGTAGCCGATATCGCCGAGGGGATGCCTTTGAGCCTTACGCTGGTGTTTGTGCCGCAGTATACGGTGACCGCTGCCAATATCGCGGCTGATCTGGAGGTGTGCGGCGTAGGTGTGATACCGCAACCCGTGGATGCGCGCTTGCTCTATGCCGCTGACCCGGCAAGCCCACTTATCGGCAGGCGTTTTGACCTGGCGATTTTTGGTTGGTCGGCTGAAGCCCCTGCAGTTTGCGGAGCCTGGCGCTCAGATCGTATTCCCGGCGCAGAGAGTGATTGGGTCGGGGAGAACTTCGGGGGCTATGCCTCTTCAGACTATGATGTGGCATGTCGCCGTGCCCTATTGAGTGTAGACCCGGTAACTCAGGGGACGGCGCTTCAGGATGCGGGGATTATCCTCTCCCGCGATTTGCCGACGTTCTTTCTTACCTGGCGTCCTGACTGGTTTGTGGCGCGCCCTGAAGTGCAGGGATTGCGCCCCGACGCCTCTAATCCGGCAGCGCTGTGGAATGCTGAAGCCTTGAGTGTCAAGGACTAACGCGCAGCAGAATTCCCCTCTTTTCCTGGCGCCTCCTGTTGTTTCTGTGCCACGCGTTCCATGAAGCGGGCGCGATCAATGATGACGCGCTCGTGGATGCAGCTGCCAATCGGCTCCTTCTCATCCCACGCTTCAACCGAGAAACGCAGGCGCCGCTTCTCTACAACGAGCAACCTGGCGCGCACGGTCACCTGCATTCCTACGGGGGTAGCTGCCAGGTGTTGCATCTCCACCAGAGTGCCCACGGCGGTCTGACCTGCTTCGAGGAAAGGCTCGATGACCTTTTGTGCTGCATTTTCCATCAATGCGATGAGATGGGGTGTGCTGAGCACACGCACCAATCCACTGCCATAGGCGGCAGCAGTATCCGTTTCGACAACGGTATGAATGACTTCTCCAGTTAATCCTGCTTCGAGTGGCATAGGTGTCTCTCCCTGAATACTAAAGGCCTCGCGCCATAAACCGGCGGCTTCGCGCTTGGGCTAAAACCTGCCAGGGCTTGCAACTCCCCTCATCGTGCTGCGCTGCTGGGGTGATCTACGTCAGCATCGGAATAACAAAGCCGAAGAGGCACCAGAAATCGAGCGCCAACAAACTGAGCAGTAGCACGCTGCCCGCGATGGATTTCAGCCCATTCGGTAATACGCCGGAGATCAGCACGGCGGCGCTTCCCACACCCACGAGTGCCATGGTCCATAGGGGTGGGTCGCCGCGTAGTAGCCCGATGCCGCCTAAGCCAACCACAGCTGCAATGAGTCCTAAGCCGGTGAGCATCGCGAGGCGCGTTTCTACGAGGCGCCGTAGCCCCACAACTGCGAGTAGGGCGAAAATGGGCAATGCCGGAAACAGGTAGCGCGCCTGATGCTGTACGTAGGTGAGGTTGTACCAGATGGGCAACGCGATCGTAATCAAAGCCGAAGCTCCTAAGAGAATGAGCGCATCGCGCTGACGCGGTTCCAATCCCTCTTTGGCTCTCCGGATACCTGCCCACAGCACGCCCCAAGCCGTCAGAGCGGTGAAGATGGCTGCACCCAGGTAGATACGCGCATCGAGAACCACGCCCATCCAACCGAATTGTCCCCAGAAGGATTGGAAGATGGTGCGAAGTGCCCCACGCAGGAAGGGGAATAACCCATCGCGCGCGATCCAATCTGCTGTGCGTGGTTGCCCAACCACCACCAGGTCGTGGCGCTGAAGTCCCAGGAAGTCGGGCCAACCGTAAATGGCTAGATTCCGAATCCACCAGGCTCCCCCTACGACCAACCCGGGCAGCATAATTTGTGCCAATTGTCTCAGCGCCCATTGCCACGAAAAGCCGCTGCGTCGCCAGCGCAGCACTACGACCACCACTGCCAGTGGCAGTGCGACGTATCCCGTCGTCTTGGTGATCAGGAGTGTTCCCAATACGCCCCCTAGCACAAACGGGGAGGTGTTGCCACGCAGATACCGCAGGGCAAGCACAAGCCATAGCGCGAGCAGCGCCTCAGTCAATGAGTCGTTATTCACCCCCGTCATCATGGCCAGGTGTTGCGGCAGGAAGGCAACCAGACCCCCTGCCAACCATGCCAGTCCCGGTGATTGAGGGCAGACCTCGCGCGTCAGAGCGATGGTCATCACCACTACCACACCGCCGAGCGCCAGTGAGAAAAGCCGTAGCGGCAGCAATGCGCCATCGAAGAGGATAAAGATCGGGGTTGCCAGCAAGTAGTAGAGCGGCGGTTGATGATCCTCGTAAGCGAGCTCCTCTGTGGATAGGTGTGCCGGGAAGCGTTCTGCAGTCAGGCGCTCGAGATAGCTCTGATCATAGTCCTTGGCTTCCATGACCGGAAATCCGTTGCCCCGTCCCAGGGAAGCGATGTAGTTGTAATGTGCAGGCTCATCGGGAACCTGCCATCGCGGTGTCAGGGCCGCGAACAAACTGCCAATGCTGAGATAGGCAACCAAAATCAAAACTGCGGGCCAATGTGTCTTGAGCAAGGCTCGTACTCCATTCAGGTGATTGATTAACCGTAAACAATGCGTTTACCGGTGACTCGCTCCAGGGCTTTTTCGAGCAGGAAGATGACCAGGAAGAAAGGAGCGTCCACCAATAATGTGCTGGCGCTCAACAAAATGACCCATCGCACAGCGTGCGTCAGCAATTGCCTGACGCCATTGAGCAGCGTTGCACCTCCCCCGGCAAAGATCAGAATCGCGCTGATGAAGACGATGATCGCGCCCAGGAAGGGCCACGCATGGGTGTCCGCACGGCTGGGTAGCATGGTATTGCCAATTGTGAACACCAGAAATGCCCAAATCCATACATCGGGCGCATACAGCGCTTGTTGCAAGCTGCGCAGAGCTGCCAGCCATTCACCTGTACTCAACGCCGCCACCACATCTGGCGTTCCGAAAACGAAGTGTCCGATGGCAAAGATGATGGCCGTCCCGGCAAAGAGCGGTGCAGCTCCAATCAGGCTGGCGCGGAAGATATCGGTTTCTTCGACCGGGACGACCCCCAGCTGGATCTTTTTTCCTACCCGGCGCGGTAAAATGGATAGGCGCCCGATGCGTACCCCGAGAATGCGCGCTGTTAGGGCGTGGCTGCTTTCGTGCAGTAGTACACCTGGAAAGAGGGTCAGTGCATAGAGCCACACGGAGATTTCAGCGTCATTGGTCAGCAGAAACATCAGCCCTTGAAGGTGCCGGTGTAGCCAGCGGTCAGCCAGGAGGAGCAGTCCTAGCACTACCAGCAATTCAAACACAAGCACAATCACCGCTGCCAAAATCTTACCCCATCTTTCGTCTGGCTTAGTCTTTACTCTCTGACTATAACACCATTTAGGATTCTGGGCAAAGAGGATTTCAGTTCGCGGTTGCGCTTTCAGGTTTTTCGGGTATCGTTAGCATCTCATAACCGGATGGAGTATTCGCATGGATTATCGTGTTCACACAGCGCAATTCGAAGGCCCGCTCGATCTCTTGCTGCACCTGATTGAAAAGGAAGAGCTGGATATCACCGAGCTGGCATTGGCGCAGGTGACCGATGAATTCCTTGCCTATGTCGAATCCATGCGTGGGCACCTGGAGATTGATTTGGTCGCCGATTTTTTGGTTATAGCGGCGCGTTTACTGTGGATCAAATCGCAGGTGCTGTTGCCCAGTCCACCTCAGGCCTCAGCGTTGGAGCAGGAGGATACGGGGGATGATTTGGTGCGGCAACTACGCACCTACCGCCTGTACAAAGAAGCGGCGCAATGGCTGCGCCAACAGGATGAGGCGGCGCTACGCAATTATGTCCATGTGGCGCCGACCGTATCACCGCAGCACTTTATCCTGGATCTCACCGGTGTGACCGTAGCGGCGTTGCGCAAAGCGGCAGAGGCGGTGCTTTATCCTCAGGAAGGACCCCGCCCTCAGGAAGCGATTCAACGCCCGCGTATTTCCATCGTCCAGCAAATTCAGCTGATAGGGCAACGCTTGACGCGCCTGCAGCAACTGTTTTTTCGCTCCTTGCTGAGCCAGAAAGCTACCCGCCTCGAAGCGGTAGTGACCTTGCAGGCCATTCTGGAGTTGATCAAGCAGCAAGCGATTCAGGCGCAGCAGGGTGAGCGCTTTGGTGATATCATCATTGCGCCTTTGATTCCGCCTGCGCAAATCTCCTCTGCCATAGAAACTGAAGCACCAGCGCCAGCGTAGCCCCCGTCATATCAATACCCCAATCCATCACCGTAGGTTCTCTGCCTGGTGTGAAGCCTTGATGCCATTCATCGCTGGCAGCATAGAGCGCTGTCAAAAACCAGGCTCCGTAGCTAAGCGTCGTGCCGGAAACCTTCGCGTGGCTCAAGCCCCGGTGGTAGAACAACGCCAGCAACCCAAAGGCGCCCATGTGCCCGCCTTTGCGGATGATGGTGTTTAGCAAAGGGTCGGGGGGCTGGGGCAGGTGTTGCTGTGATGAAAGATAGAAAAGTACGCCCATCCAGACTATAGCAGGACCCCACGCCCGTAGCCAGGCTGGTAGGTGGAGTTTGTTGTTGATCGCCGGTCCCCTGTTATCTTGTAGCATTTCGTAATTCGAGGCATCTTTCTTGGGCAAAGGTTTTCTCCAACTGTCTTGATATTTCTTGCTGCGTCATCATACGTCCAAATCCTCTGGCAGCAACATTGACTCCATCAATGGTGTTTTGAACGCGCTCAAAAACACAAACAGAAGACCTTTTCGGAGGATGTTTTGCGGTAACGGACGGTCGTCCGTCACCGCAAAACATCAGAAAAATGAAGCACCGCCGCCAAAAATTCAATTTTCTCCTGCGCCCTGTAGGGGCGCCTGAGATTTTCACCCCCGTTTTGAAACGCACTCTGAAATGTACTCAGGCTTGCATTGCGATTGAAAACGGCTAGAATGACGCCATTGTTTTGGGGTGGGTGAAGGCATGAAAACGACGGTTATTGTACCAACCTATAACGAACGCGAGAATATCGAACGTTTGGTGCGCTTGCTCCTGGGATTGCCGGGTGAGATCAATACCATCATCGTGGATGACGGTTCTCCCGATGGCACCGGCGCAATCGCTGATGCCCTTGCGGAAGAGTATCCTTCCCGTGTGGAAGTCATTCATCGCTCTGGCAAGCTGGGCTTGGGCACTGCCTATATTGCGGGATTTCGTCGCGCTCTCGCCGGTGATAGCGGGTTGATCTGTACCATGGACGCCGATTTCTCCCATCCGCCGGCTACAATCCCAGAGATGGTCGCAAAAGCAGCGGCGAGTTATGATTTGGTGATTGGCAGTCGTTATGTCCCGGGCGGGCGCACGGTGGGTTGCACCCCTCCGCGCATCGCGTTGAGCTGGGGAGCTAACGCTTTTGCCCGTGTGCTTTTGGGTCTGCGCGCGCATGATACGACTGCGGGTTTTCGGTGCTATCGCCGCGCTGTTTTGGAGAAAGCGCCTCTCGACCAGATTCTCTCCAACGGCTATTCCTTCCTCATCGAGATGCTCTATCACGTTCAGCGCCAGGGATGGAAGGTCGGAGAGGTTCCCATCACTTTCGAGAACCGTCGCGAGGGAACTTCAAAAATCTCCAAATCGGAGATTACCAAAGCCCTGGCGACAGTGTCGCGGTTGTTTGGACAACGTCTGAAATACCTGGGGCGAAAAGTGCCTCCAGCATGTTGACATTCTGTTTAGTCTTCCTATAATAAAACTAAGATAGTGATTGGGGTGGCTTTGGCAATGTGCCAAAGCGGGAGTTAAATTCACCCGGTCAACAAGTCACGAAATAAGTCGGGTTTCTCACCGAGAATTAACCGCACATTCACGGTTTTACATAACCGTTCCAGAGATCCGTTCGCCTTGTTCTTGTGCTATCCCACCATGCGGATTCTGTCGCTGTAGCGCAGAGGTCCTTTCGTGCGCCTTTGCACAGCTTCAGTGTAGCTTTCCTGTCTGGCGCCGGCATTCATGTGTTGGTAAATCATTGCTGAAGGAGCGCTCACGATGGACGGTGAATTTGATATGCTTGTGATCGGTACCGCGGCTTTGGATATCAAAGTCCATACTCGTGCACTGGCAATCGAACCCGAGCTCTCCAATCCCGCCATGATTGAACTGGGTTTTGGCGGTGTCGCACGGAACATCGCCGAGAATCTGGTACGCTTAGGGGGCGATGTCTCGCTCATCTCGGCTGTGGGCGTGGATGAAGCTGGGACCCAAATCGTGCAGCAATTGCGTGATGTGGGCATCAAGACAGATGCCATGATTGTGACTGCGGATCATAACACCGGCGCTTTTGTGGGAATCTACCAGCTGGACAAAAGACTCCGTGTGGCTTTCGATGATATGCAGGTGATTCGCCTCATCACGCCGGGGTATTTGAACCAGCACCGCAGCCTTTTCCGCGATGCTGATGTGATCTGCATTGATGCCAACCTCTCCGCGCGCGCCCTGGAAACTGTGTTCCGCCTGGCGCGTGCGTATGATGTGCCCGTTTGCGCCGATGCAACCACCCCTTTGCTCGCACAGCGCCTGCATCCCTTCTTGCCTGAGTTGGCGGCGCTCGCGGCCAACCGCGCTGAGGCTGAGGCGCTCTTGGGTACGCATTTCCGTGATGAGGATGAGGTGCTGCAGGGAGCTCGACGCTTAGCGCAGCTTGGCGTGGACCTGGCGATCATTACTCAGGGTGCAGAGGGAATCTCGTATGCGACCTCGGATGAAAGCGGTCGCCTGCCGGCTTTCAACGTCGAGGTGGTAGATCCGGTGGGCGCCGGTGACGCGTTGACGGCGGCGATTGCCTACGGGTTGGCAGAGGGTCTTCCCTCCACCGAGGTGGTGCGTCTGGGGCTTGCCGCTGCTGCACAGACCATCGTTTGCCAGGAAACTGTGTGCCCTTATATCAGCCTGGAAGTTCTTTACGAGCGATTGGTGGTTTGATTTTGCTTCTTCCACGCATCAGGATCAAGCAACAAGAGCCGGAATCGGCCTATCTGAAGCGGCGCAGCGCCTCGTTGTGTGCCGCCTTTTTTTAAGCGAGCCACAGTGTCACGTAGTATCCCGTCACTATCTCCATTTGCGGTGCTTCGATTCCAGCATCCCTTTCGCAAATACCAGCGAATGATTCTGGAGCAGGTAGAGTCCGGACAGGGCGACCATCGTTACCACCTCGTTGCTCCGCCTGGCGCCGGAAAAACCATCGTCGGGCTGGAATTGGTGCGTCGTTTCGATGCGCCGGCGGTGATTTTTGCGCCTACGACGACCATCCAGGAGCAATGGCGCGCTAAAACCGCCCTCTTCCTTCCCGAGGAGGTTTCGCCAGGGGCGCTTGATGCTCTGGTGAGCCTGGACCCTCACGCGCTGGCGCCAATCAACGTCTTTACTTATCAGCTGCTCTCTACGCCCGGCGAATCTCAGGCCTGGGTAGAGGCGTTGGCGCGCGAACGCTGGTTGAGCAACTTGCTGGAAGAAGGGCGTGTTGCCTCTGAGGAAGCGGCGATACAACGGCTGACCTTGCTCCAGCAAAATAACCCTCAAAATTATCGTCGCGAGCTGGCGCGCCGCTACCAGCGCTTCAAGCATGAGTTGTTGCAGGGAGAACCTTCCGCCGTGACCCCTTTCCTGCATCAGAACGCGCGCGCACTGATCGAGCGCTTGCTGGCGTATGGTGTGCGTACGGTGGTGCTAGATGAGTGCCATCACTTGCTCGATTATTGGGCGGTCGTGCTGCGCTTTTTCATCAGCCAGATTCCCGATTGCCGGGTGATTGGACTTACGGCGACGCTACCCAGCCTCGAGGATGGCGCCTCTTATGATAATTACACCACCTTGCTGGGGGAAGTGGATTTCGAGGTGCCCACTCCGGCAGTGGTTAAGGAAGGCGACCTGGCGCCTTACCGCGACCTGGTCTACTTTGTGGAGCCGAGTCGCCGCGAGCGCGACTATCTCAAGAACATCCAGCGCGCCTTCGAGGAAGCCATTGCTGAACTTACCCATAGTGCGGCATTCCGCGCCTGGATTGCCAATTTGGTGTTTGCGCCCCAGGATAAGAACGGACAGAATCTTTCGTGGGAGGAGTTTTTGCGGCGGCGCCCGGTCTTTGCGCTGGCGTGTTTGCGCTTTTTGCGGCAGGGGGATTTCCCTTTGCCCGAGGGCTTCCCCTTGCCTCAGGAAGCCGAATCGCCGCTGACTCTGGATGATTGGGTTGCACTTCTGGAACGCTATGGGTTGGATGAACTGGCTTTAAGCCCCGACCCGGCGGATCATCTATTGCTGCGTCGCCTGCGCAAAATCCTGCAGCCTTTTGGCTTTACGCTGACTGAGCGTGGGCTACGGCATCAACGGTCGCCAGGCGATCTGATCCTTACCTTCTCCGAATCCAAAGACGAGGCGGTGTTGCGAATCCTCTCCGCCGAGTCCGAAGCACTGGGTATGGCACTCCGTGCGGTCGTGGTGACTGATTTCGAGCGCTTGAGCAGCGGTGTCCGGCGCGCTAAAGGGGTTTTGGACCAGGACGCGGGCAGTGCCGTGCGCGTTTTCCGTCGCCTGGCGCATGATGAGCGTGTTCGCACCCTGGCGCCTGTGCTGGTCACGGGACGGTTGCTGCTGGTGGATGCGGCGCATGGACCGGCGGTGCTCGCGGAGTTGCAAGCCTTGCTGGTTACCGAAGGTCTGCGGGCGACGTGTCGCGCCGAACTCACGGAGTTTGTCGGCGAATTGCAGGTTGTGGGAGAGGGTCCGGATTGGGGTTCGCGAACCTATGTCCGGTTGGTGACGCGGCTCTTTGAGCAGGGCGTTACCCGCTGTATCATCGGCACACGCGGTATCTTTGGTGAGGGTTGGGATTCGCTCACCCTCAACACGCTCATTGACCTCACCAGTGTGACCACCAGCACCTCAGTTCAGCAGTTGCGGGGGCGCAGCATCCGCCTGGATCCGCGCTGGCTTCACAAGGTGGCGCATAACTGGGATGTGGTCTGCGTTGCTCCTACCTACGAAAAAGGCGGCTTGGACCTCGCCCGCTTTGTGCGCCGTCACGCGCAATACTGGGGCGTCGTGCCCGAGTCGCGCTTGCAGGCCCTGGTCAACGATGCCGGGGCATTCCTGTCCGGCGAGGGGGGATTGCCTGCCGACGGGCGCGGTCGCATCGTGAAAGGCGTGGGGCATGTAGACCCTGACCTGGCGTACCAGTTGGCGACGCGTCCCCTTAAGCAAATCACGTTCGCGCAATTTACCCAACGGATGCTCCAGCAGATTCCACGCCGCGAGCGCACCTATGCCCTGTGGGGTATCGGCGAGGAATACAGTAATTTCGCCTATCGCGCTACCCGTCTGGATACCCGTGATCTCAAGATCCGTACGGTATTCACCGTGCAGAACACGCTCAAACGTATGTTGCGCATGTTTGCCGCCTCGGTCGTGGGAGGGCTCCTGGTGATTGCCTGGGTCTTCCTGCAACTGGCGCTGGGCAGCGATGGCTCTGATGCGGCTTGCCTGGCGCCGTTGATAGCATTGGCGGTGGGCACCCTCTTTATCTTCGCGGTGAACCTGCGCTCGGCTTATCGCCTCGGTAAGGCGCTTCTCGTGGAGCAGCCCCCCGATGGCATTCTGCGCGATATTGCGCAGGCGCTGCTCGCGGCGTTGCAGGATGCAGGGGTGATTAGCCGCCACCTGCAACCGGATTATGTTCGCGTCGTGGAGCAGTCTGACAATAGCTATGAAGTGCTGCTCGATTATGCCTCGCCCGAAGATGCTGCGGCGTTCATCGAAGCCTACCAGCAGCTGTTTGAACCGGTGGTGGATCAGCGCTATTTGATTCTGCGGGATGAGTCATCCCTGCCAAACTTGCCGCTGCGGGTGTTGTGGTCAAGGTTGCGGCGGCTCTTCCGCGATGCGGGGCTGTATCAGGCGGCATATCACCCCGTTCCCAAGGTGTTAGCGACCCGGCGCGAGCTCGCCGATTCCTTGACCCGGCATTGGCGGCGTTACGTCGGCGGCGGCGAGCTGGTCTACACTCGCAGCGAAGAGGGGCGCCGGATTTTGCTAAAGGCGCGGTCGCAAAAACGTCCCAAAGCCAAGGGCTTAGCTTTTGAAATCTGGCGTTGATGGGGAGTGCGAGAGGAGTTTGCCAATCCTAGCGCACCCATAGCGTCAGCGCCAACGCCGCGACCAATCCCGCTGTGACGAGACCCAAGCGTTGCATTTCTCTCGTTCCCCACGGTTCCAGCGTGATGCGCGCGGGCGACCATTCGGTGCCCGCGATTATCTGGTATCTGGGGCAGAAAGCCCAACCCGCTGCCAATCCGCCCAGGAGGCCGCCCAAATGTCCCCAGAGGCTGATGCCCGGCAACAATCCGATTCCCAGGTTGAGCAATGCCATCCGCAACATGCTTCCGAACATCTCGTTGACCGCGGGCACTTCGCGGTAATTCTTGCTATAGATGAGCAACATGCCCACAATGCCCATAATCGCTCCGGAGGCGCCGATGGTGCCTGTTTCGCGCCCGGCGAGCGCAGTGACCAGGATACTGCCACTGAGCAGCGACAACAGATAGCTCAGGAGGAATCGCCCCGTTCCAAAGAGTCGTTCGGCATCCCTGCCAATGTTATGCAACGCATACATATTTAAAGCGATGTGCAGGTAATCGGCATGGAGAAAACCGGCTGTAATCAGCCGCCATAGTTGGTAGTAATCCAGCACCGCCGAGGGGATTAACCCACCCAGGCCCAGGGTGAGATACCAGATACCCTCCAGGTTGAGGTGCATGCTCAGGTAGGGAATGAACGCCAGCACATTGACCACGATGAGCGGGTAGATCGCGCGTATTCGGGCAAGCGGTAGTTGTAGCACCTGCGGCGGCGCAACTGGAGTTGAATCTTCGTAGACCATATCCCCTCCTGCAGTCGAGGCTCCTGGCATTGCTGTGATTTTGCGTGAGCTTTCCGCAACAATAACAGCTAACAATTTCTGGATTATAGCCGCTTTCCGCGAAAAACCCAAAGGAACTCAACTGTAATTGTTCGACGTTCTTCCGCCGGTCATGGCGAAGGGTGGCAAAAGCCGCAATTTGCATCAGACCGACTCTGGCTTATCATAAACCCAAGAACGTATTCAAATTGGGGCAAAAGGGATCTTATGGCAACACTCGATGAACTGGCAGCTTTGTTCAAGGCGCTGAGTCACCCGCGGCGTCTGGCTATCCTCCAACTGCTGGAGGGGCGCGAGCTGTGTGTGGGTGAAATCGAGCAGGCACTTCACCTGCGCCAGGCATACGTCTCCCAGCAGCTCACGCTACTGCGTCAGGCAGGGCTGGTATGCTTTCGCAAGGATGGCTGGAATGTCTGGTATCGCGTCGCGCGTCCCGAGGCGGCGGCATTGCTGGAAACGGCCCAAGCGATTCGCGATACTCTGGGCGAGTGCGCGCGCGTATCGCCGGAGGATGTGTTGCCTCCGTGTTGTGAAAACCCCGAGTGTTCTTGAATTGGGCAGGCGATTCTTGAGTGATTTTTCGCGGCGGGGACTTCGCCCCCGCCGCGAAAAATCACTTTTTTGCCCCTCGCAGTGTTGACAAATCACCTATGTTGTTGTATATTATATTCATCTTTTTGAATATGATAGCGTATTGAAGGCTCCGCTTTTTTTTATCCATTCATATTCGTGAAACTGAATATCTAGGAGACTGCTCTTGGAAATCCTAAGCTATCTTGGTGGCCTGGCTCAAACGGGTTTGGGTAGTCTTGCGGCATATATGGCAGCGCATGTGTTGCTGTGCCTGTTGCCGGCGTTCTTCATTGCGGGCGCGCTCTCCGCTCTCTTTCCCAAGGAAGCCATCACGCGCTTTCTCGGGCGCAATACCCCTAAATGGATTTCGTACCCGGCATCGGCATTGGGAGGTTTCGTGCTGGCGGTGTGTTCCTGCACCATTATGCCCCTTTTTGCCAGCATCTACAAAAAGGGTGCGGGCTTAGGCCCGGCAATCACCTTTCTCTTTGTGGGACCCGCGATCAACATCCTGGCTATCTCGCTGACCGGTGTGGCGATTGGCATGGACATCGCGATTGCACGGATCGTGCTCTCCATCCTCTTTGGCATCGGGATTGGCTTGCTCATGGCGTGGATTTTCCGCAAGGATGATGCTGCGCACGATGCAGCGACGAACACCGATGCCTTTGGGGCAGCGGGGACAGTTCCGCGGCAGGTCTGGCTTCTATTCGCGCTGCTGTTGGGAACGCTGATAGCTGGAACGCTCCAGGTAGGGGTGTTGACTGATAACTATCTCACTTTCACCGTGGGCGAAGTGTGGACGCCGGGCTTTCAAGCCTGGTTGGATCGTCTTGTGCCCCCCAATCCGGCGCTGGGCATCGAAGGCGTCAGCGTTCACGGGGTATTTCTCATCGGCTTGTTAGTGCTTATCGGGGTGACCGCATGGAAGGGCTTGAACACGGTGGACGAAGGCTACAATCGCTGGACCCTGGTGGCGTTAGCGTTGGTTACGCTCACGGTTATCATTGCCTCGTTCAAAGTGACGGCGGTTACCGCAGGCTTGAGTATTGGCATTACGGGCAAGTTGCTGGCTGAAGTACTGTTGTTGGCAGGGCTATGGTGGAGCGCGCTCAAGAAATTCGAGTCGTATGAGATTCAGGAGTGGCTCTGGGAGATGTGGCGCTTCGTGAAGCAGATTATCCCGCTGCTGTTGGTGGGCGTTTTCCTGGCGGGGATGGCGCGGGCGGTGATTCCTGCTGCCTGGATTACGACCCTGGCGGGGCGCAACACGGTGTGGGCGAACCTGGCGGGCGTCTTCTTCGGCGTCTTCATGTACTTTCCCACGCTGGTCGAGGTGCCTATTGCGCAGACCTTTCTCTCATTGGGCATGCAACGCGGTCCCTTGCTGGCGTATCTGTTGGCTGACCCGGAGCTGAGCTTGCAATCCATTCTCATCACGCAGAGTGTCATCGGTAAGAAGAAGACCTGGGTCTATGTGGGTCTGGTGGCGGTTTTTAGCACCCTGGCGGGTTTGATCTTTGGGTGGGTAGTGCGATAGAACCCTGATCGCAAATTTAAGAACAATGCAACAACTGTGCAACGTTTTCCCGCTTGCCGCTACGAAGAGCGGCTGAGGTCGCGGTTTTAAGGGTGATTTTCGATGCCGCGCTGCACGCGGCATCGAAAATCACCCTCTTGAACGGACTTTACAATACAGCTACAGAACATTGAGGAGGACTATGGAAATTAAGATTCTTGGCAAGGGTTGCCCCAAATGTCAACGGCTAGAAGAGCTGGCGCGTGACGCAGCGACGGAGGCGGGCGTAGAAGCCACGTTTACCAAAGTCAAGGACGTGGATGACATCATGGCTTACGGCGTGGCGATAACTCCCGCGCTGGTCATTGATGAAGTGCTCAAATGCTCCGGGCGATTGCCGCAGAAGAGCGAGATTATCACCTGGTTGCAGGGCGGATGAGGTAGTAGCCAATCAAACAGGGAGGAAGCCATGTTACAAATAAAAGTCTTTGGCACTACACCTCCGTGCGCCAATTGCAAACGCGCCGAGCGCGAGGCGCTCAAGGCGGCGGAGCAATTCGCCGGACGCGTAGAGGTTGTCAAACTCGACGCTCTCGGGCCTGAAGCGGAGGCTTACGGCGTTCTATCTACGCCATTGGTCGTCGTCGGCAGCGAAGTCGTTGGGCGCGGGAAAGTTGTCCCTGCGGCGCAGCTGATTCCAGTCCTGGAAAAGCATTTGGCAGGCTCTGTGTGAGGGCTAGCAGAGCCTGCCTCGTGGCATGTTAAGCTGCCCTTTATCCGTCATCATTCGTTGAGGAGGTAGTCATGGTCAAACTGGAGGTCTTCAGCGGCGACCCGCCATGCCCCGGATGTGTGGCGCTGGTGGATTTGGCTCGGCGTGTAGCTGGTAAGTATCCCGGTGAGCTGGAGCTCGTGGTGTATGTGGGGCAGGAAGGTATGGCGAAATTCGAGGAATATCGCCTTTTTTGTGTCCCTGCCGCCGTCGTGAATGGCAACATCCGTATCGAGGGGATGTGCCCCAGTGAAGCGACGCTCAACAATGCGCTGCGTGAGGGTGGGCTATGTCTAAAATAAGGATCGAAGCCTTTGTCTCCATTCCGCCTTGCTCTGGCGGTGTGGCGGTCAAGCGCTTGCTCAAGCAGATTGAAGCAGAATACGGCGAGCAGGTAGAGATTGTATTCCACACGGGTCCCGGCGACCCGGCATGGGAAGAATACGCTATCGGCAACGCCCCCGCGCTCGTCATCGGTGATCTGGTCAAATTCGTGGGGCTAGCGCCTAGCAAGGAGAGCCTTATCGGCGCGTTGCGTGAAGCCGGGTTGGAATAGCGATGGTGCCGGTTTACTCCGCGGGCGGTAGCATGCTGCTCTCGAAGCCAAAGGTGTTTTCTACGACGCCGGGCAGCAGCGTGTAGATGGAGCACCCTATATCAGCTTCGAAAGCTTGCTGGATGCCCAGAAACGCCTGCCAGCGTTCAATGGACCTGTCATTGACGCCGTGACGCAACGCGACATCTATCAGGCGCTTTTCCATCAGGCAGAAGCCGGTCGGTAGGGCAATGGCATCGCAGAGCTGGATGAGCCGGTCGTAGAGGTCAAATTCGATGCCGGCGAGGAACGCTTCCAGGAATGCCGTCTCTGCTGCGCTGCAATCCCATTGGCACGCGACCGCCTGCAGGTCTTTGATGGGAAAGACATGTGTGATGCAGAGCCGCGCGGCTGTTTCGAAGCCCTGCTCCATGAGGAAAGCGTAACCATCCAGCGTGTGTCGCATGGCGGTTTTCCCGGCGCGCCGTCCGATATCGTGGAGATAGCCCATAACGGATTGCTGCGCAATCTTGGTGCTTTCCGGTTCGAGCCCGGGATGGCGTTGCGCGATGGCGCGCGCTGCCTCCGCGACGTACCAGGAATGGCGCGCCCACGGTCCCGGGTTGAGGCGCTCGGCCTCCTGCATCAAACGCTGCGCTTGCTCCCGCGTCGGTAAAGTCACTTCACAACCTCGGCAAAAATCGCATATAGCGTCTCGTGTGCGCGCCGCAGCGTTTCGGCGTCCATCTTCTCGACCGCGCGGTCATAGGTGAGATAGCCGTTGATCTCGATCTCCACGTCGGTCGTCTGCGTGTAGATGGCGCCTGCCAGCCCTTGCGCAATGAGCGGCGCGAGGTCGCGTTTCAGGAGCGTGATATAGGCTTCGGTCAATGCCGCGGGCGACTTGAAATAGCGCTGACTGAATTTGCGGGTCTCATCCCACACATGACCCGGCACACGGCAGCCATAGCCGCCGAATTCTGAGATGATGAACGCCCGTCGTGAATCGGGGCGCGGGTGATAGAGCTTGCGCATGTAGATGTGCAGGCTCTGGAAATCGCCGCCGCCCTGGTCGAACCATCCCGAGGTCTGGTCCACCAATCGGGTGGGATCATAGGCTTTCAACCATGCTGCGGCGTCTCGCGCCTGGAACTGCCCCCAGCCCTCGTTGAAGGGCACCCACACGGCGATGCAGGGCACGTTGAACAGATGATCCACCAGCTCTTGCATCTCGCGACAGAATTGAATGCGATTGGCATCCTCGCCGCGCCCCCGCCGTCCCATCCAGGCATCATCGTGCTGGTTGAAGCCCACCAGCAGCGCCAGCAACGTCGTCGCCGTGCTGACGGGTTTCCCGCCATTGGGCATATCTTGCCAGACAATCAGCCCTAGCCGGTCGCAGGCGGCGTACCACCGGGCAGGCTCCACCTTTACGTGCTTGCGAATCATGTTGCAGCCGATTTTCCTGGTATATTCGAGATCGAATAGCATGGCGGCTTCGCTTGCTGGGGTATATAGCCCGTCGGGATAGTAACCCTGATCCAGCGGTCCGTACAGGAAGAGCGGCTGATTGTTGAGATGGAAGCGCAGAGTTCCGTGTGCATCGGGTTCCAGGCTGAATTTGCGCAGCGCGAAAGTGCTTTCGACCGTATCCACGACCTGCCCCTCCTGGAGTAGTTGCACGCTCAAATCGTACAGGTGTGGGTCCGCGGGACTCCACGGGTGCGGTTGGGGCGCCACCAGGGTGAGCGGCTCTTTCGGGGCGCCACTCGTCTCCGCGACCGCCACGTTGCCATCGAGCGCCACCGCCCTCACGGTTGCCCCGCGGGCTTCGCCCCTTAGGGCAACCTCCACGACTAGAGCACCCGCGTCGAAATCCGGCGTCAGCTTCAACGCTGCAATGCTCGTCGCCGGAACGACCTCCAGCCACACCGTCTGCCAGATGCCGGAGACGGCGGTATACCAGATGCTGTTGGGCTTTAGTACCTGTTTGCCGCATTGTTGCAAGCCGGTATTCGTGGGATCATAGACGGCGACGACTATCTCGTTCGAGGCTACGTCCTCACCCGTGCACAGAGCCTCCGTGATGTCGAAGCTGAAGGGTGTGTAGCCGCCTTCATGGCTTCCGGCGCGCTTGCCGTTGACAAAGACCTCTGCCTGCCAATCCACCGCGCCGAAGTGTAGCAAGACCCGTGCACCGGTCCTTTGCTCTTCTGGCGTCAGGGGTGATGCAAAATCGCGCCGGTACCACAGCCGCTCCTCAGGCAGCAGCGCCCGCTGTACGCCGGAGAGCGCCGCCTCGATAGCATAGGGGATGCGGATTCTGCCCGTGGGCTGGGGCGCCGTCGTCTGTTGGCGTGGGGCGATGGCATAATCCCACCAGCCATTCAGGGTCACCCAGCGCTCGCGGCGCATGTAGGGTCGGGGATATTCCGGCAGCGGCGGATCTTCAGGAAGCCAGCGTGTCTTGAGCATCATCACCCTCTACGATTTTGGGTCTTTCTCTGTGAAACTTTAATGGTCAGCTTGATCTTGAACACCTGTTGGGAATCATTCTGTCAATCCTGATAATCCTGTGAATCCTGTCCAAAAATGCCTTTTGATTTGGCCCAGGCGAAAACGCCCGGCTTCAGCACTGGCTTCGCTCAAGATCCGCGTGTTCAACAACTCGCTTACCAAAACAATATTTGTGAAATCTGTGGTAAAGCCTCTTTGGGTCAGACCTGCACGAACACGGTCATCCCACTTCGTCCGCGATTGCCCCAGCAGAAATAGGGGATAAAGTTCAGCGCTTCGCCCGTGCGACTGCGTCCCAGAAGTCGCATCACGCCGCCGCAGAGAGCGTCATCGTAGACCGCGCGAAGCGAATCGGGGTCGAGGCTCACGTCGAAGATATCCACGGTGGGATTATCCACGCCTTCCAGGCAGTAGACGAGCGGTCCGCGTGTGACGGCAACCTTTCCCCCGCAACCGGGCACGCGCGGATCCTGGCGCAGCAGGCGGATGGGTAGCTCCAGCTTCAGGTCGAGCACATCGCCCGGTTGCCAGGTGCGGTTGAGGGTGAGGGTGCGCGCAGCGGTGGGCGTATAGCCGCAGGCTGTCGCACGCGCCTGCTTCTCGCCGCTCACTGCGCCAGGCTGCAAGGGCGCCCCGTTGAGCGTGAGGGCGTAGTCCCCCGCCCAGGAAGGAATCCGCAGGTGTAATGCTGCCACCTGCGCCGCCTGCGGGTGCAGGTGCAGGCGCACCTTACCCTCCCAGGGCAGTCCTGCCTCGAGCGTCAGCCCGTCCTCGCTGCCGCCCCACGGTGCTGTGCAGGAGACGTACTGGTGCAACCATAGGTCTTGCCCTTCTGCGTGAAAGATGTAGCGCCCTAGCGCAGCCCACGTCCGCGAGAGGTTGGAGGGGCAGCAGGGGACGAGATACCACGCGGCGCGCGGCAAGCCCTCACGGCTGGTCAGGGGGTTGTGATAATAATAGGAGCAGCCATCCGCGCCCATACCCACGGCTGCGGCGTTGTACAGCTGCCATTCGAAGAGATCGGCATAGCGGGGGGCGTGCGTGAGGCGCGCGAGCTCGTCGTTCCAGAACAGGCTTGCCAGCGCTGCGCAGGTCTCGGCGTAGGCGGCTTCTGGATCGAGCTCGAAATCCTTTCCAAAGCCCTCGATGAAGGGCAGTGCGCCCAAACCGCCGGTGACGTACATCCGCCGCTCGGTCATGCGTTCCCAGCTCGTCTCCAGCGTCTGCCGCAGCGCGCTCTCCCCGGTCTCGCGCGCGAGCATCGTCGCCGCTGTTGCCAGATAGCCGAAGCGGACGCTATGCCCTACAGGCGTCTTCTGCTTGCGCAGCGGCGCGTGTTGCTGAAAGTACTTGCCGCTCAGCTGGCTCAGCACGCGGCGAAGCTCAGCCAGGGGGAGCGGGTGACTGGGATTGCCCGCCGGCAAGCGGAAAGCGGCGTGCTCTGGATGTGTCGCGATATAGGCTTCCCGCGCGACTTTGACCGCGGCATTGCGGTGATTGTGGTAGCGGAATTGGCTGAATATGTGCAGTGGGAAAAGGGGAATGCGCCCGCGGCGTTCCAGGAAACGTTGCGCCAGTTCGAAATAGGGGCGCGCGCCCGTGAGACGGTATAGCCGCAGCAACGCAATCTCAATCTCCTCGTGCCCATCGGTGAAAGTGGGGGGCGCCTCCATGAATTCGCGCGTGAGCAAATCCGCCACGCGCCGGACCAGCGCCAGCAAGCGCGAGGCGCCCGTGGCTTCGTGGTGCGCGATGCCGGCTTCGATGAGATGCCCCAGGCAGTAGAATTCGTGCTCGATTTGCAGATTGATCCATCGTTGACCGGGAAAATGGATCTGATTGTAGGTGTAGAGGTAACCATCTGGCTCTTGCGCGGCTTCCAACAGGGTGATGAACTCTTCCACCAGCGTTGATAGCTGTGGGTCGGGTGACTCGCCGAGGATGCGGGAGGCGGCGTCGAGCCATTTATAGGCATCGGAATCGGCGAAGAAATAGCCCTCGCGGAAGCCTTCTTTCTGGTGGGCGGCGATGCGGAAGTTATCTATGCACCCGGAGCGCTCCAGTTGTTCCCATTGATGGAAGATGGCGTGCCGGGCATTAATGTCCAGACGCGCGCGCCAGAAACCGGCGGTAATCTGTGGCACTTTTACCATGGGGGTATCCTCCTTAATCACTGTTGAGCGCAGAGCGAGCGCTTATCCGCGATGGAATTCTCATCACTAATCCCCTACGACTTCCTTCGTCTTGGGCGCAATCCACAGCAGCGGCGCCAGCGATAGGAGCGTGATGACCGACCCTACCTGGAAGATGATGGGCACCGGAATGAACCCTGCCTCCCCGTTGAGCGTGGTCGGGATGCCCCAGGTTTGGATCAGCCTGGAGCCAATCGCCGGACCCAGCACCATCGGAATGGCAATCCAGAAGATCATACGGATGCCCAGGAACTTGCCGCGGTTTTCCTCCGGCAACAGGTCTTTCAGCCAGGCGACCGCTGCGATGCTCGCCGCCATGCTGAAGGCTTGCCAAAGGAAGCCCGTGAGCGCGAGCAGGGGGATGGCTTGCACCAGGGAGAGCAACATGCCGCCCGCTGCGCTCACGCAAATCGCCAGCATGATCAACCGGCGCTTGTTCCAGCGATCTGCCAGCAGCCCAAAGGGGATCGCAACAATCGCGCTGCCCACCATCACCGCCCCACCGACAATGCTGAACTCGGTTTTGGTGATGCCAACGTAGTTCTCCAAATAGATGATTAGATAGGGGAAGGCGACCTGCATGCCGATGCTGCTCAGCATGATAAAGAGCAACAACAGGAACAGGGTGCGGTTTTGCGTCACCGTCTGCCATTGAAACAGCTCGGCAAATTCGGCGCGGAAGGGTTTTTGCGGTTGGTGCGCTTCAACCGGGAGCGGCGCATCGCGCAGCATTCCGCCGCCCACCAGACCTGCCAGAATCACGATGCCGCCCAGCACGTAGAAGAAGGTGAAGTAGCCTACCTGGTCAATCAAAGCGCCCGCGGCGGTGAGGGTGATAATCTGCGCCAGGAACACCGCCAGATTCAGCGCGCCTTCCACCCGCCCGCGTTGCGAGGAATCGGCGATATCCACGCTCCAGGCATTAAAGGCGGCGTCGTTAGCGGTCGAACCGAAGAAAGTCATGGCGGCATCGGCGATAATGACCATGATGACGGCTATCGAGGTCGTTCGAATGTAGGCGACTGTGGGGAAAAGCACGGTCGAGACACCCCACAGAATGTATCCGATCAGAATAAAGGGCTTGCGCCTGCCCCATCGCGAGCGCGTCCGGTCGCTGAGTGTGCCCATGAGCAGTGTGGTCAACGTGGCGGTGATGGCGCTCGCGGCGACCATCCAGGCGATGGGTCGGGGGTCCGGGGTGAGTTCATCATAGACAAAAGTGTTGAACCAGCTGTTTTCCACGGCCCAGGCGATTTGCCCCGTGATAGCGAGGAGAATCAGCACAAACCAACTGCGTGGGCTAAGTCGGGTAGCTCTTTCCATAGGATTTCGATGGCTCCTTTGAGATTGGCTCATGAGATTGCAGCGCATTCACAAGTGTCTGGCGCTGCGATGGTCTCCCGGTTTCTCCGCATCCCCTAAAGTATAGCCACCTCCGTGGCTTCTGCAAATTCGTTGAGCCTGGTAAAAAGATCCCTCTCCGTTTGTTTGCGGAACCTCTCCCGGTTTCCACTAATGATTTAACCTATACCCAGACGGGTGCGTTTCAACTTTGGGGTAAAAGCAAGACGACTGTTATACAAATGCCTTTCTTTGGTTG
>JAPKMR010000048.1 GCA_026645815.1 Anaerolineae bacterium | reverse complement strand
AACTCACGCAAACTTTTGATGCCTCGGATGCCAGCTATTTTCAGCCCTTGATGGATGCGGCAGAGCGTCGCCTGGGTTTTGCCCCACGTTTTGGCGCCTTTGATGCCGGATTTGACGCCTGGTACGTCTATGAACGCTTCCAGCGGGCGGATGAACCCTGGCAATCCGCCTTTGCGGCTGTGCCGTGGGCCAAACGCGGTCCCAAACGCACCTTCAATGCCGACGGACTGCCCTTGTGTGAGGCGGGGCTGGCCATGCCCCTCAAGCACGTCTTTATGTGTCGCACAACCTTACTGCCGCATGAGCGGGGTCGCTACGTCTGCCCGTTACAGTATCCAACCCTCACTGCGGAGGCCTGTCCCATTGGCCATCGACATTGGGCTAAAGGCGGCTGCGTCACTACCCTGGCCACCAGTATCGGTGCCCGTCTTCGCCATCAGATTGACCGCACTAGCGAACTGTACAAGACCGTTTACAAACAGCGGACAGCCACAGAACGCATCAACAGTCAGGCTGTCGCCTTAGGCATCGAACGTCCCAAATTGCGCAATCAGCAAGCAATTACCAATCAAAATACCCTCATCTACGTGTTGATCAACCTGCGCGCGCTGCATCGCGTGCGCAACAGGCATACCCGTAGCTCGTAGTGAGCACTGTAAGCAACATTAAGCGACGTCGGACACGGCCTCTTGACCCCAAGAGGCCGTTTTTGTTGTCTGGACTTGTGAAGGTGCAATGATTACGCATCTTTTAGCCGTGTAAGGCTCCAAAGGGCTACCCGAGCCATACAAACGTAATCATTTCTCGATGCGGGTGGTTCGTGGCGTAATCGTGTCGTAACCGTAAAAATACGGTCCAACCCTCTAAAAAAAACGTTGTCCAGCCCCACCTGAAAAAGACGTGGTGTTTGAGCAAATTGACGAGTGCATTTTTGGCGCAGATGGAACAGTTACTCTGGCTGTATGCCTTGCCCTATGACCCGCGCTATCCAGTGATCTGTTTTGATGAACGGCCCTGTTTTTTGATTGGCGATATCGTGCCCCCCTTGGCCTTACAGCCGGGACAAGTCCGTAAAGAACACTACGCCTACGAAAAACTCGGTTCGTGCGCGTTATTGGCGGCAATCGAACCCTTAACCGGCTGGCGTTTAGCACAGGTACATTCGCGGCGTACCAAGCAAGAGTACACGCAGTTCTGTCAAGCTCTCGCAGAAGCCTTCCCGCAGGCGGTGAAAATCCGTTTGGTGCAAGATAACCTGAATACCCACACGCCCGCCGCCTTCTACGACTGGTTACCGGCCGCCGAGGCTTTCGCGTTAGCCCAGCGGTTTGAGTTCTTCTACACTCCCAAAGCGGCCAGTTGGCTGAATATGATTGAGATCGAGTTCTCGGCGATTGCCCGTGCCTGTCTGCACCGCCGGATTCCCAGTCAAACCGAATTGGAAACGGAAGTCTTAACCTTGGTAGCTGAACGGGCCGCGCAGCAGATCAAAATCGACTGGCAATTCTCGATTCAAACCGCGCGCTCTAAGTTCAATTCACATTATCTGAAGCTTCATCCCGATAATGCTAAATACCTGCAAACTTAATTTACAATGTACTTAGCCTGTTTGCAAAACCTCCCCGAGTTTCGACCAATCATCTGTCCCATACCCCCCACTTGCGATTCTCCCATTTCTGGGTATGATTAATATGGTTCGGCTGATTCCCACTCACCTACGATAGTTTCGTTTGGCAACGCAAGGGTGTGCGCCACAGTCGTAGATAGCACAAGACCAGCAGTAGACCACCGCAGCCTAAAAGATGAACGACTTCGACGACGTACTGGCATCTGAATCCGATGACACGCTGGCAGCAAAGGCCCGTTCCGGCAACCGGGCTGCCTTTGAATTGCTCTGCACCCGCTACCTGCCTGTAGTCTATCACCGGCTGCGGATGAAGCTGCCGCCAAATGCAGTTGAGGACGTCACCCAGGAGGTCTTCCTGGCAGCGACGCGCAGCATTCGGCATTTCCGGGGCGACGCGAGTTTTGGTACCTGGATTCTGCGCATCGCACAGCACAAAATCGCGGATTACTACCGGGGCGATGGGCGCGCGCCAGAGCCGGTGCCCTTGGACCTGGTTCTGGAACACCCCGGAGATGCGAATGGCGCAGACTGGCGGGAAAGCATTGCCGTGCAGGCGGCTCTAGAACAGCTGCCCGAGCATTATCAAATCATGCTGCTGTTGCGCTTTGCCGAGGGGTTGCCCTTCAATGCGATTGCGCAACGGCTGGGAATTTCGCTGGATGCGGCAAAATCGCGTTACCGCCGCGCCGTTGCCGCCATCGCGGAGGCGTTACAGGTGGAGTAAGCACACCAGGGCAGGCGCTACCTTGGGGCAACAAAACCACACCAGCAAGGTTGCATTTTAACATTTCGCCCTTAAACTTAAAATTTTAAGCTATTCCTTCACTCTTCTGTGGTAAAATGGGGCAAAGAATTTGCCCGAAACGGATACTCATGGACACGACACAAACGACGCTCAACGTACCAGAATCACAGCCTGGCTCGGTGCCCCGCGTGATGGCGGCGCCCAAATCGGTGGATATCGCGCTCACCGGGCGGTGCAACCTGGCGTGCAAGTACTGCTTCTACGCCGATGAAATGGTCGCCCTACGCGACCTGCCCACCGAACGCTGGTTGGCTTTCTTCGCCGAGCTGGGCGGGCTGGCTGTGCAGGGGGTGACGCTGACCGGCGGCGAAGCCTTCACGCGCCCCGATTTCTGGGAGCTGGTGGACGGCGTCATTGCCAACAAACTGCGCTACGGCATCCTGAGCAACGGCACGCTGATCACCGAAGCGACGCTGGCGGAATTTGCAAAGGGCAAGCGCCGCCTGAGACTGGATTCGATTCAGGTCTCCATTGATGGCTCGCGCGCGGAGATTCATGACGCAAGCCGCCCCAACAGCTTCGAGCGGGCGCTGCGGGGCCTGCGGTTGCTGGTGGAGGCGCAGTTCCCGGTGACGGTGCGCGTGACGGTGAATCGCCGCAATCTGAATGACCTGGAAGCCATCGCCAAACTCCTGCTAGAGGATGTGGGCCTGCGCAGCTTCGGCACCAATGAGGCCTTTAGCTGCGGCGCGGCAGCGAGCAATACCGAATCCATGCTGCTCACGCCGCGGGAGCGCGAGCAAGCCATGCGCACGCTGGCCATGCTGGCAGAGCATTATGAGGGACGCATCAGCGCCTCCGCCGGACCGCTAGCTTATGCCAAAGAATTCAAACGCATCGAGGAAGCGTTGGTGCGAGGCGAGACCGGCTTTCCGGGGCGCGGAAAACTGGTGGGCTGCGGCGGAATGTGGAACAAGCTCGCCGTGCTTCATGACGGCGCCATTGTGCCCTGTCACCAACTGAGCGACTTGCGGATGGGCATCATCGGGGAAGACGATTTTCAGCAAATCTGGCTCACACACCCAACAATGATCGCATTGCGGCGGCGCCGCGAGATTCCGCTGGAATCGCTGGAGACCTGCCGGGGTTGCCTCTACCAGGGCTTCTGCACCGGAGGATGCCCAATGGGTGCGCTCGATACCTATGGCGACCTCAACGCGCGCAATCCGATGAACTGCTACCGCGTCCTCAAGGGGATAGACCCACATTTTGTGATCCCAGAGGGTTGAGGAAGATGAAGGTCAAAGACTTACAAGTACAATACATCACAAATGCTGACGGTGAGAAAACTGCCGTGGTGCTCCCCTTGGAAGTATTCCAGGAATTGCTTGAGACTATCTCTGATCTGGATGAGGAAAACGATCCAGATACGGGGTTATCGCTCCAGGCGCCCCTACAGGCGAGACTGGAACAGCAGAAGAAATCCGTTGAGAATGGTGGACGTGGCGTCTCACTGGATGCAGTACGCCAAGATTTGAACAGCTGAGCAATGGGGAAATGCTAAACGTCAACATACACGACCAACCCATGCTCGCCTTCCGCTATCAGGGGCTGAGCATGCACGGCACCTTCCGCGAGGGCGAGATGCTCTACGTGGCGCCTGTGCCCCTGCAAAGCGCGCGTGTGGGCGATGTGGTGGCCTTCTACCGCAACGACGCACGCGGCGAGAGCACGGCGATTGCACACCGCGTGCGAGCGCGCACGCACAACGGCAAGGAACAAGCTCTGGTCACCCAGGGAGATGCTTCTACGGCTCCAGATGCGGAGCCGGTGGATGCTGCGCACTTCATCGGCTGCGTGCGCTTTGCGCAACGGGGTAGCCGGCTTACCAGCGTGCGTAATGGCGCGGCAGGAGCGTTGTGGGCGCATGCCCTGCGGCTAGGCTGGCGCGCCGCGCGATGGGGGAGCGCCCCGTACCGTTGGATGCGCGCAAGCGGTATATTCAGACGTTGGATCCACCTGAAGCTGACGCAGGTCCACTTGAACACCGAGAGAGGTCCCCTGGTGAAAATCCTGCACGGCAAGCGCACCGCGGCCTATTGGTGGGTGGACGAAGGGCGCTTGTGTTGCTACAAACCCTACGACTTATTCCTGGCGCCGCCGGTCGAGTCGTTTGCCTGTGAGGTAGATCATTGATCCAGCGCTCTTCCATCTTTCATCTGCCCCCCGCTGTAGCGATCGAGGATTTTGAGACGGGCAGCTTGGCGCTGAATGTCGAAACGCTGCAAATGGTGGAATTGAATGCCACCGCGCGGGAGATCACCCGCTATCTGGAGCAAGGGCATAGCGTGGAGGAAATAGCAGCGGCGATGGCAGAAGCTTATGCCCAACCCATTGAGACAGTGCTTGCAGATGCGAGCGCCGTCATCGAGCAATTACTGGCGCTGGAAATCGTTCGACCTGGCGCTGTAAGTGAGGCTGAAGGTCAGGGTGAGTAAAAAATCTTAGCCACGAATTTCACGAATGAGCACGAAGAGGGGAATTAAGGACGCTGATCAACGCAGATGGCGCAGATAAGCAGGTGAAATCCTGAAGAAAGTGTTCATCAGGCGGCGATTTCCCTAGCCGTGGTCAGTCACATTTAATAGCACTATGAGACGATCAGGAGCCAAGAAAATATGAACGATACCGCACTGTATGTGATCAACCCGGATGTTTCCTGCCGCGAGGAAGGCGCCGATGGCGCGCTGCTCTTCAACCCCGATACGAATGACGTGCTCGTGATCAACATCACGGGACTGCTCATCTGGCAGGCGTTGAGCACGCCGCGCACCGAGGCGCAGGTGGTGGCAGAGCTGCAGCAGCGCTGCCATGATGTGCCGGAGGATACCGTAGCGCAGGATACGCACGAATTCGTGGAACACCTGCTGGACCGGGGCTTTGTGGGCATCGCCGCCGGCGGAGTTGAAGCCTGATTGTACAGAAGAATGGGACGCTGATAAACGCAGATGACGCAGACAAATAAAAAGCAGAAACCTGAAATCTGTGTTCATCAATAGCCAATACGATGACGTTATAGAATCAATTTTGCTGCATTGCAAATCTGTCAACCGAGACGAAAGGATTTATTGTGACGCTCTGTGACCCTGAACCCGAAGACCTGCTGGCAAACGAGATCTCTGAAAGCACTCTGCCGGAAGGTGTGCCGCCACTGACGACGTTCTACCTCTACCTGACCGATGGCTGCAACCTGCGCTGCCGCCATTGCTGGATTACCCCGACCTTTGTAAACGGCGAACCTTCTCCAGGAACATTTTTGTCCCTGGAGCTGCTCAAGCGCGCCGTTGCTGAAGCCAAACCGCTGGGTCTGCACGCCGCCAAACTGACCGGCGGGGAACCCACGCTGCACCCGCAATTTGTGGAGATTGCCGACTACCTGAGCGCCGAGGGCCTCTCCCTGACCATGGAGACCAACGGCACGTTGATTGACGAGGCCCTGGCGCGGCATCTCAAAGAACGGACTAACCTGTGGTTCGTCTCGGTGAGCCTGGACGGCGCTAGCGCTGCGAGTCACGATGCCTTTCGCGGGGTCAAGGGCGCCTTCGATGCTGCCGTGCGCGGCTTTAGGGCGCTGGTCGCCGCGGGCTACAAGCCCCAGCTGATCATGTCGCCGCACCGGGGCAATCTGGCAGAGGTCGAAGCCGTGGTGCATCTGGCGGTAGAACTGGGCGCCGGATCGGTCAAATTCAACCCGGTGATGGCTTCCGGGCGCGGCATCGGCATGCACGAACGCGGCGAGGCGCTGGAATTCGAGGAAATCATGGAGCTGGCGCACTTCGTACGCGGCGAGTTGCAGGACCGCACACCGATCAAACTGTATCTCCTGACGCCGCTGGCGCTCTATACCGTAAAGGAACTGCTGCGCGAGAAATCACAGGGGATGTGTCACGTGCGCAATATTCTGGGCATTCTGGGTTCGGGCGAGATGGCGCTCTGCGGCATCGGGCGCACCGTGCCGGAACTCTGCTTTGGGCGATTGGGCGAGATAAGCGTCGCTGAAGCCTGGGTACACCATCCGGTGCTGCAAGAGGTTCGCCGGGAGCTGGACGAAGACTACCCTGGGATATGTGGGGATTGCATTCACGCTAAACGTTGCCTCACCTACTGTATAGCGCAGAACTACCTGGGCAGCGGGCGATTGGTAGCGCCAGCGTGGCTATGCCAGGAAGCCGCAGAAAGAGGGCAGTTACCCAACTCCCGCTTGAAGGCAAATAGACCATGAACAGGCGCAGACGGGACCCCGAACCACTGGGCATTGTGATGATCCACGGGGCGGCGGTGGTGATGGAGGGACGCGCGCTGATCTTTCTAGGTCCGTCAGGGGCAGGCAAGAGCACCATCAGCCAAATTCTGGAGCCTTTTGCGCCGGTGATTGGGGACGACAGACTCTATCTCATACCCCAAGAATCCAAGTGGCGTGTTGCGAATGCCACGACTCTACGTGCCTTAATGGGAGCCTTGACAGAGGAAGAGTCCCACAGCCTTGCCAGTGTACCTTTGGGAACAGTTTTTCGACTCATTCAAGATTCGAACACTCATGTAGAGCCTGTAGAGGCAAGGCAGATATGCCGTTACCTCTGCAATGCAGTTTACGAGTTCTACTGGTCCCGCACTTTCGATATTCAGACGCAAAAGACCATTTTTTCCAAAATCGCGGATATCTCCAGAAAAACATTGGGGTTCGATTTATATTTTGACCGATCAATGAAAACCGTAGATGAAATCCGCAACACAATAGCTCATACATCCAACTTCTAATACCGTGCTCCCAATCGCACCTTAAAGGCGTAATTTTTGCTGCCGCGCGAAACACCATGCTGTACTTGGCGCGGTGGGAGCCAAAATCTCCCCCTAAAATCTCGGCTTCAGCTACTTTTTGTCATAGCAAGCGAGGGAACGCCGAATAACTACAATGACTAAGTCTGTTGAATATCACGAAAAAATGGTATAATGATTGTAGCTGTAGTCTTAAAGCGCAACATATAGGGAGATTATTCGCCACATGTCGTGAATGAGTGAATCATACCGGGGAAGCGTTCCGGCATCCTTTGTCAATAAAGGGGAAGATTCTAGAGAACGACTTGAGGTATAAATCAGCAAACGAACGTGTCAGTATTCTGCAAGGGAGGAGCAAGATGAAGAACGAATTAGAGTCCATGACCAGCATCCAATATGTCAAACCAGCAATAACGGATCTCAGGGCAATAGCAGCAATACAAGGGGGCGACCCGGAGTGTAATCCTGGTAGTGCTGCTACCATCAACTGCGCCACTGGGGTCGTCGCTGGAACTACGTGCCAGACGGGCGACCACGCAGAAACCTGCCCAGGCACTGGAAGCACGCCAGGCACATAGCGAAAGTCTCGACCGCTGAAATCAAAGGCGCTCCTTCCTGGTTCAAGGAGAATGCAACCCCTCATAGGCGTGTGCTTATGAGGGGCGGCATTTATCCATCTCAAGTGGACAACCCCAGGTTTTGAGAAATTGGCGACGGCGACCTTCGTTGAGCTGCGACGCACCCAAATCACACAACAGGGATGAAGCGACTTCATCCCTGTTGACCATAGACGCTCATAGATTTCCCCGCCCAGCCTTGCATATCTGACACAAAAGCGGGAGAGAGACAATAAAAGTCTGACGCTTTCCTTGATTGAACAAGCACTAATGCTGGATAGTAAACTGGCAAACCGCGAGTGCGTGCTGGAACTTTTGTAGCATCGAGTATTAATTCCTCCAGATTGCCCACACGGAACGACCCTTTTTAACATCTCTCAACGACGATAACAACAGATTGAGTCACTCAAAGTGGAGGCGGCAATGCAAAATAGGCGCTTGCTGCAACAGAGGCAACGTGCAATCCACTCGTTATGTATAGCCAAACACAGTCAGAAGTCAGATCGGTCAGAAAGGAGAATCGCATGTTAAGGAAACTCAAGCTTTGGTATAACAGTAAAAAGGGGAAGGACACGCTCATTGGCGTGCTCTCTGCAGCGCTGCTGCTGTCGTTGTTCGGCCAGTTCGGCCTCCTGGAGGGATTGGGGGGCTTGCTCTCCGGTACCGTAGGGCCGGGGCTGGGCGAGTACAGTTGTATGCCCACCTGCGATGAAACCGATGCCAAATTCTTATCCATGCCGGGTGAGAATATGGCCTCGTTCGGCGGTGCGCAGGTTGATATGTGGATCACTTCCGACCAGACGCAACCGTCCTTCGAAATAGGGGTCTTCGACGGCGACTCTGGCATGGACAGCACCGGCGTGCCTAACGTAGCGGGCGGCAACTGGGACACAACTGATACCGAGTGTGTGTACACACTATACGCCGATCCTGGCAAGGACGGTCCGCCTGCCGACCCCACAACAGAAGTCGTCATTGCCCAGTGGTTGGGCAACACCAACGCCATGCCCAACAACGCCTGGTTCGTGCAAACGGTCAATAACGATGCGGCGGCCCTGTCCGGCGACGGCAAAGTGTACAACTATCGCCTCACCGTCTCGCGCGACCCAATCGGTTCCGGCATCAGTGCGTTCAAGCTGCGCGTCAAGAGCGCGATCATCAGCAGTGGGCGGGCCGACCTGGTGGATTCTAACTTCGCCATTGTAGGCATGCTGGCTACAATGGGTGACGCAAGTATCATTTTCCCTGAATTTGTAGATTGGAATAATGTAGGATCAACAACGACCTATGATGGCAGTTGGGAGTTTTATTTTGACGTGCCCTCAGGCGCCAAAACTATGAGCATCTGGGACGGCGACTTTGACCGCGGTCCCGCCGACACCACCAGTCCTGACAGGGATACCGACGACCCCGACACGGTAGGTATGCCGGACTGGGCGATACCCGATGTCACCAATCCCGAGGGGGCAGGCGGCAAAGGTATTCCAGCCGACGACGTCGCATTTGTTCCCTATCGCCGCTCACCCGCCGTGGTTTATAGGCTTATCGGCCCCAATAACGATCCAATCTTCACCAACGAGAACCCCTCCGGCACGGAGGAGTGGGAGGAGTTCGTCGTCGGCACGGATCCGGAGACCAATCCTGACCTGTTGGTGAGCGAGATCAAGCCGGGATCGTACAAACTCCTCGTCGAGGGTCTGGACGTGTTCAATACCGTCTGGTTCCGCATCAACTACGACATCACCGACCAACCGCCGGACGAGTGCCCGGTCTGCCCGGTCTGCCCTGATCCCGTGCCCTGCCCGTGCCTGGAGCCCACGCCCGAACCCACGCCCGAACCCACGCCCGAACCCACGCCAGAGCCTACCCCGCCGCCCGAACCCGAGGTCTGCCAGGTTGCCGTGCCCGTGGACGTGCTCTACGTACTCGATATCTCAGGCAGTATGGACGACCTCTATCCGAGCGAAGGCGGCGAGGCAGGCACCAAACTCGCCGCGGCGAAGGACGCAATCCTGGCGCTCAACAGCTGGATACAGGCGCAGGGGAACGGCAGTCGCGTGGCGCTGACCACCTTCAACGCCCAAAGCATCCGCGGGGACCAAAACCACCGCCAACCCAACATCCAGTTGGTCTCCGGGTTCACCGACAATATCAGCGGCTTCAACGCGCAGGTGATGGGCTTGCGGTCCAACGGTTGGACGCCGACCTCGTTCGCCATAGACAATGTGACTCAATGGCTGCCCGGGCAGCTCCAATCTGGCCGCAACGCGCTGGTTATCCTGCTCTCCGACGGCGTGCCCACCGTGGACTACGATCGGTTGGTCTTCGACGGCGGCAGGGTCTCGAATGTCAACGTTTACGACGCGAACAACGTCGCGCTATCCATTGACGCAGTGCGCGCCAGCGGCGCTTCCGAACGACACGGTCAGACCGCGGGCGAGCCCGTCGCCGACGTGATGGTCGCGATCAATAACCTGAAGACCGCGATGCCCGACGTCCCCGTCTCGGTGATCGCCATCCAGGCAGCCGTTGGCGATGACGTCTTCAACGCCCAGGTGCTCCGCTACGTCGCGGAGCGAGGCGCGGGAAACTTCTATATGACCAACAACCCCGAGGACTTGCAAGCCGCGCTCAAGTGGGTGTTCGTCGAGACTGCCTGCGAAGAAGGCGCGCCGCCGCCCCCCAACCCACCTGAGGAACCGCCTGCCGCCCCCACCTGCACCAACTACCAGTTGACCGCGCAGGAGAGGAGTGCACAGAATCGCGCCCGCCTGGAAATCAGGAACAACGATGCCGCGGATATGCTGATCACCCGCATCCGCATCGAGAGTTGGCCCGCGGAATGGGGCAATCTCAACAGGATTCGCTTCTTCGGCAGCGACTGGATCTTTGCAAACTCGGCGGCGCCTGTTGATCTAACCGTCAGTGCAGTTCTGGGCGCCGGACAACAACAACCCATCATCGCACAGTTTGTCAACAACATCTCTCAGAACGTAAGTGGGTGGACCGGCTATGTCGAGATGTCGAATGGGTGCCAGATCAACTTCGGATCGGGTGGTTCGCAACCGCCAACACCTCCGCCAGCTGGATGCCCCAATCCGCGCACGAACCAGTACAACGTAGAGAACACGACGAACAATCCGTTCTACGGGATCAAGTTCGAACATCGGAGCGGCGCGGATATCAAGAACGGCGACTACGACGAGTTTGCCTACGTCCTCGACGCGACCAACGCGGCGGCGCTCACCTCGATGCAGGTAGAAGCCAAAGCCGGGTCGCGCGTCGGTATCGCGACAATCAGCGGGTGCTCGTTCACTCAGGCTGACGCTTGCGCGCCCGTCCAGGACTCAAACGGTTACTTCAACTTCCAATTCCTGGGAGCGAGCGACAATGGCAACGGTACCTATACACTGCGCTTCAAAGTGGTAGTGCTGACGAACCGGGCGCTTAGTCACACCACGTTCGGTCTGCCGACCGGGGTCGTGCCCTCGTCGCCCAACAACAACTACCAGAGTCAGGTCTGTCCCTGAGGTGACCCTTTCCATACTCACAAGGGGGAGGGGCTTGCGCCCCTCCCCCACTCGAAAAAAACAAGTCGTTGACGTGCAGTCCCCCAAAGCCTTGGGGGCGCCGGGAATCGGAAGCACCGCCAGCTTTGCGATTCCACCGAAGAACCTGGGATGCTTGCAATGAAGATCACGATCCCTGAAAACAAGAAGAAGCCACAAGACGGCGAGATCAGTGCTGCGGCGACCGAGGCGGCGCTCGCAGCAGCGCTCACGGCCTATACCGACGCGCTCCTGGAAGGGCAGACTCCGGAGACGGCTCCGGAGCTCGGCGCTACCGTCCGGCAGTTGGCGCAAGCCCTGCCTCATACCACGCTGCCGGCAGGCTTGCAGCAGCGCGTGCTGCGGCAGGTGCGCCTGACGTGGTCAGAGGCTCCGGCGCCGTTAGGCAGTCGCCTCGCCGCGGCATGGCGCGACCTGAAGCGCAGCCTGACGCGAAACCCGACATGGGCGGCGATGGCAGCGTTGGTGATTGTGGGAACGCTCGTTGCCTTGTTGGCTCAGGGAAGCACCGAGGTCGCCGGAACCGTCACGGGAATTTCACCAAGTGGCTGGATAGCGATCCTGGTGGCAGGGGCGCTCCTTGCCGGCGCAGCGCTCTGGTGGCGCAAAAGGCGCTAAGGCTTCCTTCAGGCAAAACCCCCCGTTCGTCATCTGATACAATCGTCCTCCAAAGTGTTTTTGGACGCGCCAGCGTGGTATGGCGCGTCCAAAAACACGAGAAAAGCCCCTCATCAGCGCTCAAACAATCTGCGCCGCCGTACTCGGCGCCCGTACTCGGCGCCCGTGCCCGGCGCCGCCGTACTCGGCGCCGCCGTACCCGGCGCTCTTTCTACAGGAGTGATTTTCGTGAACGGGAGCGCAGCCCCGTTCACGAAAATCACAAAAAGAACGACGGTTGTACTCAACCGCCCTCTGCACCACTTCAGCGTGCTCAAGTGTCTAGAGGATCTTTTTTTTGTTTTGAGACGCGGCGCCGGGTACGGCGCCGCGTCTCAAAACATTTTTTCCCAGAGAGGCGCACCCTACTTGATATGAAGGGTTATGCGGCCGATCATTTGCCTCATGGACATTTTACAAGCTTGCAAAATACGCTATACTTTTCTTAAGCGCGCCGTACTTGGTTTTGCTGCGGTGAACGCAAATGGAGCCTAAATGCCGGAAGCACGTATACTCATTGTGGATGACAATCCAGGCATCATCACGCTAGTGCAGGAGATTCTCGCCTCCAAGCACTACGAGGTGCTGATCGCCTCGAATGGCGAAGATGGGCTGAAGCAGCTGCGTGCAGCGCAACTGGAGGGACATCCGGTGGATGCCGTCCTGCTCGATGTGATGCTCCCCGGTCTGGATGGTTTCCACATCCTCAAACAGCTCAAAGCGGATGCGGATTTGAACCAGGTCCCCGTGCTGCTGGTCACGGGGGTCGGCGAGACGCGCAACAAGGCGCAGGGCCTGGAACTCGGCGCCGATGACTATATCACCAAGCCTTTCGATTCCCAGGAATTGCTGGCGCGGCTCCATGCCGTGCTGCGCATTCGCCGCACCGAGCAAATACTGCGCCAACGCAATCAGGAGCTCGCCGCGCTGGATGAAATCAACCGGCGCGTCTCCGCCAGCCTCGACCTGGACCAGGTGCTCACAGCGGCGCTCGAAGGGCTGGAGCGGTTGGTGGAAGCCGCTATGCTCGCCATCGTGCTCTACGATGAGGAAGAGGGGGAGTGGGTGGTGCGCACCTCGCGGGGACCCGAAGGCGCGTGGCTCGAGGGTCGCATCGCGCCGGTCACACAGGATGCCGCAGCGCAGGCGTTGCGCGAGCGCCGTTCCGTGCTCCAATCCGCGGTGGGCGACAATTTTTGGTCCGAGGTCTTAAAGCTCTCACCGCTCGACCTGCTCTATGTGCCGCTGATGATGCACGACGAGCCGATTGGGCTGTTAACCGTGGTCGGTCATGCCGGCACATTGGATTCCCAAAACCTGCCGGTGTTGGAGCGCGTCGCCTCCAGCGTCTCGGTTGCCGTGGAAAACGCGCGCCTCTATGGGGAGCTCACCGCTTTTGCCGAGGCATTACAGCGCTCGCAAAGCCAGTTGATTCAGGCAGAGAAGATGGCGGCTATCGGCAGACTCACCGCCTCCATCGCGCATGAAATCAACAATCCCCTGCAAGCCGTGCAGAACAGCATGCACCTGGCGACCCACCCCAATCTCGCGGAGGCAGAGCGGCAGCGCTACCTCGGTATCGCCAGGCAAGAAATCAGCCATCTGATGGGAATTGTGCGGCGCATGCTAGATTTCTACCGTCCCGCCTCGGGCGTTGTGATGCAGGTAGATATCAACAAGGCCGTCGAGGATGCACTGGCTTTCTCCAATAAACGCTTGCAGCAGGCCAACATTCAGCTGGTCGTACGACTGGCGCCAGAGCTGCCCACGGTACAGGGATTTGCCAATCAACTCACGCAGGTATTTCTGAATATCATCATCAACGCGATCGAGGCGCTCGAAACCGGCGGACAGCTGTGGGTGGGTACGGCTTACCATGCCGAACGCGACCAGCTGGTCGCAGCCTTTCGCGACAACGGCCCGGGACTCCTTCCCACAACGCGCGAACATCTGTTCGAGCCTTTCTTCACCACCAAACCCACCGGCACTGGGCTTGGTTTAGCAATCAGCTATGGAATCATCGAGCGCCATGGAGGCGTCATTGAAGTGGAGAGCACACCAGGAACAGGCGCTACCTTTATTGTGCGCCTGCCCAGACACCGGGAGGAAGACTGATGGCCGAATCACGTATTCTCATTGTGGATGATGAGGCTGCCGAACGAATCACGCTGGGCGAGGTATTGCGATTGGAGGGCTTTCACGTCGCGCTTGCCGGAACGGGAGAAGAGGCGTTGAGCCTTGTGGCGCAGGGAGAGCCTTTCGAACTCGTCATCCTGGATTTGCGCCTGCCGGGGCTTCAGGGAATGCAAGTTTTGGAGAAATTGCACAAGAGCAACCCGGAGATTATCGTGATCCTGATCACGGGCTATGGCGCGTTGGAGACTGCCATCCAGGCCATGCGCCACGGCGCTTACGATTATCTATTGAAACCCTGCCCGGTCGAGGAAATTCTCGCGACCGTGCGGCGCGGGCTTTCGGAGCTGGAACAGGAGCGACACCGGCGCGTGCTTTTGGAGCGTCTACAACGCACCGTGCAAGAGCTCGCGAACACCGAGGTGCCGGCGCCCCAACCCAAGCCCGCCGATGAGGAGCGCTTTCTGCAAATCAGTGGCGTCATCATTGACCGCGCGAAACATCTGGTGACCCTCAAGAACGAGCGTGTTGATCTGACCCCTACGGAATTCCGGCTACTGGAATGCCTGATGCTGCGCGCCGATCAGGTATGTACCCCGCAAGACCTGGTGCGCTGCGCTCAAGGCTATGAAGCCGATGCCTGGGGGGCGCGATCCATCGTACGCGTGCATATTCGCCGCTTGCGCAGCAAATTAGAACCGGACCCAGAACATCCCATTTATATCCAAAATGTGCGCGGCGTGGGCTATACGTTTGTCACCTTTAGTGAGAAGCCTGTCGCCAACAGCTAAGCCACTCAACCCAGTAATAACCTGCCCGAAAATTGTGGCACGCTGCGATGTCTCGCTGAGCTTCGCAGTCAAATTTGCTTTGTGGAATGTGTTTTTTCGTTGAATTCTCGAACAGATACGAAATAGAAGGGGCTTATGAGCAATAACCCAGAATCCGAAAAGCAAGCCATCAAGATGCAGAAACTCCGGCACGCCGTGGAACGCATTCGCCGGGTCCAGGCTCCCACACAGCAATCCCCCGAACGGCGCTCCTGGCTCAAGCGTTTACTCGATCGTCTTGGATTGGCGGGAAACGCTGAAGATAATACAGGGGCTGATTAGTCTTCCCAACGTCCGCGTGAGGATACGCGCATCGTAGCGTTGATTAACACAGAACCGCGCGAGCCAGAGCTCGCGCGGTTCAAAGCACTCCCTTCCAGACCCGTACGGGTCGGTGACCTCACCACCAAAGCATGAAGACGTCCTCGGCTATCACTTGCAATGTCCCAAACGTCACCGTGGCACGCACGAGAATCTTTTCGCCGTTATGCCCCCCGGAAACGGATAGGGGCACGCGAACAAAACCATCAGCATCCGTGAGTATCACCGGGCTTGTGTCCAACAATTCACCTGTGGAGTTAAACTGCTGAATCTGCACCTGTGCGTTGGGACGCGGCTGGCCATCAATAGAATTTACCAGCACAGAAGCCACCTGTTTTTTCTGCTGGTCGAGTACCGAATAACGTAAGGCCATCGAAGCCCGCAAGCCGTCACTGGGAGTTCCGGGAGTCTCCCCAGGAACTGGATCTTGAATCTGCGTATTCGCGACCCCCTTTTGCGCATCAAGCGGAATGCGATCACGATGAACCTCGAGATACAATTCTCCCAGATTCCCGATACGCACCGGATTAGAACGATCTTCAGAATGCCATTCCAGTTTCATTCGTTGGAAATACTGGACCATACGACCGTTCTCATAATACATTTCGGTGATGGGATAACCGAAAACATCAATGCCACCCTTGGCTTTAAAGAATTCCAGGAAAGCATAGGTAACCGTGTGCCCGGTTTCGGGGAAATAATGCCGTACACGTGAGATGGAGTTGGGTGGCTCAACGCGTGAGCGCTCATAGTTCAAATCCACCCCCAGAAGCCCCAGCTGCACGCGATAGGGGACAGGGTTTTCAGGATGCAACTCGAAGCGCGCGTTCTGAAAATACTGCACCACAAAACCGTCTTGAACGAAAGGTTCCGTTTTCGGATACCCAAAGATGGCTAGGCCGCCGTATCTATCAAAGAACTCCAGGAATTCACCACGGACCACATGCCGGGTTTCTTCGAAATAGCGATAACCTCCCCCTGCCTGCGTCTGGGCGCCGGGAACCCAGCCCAAACATAGGGGGAGTACTAAAGCAAAGCCCAGTATGAGTCTTCGAATCCAATCCTTTGACATGAATCACCTGCCTGGCGCGGACTTACAGCAGAGGAAATCTCTTATATCAACCCTCGAAACTCGGTATCGCTCTGAAGATCATAAACCTTTGCAATCCACGACCATCTTTATTGTACACCAAAAATCCGGTCAGCGCAATTGGATTTTGGTACTAGAGTGCATTTCATGCCGGGGGCGGCAATCTCAAACGCCCCTACAGGGCGGCGATTTTTTGCACCGCTGCACTCAGCGCCGGGGCTGTGCCACGCCGCAAAAAACCTCAGTGGCAAAACTGGCTAGATAGCTCGAAAAAACCTCTGTGCCTTTCCCAGCAAGTGTGATTTTTGCGGGCGCAGCCCGCAAAAATCACAGAAAAAAACTACCTCTCTGGTTGTACTCAACCGCGTGTTCTTGCATCGCCCACATGCTCGTTGGTCCAGCCACTATTGCCGCTCTAGAAAAAAATCACTCAAAGGAAAGGTATTTGCACGATAGCCGCCTTACTTTTGCCCCGAAGTTGAAACGCACCCGGCTTGACAGCCTCCAAGGTCCTCATATAATCAAAGTATGAGGCGCGTCCTATCGGGTAGCGCCCGAAGAGTCCAGACTTCAGCACCAATATAAAGGAGTCGTGAAATGCAAAAGTGGATTTGCGAAGTATGTGGCTATATTTATGACCCCGAACTGGGTGACCCGGACAATGGTGTTGCCCCTGGTACGGCATTCGAGGACATTCCGGATGACTGGATGTGCCCCGATTGTGGCGCAAGCAAGGATATGTTTGAGCCTTACGAAGAGTAATCTCACCGTAGCGAAATTCTCGATCGCGGGAAGGACATCAACAACGCCGCCGGCATTCCCATGCTGTGCCGGCGTTGTTTTATGCCGCAACCGGCGCACGACGCCTCTCCGCGCTCAAACCACTTCGAATATCCAAGGGGAACAGAATATGGACACAGCCACAGCAGCTACTGTACTAAGCGAAATTCAGGCCATCCTCGCAAGCCGGCTGGAACGCGAAGCCCAGCTCATGGCGGTCTGCCACACACTGGCGGAACGCGTTCCGACCTACGATTGGGTAGGTTTCTATCTGGTGGATCCCGACCACGCACGCGAATTGGTGCTCGGACCTTTTGTAGGCGCGCCAACCGAGCACACCCACATCAAATTCGGACAAGGCATCTGCGGGCAAGCTGCAGAGCGTGAACAGACTTTTGTCATCCAGGATGTGAGCGCCGAGACCAACTATCTTTCCTGCAGCGCTCACGTCAAATCGGAGATTGTGATTCCGGTTTTTCGCGATGGCGTGGTAGTGGGGGAGCTCGATATTGACTCACACACGCAGGCGCCGTTTTCCGCGACCGATCGCCGGGTACTGGAACAAATCGCGGCGCTTGTCGCGCCGCTGTTGTAGATCATGCTCCTGCCAGGGGTCACGCGGAGGGGATAATCTCGCCAGACGCACAGAAGGCTGGGCCCAGGACGCGGCGTATGAACTGCAAGCTCTGTTCAGCCGCGTCCGGTTCATCAATCTCCACCACCAACACGGCGGCGCGCTCCAACGCTGCCAACAACGGCAGTAAGGTAGTGTAATCCAGCGCGCTCCCCGGTGCGTTTAGGGCCAGGTGCTCATCAATGACGCCCCGCGTGTTGTTCATGTGTACATGAATCACGTAAGGCTCAAGGGTTTGCAACCAAAACTCCACCGTCTGCTGGCGATTGAAACGATACAGATAAGCGTGGCTCACATCCAGACACACCCCAATATGGGGCGTTACCAGACCCTCGAAGAGCTCAACCAACAAATAAGGGTCGGGATCCCACATATTCTCAATGGCAACTCTTAAGCCACGTTGCGCTGCTTCTGGCTCCAGTTTCAACAAGAAATCACGCTGGTTCTTGAGCCATTCATGACGATAGAATTCTGTGCGGATCATGGGCAAGAAATTGGTGTGAAACACCACCTGCGAAGCCCCGAGCTCGGCAGCAATATCCAGATTGAGCAGATAGTGCTCACGGGTCAGTTCCACCACACGCGGGTCAAAACTCGCCGCGTACATATCAAAAAACGCGCCGTGACACGAGATTGAACCTGGGAAATCTTTAAGCAGGATCTTGTATTCGCTCAGCAAGGTTTGCCAGGAGTTGTTGAGAACTTCTGGATTGGAAAAAGCCTGTAGCTCCAAGCCACACCCATGCTGCAACGCCAATTCCAGATGTCTGGCGATATCCTTGCGGCTCGGTGCAAGATGTACCTTACTCATGACTGCAATTGTAACGCATTCAAAGAAAAAAAGCAAGACGGATAACTATTCGGGTTGCATTTCATGCCGGGAGCGGCAATCTCAAACGATCCTACAGGGCGCGTTAGAAAGGTGATTTTTTACGGTGTGGCTGCGCCACGCCGTGAAAAATCACTCAAAGAAAACATTCACCGCTGCTCAGCGCTCGCGTCGCGTTTACGCAGCAAGCCACCGGCGCGCCTGTGCTACATCTTCGTGCATCTGTTGCACCAAGGCTTCGGCTGAGGCAAAACGCAGCTCTGAACGCAAGCGCGTCAAGAAATCCAGTCGCAGGGATTCCCCATAAATATCGGCCTCGAAATCCAATAAATGCGCTTCGACCGTGGTAGCGCTATGATCAAAGGTAGGTCGGGTGCCCACATTGGTCACCGCTGCAAAACTGCCACGTGCCAGGTGCGCCCGGCAGACGTAGATGCCGTTCTCGGGCAGCAGGCGTTCCGGCGGAACCTCCAGGTTGGCGGTCGGAAAGCCCAGCTGCCGTCCGCGCTGCTCGCCAGGGCAAACCCTTCCCGTGAGCCGGTAAGGACGCCCCAATAAATCGTTAGCGGCTTCGATGTGCCCTTCTTGCAACAATCGGCGAATGTCACTGCTGTGTACGGCAGTCCCCCGCCAGATAAACGGTTCAAAGGTATGCACAGCAAAGCCCATCTCGACGCCCAATTGGTTCACTACATCGAGGGTACCGCTGCGTCCCTGACCCAGGGCAAAATCGGGACCCGCCCATAGCCCAACGAGACGCACATGCTCCTGAAGCCGGGACAAAAAGACGCGCGCCGGCAAAGCGGATAACGCAGTATCAAAGGGCTGTACAATCACGCCATCGAGATTGAGCAACGCCAGCTGTTCCAGTCGCTCCTCGAGCGAAGAGAGCCAGGTACAGGCGGGGTTACCATTGAAGAACTGTCGCGGCAGGGGATCGAACGTAAGCACCACCGCCTGTCCCGCAATTGCGCGAGCGGCAGCAACCACCTCACCGATCAGCGCTTGATGCCCACGATGCAGTCCGTCAAACGCCCCAATCACCAGTTGCGTGGGCAGCGTGGGAGAGAGTTGTTTCAGACCCCGTTCAATCCACATCCGCAGCTCGCTTTCAGGGCGATGCCGGCAACACCAGCGTGGGGCGCCACCGTCCATCTTCCAGGGGAATCAACACTGCCACAAGGTGTCCATCCGCAGCATGGGCGCGCACTTCAGCCGCCGCGGGCATATCCGGCAGCTCAATACTCTGCCCATAGCGCACAGCGCTCTCCATGGCGGGGGTCAACGTAACCTCTGGCAAAGCCATGACCGCCATATCTGGGGGCAAAAGCGCCTCCGCAAACCGGCCAGCCTCCGCCAGTGCTCGCAATTGCTCCAGCGTCACGCTCTGTGCCAGATCAAAGCGCCCTGTAGCTGTGCGCGTCAGCGCGACGAGATGAGCCCCACACCCAAGCTGCTCCCCCAAATCATGCGCCAGGCTGCGAATGTAGGTTCCAGCAGAACAGGTAATGGTGAGGGTGAATTCGGGCAACGCACACGCATCGAGGGTAAGTGCATAAATCGTGACCTGCCGGGGCTGTCGCTCAATCTCCTGCCCCTTGCGCGCCAACTTATAGAGCGGCTTGCCGCCCACTTTGACCGCGGAGACCATAGGCGGCGTCTGCAACTGAGGTCCACGATAAGCTTCTAGCGCAACTTCAATATCGGCGCACCCCACCGCTACGGGACGCCGCAGCAGGATCTCACCTTCGGCATCATAGGTACTGGTCGTTTCACCCAGGCGCACCACAGCGGTATAGGTCTTATCCACACCGGAAAGGTACTGCGCCAGGCGCGTAGCAGGTCCGACAAGGACAACAAGGACTCCCGTTGCCAGCGGATCAAGTGTACCGGTATGCCCCACCTGCCGGATACCGGTGATCCGCCGCACAGCGTTCACCACATCGTGGGAAGTCATACCGGAGGGTTTGTTGATATTGAGGAGACCGAGCATATTAGCCGTGAATCATTGCTGTAAGGCTCAATGTGGTCGCGCAAGCTCCTGACGCAACAGAGCCATTGTGTCGCGCACGACCGTATCCAGATCACCAGGGAGCGAATAGCCCGCTGCCTGCGTATGCCCCCCACCCCCCAGTTGTTTGGCAATCCACGCCACATCGTAACCAGGACGCGCCCGAAGGCTCACCTTGACCGTGCCGTCGCGCATCTCCAGAAAAGTGGCAAAAAGCTGCGCCTCACGGGTCTGGCTAAGCATATTTCCCAAGTCAAGATCGTCATGATCTTCAATACCGAGTGCTTGCTTTTCCGTCAACGGGAACGTTGTCCACGCAATACCAACTTCAAGTTGCAGGCGGCTGAGCGCTACCCCCCAAGCTTTCATCTGCTGATAAGGCACAGCATCCAGTGTCCGTTGCATCACCCCCAGATAGTTCCCACCTGCCTCGACCAGCTCGCTCACAAAGCGCAAAACAGCGGATGTCGTTGTTTCGGTGCGCAACCCGCGCGTATCAGTGATCAGCGCAGCAAGCAGGCATGTAGCGATATCATCACGGAGGGGGATACCCAACGCGCGAATCACCCGTGCCATAGGCAACGCAGTTGCGGCAGCCTCCGGCTCAATGAGATTGACATCACCAAAGGCATCATTAGTCGCATGATGATCAATGACGAGCAGTGGATAGCGTTCCGCCCACGCCGGCTGATACAGTCCGCCCGTACGTGAAAGGTCGCTCAAGTCCACAGCCACAACGAGATCAATGTCGGCGTCTTCGGGAATAGCGCTCTCAAAGGCCTCGGCTCCCGGAAGGTGGGTCAGATTGCCGGGCAAAGGATGAACGCACGCGATACGCGGCGTCTTTCCCAACGCGATCAACGCCAGTCGCAGCGCCAGAGTGCAGCCAACGGTATCGCCATCAGGTCGGGGATGGGCAATGAGCAGTGGGCGTTGGCTGGCTTGCAAACACTCAAGCGCCTGATTCAGGACCGTCGTCATCGTCGTCGTCATCGTCGTCCCAATCGTCATCTTCTTCATCCCAGTCGTCATCAGCGCCGTCTTCATCGTCATCCCAGTCGTCATCGTCGCCCCACTCATCAGCGTCGGCGTCGTCAGCAGATTTGACAGAGGCATCCGCAACTGACCAAGAAGGGGTAGCGACCGAAGAGGAGGCATCAGGTGAGAGTACGCCATCAGCTTGAAGCTGACTCAACAGCGCCTCAATTCGCTCCCCCTGTACCAGCGAGGGATCGAAGGCAAAGACCAGCTGCGGCAAGTTGCGCAAGCGCAACACCGGCGCCAGTTCCGAGCGCAACCATCCAGCTGCTTTATCCAGCGCTGCCTGCACCTCAACACGCTCCTCCGCGGAGCCCAGGAGACTATAGAAGACTTCGGCGCGGGTGGTGTCACGATTGACCACCACATCGGTAATGTTCACCTGCTGCAAGCGCTCATCATTGCTAGATTCCAATAACAAGCGCGTGATATGGTAACGGATTAGCGAGCCAACACGGCTCAGATATTTCTTTCCCATGTGTTCATTGCCTCTCTACACTTATTCCAGCGCCTGACGCTCCATGAAGAAGCATTCCAGGCGATCTCCAATTTCAACCCCATCAAAGCCCTCAACACGCACGCCACAGTCGAAGCCGTCGCGCACCTCGCGGACGTCTTTCTCGAAGCGCTTCAACGAAGCAAAGCCGCCCTCGTGCAACATCTTATCGCCTCGCCAGACACGGACACGGGCATTGCGCCGGAGAATTCCGTCGGTGACCATACACCCCGCCACCCTGCCGAGTTTCGGAATATTGAAGACAGCCCGCACCTCTGCCTGCCCCAAGGTCTTGGGTTGATAAACCGGGTCGAGCAAACCCTTCATGGCTTTCTCAACATCATCAATCAGGTTGTAGATGATCTCGTAAATATTGATGGCTACATTCTCATCATCAGCGATGCGCTGCGCCGCCCCATCTACATTCACACGGAAGCCCAAGACGGTACCCTCAGAAGCTACCGCCAGGCTGACATCCGATTCCGTGATGTTACCGGCAGCAGCGTGAATAATATTTAGCCGCACTTCGCCGACGCTAAGCCGCTGCAGAGAGTTGACAATAGGTTCGATGGATCCCTGTACGTCCGTTTTGAGCACAATGGCAAGTTCTTTCGCCTGCCCCTCACGAATGCGCGCGGAGATTTCATCCAGGGAAAGCGGGCGTCGCTGCGCCACCTGCGTGGCAGCTCGGGCCTCTCCGCTGCGCTTCTGGGCAATCGCCCGCGCGGTGCGCTCGTCGGAAACAACCTCAAGACGATCACCCGCAACCGGTACGTCATGCAAGCCAATAATCACTGCCGGGGTTCCGGGAGGAGCAGTGCGGTGACGTTTCTCATTTTCGTCTTCCAGAGCGCGCACCTTGCCCCAGGTCGTTCCCACCACCACAATATCCCCCGTCAGCAAGGTGCCATTCTGTACCAACACCGATGCGACAGGTCCGCGCCGCTTATCGAGTTTACCTTCCAGCACCGCACCTACAGCCGCGCGGTCGGGGTTAGCCTGCACGCCAATCTCATCTGCCAACAACAAAATCGCCTCCAACAAATCCTCCAAGCCTTGCTGTTTCTTGGCAGAGACTGGAATGATCATGATATCGCCACCCCATTCATCGGAAACAAGTCCCAGGTCCGAAAGTTCCTGCTTGACGAATTCCGGGCGAGCGTTAGGCTTATCAATCTTGTTCAAGGCAACAATGATGGGCACGTGTGCAGCACGAGCATGGTTGATCGCCTCAACTGTCTGAGGTTTGACCCCATCATCAGCAGCAACCACAAGCACGGCAATATCCGTGGTATGAGCGCCGCGCGAGCGCATTGAGGTGAAGGCTTCATGTCCAGGCGTATCGAGGAAAGTGATGCGCCGGTCATTGTGCTTGACCTGGTAGGCGCCAATATGTTGCGTAATACCTCCGCTTTCACCGCCGGCAACATTGGCATGGCGAATTGCATCCAGGAGGGAAGTTTTACCATGGTCCACGTGTCCCAAAATCGTCACCACCGGGGGACGCGAGGAAAGATCCTCCTTCGCCTCACCGGCAAGCAACCGTTGCCAGGAGGTAAGTTCGGATTCCTGTGCCTCTTCTGAGGTCGCCTCGGGGAAAGGATGCCGGGTTTCTACGTTGAATTCCGTTGCTACAATCGCAGCCGTGTCGAAATCAATCTGCTGATTGATACTGGCTAACATACCATTCGTCATCAGGATTTTGATGATCTGGATTGGGCTCACTCCTAACATATCAGCCAGATCGCGCACGGTGAGCAATTCTGGAATAATAATTTCTTTAGGTTGTGAAGATACCACTTTGTTCATACTCTTTCTCCTTTTCCGGCGTAAGACATCAAAAAGAACTACGCCACAAAAACTTCACTATCAACCGGCGCGACTGACTCTGGTGACGATGCTAACGTTTCTGGCAGTGTCGCAGTAAAAGCGCGCAGGTCGGCAAGTATTTCAGCAGTCAACGTTGTGCGTAGAGCACGATCAAGGCTGCCCTGTTTGAATGCTTTTTCCCAGCAACTCCGTTGGCGGCAGAGATAGGCGCCGCGTCCATTCTGTTTTCCGGTCTCATCCACCACCACCGTCCCAGCAGGGGTATGGACCACACGCAATAAATCGCGCTTGTGTCTCCGCGCGCGGCAGGCGACACACGTACGCTCAGGAATATGGCGTTGCTTAGGCTGTATCTTGTTCTTCATCATCAACTTACTCGACCACAGTTCTCAAAAAAGCGAGCGCCAGAGAGTCCATCTCTGGCGCCCACCCTCATATCCAAACCAAGGGTAGCAATGTCTACCGTTGGTTTACAGTCTAACCATGTGGCCCACGGGCGTCAAAAACCAAAGTTGGACTACTTAATCAGCATAATCGTCCCACGGATTGGTTGTACTACGTCGCCGCTTACGCACGACGAAAGTCTCACCTTTCTCATCATCATAGAAAATGGTACGTTGCTTCCGCTTGCCCTTCTTGCTACGGCGAGAAGACGATTCCTCATCTTCCTCATCTTCCTCGTCAGGCACCACAAAGGGTACAGCAAAGAGATCCTGTATTGAGGTTGCTGAGGTCTCTTCGACCTCGCCAGCCTCCGCCTCGGGAGCAACACCTTCAGCAACAGCCACAGCTTCCTCTGTCACAACCTCTGCCACAGCCCCGGTCGCAGATTCTGCAACAGCCACGGCAGCATCTTCCGCGGGCAAAGGCACAGCTGCCGCCTCTACAGGCAGCTCTGCGCCAGGTTCAGCAGATGCTTCTAACTCCGCGGATGCTACTTCTTCCGCCGCGGCTTCAACCACAGCCTCAGGCGCTGCAGGCTCCGGTGTTTCGGTCACTGCAACTTCGGGTTCAACATCGGGACCCACAAAGTGCAATTCGCTAGCTTCGACAGCTGCCTTAATCTCACCGAGCGCTTTAGCGCCGATACCGGTAAGCACCAGCAAAGCCTCGTCGCCCTGCGCGATGCGTTCCATCACCTCACCAGCGCTCGTCACGCCATTGCGCTGCAAATGCCCCGAGACTTTCTCGGAAAGTCCCAGGACTTCCAAGGGCATCTCATAGGCACCCTGCGGAACACGTGCCCGCGCCTGCGCCACAGCTTCACGCTGCTGTTGGGCAGCCACTTCTTGCGCTGCCTGTCGCGCACGGGTTTGGTGCGATACCGGATGTTCCTTCTCGCGCCGGGCAATCTCAGCCATACGCACAGCTTCAACGAGAGTCTTGATGACCCGGCGTTCTTCATCATTATAGGGATTCTGGGTCCCCTCATGCGCACTCAGGATAGATGCCAACTGTGCCACCAGCGCCACGCTATCCTTCTGGTGCGCCAATAAATCGGGATGCTCATTCACACGTTGCATGGCCCAGATAGCCGCCTCAGTAGCACCCTGAATATCAATGCGCCAACCGGTAAGCTTCGCCGCAAGACGGGCGTTCTGCCCGGCGCGACCAATCGCCAACGAGAGCTGGTCATCGAGAACCACCACAGCAGCCGTCTTACCGCCGGGATTCTGCTCGTCAAGCGTCACGCTGAGCACGGAGTTGAGGCTGAGGGCGCTGGAAATGTACTTATCCGGTTCCTCAAACCACTGAATCACATCCACGCGTTCATCGTTAAGCTCACGGGAGATTGTCTGGATACGGATTCCCCGCATTCCCACGCAGGTTCCCACCGGATCTACCCCCGGTTGCCGTGCCGCAACAGCAATTTTGGAGCGGGCGCCAGGTTCACGGGCGATACTCTTGATTTCCACTAGCCCGCTGCGAATCTCCGGCACTTCCAGCTCCAGCAAGCGGCGCAACATCGCCGGATGACTGCGGGAAACCACAACTTGCGGTCCCCGAGCAGAGCGTTTGACCTCAACCACGTAGACGCGAATCTTCTGGTGCAAGCGGTAACGCTCGCCCGGAATCTGCTCGCGGCGTGGCATCTGTGCCTCTTCGGTACGTTCCAGATGCAGAGTGATCCCTTGTGGGTTGATAGATTGGATCGTGCCAATAATGATCTCATTGACTTGCCGGCTAAAGCGCGTGATTTGACTCTCACGCTCCGCCTCACGCAAACGCTGTGTGATGACCTGCTTAGCAGTCTGAGCAGCAATGCGACCAAAGTTGTGCGGGGTGACATCCACCATCAGCAGATCACCCAAAGCCGCGTCGCGGGTCATACGACGTGCATCGGTCAACGTGATCTCAAGGTCCTCTTCCTCGACCTGCTCAACCACCGTCTTTTCCAGAAAGATCCGCGCCAGCCCCGTGTCCATGTTGATCTCAGCGGTGAGATTCTGGGTTGGCCCGACCTTCCAATCTCGCCGGTAAGCGGTAACCAAAGCCGCCCTTACCGCTTCCAGGACTGTATCCCGCGGCAAGTTGTAATCGGCGCAAATCTGATTGAAAGCCAGAGCAAACTCGCTTTTCATGAAACGGCCACTCCCTCCACCTGCATCGTTCGAGTGCAAACTATAAAGAAAAGTGGGGTGGTCCCCACTTTTCGGCGCAAAACTTATGCCCTTGTACGGATGATATTATAGCACAGGTATGGCCTTAAAGCAAGGATGAAACCGAACGTAACTGTTCAGGCGTCCTCCCCTTACCATACGAAAGGGCAACTGAAGCCGCGATTTTAGAAAGTGTTTTTGGGACGCAGCGCCGTACCCGGCGCCGCGTCCCAAAAAACATCAAAAAAGACCCTCTTCATCTGTTTTGAGAACCTCTTTTGATTTTCCCCAATAATCTGTCGTATACCCAAGCCTCAATGGTCAGTTGCGCAATTAGGGGTACAATATCCTTCTACCGTATGCGCAGGCACATTCGAAACAGAGGAGACTATGAGCGCATTCAAACTTGAGACACCCATGCAGCCAACAGGGGATCAACCCCAGGCAATTACCCAGCTGCTAGAAGGTCTACAACAAGGGCATCGCCATCAGGTGCTCAAAGGCGCCACAGGCACGGGCAAGACTTTCACTATCGCCAACGTAATCGTGCAGGTGCAACGCCCCACCCTGGTGATGACGCACAACAAGACCCTGGCAGCCCAGCTCTACTCCGAGTTCAAAGCGCTGTTCCCGCAAAACGCGGTTGAATACTTCGTTTCCTACTACGACTACTATCAGCCAGAGGCCTATCTGCCGCAACACGACCTCTACATTGAAAAAGATGCGGATATCAACGACGAAATTGAGCGCTTACGCCTGGCAACTACAGCCGCGGTGATGACACATCGAGACGTCATTGTAGTTGCTTCCGTATCTGCAATCTATGCTTTGGGCAGCCCCGATGAATGGGGCAAGGTCATCCTCCTCCTGGAAGTCGGGCAAGCGATACGCCGTGAAACCGTGATGCGCCACCTGGTCAGCATCTACTACGACCGGAACGATCTGGAGTTCAAACGAGGCACCTTCCGCGCGCGTGGGGACACACTTGAGATTCGCCCCGCCTATACCGAAGATGCTTTCCGCATCTCCTTCTGGGGCGACGAGATCGAGCGCATCACCCGCATTGAGCCTCTGACCGGCGAAGTGCTAGAAGTTCCCTCCTCCATCCAGGTTTTCCCCGCCAGGCACTATGTCACCTCCGAGGAAAAACAGCGACAGGCAGTTATTGACATCGAGGCGGAACTGGAAGCGCGGTTATCGGAACTCAATGCGCAGAACAAACTGCTCGAAGCCCAGCGCCTGGAGCAACGGACACGCTACGACCTAGAAATGATGCGGGAAATCGGCTACTGCTCCGGCATCGAGAACTACTCCCGGCATATGGATCAACGCGAAACCGGCGCGCCGCCGTGGACGTTGCTGGATTACTTCCCCTCAGATTTCCTGCTGGTGGTGGATGAATCCCACATGGCAATCCCGCAGATACGGGGAATGTTCAATGGTGACCGTAGCCGCAAGCAGGTCCTGGTGGATTATGGCTTTCGGCTCCCCTCGGCATTGGACAACCGTCCGCTCACCTTTGATGAATTCAATGCCCGGCTCAATCAGATCCTTTACACCAGCGCCACGCCCGGAACCTATGAGATGGAGCGCGCCGCTCAGGTGGTAGACCAGGTGATCCGCCCCACAGGCATCCTTGATCCCGAAGTGCAGGTGCTGCCGACCCGGGGTCAGATAGATGATTTGATTGGGCGGATTCGGGAGCGCATAGCAAAGGGGCAGCGCGTTCTGGTGACAACGTTAACAAAGAAGATGGCAGAAGACCTATCGGACTATCTGCGAGAGCTAGGCATAAAGGTCAACTATCTCCACAGCGAGGTACAGACTATCGAGCGGGTGGAGATTCTCAGGGATCTGAGGTTGGGGCAATACGATGTGATTGTGGGCATCAACCTGTTACGAGAGGGGCTGGACTTGCCTGAAGTGAGCCTGGTGGCAATTCTGGATGCGGATAAACAGGGCTTTCTCCGCAGCGCCACAGCGCTCATCCAGACGATGGGACGGGCAGCGCGACACCTGGATGGCACGGTGGTTATGTATGCAGATAGCATCACGGATGCCATGCGGGACGCCATAGCAGAGACCGATGCACGGCGCAAGAAACAGCGGGACTACAACACCGCACACGGCATCGAGCCGCAAGCTATCGTCAAAGAGATTCACGATCTCACCGAACGGGTCCGGATAGCGACGCAGGAAGAGAGCGCACTAGACGTCAAACCGGAAGCGATGGAACCCGCAGCGCTGCAGAAGCTCATCAGCGAGCTGGAAAAAGAGATGAAGAATGCAGCCCAGAACTGGGAATTCGAGAAAGCTGCCGCCCTGCGAGACCAAATCTTCGAATTGCGGGGCGTCTTGGAGAACAAAGCACCGCTGTGGAAACGCGACCGACGTGGGAGTAGTGGTTGACAAAATGGTGGGCTATGGTATGATGCACATCGTTCAGGGGGCGTAGTGTAGTGGTTAACATGTCGGCCTGTCAAGCCGAAGACCGCGGGTTCAAGTCCCGTCGCTCCCGCACCAAGTAATTTTCTGCAACAGAGGGTATCGTAGCCACTGACGCGGAAGGTACTT
>JAPKMR010000047.1 GCA_026645815.1 Anaerolineae bacterium | reverse complement strand
TCGTAAATCTATAAGTTCCCGAATTTCACTGTTAAAGCACGACCATAAACGGGAAGTTATACTTTTACAGTCCCTAAGTTCATAAGCCAAATGCTTTGCAACTACGCGCGTGTATGTGCGTATGTTTTATGATAGAGATTTGCGCTCAACCAATGTTTTACATTTCACAGGAGGTTAGATCATGATGCGAAGACCTGGCGGTGAATTGGCGACGCGTCCACTGCATTTCATCTGGATTGCCGATAGTTCCGGTTCGATGTCACAGGACGGCAAGATTCAGGCTCTCAATACCGCTATTCACGAGGCCATCCCCCACATGCAGAAAGTGGCTGATGAGAATCCTAACGCGCAAGTGCTGGTTCGCGCACTCAAGTTCTCCAATGGCGCGCAGTGGCATATCTCGCAACCCACCGATGTCGCTGATTTTCGGTGGACCGACCTGGAGGCTGAAGGCGTGACCGACATGGGCAAAGCTCTTTCGATGGTGGCAGAACAGCTCACCATCCCGCCAATGACGGACCGCGCCCTGCCTCCCGTACTGGTATTGATCTCTGATGGGCAGCCCACCGATGATTACAAAAAGGGCTTGCAGGAGCTCATGGACCAGCCTTGGGGCAAGAAAGCGGTGCGCATCGCTATCGCTATTGGTACCGATGCTGACCTCGATGTCTTGCAGAAGTTCATTGGGAACCCCGAGATTTTGCCCCTCCAGGCGAACAACCCGGAATCCCTGGTCAAGTATATCCGGTGGGTTTCTACGGTCGTGCTGAAATCGGCTTCAGCCCCGGCAAGCCAGACCGCTGCCGATCCAAGTACCGCGGCTAATGTCCCTGTGCCGGTAGCTCCTCCTGTAGTGGATGCGGACGAACCGGATACTGCTGCTGACGTCTGGTAAGGAGGTCTGCCATGTCCGCGATAGGACGTTGGCGTGCCCTGGGCCAATCGGTACGCGGCGCCTCTCACGTGCGTGCCACGATGCCCAATCAGGATGCCTGGCGCTGTCTGCCGGCTTCGGCAGAAGGCTCAAGGCTGATTGTAGCTGTCTCTGATGGTCACGGCAGCGCGCGCAGTTTTCGCAGCCACATCGGCTCTGCCCGGGCTGTGGATATTGCCGCCTGGGTGTTGCAGGACCTGCTGGATGGCCAACCCGATCCGTTGAATCTATCTGCGATCAAGCGCACTGCTGAGGAGCGCCTGCCCCATGAGATTGTGCGCCGTTGGGAAGAGGCGGTAGCGCAGGATCGTAGCGAGCACCCTTTCACAGAAGAAGAGCTGGCGGTGGTAGTGCAGAAGCATAGCCCCAAAGCCGTGGAGGAAATTGAAGCCAATCCACGGTTGGCTTATGGAGCCACGCTGCTGGTGGTGTTGGTCACGCCTGCGTTTATTCTGTACTTGCAGTTGGGCGACGGTGATATCCTCACCATTTCTGAAACTGGCGAGGTGACACGTCCGATGCCGGAAGATACACGCCTCTTCGCCAACCAAACGACCTCGTTATGTATCCCTGATGCCTGGCGTGATTTTCGAATTCGCTTTCAAGTGCTTACTGGGGAACCGCCCGCGCTCATTCTGCTCAGCACCGATGGCTATGCTAACTCCTTTGTGAACGAAGAGGCTTTCCTCAAGGTCGGAACTGATATCTGGGATATTCTTCGCACCGAAGGGCTGGGGACGGTTGAAGCTAACCTGGAGGGCTGGTTGAACCAGGCCTCGACTTCCGGCAGCGGAGACGACATTACCCTGGCGTTGTTGTGTCGGGTGAATCTGTTGCCCACGCCGGAGGAACTCGCAGCGCGCGAGCTTGCTGCGACGCAAGCTGCCCTTCCGTCCACGAAACCGGAAGGGGCTGTCGAAGAAGCGCTGCCAACGCCCGCTGCTGAGACGCCGCTGGGAACGCAGAAACTCTGGTACGATGATCCTGATGCAAGGAATTCTGACATAGACCCTTCTGGAGACACTATGAACAATCTGGCGCGCCAAAAACTGTCTGATCTGGTACAGCACCGTCAGGCGATCAAGTCAAAAAAAGGGCATGATCCAATTTCGCATGAGCGGACTTTTCGACGGCAGATGGAAAAACGGTGTGGTGGTGAGTGCCTCGCGGAAATCAACGTGTTGGCATCTGCCGTGCGTGAGCAGATTCCCGTGATAATTGAGCGAGAAGGCTCCAGTACTTCGATTTCGAATCTTAGTGCTCGTCTTGTGGAAAATCACGCGATGCATGCGGAAACTGCCCGTTGGGCGGTCATGGCGTGGGCAGAGGCCCTGGGTGTATCGCTGGAGGAGCCTGCACCAACTCCAGCTGCAGAACCAGAACCAGAGCCGGCGGCAGAACCAGAGCCGGCGGTGCTCTTCTCGACCTGGAAGATGAGCATATTGTCCCGGGTCTACGATACCTCGGGTGAGGGATGGGGTGCGGAGCGCGATATGCCGCCGGCGCGCTTGTTTATGCCCGATGAGGAGATCGGTGTTCGCCCGTTGGGGCTGAACTACACCCAGATTGAACTTTGGGCGCGCAATTTCCGCATGCCGGAACGCATTTGCTATCTGGACTTGAGCGACCGCTCGCTCTTCGACTCATCCCTGGAATGTCTCACGGTTTTCACACACCTGCGTGAGTTGAATCTGGCGAAAACATCAGTTATTGGCGGGGGACTGGCATTTCTGAAGGATTTGCCCCTCACCTGGCTGAATCTGGCGGGGTGCAGAAACCTTTCGGATAAGGGCTTGCAGAGCATTGCCAGTCTCGTTCATCTGGAGACTCTGGACCTGAGTTATTGTACCGGCATTGCGGGGCGCGGTTTAGCCCATGAAAAGCCACTTGAGCATTTGCGTGTCCTCAACCTCGAGCGCTGTTCCACGCTTCAAGAGGAGGTCCTGGCTTCTCTGGCGGCAATGCCGGCTTTGGAAGACCTGGATTTAAGCGATACACAGGTTGACGGCATGGGCTTAATGCATTTCCGCAACAATACCACACTGCGTAAGCTCTCCCTTGAGGGCTGCGCGCGTTTCAAGTCCCAAACTGTGCCGCACCTCCTGAACCTGGAGGCGTTGGAAGTCCTGCATTTGGGGCGAACGTCCATTGGGGATGCTGACCTGGAGCAGCTCAAAGCTTTGCAGAACTTGCGCGAGCTCCACCTTTATGGATGTGCTCAAGTGACCGCGGACAAAGTCGCGGAGTTGAGAACACGTGGACTGCGGGTTTTCCACGATTCCGATCCCGTGATTTTGGGGTAAGTTTAAAGCATGGATGACATTGCCCGCCAGACCCTCATTCAGCTGGTTGCACAGCAGGGACGCGATGTGGTCGAGAATTCGCGCCGTTGCAATGCCCTGTTGCGCGACCTGGCTCCGGGGCACAAGCGGGAAATCTTCGTCCTGGTGAGTGCTCTGGAACAGGGCGTCGTCAATGATTTGCTGTCGTTGCAGGGTCAGGTCCCCGCAGGCATTCTGTTGGCGCAGGTGACCGCGAAGCTCCAAGCCGCCTTGGCATTGACCGAGGAGGCAGCGCGTTGGGCAGTGGAATCGTGGGCGCTGGCGTTGGGCGTGTTGCCCAGCGCGGCTAACGCGATGGACGCTTCCGCTTTGGCGGTGAGCATCAAATTGGCTCACACACTCACAGAACATCAGGCTGAGGTGGTTGGGCTGGCTTTCAGCCCAGATAGCCAGCGCTTGGTTTCTGCAGGCATGGATGGGATGGCAATCGTCTGGAGCACTGCCGATGGCACAGTCCAGCACCGGTGTGACAGCGATACTGGAGTGCTGAGTTGTGTGGCTTTTAGCCCTGATGCAACCCTTATCGCGCTGGGCGGCGCCGATGCCGATATTGCCTTGTGGCAACCGGAGAATGGTGGACGGTTATGGCATTTGCTCGGGCATAGCGGCGACGTGACCGGGGTCGCGTTCACGCCGGATGGCAAGACTTTGATTTCCGGTAGCCGTGATGGCACATTGCGTTGGTGGGATTTGGAGACGCGCACCGAGCGCCTCCGCGTTCAGGCTCACGCCGATGGCGTCCGCGGTCTGGCGCTTAGTTCTAACGGTCAGCGTCTCACCTCGGCGGGCGGTTGGGATCGCAGTATCAAAATCTGGGATGTCAGTAACGGACAGGAACTGCACAAGCTCACCGGGCACACCTCCCAGGTCACGTCGGTAGCTTTTGGACCGGATAGCGCGCTTCTGGCTTCGGGCAGCTGGGATGAGACGGTGCTCCTGTGGGAGCCTCAACGCAGTCAGAAGCCGCGCGCCCTGGTTGAGAAGGGTAGCCTGATGGCGTTGGTCTTTACTGTGACGCTAAGCCCTGATGCGCGCGTGTTGGTCTCTGGGAGCTGGGACACGTTGCTGCGCGTTTGGGATGCGGCTCAAGGGCAGCTTCTGCGCAAGCTGGGACAACACAACGCGATGGTTTTGAGCACTGCCTGCAGCGCCGATGGCACTTTGTTGGCTTCGGGTGATGCTGAAGGCAAAGTTTTACTCTGGCGAATGCGCTAAACACACTGCGGGGGTAGTGTGCGTTTATTTATCGTTGTGGGGTGTCAGTTTTATCAAGCATTGAGGTATCAATTTCAGGGGGTATAGGGTTATGGGTGAAATCTTCAAGCCTGGGGATACGGTACTGGCAGAAACTTCCAAGACGACCTGCACCGTGGAGCAATTCCTTGGCGGTGGGGGGCAGGGAGAGGTCTATAAAGCCGACCTGGGAGGGCAGAAGGTCGCCCTCAAGTGGTATTTCCCGCGGCAGGCGACCCCGCAGCAGTATAGCGCCCTCGCGACGCTGGTAGCGATGGGGACGCCAAATGATAAATTCCTTTGGCCCATGCAATTGACTTCTTCAGAGACGGTAGCGGGCTTTGGCTATATCATGCCTTTGCGTGAATCGCGTTATAAAGGCATTGTGGACCTGATGAAGCGCCGCATTGAACCAACCTTCCGCGCCCTGGCAAAAGCCGGTTTTATTTTGGCGGATAGTTATTTGCAGCTCCATACCAAAGGTCTTTGCTACCGCGATATCTCCTTCGGCAACGTTTTCTTTGACCCTGATACCGGCGATGCGCTAATCTGCGACAATGATAATGTCGCCGTGGATAAGGGGCAACAGGTGGGCGTCTTGGGGACGCCGCGCTTCATGGCGCCCGAGGTCGTGCGCGGCGAGGCGCTGCCCAGCACCCAAACAGATCTGTTCTCCCTGGCGGTCTTGCTCTTCTACATGTTGATGGTGCATCATCCCTTGGAAGGCAAACGTGAGACGGCGATCAAATGCCTGGATTTGCCCGCGATGAACAAGCTCTACGGCACTGAACCACTCTTCATCTTCGATCCCAATGATGATTCAAATCGTCCTCTTGCGGGTTATCATGATAATGTCATTGCCTTCTGGCCCATATATCCCCAGTTCTTGCGCGATTTGTTCACCAAAGCCTTTACTGTGGGTTTGAAGGACCCCCATGGACGGGTGCGGGAGAGCGAGTGGCGTGGGGCGATGACGCAGTTGCGGGATGCCATATTCTACTGTGGACATTGCGGCGCGGAGAATTTCTACGACGCGGATGTGCTGCGGGCTGCTGGCAAACTACAACCCTGCTGGGCTTGCGGCAATGAGGTGGTCTTGCCCCCGCGCATTCGCCTCGGTAAGCAGCTCGTGATGTTGAACCATAACACACAACTCTTCCCCCATCACGTCAATGACGCTCGTATGTACGATTTTGACACGCCTGTCGCCGAGATTGTTCAGAACCCTCATGATCCCGGCGTCTGGGGCTTGAAGAATCTTTCGCCGGAAAAATGGGTGATCATTCGCCCGGATGCCAGTACTCAGGATGTGGCTCCGGGGCGCAGCGCCAGGTTGCAAAACGGTCTTCGCATCAACTTCGGCAACAAAGAGGGTGAAATCCGAAGCTGACAGGTTTTGCCATCCAGGAATACAAGGCTTTGAGGCCATTCATATTCACCAAAAATGAGAGTAGACTATGAACCGTACACGTTGGATTTTCGTAGGTATCCTTGTCGTTGCTTTGTTGATCGTGGGCATTGCCCTGCTGGTTCGAGCGCTCAATTCCGATGAGCCTGGCACGCAAACCGGTGAGGTCGCTCCCATCACTGTGGACCGCCCTGCCTCTCTCACCGTGCGCGTGTTGACCTCGTTGCCGGTGGAGCCTTGGGTGCGCAGTGCCGCTGAGACCTACAACGCCACGCAACCTAAACAGGATGGCATTCCGGTCCGGGTTGAGATTGTCGCTATGGATGGCCTCACGGCGCTGGGGCGCTGGGATCGCAATGAATTCGGCGCGCTCGAAGCCGGCGTGCGCCGCGAGGACCTCTCTGCGGCGCAGCTTGCGGAGCTCAGCGACTTCCCCACAGTCTGGATTCCTGAAAGCCGCTACCTGGTGGAGCTCGCCAACGCGGCTTACAAAGAGCGCCTGGGGCAGGATGTCTTTCTGACCGACGGCGAATACCGTGCGCGCCCTATCGCTACCAGTCTCTTTACCTGGGGCATCTACGAGACCCGTGCGCGCGTCTTGCAGACGAAGTTCGGTGAGATTAGCTGGCAGTCCATCCACGATGCGGCGGTCGCCAAAGGCGGTTGGCCCGAATTGGGAGGTGATCCTGCCTGGGGCTATTTCAAACTGGTGGTGCCCAATCCCAAGAAGAATGTGGGCGGTCTGCACGCGATGATTGCGGCGGCGGGTGAGTATTTCGGGCGCACCGAGATTACAGTGGAGGATATTACCAACCCTCAATTCCAGCAGTGGTTGAAGGAACTGATGGGGTCGGTGACCGATTTCAGCAGCGCCAGCGCTTATACGGCGGAGGACTTCGCCCTTTTCGGTTATAGCGTGGGCGATGGCGGGCAGTTGCTGGAAAGCGATTTGTTGCAGAACATGCAGGGTATCCTAACTCGTTGGGAAGATCCACTGAACCTGTATTACCCGCGTTACGTCACCTGGTTCGATTTCCCTTATTCGGTGTGGGTAGGTCCAGAGACAACCGCCCTTGAGAAGAACGCTGCATTGGCATTCCAGCGTTATCTTCTGGGAGATGAACAGCAGCAGGTCGCCTTGGTCTATGGCTTGCGCCCGGCAAATCCCCGCGTGCCGATGGATGCGAATGCCGAGAGCCTCTTCGTCAAGTGGCAGGCGCGCGGCGTCGAGCCGGTGGTGCCCCGTGCTGATGCCATGCGCAACCCCGACCGTGAAGTGCTTCTTTCGCTGTTGCGCTGGTTTGAACTGAACGTGGCGGATTGATATGAGTACGCAATCTCGTTCTCCACTGGATTTACCTGGAGGTCAGCGGCGCTCGCAACCGCAGCCGACAACCCGGGTAGAGAGTCGCATTTACCTCATCATCATTGGGGCGGTTCTGTTGTTGTGTGTGTGTACCGGGCTGATCTTCCTTGTGTCGCGGTTATTTAATGGCGACAATCCTCTGCAACCTGGGACTGAGGTGACCACCGTCGCGACGCCTTCCAACGCCACCCTGACTATTGCCGTCTCGCCTGCGATGGCGCCCACCTTTGATATGCTGGTAGCACAGTTCAACGCTCAAAAACTCCAGACGCCTGATGGGCAACCCATGGTCGTGCAGACGGTTGCACTGGAACCGGATAAGATGGTGGCGCAGAGTCTCGCTGCGCCGGCATTCCAGGCTATTGCACCGGATAGCAGCCTGTGGCTCAACCAGTTGGAGCAGCGCTGGGCAGCGCAGCAGGGCGCCGTTGAAGAGGCTGGTTCGCTCATCCCCATCGGCGACCGGCGGATTGACGCGCCGTTGCGTTATGCCACCAGCCCCATCGTCATCGTGGCTTGGGAGAGCGTGGCCCGCGACTTGGGTTGGCCCCTGGAGCCGGTGGGCTGGGAGCAGGTCCAGCGCAAGGCTACGCGCGACCCTGATTTCAAATGGAGCCATCCCAGCACCAACAATGCCAGCGGTCTATTGGCTACGCTGGCGGAGTTCTACGCCGGCGCAGGCCTCACGCGCGGGCTGACGGAGGATGCCGCGACGGCGCAGACGACGCTGGATTACGTCCGCGCGGTCGAAGCAACCGTGCGCTTTTACGGTGAGGGTGAAGCTGTGATCATGCAGCGCCTCGCGTCGGAAGGGCGTGACTTCCTCGATGCCTTTGTCGCCCAGGAGCAGGTGGTGATTGCGTGGAATCAGCTCGGGCGTGGTGAACGCCTGGTGGCGCTCTATCCTGCCGAGGGCACGCTTTGGGCTGATCATCCCCTGGCGCTGCTGGAATTGGGCGCTAATGGCGAAACCCCCGTCACACCTAATCAGCGCAACACCTACCGGGCCTTTGGCGCCTACATTACCGGCGCCGAGGCGCAGCAGCAATTGCTGCTGGCGGGCTATCGCCCGACCGATCTGAGCCTCGACTTAAGCGCGTCTGGCAGCCCATTTGCTGCTGGAGATGCCGTAGATTGGCGTCAACCGCAGACAACTTTACAAATGCCTTCTTCCAGTGTCATCGAGGTGGTTCAGAATGTTTGGTGGTTTACCAAACGCCCTACCAATGTCTTCCTCGTCGTGGATACCAGTGGAAGCATGGCTGAGGGCGATAAACTCCCCAGCACGCAAGAAGCGCTGATTGCCTTCATCACCCAAATGCAGGGCGACCGGGATCGCGTCGGCTTGATCGAATTTGGTAGCGGTGTCAAACGGGTGGAGGTGTTGCGACGTCTGGATGGCACCGGACGTTCTGAGATGACGGCCATCATCAACAACATGACCGCGCGGGGCAATACGGCGCTCCTCGACGCAATCTGGGAAGCCTACATCTACTTGCTCCGCGAGGACGATCGCGAAGCCATCAACGCCATCGTGGTGATGACCGATGGACAGGAGAACGCCAGCAATCTCAGTTTGCGGGAGCTCCAGAAGCGTTTTGCGCAGGAATCAGGCATGTCAGATACTGGGACACCAGAATCTGGGACACCAGTCGTCATCTTCACCATCGGCTTTGGCGATGATTTGGATGACGCCATGCTGGAGGATATCGCGCGTATTGGCGGCGGGCAGTATCGCCGCGCCAATGAGACGGATATCCAGGAATTGTATCGCATCATCTCAACGTATTTCTGAGTTGCCGGTCCAGATCCAAGAGTCGCAGGTCCGGATTCTGGTCTCAAGCCTTGTTGATATCAAGATAACCTATGAGTAACTTACACGCAGAGCTCCACAAGAAAGCACAAGCGGCAGCGTTACAATACGCGGTGTTCCGCTGGGAAAGCGCCGTCATTCTGGCAGGCACGCTGCTGCTGGCGGTGCTTTTACCTCGCCCTTTCCCGTGGTGGCCTGGATGGGCATGGCCCGCGTTGGGTGCTATCGCACTTGCGGCGGTGATCTTTTCCAGTCTCACCGATGCCGATACGGGCGCCAAAGTGCTGCGGCAACTGCTTGAGGAGCAGCTCGACCCGAACCTGATCAAGGATGAGGGCTTGCGTGGGCAGTTGCTGACGGCTTTCACTTCCCTGCTGCAGTTGGAAACCTGGCGTCTGGACTTGCCCTCTGGCTCAGTTAAAACGCATGTTGACTCTCTCATGCCGCTCTTGACAGCGTGGGTAGAGCAGGTCTTTCAGCTGCTGCGCTACCTGGATACTCACCGGCGTGATTTCCGCATCGAACAGCGTCGCGAACAGGTGAACGAGGAGCTCAAGACCCTCTCAGCACGGCGTCGTTTTGAGCGCAACCCGCAGATGTTGACCCGCCTGGATGAGGGCATGGAGGACTTGGGGAGAGATTGGTATACCCTGCGCTTGCTCACCGCCGAGTTACGGTTGGCAGAGAGGCGCTTATCTCCGCAATTACAGGACTTTGCCACTGACATTCAGGCTGTACGTGAGCTACAAACGCAGACGCACATGCTCGATGAGCAAGTCGCTCATCTGCAAGGCGACCTTCAAGAGCGGGTGAAGCGTTTGCGTGAGCAGGTGGCGCGGATTCATAGCACCTATACCGAAGCCTTGCGTCGTGCATGAGCCGGTCCCGGTGTCTAACGGAACTCGGTGAAACGTATTTGGGCTTTTCTCGCTGACCTTTTGTGAGATTGCATTTTCATAAGGAGTGTACGATCCATGACCAAACGAAGTCTATTTGCCTTACTGCTGATCAGCTTGCTGCTGGTCGCGGGTTGTGGAAAAAGTGGCGGTGTAAAGGAGCCTACCAGGGGGGAGGCGCTGGTCTTCGTGGCTGTGCCGTTGACCGGTTTTCAAGCCAACGGTGGGCAGACTGTGCTTGGGGGCGTACGATTGGCTGCCGAGCAGCTCAATCGTAGCGGGGGCTTGGATGGTTACAAAGTCGTCGTCGTTCCGCTCGACGACGAATCCGATAGCGACATCGCCGTGGAGCAGGTCGCGCAAATTCGGGACGCTTTGAGCCAGGGCAAACAGGTGGTTGCCGTCATCGGGCATCTCAACAGTGGGCAGACACTCGCTGCCATGGAGCTGTACAGCGACCTGCCGCTCCTTGTCATCACGCCCACCGCTTCTGAACAGAGCCTCAGCGCGCGCGGTTATACGAATTTCTTCCGCGTGAATGCCAGCGACGATGTCCAGGCGGCAGTGGATGCCCGTTTCCTGGCTGAAAAACTGGGCGCGAAGCGCGTTGCCGTGATTTTCAACAACACCGAATACGGTCAAGGTCTGGCAGGTGCGCTGGTGAAAGAACTGGAGGCGCGCGGAGTCCAGATTGCGACCCAGATTGAGGTCGAGGAAGGGCAGAGTCGTTATGACGCGGAGGTCACGCAAGTGCAGTCCGCAAATCCCGATGCAATCTTCTACGCCGGTTACGAGATTGAGACCCCTTATTTGCGCGCCGAACTCGTCCGGGCGGGCGTCACTGCGCCGATGCTGGCAAGTGACGGCGCTTTTCTGGCGGCGACGATTGATGAATCCGATGGCACGGCTGAGGGGCTATACGTCAGCGCCTTTGCGCCAAGCCCGCGTGCCGTAGGCGACCCTAAGTGGTTCGAGGCTTATCAGGCGGTCGAATACCGCAATCCCGATACCTACTCCGTCAACGGTTACGTCGCCATGCAGGTGCTTGCCGAGGGTGTGCGTCAGGCGGGCAGTCTCGATGCGGCAAAAATTGCCACAGCGTTGCGCCAGTCACCGGTCAAGACTCTGTTGAATGAACTGCGCTACAAAGAGAACGGCGACCTCACGGACCCAAGTATCTGGGTCTATCAGGTCAAAGACGGGGAATTCCAACAAGTAGAGTGGTAATGGTTACCACGGTTTAGGCCTTCAGTATTGAAGGCTTCTGTGGATTCTGGCGGGGTTTTGCAGGTATTCGTTTCCTGCAAAACCCCGTTTTTGTGATCGCTAGATAGAGTCTGTTATCTGGCGCGCCGTCTCAGGCGCTCAGACCTTCCAGGAAACGGCGCTCGATAGGCTTTCCCAACACGCGCTCCACCTGGCGCACGAGTGGCTCGTCGTCTGCTTCGATGAACGTGAAAGCCTCACCCTTTGCATCAACACGCCCTGTGCGACCGATGCGATGGGTATAAGCATCTACGGTATCGGGCATATCGAAGTTGATGACGTGCGTGATATCGGTGACATCAATGCCCCGGGCGGCGATATCCGTCGCCACAAGGATATCGTATTTACCATCGCGAAAGCCATCGAGGGCGTGCTGGCGTTGGTTTTGGGACATATTCCCCTGCAAAGCCACAGCGCGATATCCGCGTCGCTCTAGATCGCGTGCCAGGTTGCGCGCGCGGTACTTGGTGCGGGTGAAGATTAACACGCGCCCGGTGGCGGTGTGCTCCAATAACGCCAAAGCCAATTTGGCTTTGAGCGCCCGCGGCACCGGATACAGCACGTGGGAAACGGATTTCACGGGAGCGATGGCGCCAATCTGCACGGTGACTGGCTGATGTAACAAATCATCCGCCAGCGCCCGGATTTCGGCAGGCATCGTAGCGGAGAAGAATAGCGTCTGCCGCTGGGTTGGCAGCAGTCTGAGGATGCGGCGAATATCCGGCAGGAAGCCCATGTCACACATGCGGTCCGCCTCATCCAGCACCAGCACCTCGATGTGCGACAGGTTAACGACGCCTTCCCCGTAGAGATCCAGCAGACGTCCCGGGCAGGCTACGACGATTTCCACACCCTGACGCAACGCGGCGACCTGTGGACTCTTGCTCACCCCACCGTAGATGGTGACACTGCGCACTTTGGTGTTGCGGCTGAGTTCGACCGTTACCTGGTGGATTTGCTCGGCAAGCTCCCGCGTCGGAGCGAGAATCAACGCTCGTACACGATTCAGCGGTCCGCGTGATAGACGCTGCAGAATTGGCAGGATGAAGGCGGCTGTTTTGCCGGTTCCTGTTTGAGCGAGGCCCAACACATCGCGCCCTTTGAGCACATGCGGAATGGCCTCTGCCTGGATAGGTGTGGGCTCAGTGAAGCCCATGCTCTTGACGCCGGCAAGAATGCGCGGCTCAAGGGCGAATTGTTCGAAATCTATCATTGAGTACTCCTTGACTCGTGAGCCAAGTCGCACTCTTGACCCTCTAATACCGGGCGAATATCTCTACCCGTGGTGCTCTTAAGCTCAGGCTTGTTACGAGCACAATGCACCATTCTACTCTAAAACCCACAGATGACAAATCCCCTCAAAAATTCAATGAACTTTTTGCCTTCATCCTGCATGTTACTCTCAGATGGGCAAAAACCCATAGTCCCAGACTTTAGCATCATTGAGGAGGAGTGACATGAAACTGCATCTGCGAACATTGGTTTTGATCTTGTCCCTGTTGGCGTTCCTGGTGAGCGGTTGCGCGGTACGGTTTTCGGCAACCCCAGAAGTTGTCAAAGTCCAAGCGCCGTCCTACCATCTGGAACAGGAGTATCTTGCTCCTACTGCCAGTCCCTTGGGGGATGCTTTTGGTCCCTCTACGGGCGGCACAGATGAGCCGAACGATCAGCCCTATGGCGATGTCTTCTTCGAGAATTATGGCGTCAATCCCCGCATTGATACGGAGGATGACGCTTTTTCCACCTTTGCTGTGGATGTGGACACCGCTTCCTACACGGTGATGCGTCGCCTTATCGGCGATGGCTATCTGCCCGATAAAGATTCCGTACGCGTTGAGGAATACATTAACTTCTTCGAGCAGGGCTATACGCCGCCGACTGAGAGCGCTTTTGCGATCAGCATTGATGGCGCGCCCTCACCCTATGTGGAGAATTACCATCTGGTCCGCGTGGGGCTGCAGGGCTATGAGGTTGCTCCCGAAGACCGCCCCGATAGTGTTCTCACTTTTGTCATAGATGTCTCCGGTTCGATGGATATGGAGAATCGCCTGGGCCTGGTCAAGGATTCGCTGCGGTTGTTGGTCGAGCAATTGCGACCCACCGATAGTATCGGTCTGGTGGTCTACGGCTCGAATGCGCGCGTTTTACTCAAGCACACCGCGGTGGAGGATGGCGACACCATCCTGCGCGCGATAGACCGGTTGCAGGCTGAAGGTTCGACCAACGCGGAAGAGGGACTTCGCGAGGCTTACCGGTTGGCGCGGCGCGCTTTCAATGCCGAAGCCATTAATCGCGTGATTTTGTGCTCGGATGGCGTCGCCAATGTTGGCAATACCGGGCACAACTCGATCTGGAATGACATCCAGGAATATGCTGAGGATAGTATCTATCTGACCACTGTGGGATTTGGCATGGGCAACTATAACGATGTGCTCATGGAGCAGCTGGCTGATAACGGCGATGGCTTCTACGCCTACGTGGATGATATCAGAGAGGCTGAGCGCATTTTCGTGGACCGGTTGCCTTCTTCTCTACAGGTGATTGCCCGTGATGCCAAAGTCCAGGTCGAATTCAACCCGGCAGTTATCAGCCGTTACCGTCTCCTGGGCTACGAGAACCGCGATGTAGCGGATGAGGATTTCCGCAACGATGCCGTGGATGCCGGCGAGCTGGGACCTGGGCACAGCGTGACCGCCATCTACGAGGTGAAATTCCAGCCCGAAGCGGACCCGCTGGCGAAAGCGCTCACAGTCTATCTGCGCTGGGAGAACCCTGATACCGGCGAGGTCACCGAGGTCAATCGCAGCATTGCACAGGCGGATTTCAGCACGGAATTCGAGCGCAGCGACCCCCATTTCCAACTTACTACTGCTGTGGCGCAATACGCGGAAATCCTCCGTGAGAGCTACTGGGCTAAGGAGTCCGGAACAACCTTGCCCCAGGTGGCGCAACAAGCCCGCCGCATTGCCGAATACTTTCCGCAGAATGCTGAGGTTCAGGAATTCGCACAGCTCGCTGCCGCTTCGATTGAACTTTCCACAACGCGCTAATCCTTCCCTCATCTTTGGATGAAACCTTCGCAGCGAGGCTTTACCTCGCTGCGAAGGTTTTATTTTCCTCCATGCTCTGTAGAGGCGGTTGAGTTCTTGCTCTCGTTACCCTCCGCTTTTCTGAATTCTCCCTCGAAATTGGGTATTGACACGTCTATATTCTTATGCTATACTGAAATCGGTTTCAGAAAACGGTTTCAGAAACCGATATCATTTCTCACTTTTCAAACAGGGTGGGACATGCCTCGTACAACCATTGCCGATGTTGCTCGCGTTTCGGGCTTTTCCCAAGCCACCGTTAGCCGTGTGCTTATGGGGCAGGCCAAACATATCCGTGAGGATACGCGACAGCGCATTCTGGAAACTGTTGAGTCTTTAGGCTATCATCCTAGCAACGCCGCTCGTAGCCTTAAATCCAAGCGCAGCTGCACCCTGGGTGTGGTTGGTTATGGCTTGGAATACTATGGCCCATCCTGCACCCTCTCCGGCATTGAACAGGAAGCCAGTCGAATCGGATACACAATCCTGTTGCAGCTCATCCGTCAACCGGAGACCAACAATGTTGCCCAGCTGCTACAAGAAATGAGCTCCCGTTATGTGGATGGCATCATTTGGGCTGTGCCCGAAATCGCTGACAACCGCGCCTGGCTCAAAGAGAAATCGTGCAAGCCAACGGTGCCGGTGGTCTTTCTGACTATGGAAACGCAGCCCGATCAGGTGATTGTTGCCGTGGACAACTACGGTGGGGCATTGTTGGTCACACGTCACCTGATTACTCAAGGATGTCAGAACATCGGTTTGATTACCGGACCCATGGACTGGTGGGAGGCGCGCGAGCGCAAACGTGGTTGGCGCGATGCGCTTGAGAGTGTGGGTTTACCGGCTTCAGAGAGTCTGGTTGCCGAAGGGAACTGGTCTACCTCCAGCGGTGAGGATGGCCTGGCGAGCCTCCTTTCACGGCATCCCGAGCTCGATGGCCTTTTTGCCTGCAACGATCGTATGGCGCTTGGCGCGTTGAAGACTGCGCGCGAGCACCATCTGCGGGTACCGGAAGACCTGGCGATAGTCGGCTTTGATGATATGCCGGATACGACCTATTATTGTCCCGCGCTTTCAACGGTGCGGCAGGATATGATTGAATTGGGTCGCCTTGCCGTGAGGGAACTCGGTCGTGCCATTGAGGAGCATCAGAGCGATCAACCGCTCGCGCCGAAGACTGTTCTGCTTCAACCGGAGTTGCTTGTACGGGAGAGTTCGCGTCTGAGGAAGCCCTGATTTATTCTTGAGCCGCCGTGGCAACTGCCGGTGGCTGATAACGTGATTGAAAGACCCAAGGAGATACCGACTCACGTGGCGGTAAGGGGTATCTCCTTGATCTGAGACGACTCACAACACCTACGCAGGATTGCGCCGGCTCATGGATGGCCTGGCGATAGCCCGGCGATGATGCTGTTCGTCGTTCCTGTTTATTATACCCGAACATTTCCAAATGCCTATATCGGTAAAGCGACTGAAAGGGCGCTTCTAACTTAGCTGGACTCATACACCTTCAAAATTGAAACTGGACTTTTCGATTATCTTGAATAAAGGAGTAACACATGCGCAAAACAACGTTGGGCGTCATTATTGGAAATCGTGGCTTCTTCCCTGGTCACCTTTGTATCACCGGTCGCGCCGAAATCCTCCGCGTGCTAGACGAAGAGGGTATCAATGCTGTCATTTTAGGACCGGAGGATACGTCGTTTGGTTCAGTGGTGACCCTTGAGGATGCCATAAAGTGTGCTGCGCTTTTCAAGGCGCACGCCGCTGAGATTGATGGCATTCTGATATCCCTTCCCAATTTCGGAGAAGAGCAGGGCATCGCCAATGCCGTACGCCTGGCTGACCTGCGTGTACCGGTGTTGGTGCAAGCCACCCCCGATGATATGAGCAAGCTGACAGGGGCAGACCGCCGGGATAGTTTCTGCGGAAAGATGTCCACCTGCAACAACCTGCGCCAGTACGGCATTCGCTACACCCTGACCACTTTGCATACGTGTACACCCACTTCAGAAAGCTTCCGCCAGGATTTGCGCCAATTCGCCGCTACCTGCCGGGTTGTACGTGGATTGCACCACGCTCGGATTGGCGTTTTGGGTGCTCGTCCGGCGGCTTTTCTCACCGTGCGCTTTAGCGAGAAGCTGCTGGAGAAATCCGGCATTAGCGTCGAGACGATGGACCTCTCAGAAGCCTTTGGACGTGTGCAGAAATACCATGATGACGATGCCAGGGTTCAGGCTAAACTGGCAGCGATAAAGGCTTATGTCCCGACCTGTGGGATTCCTGCCGTGGCGCTGCTGAAAATGGCGAAGTTTGGTCTGGTCATGGAGGATTGGATTGCTGAGCAACATTTATCGGCAACGTCGGTGCAATGTTGGACCGCAATCGAGGAATATTTCGGTATTGTGCCGTGTGCCGTGATGAGCATGCTCAGCAACACCCTCCAGCCTTCCGCGTGCGAGACCGACGTCACTGGCTCCATTGGGATGCTTGCCATGGTGTTGGCTTCTGGTAGCGCCAGCGCTATTCTGGATTGGAATAACAACTTTGCTGATGACCCCAATAAAGGCATTGTCTTCCATTGTAGTAACCTGCCTAAAGCCTTCTTCAGCGACCCCAAGATGGATTATCAGGATATTATCGCCGGGTCTGTGGGCAAGGAAAACACGTGTGGTACCGTGGTGGGGCGGATGCTCACCAATCGTCCCTTTACCTATTGCCGGGTTTCCACGGATGATGAGCGCGGCGTGATTCGCGCTTACCTGGGCGAGGGGCAGCTGACCGATGATACGGTAGAGACGTTTGGCGGCTATGGCGTAGTTGAGATTCCAAACTTCCAGAAATTGCTGCATTACATCTGCGCCAACGGCTTCGAGCATCATGTAGCGATCAACCTGTCGGAGTGCGCCGCTGCTGTAGAAGAGGCCTTCAGTAAGTATCTGGGCTGGGAAGTGTATCATCATCAGGGCTAGGTCGCGCCGTTTGCAAGGAGGGTCCTGTGACTAACAGCAAATATACCATCGGCGTTGACTTCGGTACAGAATCTGGTCGTGCCGTGTTGGTGGATGTAGCAACCGGTGAAGAGGTCGCATCCGCCGTACATCCCTATGGCGATGCCGTTATTGATGAGCACTTGCCGGGCAGTGATAAACCCTTGCCACCCGATTTTGCCCTGCAAAACCCTCAAGACTATATCGCGGTACTTCGAGAGACGGTCCCGGCTGTTCTGCGCGAGGGACGCGTTACCGCTGAGGATGTGATCGGCATCGGTACTGATTTCACAGCATGTACCATGCTGCCGGTGACTGCAGCTGGCACGCCGTTGTGCCAGCTCCCCGAGTGGCGTATGAATCCCTACGCCTGGGTCAAGATTTGGAAACACCACGCCGCTCAGCCCGAAGCGAACCGGCTCAACGAGATTGCACGGCAGCGCGGCGAAGCCTGGCTTGATCTCTATGGCCGCAAGATTTCTTCCGAGTGGTTTTTCCCGAAGATTTGGGAGACCTTGAATAAAGCCCCGGAAGTCTACGAGGCGGCGGGGCGTTACCTTGAGGCTGCGGACTGGATTGTGTGGCAGCTCACCGGAGAGGAAAAGCGCAATGCCTGTACCGCCGGTTACAAAGCCATTTGGAATAAGGAGCGGGGTTATCCATCTGATGATTTCTTTGCGGCACTTTCGCCCCGGTTGCGCCATGTGGTGGATGAGAAACTCTCGCGCCAAATCTACCCTCTGGGGCAGCGCGCCGGTGGGCTTACGCCTGCGATGGCTGAGTTGATTGGCTTGCGCCCTGGCATTGCAGTGCCCGTGGGCAATGTGGATGCTCATGTCGCTGTGCCGGCTTCTACAGTGGTGGAACCTGGTCGCCTGGTGGCAATCATGGGCACCTCAACCTGCATCATGCTGCTGGGTGAAAAAGAGCGGCTTGTTGAAGGGATATGCGGTGTCGTCGAGGATGGTATCATCCCCGGTTTCTTCGGCTATGAGGCAGGGCAGTCGTGTGTGGGAGATCACTTTGCCTGGTTCGTTGAGAATTGTGTGCCACCCGAGTATCACGAAGAAGCTCAGCGGCGTGGGCTTAACCCCCATCAATGGCTGGAGCAGCAAGCGGCTCAACAGCAACCTGGCGAACACGGTTTGATCGCTCTGGACTGGTGGAACGGCAACCGTTCTGTGTTGGTGGATGTTGATCTCACCGGTCTGTTGCTGGGCGCGACCCTTGCCACCAAACCCGAGGATATCTATCGCGCGTTGATTGAAGCTACCGCTTATGGCGCTCGGGTAATCATCGAGGCTTTTGACCACAACGGCGTACCGGTGAATGAGATTGTCACCTGCGGAGGCTTGCCCGGACGCAATAAATTGCTGATGCAAATCTACGCGGATGTGACAGGGCGGGAGATCAAGGTTGCAGGTACGGATCAGGCTGGAGCTTTCGGTTCCGCGATGTTCGCCTCAGTGGCAGCTGGAAAACCCGCGGGTGGCTACGATTCCATCTTCGATGCGGCGCGGAACATGGCGCGCCTGCAGGATGTGGTTTACAAACCGCGCCGGACGCATAAAGCAATCTATGACCAGCTCTTCGCGGAATATCTGATGCTCCACAACACCTTTGGGCGCGGCGCGAATGATGTGATGAAACGGCTGAAAGCGTTACGGCAACGGGTGCTGGCAGATAAAGGCGACGGGGTCGCTTAAGGAGTGTGCATGTTAGAGCAACTCAAGGAAGAACTCACACGGCTGCACCTGGAACTGCCCAGAAATGACCTGGTCAAGTGGACGGGCGGCAATGTCAGCGCCAGGGACCCACAAACCGGGCTGGTGGTGATCAAGCCGAGTGGTGTGCGCTACGAGGAGCTACGTCCGGAGCATCACGTCGTTGTGACGCTCGATGGTGAAGTTGTCGAGGGAAAGCTCAAACCATCTTCGGATACGGCAAGCCATCTCTACATTTATCGCCAAAAACCGCAAATCTGCGGTATCGTGCACACCCATTCACCGTATGCTACAGCCTTTGCAGCTCTGGGCATGGCAATCCCGTGTTGCCTCACGGCGATTGCTGATGAGTTTGGCGGTCCTATCCCTTGCGCTGATTTTGCGATGATTGGCGGTGAGGAAATCGGTAGACAAGTTGTTGAGCATTCTGGTTCGTCGTGTGCGGTTTTGCTCAAACAACATGGTGTTTTTACTTTCGGGGAGACAGCCACCGCAGCCGTCAAGGCCGCAGTGATGGTAGAAGATGTCGCAAAGACGGTGTGGCTCGCGCTCCAAATCGGGGAGGTGAAAGAACTGGATCAAGAGAGTATCACGCGATTACATGACCGGTATACCCATGTCTATGGCCAGTGAAGCACAGCACACACCTATCGCTATTCGTGCTGCTCCGTGCAAAGCATTGGTATCTCATTTCGAAACATCGTTTGTGTCCAGGTTCCAGTTGATTTTTCTAGTCTAGGAGGATTGAAATGAAGTCGCGGATTTTGTATGGTGTTTTGGTCATGGTGTTGGTTCTGGGTTTGGTCGGCTGTGGCAAGAAATCTGCCGGTCCGGCATGTGCACCGAATTGTAAGTACGAGGATATGGTTGTTGGCTTCCTGCAGACTGGTTCTGAGGGTGGTTGGCGCGCTGCCAACTCGGCATCCTTCCGGGAAACCGCAGATCAGCTGGGTCTCACGCTCAAGTTCTACGACTCCCAGAATGACCTCGCACGCCAGGTTGCTGGTTTCCACCAGTTCAACCAGGATCCGGATGTGAACGTCATCATTCTGGCGGCGCTCGAGACCACCGGCTGGGAAGAAGTTCTGAAGGAGGCTCAAGAAGCTGGCAAGGTCGTGGTTTTGGAGGATCGCCGCATTGATGCCTCTGAGGATATGTATGCCACCTACATCGGTTCTGACTTTGCCGAGGAAGGGCGCAAGGCGGCCAATGAGATGTGCAAACTGCTCGAGGGGATGGCGGGGCAGAACGTCTGGGAGCTGGTGGGCAATGTAGGCTCCTCAGCTGCCAAGGACCGGGGTCAGGGTTTCCGTGAGACGATGGGAGCGTGTGGCATTCAAGTTACCAAGAGCCAGACTGCTAACTGGAGCATCACGGAGGGCAAAGAGGTGACCGAGGCCTGGCTCAAGGAGACGCAGGACGTTCAGGGCATCTTTGCGCAGAACGATGAGATGGCTCTTGGCGCGATTGAAGCGCTCAAAGAGGCGGGTCTCAAGCCCGGTGTGGATGTCAAGATTCTCTCGGTAGATGCAACTGCCGGTGCTTTCAAGGCGATGCTTGCCGGCGAGCTGAACGTGACCGTGGAATGCAACCCCCTCCTCGCACCGCAAGTCTACGAAGCTGCGCTCAAAGCTCTCAATGGCGAGACGTTGCCCAAGTGGATTCCCTCGCAGGAAGGCGTCTTCAGCGCTGATATGCCCAACCTGCAGGAAATTGCTGACGGTCGCAAATACTAAAATGTCCTGTACACGCCCTCAACATCCTGGCGAGCTCTACTAATTCTGGGGCAAGGTTACAGGTCTCTCTATGAAGCACATTGGGGAGCAGCGGACCATGTCCGTTGCTCCCCACCCCCCAACGATCCGATTCCTTTTGGACGAGTGCGAGGTAGCATGACATTAGATGCTGATTACGTGGTAGAGATGGAGCGCATCACCAAGGCCTTTCCTGGTGTGCAGGCGCTTTCCAATGTCCATTTATCTTTGCGACGCGGCGAGATTCACGCCATTGTCGGAGAAAATGGCGCGGGGAAGTCCACACTTATCAAAATACTGACCGGGGTTGAGAAACAAGATGCGGGGACGATTCGTCTGGATGGCAAAGCCGTCATGGTCCGCTCGCCCTTGCATGCTCAAGAGCTGGGTATCAGTACGGTGTACCAGGAAATCAATCTGTGCCCTAATCTGTCGGTTGCGGAAAACATCCTGATTGGTCGCGAGCCTAAACGCTTGGGCGGAATCGATTGGAAAGCCATGAATGCCCACGCCCGAGAGATTTTGCTTCAACGGCTGAACATTGACATTGACGTCACTCAGAATCTGGCGGCATACCCCGTTGCGATTCAGCAGATGGTCGCCATCGCGCGCGCGCTTGAGATTTCATCAGCCAGAATACTGATCCTGGACGAGCCTACTTCCAGCCTCGATGTCAACGAGACCGCGCAACTCTTCCAGGTTATGCGCAAGCTGAAGGGCGAAGGCGTTGCCATCATTTTCATCACGCACTTTCTTGACCAGGTCTACGAGATTTCCGACCGGATTACTGTTTTACGCAATGGGACGTTGGTAGGGACCTTCGATACCTCTGACATATCACGTCTGGAGCTGATTGCCAAGATGATCGGTCGTAGCCTGACCGAACTCGACGAGATGTCCGGGATTAAACTCGAAAGCCGCAAACATATCAAGGATGAGGCCCTCTTGCAGGCTGAGGATCTGGGCTTGACGGGCGCCATCGAACCTTTCGACCTCGAACTCCATGCGGGTGAGGTTCTTGGCATCGCCGGGTTATTGGGATCTGGGCGCACGGAAATCGCGCAGCTCCTTTTTGGCGTCGAAAAACCCGATAGTGGGTCGTTGAAGATGGCAGGTGAGGTGGTGGAGCATTTCTCGCCTTTGGCTTCTATCGGTCGGGGCATTGCCTTGTGTCCGGAAGATAGAAAAGAGGCTGGCATCATTGACGATTTGACGGTCCGGGAGAACATCGTTTTGGCGCTCCAGGCAAACCGGGGATGGTTCAGATACCTGAGCACCCAACAACAATACGAGCTTGCCGACCGGTACATCAAGCTGCTGAACATTGCTACCCCCTCGGCGGACCAGTCGGTCAAGAACCTGAGCGGTGGCAATCAGCAAAAGGTAATTCTGGCACGCTGGCTTGCGACGAATCCCCAGGTTTTGATTCTTGATGAGCCTACCCGGGGCATTGATGTGGGCGCCAAGGCTGAGATTCAAAAACTGGTGCTCTCATTGGCTGAGGAGGGTAAGTCCTGCGTCTTTATCTCCTCGGAACTGGATGAGGTATTGCGCACCAGTCACCGCATCATGGTGTTGCGGGATCGGGAAAAGGTCACCGAATTCAGCGGCGAAGTGGATCAGCAACGAATTATGCAAGCCATGGCGGGGAGCGAAGAATGAGCAAGTCTAAATTCTCTTTTAATTTCCGAAAGATCACGGAGAGCAGGCTCTTTTTCCCCTTGGTTGCTCTGGGGTCAATTCTGCTCTTTGACCTTATCGCGGTTCCTGGTTTCTTCAGGATTTCCACGCGCGAAGGTAATCTGTATGGCAACCTGATTGATATCGCGCGCAACGCTTCGACCGTTTCTTTGCTGGCAATCGGTATGACGTTGGTGATTGCCACCGGCGGTGTAGACCTATCCGTTGGCGCTATCATGGCGATTTCTGCCTCGGTAGCAGCTATTCTGATGAATCCCTATGTTTTGGCTACAGAGCTGCCGCCGCACATCATGAAATTTATGAGCGATCCCAATTTTACTTACCAACCGCTCTGGATTGTGATTTTGGCAACCTTAATCGTGGCTACAATTTGTGGCTTGTGGAATGGGTTGCTGGTCGCTTACGGGAAAATTCAATGTATGGTGGCTACGCTGATCTTGATGATTGCCGGTCGCGGCATTGCACAGCTGATCACCAATGGGGTGCGAATCCAGATTTTTTACGAACCTTATTCCTTCATTGGGCAAGGGTGGATCATCCTGCCTTTCTCTCTCTATCTGGTCGCCATTGTCTTTGCCCTGGCATGGTTTCTGACTCGCCGAACGGCTATTGGCATGTTCATTGAATCCGTCGGCACAAATGCCCGCTCCAGTTTCTTCAGCGGCATTGATGAAAAGCGGGTGAAGCTGCTAGCGTACACTTTCTGCGGTTTTTGCGCCGGCATAGCCGGTCTGGTTGCCAGCTCGAACATCAAGACTTCCGATGCCTTCAATCTGGGAGTGGCAAAGGAATTGGATGCCATCCTCGCAGTTGTCATCGGGGGGACAATGATGTCGGGTGGGCGTTTTTCGCTCCTCGCCAGTATCGTCGGTGCGTGGGTGATCCAGGCGATTACCACGTCCATGTACGCGGTCGGGGTTCCGGCATTCGCCCTGCAAGCGATCAAGGCGGTGGTCGTGATCCTTGTCGTCCTCCTGTATTCCGAGCAGGTCAGGAATTTCGTTCAGAAAATCAGCGCGCGGAAAGAGGCTTGAGCATGGGGCAGAGAATAAGCACGCTAATTTCCAAGAATCAGAGATTTATTCCGTTGCTTGCTACAGCGGCGCTGGCATTCGTGGCCTACGGTGTGGGGGCTATTCTTTACCCGGGAATGCGCAACCCACAGGTGTTCTTCAATATCTTCCGTAACAATTCTTACTTGTTGATCAGCGCTATCGGCATGACCCTCGTGATTCTCACCGGCGGCATTGATCTCTCCGTGAGCGGTGTGATGGCATTGACGACGGTTGCCGCTGCCGCGTTGCTTCGCGAAGGCTGGAATGCCTGGCTCGTGATCTTCCTCATGTTGCTTATGGGCATGGCTCTCGGCGCTGTTATGGGTAGTTTCATTGCCTACCTCAAGGTACAGCCCTTTATCGCTACACTTGCGGGGATGTGGTTTGCTCGCGGCATGTGCTTCTTCATCAGTGATGATGCGATTGCCATCAGCAATAACCGCATCTACACGATCCTGGGGCAGACCAAACTGCTCATTCCTGGATTGAGTGACCCTGAAGCGCAGACAGGTGCGTACATCTCCATCTTTGTCGTCGTCGCGCTGTTGTCTCTCGCGGTGATGATGCTTATCAGCCACTACACACGTTTCGGTCGCACGGTTTATGCCATCGGCGGCAACGAGGGACGCAACGAGAACTCCGCACGCCTGATGGGCTTGCCCGTCAATACCACTAAGGTGCTCGTCTATACGCTTAACGGTTTCTTCTCTGCGCTTGCAGGCATTGCGCTGAGCATCTTTGTGCTTTCAGGGCACGGTCTCTATGCCAACGGCGCCGAACTGGATGTGATTGCTGCGGTGGTGATGGGCGGCACCATGCTCACGGGCGGTGAGGGCTATGTCTTCGGCACCCTCTTTGGCGTTCTCATTTTTGGCATCACGCAGACTCTGATTCAGTTCAATGGCAATTTGAGCTCCTGGTGGACGCGCATTGTCATCGGCATGTTGACGCTGCTCTTCATTGGCGTGCAGAGCGCGTTAGCTGCCCATAAAGGCGGGCATAGGGCGCGAACTGCACAACCTGTATCCGCCGCTGTGCGCCGGCGACGCTTGTTGACATTGGGTGGTGTGAGTGTTGCCTTGCTCCTGATTGCCGTTGTCGCAACCAGCCTTCTGCGTAACCCGTTGGGCGGTGGACCTATAGATGGAACCCCGACCTCTAGTGCAGTATGCCAGCTCCAGCCCTATTGTCGTGATACCGCCGGCGAATTTGTGGCGAATGGTGCGGTGATCACTTATGAGCGCAATGGTGGACCCAACTGTATTGATGAGATTTATGCCATCTATCCCGATGGGCGTATTGTGGGTGATAATGGCGTAACAACCATTGAGCACAGCGTGTCCCCCGAGGAGGTTGACATCCTGCTTTCCGGCATCGTTGGCTACGGTTGGTTTACGGACGAGATGTATGACACCTGGCATACGCCTTGTGGACAGTGTTATGGGTATTATGTGACGGTATCTTTTGCTGATCAGGAGAAAACCGTCAAGGGCGTGGATGGTGGTACAGATGCCCCTGCCGATTACTGGCAGGTAGTCTCGTTGATCAAAACCATCGTGCCACGGTTCCCATAGCTGGTATGACGCGAATTTCCGCTCCAGGAGAATGATGCATGAGATCTAAGAAAGCGTTGGTGTTGGTTCTGATGTGTGCAATGGTTTCTTTTGCCTGCAGGTATATCGTTCTGCCTGAGGGGATTGATTTGGCATCGGGTGAATCGCAGGGCTGGAATGCGGTTGCTACCGCTATCCAGCCTGGTGAAGGCGGTTTGCGCATTGATCTCACCATCCGCAATGAGACCAACGACTGGAGTGCTATGGAGGCAGTGTCTGGAAAGCCGGCATTGCTCTCTGTTGGCGGCAGCACGACTGAGTGTGCTACCGTCAGTGTGAGCTCTGGTGGACATCGCTTAGCGCCAGGTTTTCAAATGCGCGGTTACGTCAGCGGGACGAGGGCTGAACCCGTGACGCAGCTGCTTTATGTTGAGTGTGAGGGCGCTACGCTTGCCGCCGGAGCCACGCTCCAGATTGACTACATTTATTTCACGGGGCAGTTCAACTATTACGAGCCTGAGGCGAACAAGGGTAATAGCAAATTGGAAGTTGATCTTGATGCGTTGGCTACAGACCTCACTTATCCGGTCGCCACGCCTGTGGAGGGATTACTACGGCCGTCTGATACCACGCTGACTGCGATCAATGATGTGGCGCTCACGCTTGCAAATATCGAGCGTACATCTGAAGGTTTCCGTTTTGATTGGAAAACAGCCAACCCGGGTGAATATCCCTCCTATGTTCACATTGGCAATCCACCGGTTATCGGGGCTGATGGCATCATTTATGGTATCTATGAGATTCCTGACCTTGCCTCTGTGCCTATTACCCCTGCCGGCGGTGAGGCTGAATGGGCTACCGAAGTGGCGGCGCCGCAGGAAATCAACAATCTCGTCATGCTATTGAGCGCGGAATCTGGAAAGCAACGTCTTTATGCCAACTACGCCATAGACCTTTCGGGATACTAGATTTTGTATCTTCAAGCCAACGCTTTTGGGTGGGGATTTTTCGCGCCATAGCTGTGGCGCGAAAAATCCCCCTTTCTGCGGCGCCCGACAGGAGCGCCATGATTTTTTTTGATTGATTTTTGGCGGCGGGACGAAGTCCCGCCGCCAAAAATCAACTCCCTTCCGCGCCCTGTAGGGGCGCCTGAGATTTTCGCCCCCATTTTGAAACGCACCCACCCTGGCCATTATCTTTGACGCAAAGTCTGATGTGCCTATAATATCCCTAGACGACCTTGTATCGTGCTTTGATATTGTCTGATGACAGGATCATCTCATCCTCCTGTCTCTGAATTGCCGGGAGCTGCAAATGGCGCCGAACTTCATCCACGCACGACCCACTCTGGGCGTTTTGGCTGGTTGGCAATTTGCCTGGACAGCGACACCCTTCAGTTACCTCGATCCTATTTTCCAGGGAATATGTCTTGCCGCCAAGGATTTGGGCTGCAATGTGCTTCTGGGCTGCGGTATGGGGGGATGGGCTGCTGAGCACGATGCCTTGCGCACAGCCTGGCCCATCAGTTCTCCTGAGTCGGATTTCGTACCTGTAGGTCCCTGGAACACCGATGGCTTGATGGTGATCAGCCCGCTGCATTCCGAGACTCGCTCACGCTATTTGCAGGAGTTGCGCGCGGCTGGACATCCACTGATCTTCATCGGTTCTGGGGAATTGGGCCCCACGATTGTCGCAGATAATCGCAGCGGCATTCTTGAGGCGCTGCACCACCTCGTGGCACATGGGCATCACCAGATTGCCTTTATTGCAGGTAGCCGCGATGATTTTGAGGGCGATAGCGGGGAGCGTTTACAAGCCTACTATGATGGCGTGCTGCAGCATGGACTGGCAGCGGATTCCCGTTTGATCGCTTGGGGGCAGCACTACTACGCCACGGGTTATGCTGCCATGCGCGAGATTTTGGCATCGGGTGTGCCCTTTACCGCCGTCATCGCCAGCAATGATGAATCTGCCTTGGGCGCGCTGCGTGCGCTTCGCGAAGCCGGCTTGCGGATTCCACAAGATGTTGCCTTGATCGGCTTCGATGATCGTCCGGAAAGCGCCGTTCAGACGCCCCCGCTCAGCAGCGTGCGGATTCCCCTGCGCAAGCTCGGCTATCGAGCGGTTGAGGTGCTCTGGCGTTATCTCACGGGGCGTGCGGAAACGCTCGAATCGAATGTGGTCCCCGTCTACTTGATGGCACGTGAGTCATGTGGCTGCGGGGCGCATGCTGTGCTCAGTAGTGGTGTTGCGCGCGCTGAAGCGCTGACAAGTCTATCCCCTCGTGAGTCATTGGTGCAGGCGATGACTGAGGTGCTCCTGGTGGAAGCCCAGGGACTTGCTCGCGCTGATCTTGAGGCATTGTGCCTGCGCCTGGTGGAGGCATTCTATCTCAGTATCGAGCAAGATGATCCGGCAGCCTTTCGCAACGCGTTGGAGATGGTTTTGCATCAAGTGGCGCTCAGCGGGGACGATATGCACAGTTGGCAGGCAGCGCTTTCGCGGTTGGAGGATATGCCTGACGCCCCGGCGCAATCTTTGACCCCCGGCGCGCACACTACGGCGCAGGGCTTAATCGCCGAGGCGCGTATCATGATCAGCGCGGCTATCCAGCGCCAATATCTCAGGCGTCAGGTGCAACAGCACTGGACACTTTACCAGCTGAGTACGTTGACCACACGGCTGCTCACCGCACACGATGCAATGCAAGTGTATGACATTCTGGCACAGCATCTGCCAACCATGGGTATTCCCATGATGTGGATTGCGCTATTTGAAGAGGAGGACGCTGATACCGTAGCCTGGTCAACATTGCACGTTGTTGTTCCGCTGGCGCTCGGTCGAACTCAACCGGCGCTCCATTTTCGAAGCCGTGAATTTCCACCGGACGCGCTGTTGCTGGCGGAACAGCCCTTCAGTCTGGCTCTCTTCCCGTTGACCAGCCCACGTGGGCAATTGGGTTTTGTCGTTTTCGATACGGCGCAACTGGACCTTTACAGCGCCATCGTACAACAACTGGTTACTGCACTCAACAGCGCACAGCTCTACAACGAAGCTACAGAGGGACGGCGTTTGGCTGAGCAAGCCAATGAACTCAAGAGTCGTTTTCTCTCAACGGTCAGCCATGAGCTGCGCACGCCGCTTAACCTGATTGTAGGTCTGAGTGGGATGTTGTTGCAGGAAGGCGAGGAGAGTGATACACCGGCGCCGGCATCCTATCGCAAAGATATCGAACAGATCTATGCTAACGCGCAACATCTAGGCGGATTGATTGGCGATGTGCTTGACCTTGCCAGCAGCGATGCGGGCCAATTACAGCTAAACTATGAATACGTTGATGTGAGCGCGACCCTGCGTATGGTCGCGGAAACGGGACGGCAGTTGGCTGAGGCAAAAGGTTTGGATTGGAGCGTGCTTTTGCCCGATACCGGTCCTTGGGTGTGGGGGGACCGAACTCGTCTGCGGCAGGTGGCATTAAACCTGATTGATAACGCTATCAAATTTACCGCCCAAGGGCAGGTCTCTCTCGCTCTTGAATCCACAGCAGATACGGTCACAGTCATGGTGCGCGATACCGGCTTAGGAATCCCTGCTATGGAACAAGTCGAGATTTTTGGCGAGTTTCGTCGCTCGGAGCGTAGTCGGGTGCGGGGGTATCGTGGACTCGGTTTGGGGTTGGCAATTTGCAAGCGACTGGTCGAGCTGCACGGTGGAACCATTGGGGTGCAATCTTCTGGTGAGGAAGGCTCCGGTTCCGCCTTCTATTTTACCTTGCCTATAGTGGAGGCGCCTGTATCTTCATCCGCGGTAGCTGCGCTGCCTTCCCAGGCTACAGCGAGTGTTTTTATCATTACGCATCACCTGGGCAATGGACTGCAGCTTCAGACACATTTGGCGTTGCAGGGTCTGAAGGCGCATCTGATGTTCAGCGATGAAAATCCAGATTGGTTCTCGCAACTGGCAGCGCTGTCTCCGCAGGCGATTGTCATAGATGTGAGCAACGCACCCCAATACGGCTGGCGCGTGCTTCGTGTCATCAAAGGGCATCCCCAGACTCAACATCTGCCGGTGCTGTTCTATTCGTTGTCGCAGGATAGCGGTGCAGTGCTGGAGCTGGATTACCTCACCAAACCCATTGAAATGCTGGAATTGTCGCGGGCGCTCGATCACGCGACGCCGGCGCTCTCCGCTCCTGATATTGTCCCCGGTGTAAAGGTTATCCTGGTAGTGGATGACGATCCCGGTACTCTGGAGATGCACGCGCGAATCGTACAGGCGCAGGCTGCATCAAATCACGTGCTCAGGGCACGGAATGGACGTGAGGCGCTGGAGATTTTGGGGCGTGAAGCCGTTGATTTGGTGTTGCTGGATTTGATGATGCCCGAAGTAGATGGCTTCGAGGTGCTGAGGGCGATGCGCGCACAGGATGCCGCCTGGCGCCGAATTCCGGTGATTGTGTTGACCGGACAGACGTTGACTGAAGCTGAGATGGCGCAACTGGATCAGGGCGTAGCGACCGTGTTAAGCAAGGGAGTGTTCAGCCTTGAGGAGACGCTGTCGCACATTGATGCGGCTTTGGAGCGTCATCGTAAGCTCAGCGATGAGACCCAACGCCTGGTGCGACAAGCGATGGCATATATTCATGAGCATTATGCTGAACCGATTTCGCGCACGAGCCTTGCTCAGTATGTTGCATTCAGCGAGGATTATCTGACGCATTGTTTCCGAAAAGAGCTTGGAGTGACGCCCATCACCTATCTCAATCGCTTCCGCGTGAGTCGAGCCCGGCAGCTGCTGCTTGAGACCACTAAAAGCATTACTGAAATCGCGCTAGATGTTGGCTTTTCCGATAGCGGCTACTTCAGCCGTGTTTTCCGGCGCGAGGTAGGGATGTCGCCTGAAGCTTATCGCCAATCCTGAGTATCCCTCTCCCTCATTGGGATTTCGTAGCAGGTCGCTGACCGAAACCGCGCTGCGCCCCTTGTGCTGTACCTGTAGCGCAAGCAAGGCATTCG
>JAPKMR010000046.1 GCA_026645815.1 Anaerolineae bacterium | reverse complement strand
GTATTGTGGTCCACGCGATTTTCTTCGTGCTGGGCTTCACGCTGATCTTCACATTGCTCGGACTGGCGGCAGGGGCGCTGGGAGCGCTGTTGCGCGGCGCCTGGTTACGCATCATCGGTGGGCTGCTGGTGATTTTCTTCGGGCTGACGGTGCTGGAAGTGCTCAAGGTGCCGGCGCTGTACCGTTCGGCGCAACTCGATTGGCGCTCCAAACGGGAATGGGGTTTCGCCTCGTCGCTCCTGATCGGCATGGTTTTCGCCGCGGGGTGGACGCCCTGCGTGGGACCCGCTCTCACCTCGATCCTCACGCTGAGCGCAGCCCGCAGCACTGCCGCACAGGGCGCCGGGCTGCTGGCGGTGTATTCCCTGGGTGTGGGATTGCCCTTCATCCTGGCAGCCCTGCTCGTGGATCGTGTGGGCGAGGCGCTGACCCGGGTGCAGCGCTATATGCCATGGATCCATAAGGCGACCGGCGTGCTGCTGGTGATTATGGGCATCATCATCCTCACCGATAGCTTCAGTGCTATTGGCATTTGGCTGGAACAGCGCGGCATCGGCTGGGACCTGGGCCTATGAATACCTCACCGCAGCCAACACCCCCACCCAGCGCGCAGGAAATCCTGGCGGAAGCGCAGCGCCGGATTGCCGAGCGAGAGAATGGCGGATCCGCCGGCGGACACCCTGACGGACAGAGCACGCCCGGCGCCACTGCCAACGCCAAGCCCAAGACGCCGCAGGACCTGGAAGCGCAGGAACGGCATTTGCGGCGCGCCAATCACGCGGTCTTCTGGCTCTCCAAGCACTGGTTGCAACTCTTCAACGGCTTTATGCTGGTCTTCACCGCGCTAGCGTTCCTGGCGCCGGCGCTCATGTATACAGGGCACACGGAGAGCGGCGCCTTTATCCACCGGCTCTACGATCCTTTCTGCCACCAATTCCCGTTCCGCTCGTGGTTCCTGTTTGGGCCGCAAGCCGCTTATCGCACCGATGGGCTGCTGGCGCCGGGGGAGATGCTGGAAACCAGCAAGTTCCTGGGGTCCGCGGAGGTGGGCTTCAAGACGGCGATGTGCCAGCGTTGCATCGCCATCTACGGCGCGATGGCGCTCGCGGGCATACTCTACGGGCTGCTACGGCGCCGGTTCGCGCTCAAGCCGCTGCCGATATGGGCGTTTGTGCTCTTCGGCATCGTGCCCATGGGCCTGGATGGCGGCATTCAATGGCTGACGTATATCATTCATTGGCTGGCGCCGAGCGTGCAGCTCACGCCTTTGGAGACGACGCCCTTTATGCGCACGCTCACCGGCGGGCTGTTCGGCGCGCTCTCTGCCGCGCTGCTCTACCCGCACATGCAGGTCTTTTTCGACGAGACCTATCAGACCCTATCTGAACGGTATGGGTGGAGGTAGGAGTTTGATTCTCGCTTCAGCGCCTGTTCGCTTTTTCGCACTTTTTTGGGGGAGGAGTTTCTATGCAACCGACTGTTGATCCGATTCTGTTCTCGCTAGGCCCGTTCTCTGTACACTGGTATGGGCTGCTCATTGTGACCGGCATTCTGCTGGCGGCGACTTCGGCAGCGTTTCTGGCGAAGCGCGCAGGAGAAAACCCGGATTACATCTGGGATATGCTGCTGTTGGTGGTGGTGCTCGCCGTGATTGGCGCACGCATCTATCACGTATTCTCGCAACCGGCGGGCGGCTTGATCGGCTGGGATTACTACAAGGAGCATCCGCTAGAGGCGCTGTATATCTGGCAGGGAGGGCTTGCCATCTACGGCGCGGTGATTGGCGGGGCGCTCGGGGTATTGATCTACACCCGCCTGCGGCATCTACAAACGCTGCGCTGGCTCGATTTCGCGGCGCCGGGTGTGGCGCTGGGGCAAGCGATCGGGCGCTGGGGCAATTTCATCAACCGCGAGCTCTACGGTCCGCCCACCACCCTGCCCTGGGGCGTGATTATCCCGGCGGAAAACCGCATCATCCCGTACACGAATATGACGCTCTACCCGCCAGACACGCTCTTCCACCCGACCTTCCTCTATGAATCGCTGGCGGCGCTGGCGCTGTTCGTAGTGCTCTTCCTGGTTGCGGTGAAGCGTTACGATAAACTGCATCCAGGCGACCTGCTGGTAGCCTATCTCATCGGCTATGCGATCATCCGCTTCTTCACCGAGATGCTGCGCCCGGATGCGTGGACGCTCGGCGCACTGGCAGCGGCGCAGGTGTTCTCGCTGGTGTTCATTGTGGGGGGCGTGGCGTTTTTGGTCACGCGGCGGCTATTGGCGAAGCGGCAAGCCGAATCCACAGAGACAGACTTTGGACAGGATTAACAGGATTTGCAGGATTAACGAATTTAGACGTTGATGCCGCCGTGCTTGCGCTGCGGAGTACGGGAGACCCTTCACTTAAGGCGAGTTCGAGTCCCACAGGAGGACGACAATGGCATGGAACACAGCGGTCTTTCGGCTACAGGAGATTGATACGACCCTCACGGCGATCAAGCGGCTGTTGAGCGAGATTGAGGACGCGCTAAAAGACGACCATACCCTCCGCGAGGCACAGGCGCAGGCAAAGACCACCGAACGCGCCGCAGCTGCCGCCCGCAAAGCGCAGAAAGATTTGGAATTCGAGCTGCAGCGGGTGGAGACGGAGCGCCAGCAGAAAGAGAGCCAGCTCTACGGCGGATCGGTACACAATGCACGGGAACTTCAGGACCTGCAAGCCAAGGTGAAATCGCTGCGGCAACACAAAGCCGAGCTGGAGGATGCCCTGCTCGAAGCCATGATGGCGCAAGAGGAAGCCACGGCAATCGCCGAAGCGGCCGAGACCGTCCGGCGTGAAGCCGAAGCCGAATTGCAGAAATCACAGGCGGCGCTGACGAGCGAGCGTGACACGCTCATCGCCCGCAGCCAGGCGCTGAGCGCCGAGGCCGTGCAGGTGCGGCAGGAGATTCCGCCCGTGATTCTGGAATCCTATGACTACTTGCAGCCGCGTCTGGGGGGCATCTCCGTGGCGCAGCTGCGGGATGATGATACCTGCGCCCTCTGTGGGATCGGCGTCAGCGCACATCCGCGCGAGGCTGCCCGCGCAGGCGAGGAAGCCTACTGCGATGGCTGCGACCGCCTGCTGGTGTATTTTTTCTAGAGAGCGTTCTACCCCCATCCCCCCAACCCCCTTCCCCCACCGGAGGAAGGGGGCGTTTTTTGCTTGATTGCACCGTGGAGTTGGTTCTGGAATTCGTTGCACTATGGATTTCGTAGCAGGTCGCTGACCGAAATCGCGCTATACCGCTTGCGTTGCACCTGAAGCGCAAGCAAGGCATTCGCCCGGGGTTGACGCAGCAACCAACTCACACGGCGAGCCTCATAGGGTACGCAGAAGCCCGCCGAACTGCTACGAATGCCCACTATGAGAGCTGCAATTCAGAAAGAGGAAGTCGGGATTCTGGTACACGGGAGGCGATCTGGTTTTGGAGCCACAGGGAGCGGGTCTCGCTTTGGGGCAAACGAGAGACGTTCAGTTTTTGGGAGCGAGGGGAGGTAGATCGCGTTTTTGTGGGCGTGCTGCTGTTGCGAGCGCCGGAACGCAGAAGCGCGCCCGACAAGCGGGCGCGCTTCTACGAAAGGAGGGTAACCGACAAAACCCAAGTATGGCCAAGAGGGGCGGAACTCTTAACCATCCTCAAACTTATTGTAGCATCGAAGTGGGTAAAGACAATAGGAAAAAAGTACTATATTCTAACGTCAAATGACATTATGACCGTAAAAAGGTTGTTTTCTTACCATTTTAAGACTGATGCGGCGCTACCAAATCACCCCGCAAGCCCCAGGACCCTAAGCGGTACAGCACGAGCGCCAGGATGGGCACGCTAAGTTGAAGGGCAAAGGGCAACACGCGCAGCTGAGTCACGGTTAGCGGACCGCTGAGCAGGGCTGCCAGCCACAACAACGCGAAGAACACACGCCAGCGGTCCCGGTACTGCGGCAGCGCTTCCCAGAGAAGGAGCGCGGGAATCAACCAGAGCGCCCAATCGTAAATCATGGCGTGCGGTGTGAGCCACAGCGTGAGCGCGGTAGCGGCGGCAAACATGAGGCGTGGGCTTGCGCGGAAGCGGCGTTCCCACCGGATGAAGGCCCACAAGCCAATCCCGCCGGCAAGCAAGGTCAATCCATCCCCCAGGCGGGGCCACATGGGCAACAACAGGCGCCAGAAGCCCCGCACCGTGTGGAGATGCCAGAGGGGGAAGTCCTGCCAGGTGGGAAGATCGGGCAAGACCGTGCGGGCGAATTCCAGGTAAGCCTGACTCGCCTCGGGCAGCAGCCCGAAGCACAAACCGGCGAGCACAGCGCCCCCCACCCCCAGGCCCATCAGGGCGCGCCAATCACGGCGCCAAGCCAACAGCCACAGTACGGCGACGCCCAGGCACAGCTGTGGCTTGTAGAGCGTGAGGCTGCACAACAGGCCCGCGAGAAAAGGACGGTCATCGCGCCACAGGCGATAGGTGGCGCTGAACAGCAGCAGGCTCAGAAGCGCGTTCTGCCCAAAACTGATGACCGCGAAGACCGGAAAGAAGGTCAACGCCCACAAGCAGGCGCGACCCGGCGCGGCAACGCCGAGCAGGCGCAAGCTGAACCACAGACAGAGCAGCCCGAGCGCACTCCAGATGACGAAACTCCAGCCATAGGGCAATGCCGCCAGGGGCACAAAGAGCACCGCCAGAAAGGGCGGCGTGATGAAGGCATGGTAGGAGGTCAAGCCCGGACCAATAATCTCCTGCTCCAGGGCGGATTGGTAAGCCATATCGTAGAGCTGGGGGCTTGCGCCGCGGGCGAGCGTGCGACCGGCGGCGTAGAACTGCAGGTAATCCGTGCCGACCGGTTGGCCCGCCAGGTCCAGATTCCCGGGTCCCAGCGCGACGCTGAGCAACCAGGCGGCCCAGAGGATGCCGGCGGTAAGCCAGGCATAGCGCAACCGGCGCGGGGTGAGCCAGGGGGCGAGGTATTTGAGCATGACAGAATCCCTCCTGTGGGATGGCTCAGGCGCGATCCAGCTTTTCCCCCTCGGCGCTCGGTGACACATGGCGATGAGAAGGGCGCAAGCCGCGATAGCGCCAGCGCAACTCCCAGACACGTAAGGCGGCTTCGAGCTTGACGCTAACCCGCATCTTTGACTGCCCCAGACGGCGCTCCTCAAAGTAGATGGGGAGCTCCACAACGCGATAGCCAAGGCGCTCGGTCAGATAAGCCATCTCTACCTGGAAAGCGTAACCCTGCGAGCGTATTCGCGTGAGATCAATTCCCAGCAAAGTCTCACGCCGCCAGCATTTGAAGCCTGCTGTCAAATCCCGCACCTTACAACCGAGAATTAAACGGGTATAGATACTGTTTGCCCAAAAGGAAAGCAAACGGCGTTGGAATTCCCACTGCGCATCAATCTCCGCACCGGGAACATAACGCGATCCCACCACCACATCATATTCACGAATTGCTTCCAGAAATTGGGGAATATAGCGCGGAGGGTGCGAGAAATCGCAATCCATCTGGATGATGGTTGCAGCTCCTTGCTCCAAAGCCCGGCGAAAACCTTCCACATAAGCCCAGCCCAAACCGCGAGGTCCGGTGCGGTGACAGACGGAAAAGCGCCCGGGGTATTGCCTGACCAGATCGTCCGCAAGATCCCCGGTACCATCGGGAGAGGCATCATCCACCACCAGAATCTGCAATTCAGGGATATCCAGATCGAATAGCGCCGTGGTCATAAGCCCGATATTGTCGGCCTCATTGTAAGTGGGAATCACAATCGTCACCTGGTTCGGTTCCATGTGCATTGATGCTCGCTTTCTGTTATAAGGTGCTATAATGGCAAGAATGGAAACAACGCAACCATCATGATAGCAAGCCCAGATATCTAAGGGCGTTCATTCGAATTATCACAAGCAGATTATACTCGCGTTTTGGAATCCACTCAAGAATGAAGAAAATGAAGGCACCGCTTCGAATACCCCGACCAAGGGAAATCCTGAACTCAATCAAGATCGAGCACTTGTGGGCGCTTACCGTGCTGGTGGGGGTCTTCGTCTTCGTCAACACACATCCCATCCGCCCACACGATTTCTGGTGGCATATGGCGGTAGGCCGCGAGATTCTCGCTACGGGGCGAATACCGCAAGTGGATACCCTCTCCTTTACGATGGCGGGCACGCCCTACCCTTCTTATCAAGCCTTCTGGCTCATGGAAGTAGCGATGTACCTGGTCTATCGCCTGGGCGGACCGGCGTTCACCGTTTTCATCCACGGGCTGATCATCGCCGCGGCCTATGCGCTGCTGCTATGGTTGGGACGGCGCATTTCCGGCAGCTGGCGCACCGCCGCGGGCGGGACGCTTTTCGCCGCGGCGTTAGGATTCAACGATTGGAATGTGCGCCCGCAAGCGGTGACATTCGCCATCGCGGCGTTGTTCCTGCTGGCGATCCACGAATACCGGCGGACGCACCGGCGGGGCTGGCTTGCCGTGTTTCCGCTGGGCATGACGCTGTGGGTGAACAGCCACGGGACTTTCCCACTCGGGTTGTTGCTCATCGGCCTTTGGGGGGTGGATGAGGGGTGGAAAGCGCTACAAAATGCCGGTCTCCAATGGTCAACGCTGTGGCACGCTTTCAAGACCCCGGGGTTGGTGTTGGTGCTCTCGCTGGCAGCCTGCGCCCTCAGCCCACGCGGGTTGGGGACTTTCGCCTACGTCAGCGGCATGTCGGGGAATGCCATCATCCAAAGCCTGGTGACGGAGTGGGCGCCGCCGACCCTGGCGACGCTGGGCGGGCAATTGTTCTTCGGCGGCTTGTTGTTCAGCGCCGCGGTGTTGGCGCTTTCGCCCAAGCGCCCCACCCCTGCGGAACTGCTCACCTTCCTGTTCTTTGGAGCGCTCGGGATAAAAACCTCGCGCGGCATTCTCTGGTTCGGCCTGACGCTGGCGCCGGTGCTGGCAAGACATCTGAACGCGATAGGTGAGTGGGTGAGGGAGCGAGGGAGTGAGTGGGAGAGTGGGAGAGGGGGTGAGGGGGAGAGGACGCCTCAAGATATGGGGGTGGCAATTCCCGCACCACAATCCGGAATGGCCAACATACTGAACGCGGTGCTGGTGGGGCTGCTGCTGTTGGGGGCGGTGTTCTCGCTGCCATGGTTCAAGGGGCTGTGGCCCCTGGCGCCGGAGAAGGCAGGGCTGATTGCGGCGGAGACGCCGGTCGCGGCAACGGAAGTGCTGCTGCGCGAGCGCCCCGAGGGACCGCTCTTTCACGCGATGTCGTTCGGGAGCTATTTGATTTGGGCCGCGCCTGAGTATCCAACGTTTGTGGATGGGCGGATTGAGCTGTTCACGGAGGAGGTGTGGATGGATTACATCCGTATCTCCGCAGCGGCGCCGGGGTGGGAGGCGGGGCTGGAGAAGTACGGAATACAGACGCTGATGCTCAGCTCAAGTGAGCAGGCGGGGTTGGCGGCGGCGGTGCGGGAATCGAGGGAGTGGCGGGAAATCTATAACGACGCGACAAGTGCACTCTTTGTGACAGGGAAGTAAAGCCCAGACGTGCCACTCAGAAATCGCTAAGGCGCTTTGAGCCAGACCTGGGCATAATCATCGGCGTATTCCTGCCGCCATTCTGGCGCGGCCTCCAATACACGTACCAACTCCTTCTGGAGCTTCACATCCAGCAATACCCGGTCCACGCCGTACTGTTCCAAGAGCGCGAGCGAGCGGGTCCCCTGCCCGATGCGAATGTAATCCATCCACCGCTCATAGGGGTAGAGCTCGACCCGCGGGTCAATGAAGACGCCCTGCTCGGGAAAAGCCCAGATGAGGTAGCTGCCGTAGCCCATCTCGTTGAAGAGATGCCCGCCCGGGTGTTCGCGCAGGTAAGCCACAGCCTCGACCGGCGTATTGGTATCCACAAGGGGACCCGCCTCCGAGCCACGCAAAACCTGCGCCCAATAGGTCTCCGGCAGCGGTAGGGCTTCCACAAACCACGGTTGCATGAGCAGCACCGGCACGAAGAGCAACAACGCCAGGATCGAATTGAGCCAGTTGCGTTGCCCCGGCGCCATCCGTAGCCGCAAATTCAATCCAGCGATAGCCTGCGCGAGCAGCGGCATGGCAACCAGGGCAAACCACACCACGTAGCGCTGCCCACTCCACGCCAACCACAGGAAAGCTCCCAGCAACAGAGCCTCGGTAAATGTGGGGCGATAGCGCGAATAGGTCAATACGAGCAAGAGGACGAGCAGGCTGAGGTAAAATGCGGTGTTGGCGATTCCGGTGGGTGTAGGGGATTGCCACTCGACGATCAGGTTCTGGCTAGGCGGGTCGGTCATCAAGCCGATGACGTAGCGCACGATATCGAAGCCGCGGGGGTTGACCAGCGTCGCCAAAGCCGAAAGCCCGCCGCTGAGCGCCAGCCCTCCCAGCTCCTTCCAGGAACGCGCATCAGCGCGACCGAGCAGGCGGCGGATTCCCTCGCCAACCCCGAAAATGCCCAGGAGAACCAGTCCCAGGATGAAGGCGCCGTGGGCATTGACCCAGAACACCATCACCAACGGCAAGACCAGGAGCCAACGCCAGGAAAGCCGCCCGGCAGCAAAGGCGCTGAGAAGCAAGAGGAAAGCCATGAAAGGCAACCAGGACCAGATTTGCGGGCGCACGATGAGGTTGTTGAACGTCATTACCGCGCCCAAAGCCAGCACTAGCGCCGCAATACGCCACGAACCGCTGCGCCGCTGGGCCGCGGTTGCCATCAGCCAGAAGGTGAGCAGCGCCAGGACGGTCCTGGCGCAGAGCGTGAGCGCCACGCCGCCCCAACGGTAGAGCACGTAGAGGAGCAGCTCCCCAAGCCATGCGCCGTAGAAGAAGGGCGCATCAGCAGGCAGCGTCCAGGCGAAGAGGTTGGTTGCAGGGACGCGCCCCGTGCGGGCAAGCAGCTCGCCGATTTTGAGATGCCACCAGAAATCGTTGGGGGGCTGCGGCATCAGGGAAACGTAGACGCCGAAGCCGGCGAGGATGACGATGGGCCAAAGGAGGTCAAGGGGCAGGCGGAACGCCGACGGCAAACGCTTCATAAGCACTCCTTTCTAGCCAGTAGTCCCGACAATGCTGTGACCTGTGGGAAAGCGTAGCGTATGGCCAACCACCAACACAAGAAGCCAGGCGCTACCCACCAATACCAGCTCTGTTCAAAGCTCGTGAAAATGATCAAGGCATTTGCCACCAGATAGAGGCTCAGGAAAAGCCATTTCTTCCACGACGAACATGCCCGTAGCAGCGACATAACAGCGGGAAACAAAGCCAATAAAGAAATCACTTGATCGAAATTCCAACCGTATGCTGAAGTAGCCATCGAAACGAGAACAAGCAGGGGTAGGTGCTCACGCCAGCGCCAGGCAGCCCCATGGCGCAGCCAATACCAGATGCCCCAAGAACCGCCGAAAACCATGGGGACGAATTGCAGCCAGAAATGCTCCGAGCCAAATGCCTGACGTAGAATACTGCCCAATGTGGGGGAGACCCATTCCGATGGCGGATATGCGAGAACTGCGACGAGGTATTGCTGAAGGACGCTGGGGTTGCTCACCCAGGCTATTGCCAAAGCAGCGCCAAGCGCCAGCGCCCCGCCGAGAAGGAGGGCATACCGGCGCTGCTGTATGATCCAGAACACCAACACAAGCCCGACCAAATACAGGAGTTGTGGCTTGATCAACCACAATGCTGCCGCCATGCCCGCGCCAAACCAGCGGTCTCGTTCGGTGAGACTCAAAAACAGCGTTAGCCCCAACAACATCAAGGGGGCAATCTGCCCAAATTTCAATACCTGAAGCGCTGGACCAAAAGTGCAGGCAATCACCCATGCCACCCACCGCCGCTCCGGCGCACCTCCGTAGAAGCGCCAAAGCCAATCAGCAACAAAGCACAGTATCGCTAGAGATAACAACAACCATGCCATACGCCCTATCGCGTAATCCAGTAAGGCAAAGGGCATAACCAAAGCCAGCGTCCAGGGTGGGTTCCACATCATCAAAGGGACCCATTCCAGACGACCAAGCTGCACCTGCAAAGCTTCGATTTGTATAGGGTTATAGGGATTGCCCTGCGTGAGATTCAACCGCCCCGCTGTCCAGTATTCAATGAAATCGTCAAAATAGAGGATTTGAGGGTCGAGAAAACGCCTTGACCCCAGATAGAATAGCAGCGCCAACGCCAACAGCGCCATAATTATCAGGACGATGCGATAATAATGGGAGCTTCGGATTTCGGACCAATTCATAAAATTACTCGCGCTTTTGTTTGCCACAGTGACACACACGACCAAATCAATAAGAGTGCCATTGCCAGCGTGGGCATGCGAACGCCCATGGCGCCGCCGATGGTGAATTCAGAAATCAGAAAGACTGCTGGAGCCAAGAGCATCAGGATACCAAATACGTCCCTGGCGCGCACTTGCTGGCGCAGGTAAATATAAACCCACAGTGCCGGCAACACCAACAGCAAGCCATCCTGTGGGTTGAAATGAGGGGCAAACAGCATCCCCAACAGGAATGTGATAGCCAGGCGGAGCTCGAACTCCGGAGACTGCGGATGAAGCCCTCTCCGCCAAAGCCCCGCCACGCAAAGCAAGGATACAAGAAAGGCACCCCAGGCGATACGGTTGATAGTTGATTCGGGCCAACCAGGGAACAGTGATACCAATGAACCTTTGAGATTGTACATGGTTTCCGGATAGATACCCAACGTATTTCCCGCACTGGCAGAACGACTAAGGACGGCGGCAAATTCCCCCCAACGCAACCACCCCACCCCCAAACCAACCACGGATACAATCAGCAATCCAACCGCCGCTGCCGCTAACAGAACCCGCCAGTGGCGCCCCACAAGCAGCATCAAGGCTGGCACAGGCAATAACTGCGGTTTGACGCTAACCAGCGCCAGCCACAGCCCACCCTGTTCGTGATGACCGGTCTTTAAAGCCAGATAGAAACGCAGAAACATGACGGTCGCAAATAACGAGAGTGCGCCCAGAAGAAAGGTCCGCAAAAGCATGGGCAATGCCAACACAGCAAAAATCAAAGCCCGGCGTTCAACAACACGCCAATCAATGGCAATGCGACGCAGGGAGTGCACGAGCCATAGCAGAAGCACAATTTGCAGCAACGTCCAGAGACCAAAAGCGACCGGTAGAGGAACAAAGGAAAATGGCGCCATCAGCAGCGCCAGATGCGGAGGATAATTGTAGGGCAATAACCCACCCAGAAAACTACGCCCCTGCAATAGCTGCTGCTGGTAACTGGTTTGCAGGACATAATCATACAACTGTGCCGCAGCCCCTGAACGCACCATCAGCCCAGCGGTGTAAAAGGCGGTGAAGTCAGCGCGCCAGAGCAGCCCCTGGAAAGCGGCAATAAGCCAGAGGCCGATGTAACTGATGAAGATGCCGACATTGAGCCAGGACAACGCTTTCTGCAGTCTGGCAGATTCCTTAGCGCTGTGGGTTGACATAGCGACCCCTTTGATAATGGGAGACGATCCAAATGGAAAAGCATGTAGGGCAGAGCCAAACGCTTCAGATATCCTGATAATGGCTCCCAATCGCAACGCGTTCTGACATACTTAAGGCAAAGTGCATGGCAGGCGACTAGATTCGGTAACATCCTGAAAAGCATAAGGTTTGCTCCACGAAGAGAAGTAGCTGCGATCTGGGAGCAAACCCAACTCTGCGTCGAAATATGCATCAAAGATAACACGGAAAGAATTCACCGGAGTGATGGTCGCATAAAGACGCTCAGAGGCATCACCGGGCAAATAATAGGCACTGAAAATGGAGAAACGTTCCCACAAACATGACTCTTCAGCCGAATCCCATCGCAGATAAGCTCCGGGACCATGATCGGCTTGTATGATGATGATCGGTAGCGTCGCCGAGTTTTCCATAATTTTATCTAGCGTCTTCTGTAGCAGCGTGTTGATGAAAATCAGTTCGTCCACATATTGCTGGAGATACTCTGCGGTGCTGCCTTGATAGCCGTCAGCATCACCCAGGAAATAGGTTCGATCTGGTTGAATAGCATTCCCAGCACGATCAAACACGAAGGGCGGATGAGGCGCAATGATATGTGCAAACACAAACTTGGGCCCAACCACGGCGGGCATTTGAGAAAGTGCATCAAAAGCATATAAAATGCGTTCTTGGTGAGCACGATAGCTGGGGAGATAGGCTTCCTGCCCCGTAATCCCGAATGGAAGATACAGCAGTGTTTTGGAAAGCAAAAGACCCTCTAACTCATTGAGTGGAGAAGGATGAGGGGATAGATAATCATCAGCAGAATCAATCTCAGTGAAAATCAATCCGCTCGAAAGAGCAACCGAGCGATAACCTGCATTCTCCAGCGACACGCGGCTGCGACTGTGCTCGATCAAGCCCAGAAGCGGCACGCGCGCAGAAGAATTCACCAAAGGCTGGGCAATCTCTTCCAAGTAATTGAAGTTGAGCGTCGCCGCAACAGAGAGAAATGTATGCATGTAGTTACTCTGGGCTCCTGAAGCCACAAAGAAACCACGTCGTGCGAGACCTTCCAACAATGCCTGATTATCGTAACCATATAGCGCAGACAACACATCGTCCCGAGCATAGCCATCAAGGACGATATAGTAGATATCAGGAGGATTCTCTAAAGTTGTTTGTAATTGAATCTGGTGAAATTGCGGGCTTTGATAGCGATAACTGGCAGTATCATTCAGGGCGAATTGGAGTATACCAAAGACTGGGACAACAAGGATAGCCACTGCAATGATGTTCAAAAGAGAGGTCAACTGCCAGGCATATGGAGCAAGGCGGTGCCACACCGCCGAAGTGCCCAGAAATATAAGCAAAGCAGCCCAAAACGTGAAGGACAGCAAATATCTCTCAAGACTAAAACCATGCAAGAAAGCCCAGGAAGTCAAAGTATGGAAAGGCTGGAAATACAACAAGCCTAGCAGCACGAGAAAAGCCAACCATGAAGCGCGATTATAGTCATGCAACCACTTACACAACCCCAATAAAAGCAACATGGTGAGGCTAAGGACAACCACAAGAGGCCTGAACACAAAACCTAATGGCATCTGCGCCAGGTTCGTCGCCGTTGTAGTCAAGACGAAATTCGCGGCAAATAGGAATGGATAAAGGAGCGGGTAACGCTTCATACGGAACTCTTTCGCCTGAACAGGTATAGACGCCGTCGCGAATTCTGGATAGGCTGTGACTCCACGAGGACAAAATGAGCGCCGAAGGCTCGCTCCAATTCCGCCTGTGTGTAATCGGGAAAGATATCTTCTCGTGTCGCCAATAATCTCTGCGCCTGAGAATCTTCCTTAGGGATGAATTCTAGCACCAGCCACTCGCCCAGGTTACAGAAAAACTCCGCAAGTTGAAGCAAGGGGACATTATTAGCTAGGGCGAGATGATGAACAAGCGCCAGGGCTAAGATCGCATCCACTGGACCGCGTTCCAGCCAACTGAAGCGTTCTCGATTCTGCCATCCCAGTGCCGGGCTCGGGTTAGTGATATCCAGAATCAAAGGCAACAAATTCGGATCTCGTTCATCCCGCACGGCACGGTAGGCCTGCTCCACCGCGCCAGGGTCCACATCAAAAGCCACGGTCGGAATGCCCCGTGTGCTCGCCAAACGGCTGAAGACGCCGATATTCGCGCCCAAGTCCCAAACGCTTAGCGATCCGATTTCTTCCAGCCACGCAGAGATCAATGCCTTTTTGTGTTCATGGGCTGCCGCAGTGTAGTTAGTCTTATCGTAATAGTCGCCCCATTCGGTTGCGCCAGCATTCCAGTGCAACCGTTTCACCGCCGTCTCCAAACTATCCAGCAACCCCAAAAGCCCAATTCGGCTCATTCGCCCTAGGGCACGTTCTGGAACGAACGTAGCATCAGCATAACGCTTTTGAGAGCGCGAATGCATGTAAATATGAAAAAAGAGCCCCAATTGGAGGCGTGCGGTCCAGGGAAGCAGACCTGCAGTCAAATCAAGGGGCAAGCCATCAATATATACGCGGAGCAGTTGATTCAGGCGCACATCACGCAAAGCCATGAGCGCAAGTGGAGCCAAAAAATGCTGGCAGAACTGTCGATAGGCAACCCAAGGCTTTCCCTCTTCATAAGATTCAAAAGAGAGTGTGTCTATCAATACCGGGCGTCCCCGATGGAATTGAATATTATAGGCGCTACTATCTTTCAAAGACATGCCAAAATCAAGCGCATATTTCTGAATTCGCAGGGTAGTCAATGCAGCGTCCTGCAACTGACTAAAACACCATTCATAAGGATATGAAATGAACGGGAGCTGTAATGGACGCAAGATACAATATGCCAACTCCGGACGCGGGGAGGGCAAGTCAACCTCCTCATGCGAGATCAGCAATCCCGCATCGGTCAAGGTCGTGTACAGCCCAGATGTCATCAACTTATCATAGTCGGCTTGTCCCCAACGGTTCACTTGGCGATAAACCACTCCCTCGTGCGTAAACAGAAAACCTGCCGGGTCACGAAAAGAGCCAGCAATCAAAGTATGCTCTATGGTCATCCATCATCCTTGAAAAGACAGCACTCCCCAGATTTTCTAAGGTTTTATCCCAGGAATCCCGAGGAGAAAAAGGGCTAACAAACCACAACACTAACTGCCCATACAGTAAACAGAGAATTACACCGTTGGGTCCTCAGGTTTCCTCTTGCCCGACTTTGAGAAAAAGTCCCTAATTCTCTGCCAAAATACCTTAACCATAAAGGCGCCCCCTAATACGGCAGCTAACAGAAGTTGGATCAGATAGCTCCCTGAACCCGGATCTAGATATAGAGGAAAGGATGAAAATCCAGAGAATGAGGTACAAATTCCGCTCAATACTATCATTTTCACCTCAATTATCGGAGATTCCTATTTGCCCAGACGATAACAATCGCCCCTGGGTAACTACACTATTCTGAAAATATTGTTACAAAAGGAGTAGCGCGATCAATTCTTCGCGTTACGCAACAGTTACCGATATACGGTAGATACCGCAGGATGATCGCAATCAATTATAACACTTTTCCTCGATGATCCCAATTTTTCACATTCGACAGGTACAGTTCAAAATGAAGCCAACAACCTCAGGCGCACCTACAGAGTGCAGAAAAAAAGGTGATTTTGGCGATAGGGTTCTGCCCGAAGCCCCCCCCAAGAAAAAACCGCAGTGGCAATCTTGGTTAGATAGGCGCTAGGCACAACTTATGCAAAGCCAAATAGCTTGATTACCGTGGCGATTTTTTTTGGTCTAGCCCTGAACCAGGGCAAGCAGATAAGGTCTGGTTTATTTTGTCGCCATAGTTTTCTTAGATTGCTGCGGCAAGTGTAGCCACCAGAGAAAAGTTGCCAGCGCAAGAACAGCCACAGCAGGCAGAAAACTTAACATCCCGATTGCGAATGGAACCTGCTCGGCTGTTCCTCCAAATCGCAACCCCAGAGTTGATATCCAGTCGTGCAGAGAAACCCGAGGAATCCACATCAACAGACAAATCAACAAGAAAATCAAAGTGGCGTGGAGAGGGAAGTTTACTTGACGCAGTCGCCGAGCAGCAACAACGAGTGAAATAAGAGCCAACATGAGGTAATGATTCCAAGCTACAGGGTTAACGAGCACACTGACACATATCAAGAAAGCAAATTCGCCCTCAATATCATGGAATCGCAATACCGAAATCAGCGCAACCACAGTAATCAACACGGGTAATAACAAAGAGATAAGAGGCGCCAACGAAGGAGCAGAAATCAGAGGGGGCGCCGTGGTAGGGTTGGCAAGCACTGGCGATCCAGTACCATCAAACAGTCGCCATCCCACAGTCCACAAGGAGAAATTTCCCACATGTGACCTATAAAGCGGCGCGACTTCTCCACCAACCCTGAAGTAATAGTCAACAACTGGACGCCATCCCATCAACAGAACCGTCAAGATATGGGCACCAGCAACCGTAAACAGAGTTGCGCCCAGAGTACGCCACTTTCGCTGAAATATCCACAACAAAGCAAAGGGCCAACCCATCAACTTGAAAGACAGCAACGCACCCAAGCAAATACCAGCCTGAAGTTCATTATTGGAACGCAATGCACGCCACAGTAACGTCAAAAAAAGAAGCAGCAGCAGGGTCAGTTGGCCATAGAGCAAGTCTTCTAGAAACGGACTCCACATCATAAGAATAGAAAACACCACCGCTATCGACTGGATGCGAATCGATAGTTTTAACGTGTTTAACAACAAGGCACATACGATGACGAGTATCAGCAGCTCCAAAACAAACCATATTGCGGCTGCGAGTTGATAGTCCAGCAAGCCCAAGGGTAGAGCCAGTAGAATCACAGCTGGTGGATGAGGGGTTGGATGAGGATATATCGGATTGGGAAGATGGCCGATATACTTAGCAGCCAAGACCGACGAATATAGATAAGGGTTCTCCCTAGCCAACACCGCCCTGGCAAGCAAATACTCCTGGATGAAATCCTTCATGTAAACATAAGGCGAAACAAGAGATTGAGCAGAAAAAACGAGCCCGGCCAAACCACCGAGCAAAACCGATGCAATCAATAAACGCCGTAACCAGAGAAGGGGTGGCTTAGGATCAATAAACACACGGCGAATGAAGTCCTCAAGAGGCAAAGAGAGAGTGAAATCACTCATATTTGTTATCCTTGTATGGCATAGAGTCTGTGTAGTAATAGTTAGGATTAGCCCAAATCTACCTCAAGGCACCCATCCTTGCAACCCGAACAAGAAAGTTAAAAACAGAATGCCCGCAAAACCACTTCCCGCAATTGCCAGGCGTTGCCATGGATGTCGAATCAAGGGCGCCAATCCAATAAAGACTGGGAATGCCAGGAATAAGTGCCGTGGCAAACCCATATACGGATGTGTCATACCGGTGTGATAGCTGAAGCTGATTAACGTAATCGTCAAAACATAAAGACGATGCGAAAGGCGCAGGCGGCGCCAGGAAAAAACTACGGCAAGCAGAAAGCCCAGGCTCAATACTAGATTCACGATCAGATCAAGATCCGGCGCCTGCCACAAGCGCATCAACGCCAGCGCCAGCGCCTGCCAGGGCCACATAAAAGTCTGCGTAGATACCACTTCAACAGCGCTAGAGGAGATCAAGAACGAGTAAATCAATTCATGGAAATTGTGAACATCCAGGTTCAGGTCGCTTAAAAATGCGGCACGGTAGATTAGCCAGAGCAACAGCCCGGAGGGGATCAGACTCAAGCCTACCCAGGCCTTCCAATTTCGCAACAACCCTGAATCCTCATGCCGATAGGCATCCCACAACTCGATAGTCGCAGGCAATAAGAGCAGAACACCCTGTTGGCGCGTGAGCGCAGCCAACCCGCCGGCAAGCCCTGCAGCCCACCACACACGGCGACGCAGAAACCAGAAACATGCTATAGATAGCAACAAAAACAGCGCTTCTGAATAAGGCACAAATAGAACAAAGGCCATGGGGCAAGCCAAATAGAGCAGCGCCGCCGCGCGTGCCTGCGGGGAACCTCCCAACTCCAGCTCAGCCAAACGGAACAGCAGCCAAGCGGATCCCAATCCAGCCAAGGAACTGACGACGAACAAAGCCAAGAGCGATTGCCCGGCGAGGCGGGCGAGAGGTAGTGCCGACCAGGGATACAGGGGGTGAAACTGCGCCGTACCGTCATAAGCGCGATAACCAAATTCAACGATTCGTGCATACCATACCACATCCCAGCGCTCCCAGGGAGCCAAAAGAAGCCTGTAAAGCCATTGTTCCAGGGGTAGAGAGGGGGGCCAAAGGGGAATTGCACGCTCTATGGCGGTCAAGGGACGAAGGGTGGACACCGCTGCCGCCCAGAGGCTTGTCAGCACACGCACGACCATCCACATGCCAACGATACGCCAGGCCCAGAAACGACTCTCCCGCCAAGAGGTATGTACCTCACCAACAACGCCGCTCAAACCTATCCCCCGTTCCAATAGAATACGTGGCGAAGCGCCATGGATAGAAAACGACCAGCAAAGGAAGAGAAGAGAATTCTCTTAAAGGGAATACCGAGGCTCACCCGGTCGCCAGACAGCCAGCTCTTGCAATAACCCGCAAGGTATTATCCTACCAAAAACAGCCGCCGCAACCAGTGCGGTGGATCTTTGATCGGCGCCCAATGCGGCAAAACCGCGAAATCCTGCTGCACCGCCTGGATGGATTCTCCCAATTGCCGAATGCGTGTGGCTTCGACCGTCCCACCATGGCGACGCATGCCCATCAGGTGCGGGACATGTTCGGGATAGACGCCCATGACGCGCGCAGCTGTCGCATCTACCGCCGGCAGGTTATCACCCAGCACCAGAACCCCCGCATGCACCGTATCCCCGTAAATGGGACCATCGCCTTCCATGCCCTCAATGCCATCTACAATGGCAAAGGCAGGTTTCACCGCCAGAGCAATATCCCAGATGCTGTTATCAATGCCGCGCCAATGTAAGAGGTTTTTGGGCCAGCCATATTTCACGCCCGGGACTACGCCAAAGAGGTTCTTGAGTGAAAGCGTCACCCCAGCCCATTTATGGGTCTTGAGCTTGGGCAAGGAAATCAGCAAATCCGCATTCAACACCGTCTCGGGCAGGTAAAGCTGCCCAAGCTGCGTATAGTTCGCTGCCAGAGGTACCGGGGCGATGTCATCGAGGTTCAAATCTACGAAGGGGGCATCTAACTGCCGTAACGCGTCCGCCAATCCCGAATACTCAAACAGCAGCTCGGTATCACGCTGGTGACCCGAGCCTTCAGCCACAATGACCTCGCGCGCCCCAAAATGTCGCAGTGTTTCCACCACCGCAGCCACAAAGACGGGATGGGTATTCACCTGCCGCCCGGCATGGTATTCGACCAGATTAGGCTTGAGCACCACTCGCGCCCCCCGGCAACGCGTCAGGAATGCGGGGAAAGCTTCAAACCCGCGGCGCAACGGGTCCACCAGGTCGTGCGTATAGCTCTCCACCTTGAGGACTACAGTAGAGGCAGCGGGTTGCTGGAACTGATTAAAGACACGCAGCCCTCCGCCGCCCAAAAGTGCACCCCCGGCAGTTACAGCGGCTAGCTTGAGAAATGCCCGTCGTGAGAGCCGCGGCTCAGAGTTGGAAGGCATTGCCCACCCCCTCAACGACTTGCAGCGCCAACAGTGACAGGGCTGTCAAATGGACCTGCCCGCGCCAGCTGCCATCCTCAGATTGCCGCTCCTGCAACGCCTGCGCCCAGGTCTCGACCGGGCGACCCAGGACATGGCAAGCGAGCGTCGCCAGCGCCAGCGTCAGCGTGGAGGGATAATGCGCCGCCCCGTGCTCAAGCACCACCAGACCCTGCGCCACAGCGTCTTCCGCCTTGGCGGCGCCTTGCAGAGCCAACAAGGTCCAGGCCGTAATTGAAGTCATCGGCGGCAAGGTCCGCCCCAGAATCTCACGGTTGCCGTTGTTCCAACCGCCGCCATCGCACATGCGGTCCAGCAATAACCGTTCACCCTCTGCCACACGTTCGTGCCCCGCATAACCGGCACGTTTGAGCGCCAGAAGGGCATAGCAGGTAGGCTCAACCCAGGTAAACGCCCCAGAAGTCCAGGGCCAACCACGCAGGCTGGTATCCATGGGGAGCGCCGGATCGGGGTCAGCGTGAACCCCCTCCCAAGAAAGCAAAAACGCGGCGCAACGCTCGCGCACTGCCGAGGGAGCTCCGAGTGTAGCCAGCGTGAAAAGCGCCAGCGACGTGGTCCAATGCGGGTCTGAATCGTTCACCAGCACTACAGCCCCCGTGCCTTCCAGTCTGCCCACAAGCCATTCCATGCCACGCTGACGGGCTGTAGCTTCTGCTGCCCCCAACGACAACAAAGCATGGCACGTCGGCTCAGGTGAAGAATTCCCCCCCCCCCGGTAGGGCCAACCGCCATCCGCACACTGCGACTTGAGGAGAAAGGCTCGCGCCAGATCGAAGGCATCCATTCAATAGGCTCCTACACGACGGGCTTATACCACGGAGAATGAACCTGTTCCTAAACGGGATCAGCGCACAAAGCAGCGCCTCCTCCCGTGATAGACTCACATAAGCAAAAGCCCCGTCTTGCAACGGGGCCTTGCTTATCAAATCTCCGAATAACTAGCTGGTGCCGAGACCGGCGGAGATCCGGGAGAAGACTGTGCTCACCTGGGTGCCCAGGACAGTCAGGATCACGATCACGACGATGGCGATCAACACCAAAATCAACGCGTACTCAACCAGGCCTTGGCCTTCTTCACGGGGCATGTACAACATAATGACACCTCCTAAATAGTATCTGTTACTGATTTGAATGAACTGTTTGTTTTTCGAACCTAACGCTATTCTATCCTAATCCATACAATCTTACAATAGGAATTTGGTACTGTTTTGCAGACGAAAAAAGCGCAGGAGCGCGGGAATGGCCGGAGGGGGGTGAAAAAAGGGCGTTTTGCAGCTGTGCTATAATATCCCCATGCAAGAAATCCTGGATCGCTTGGTGCTGGCTTCGCAATCGCCGCGGCGGCGGGAGATGCTGGCGTGGCTCGGGCTGCCGTTCCGCGCAGTGGAGGCGGCTGTAAATGAGGACCCGCTCCCTGAAGAGGCGCCCGCGGCGCTGGCGCTGCGACTGGCGCGCGCCAAGGCCTGCGCCGGGAACGGCTTCGGGGCGCACAGCCTGGTGCTCTCCGCCGATACGGTGGTGGAGCTGGAGGGCATGTCCCTGGGCAAGCCCGCCGACGCCGCGGAGGCCTGGTCCATGCTCACGGCGCTGCGCGGGAAGGACCATGCGGTACACACGGGTGTAGCGCTCTGGAATCCCCACACGAGCTGGCTGAGCCTGCGCATTGTGACCACCGTGGTCACGATGCGCGCGACTAGCGATGCGGAAGTCGCCGCCTATATCGGCACGGGGGACCCCTTCGATAAGGCGGGCGCCTATGCCATCCAACACGCCGCTTTCAGCCCGGTGGCGCGGCTGGAACATTGTTACGCCAACGTGGTGGGATTGCCGCTGTGTGCGGTGCTGGCGCTGCTCGCCGAGAGCGCCGGGCACACCCCACAGGCGCACGCCACCGCACTATGTCGAGCGCGCTTTGGATATGCCTGCCCCGGACCCGACTGGGGGGAAGCCTGCCTTAGCGAAGGATACCAACTATGAAAATCACCCGCCTGCTGCAATTATGGTTCGTGCTCTGTCTTCTGGGATGCACCGGCACGCCGGCGGTACCCACCAGCGCTCCAACCACGGGCACAGAAGCGGCGCTCACGCCGGCGCCCACCGATTTTTCGGACGCCGAATCCGTAGGGCGGGCGTTCCTGGATGCCTGGGGCAATGGCGACACGGCGAGAATGTACGAGCTGCTGGCGCCCTCACTGCGCGCAGGACTTGCCGCTGAGGACTTCAGCCAGGCGTACCGCAGCGCGCAGAGCACGGCGACCGCGCTGCGCGTGCGCACGGAACCGCACCAGCTGGGGCTGGAGAACACGACCGCCTGGATTGATTTCACGGCAGTCTGGGAGACGGCGCTGTTTGGGGAACTGCGAGCCGAAAACCGGCTCAATCTCATCAAGGAAAGCGACGCCTGGTGGGTGGATTGGCGGCGCGAGGCGATTTGGCCCGATCTGGCGGGGGGCTATAAATTCGCGGTGGAATATCAGGTGCCGCCGCGCGCCAACATCTACGGCCGCGACCAGGCGGCGCTGGCGGCGCTGAGCACCATCGTCACCGTGGGCGTGGTCCCGGAGCGGATCGAGAATGAGGCGACGCTGCTGGCTAATCTCTCCATCGCGCTGGCTATGCCCCAGGAGCGTATTCAAGCCAAATACGCAGGCCAACCGGGGAACTGGTACATCGCTATCGCCGATATCACGAGCGAACAGAGCCTGGCTTATGATGGGCTGCTGAACACACCCGGCGTCGAACGCCGGGAACGCGCGGGGCGCTTCTATCCGGAGAACGGGGCAGGCGCCCACGCCGTGGGTTGGGTCTCCGCCATCCCGCTAGAGCAATTAGAGGCTTATCGCCAGCAGGGCTACCGCGATGATGCGCTGGTGGGCATCAGCGGCCTGGAGGCGTATGCCGAAACCGTCCTCGCGGGCAAGAATGGCGGGCGGCTGTATCTGGTGGATGCCGAGGGCGCCTATGCGCGGGGGTTGGTCGAGCGCCGCCCAGAGCGCGGACGCGCGGTGACTGCCACGCTCGACCGCGCGCTGCAAGTGCAAGCGGAGAAGATTCTGGCGGAGCACAGCGGCGCCATCGTCGCGCTGGATGTCAACACGGGCGCACTCCGTGTGCTGGCGAGCGCGCCCACCTTCGATAACAATATCTTCGTGCGCCCCACCGAAACCATCCAACGGCAGGCGCTGCTCAACGATAACCGCCGCCCGCTGCTCAATCGCGCCACGCAGGGCACCTACCCCAGCGCTTCGGTGTTCAAAATCGTGACGCTCTCCGCAGCGCTGGAGACGGGGCTGTTCAACACGGGCAGCGCTTTCAACTGCCTGGGCTACTGGGATGGCCTGGGCGTCGCCAACCGCAAAGCGTGCTGGTTGGCGACCGGGCACGAAGATATCTCGCTGCTGGATGGCCTGGTGGAATCGTGCGATGTGGTCTTCTACGAGGTGGGTGTGGCGCTGGATAGCAAGGATCCCACGCTGCTGCCGAGCTACGGCGCGGCTTTCGGTTTGGGGCAGCGCACGGGCCTGGTGGAGATTCCGGAAGTCGCCGGATTGATGCCCACTCCGCAGTGGAAATTCGATACTTACCTGGAAAGCTGGACGGTGGGCGATACGGTGAATCTCTCCATCGGGCAGGGCTTTCTGCTGGTGACGCCGCTGCAGATTGCGGAGATGCTGGCAGCGGTCGCCAACGGGGGGACGCTGTATCAGCCGTATCTGATCGAGCGCGTGGAGGCAGGCGGGAGTCAACCGGAGCAGGTCACGCAACCGCTCGTCCACGGGCGTTTGCCGATCTCGGATGCCACACTGGCAACCCTGCAACAGGGGCTACTGGCGGTAACGACGCAATCGAACGGCACCGCCTCGCACCGTTTTGCGGGGCTGAGCATCAGCGTCGCCGGGAAGACGGGCACCGCCGAAGCGCCGGGACCGACCGGCAAGCCGCATTCCTGGTTTGCGGGCTATTTCCCGGCGGATAAGCCGGAGGTGGCGATGGTGGTGCTCGTGGAAAACATCGGCGAGGGTTCTTCGTATGCCGCGCCGATGTTCCGGCAGATGGTAGAGGCGTTCTACGGGCTGCCGCTGACGCCGCTGCCGGAGATCATCGAGGTGACGGGGGATTAACTGCAGAGCCTGGAGAGATGGGGACGCAGATCAACGCAGATGACGCGGATGGAGGGTACCTATACCCTGCGGCTGCGCTGCGCTCAGGGTGATGGTTCAGGTAGTGAGGGGATACCGGCGGCTTCGAGAGAGCTGCCGGTGTTTTGTTGTGTGAAGTGGGTCGCACCCAGGGGTGTGATCGTAGTGGGAAGGATAGGCGAGGGCGGGGTTGGTGTATGGGCAAAGGGATGGGTGCAGGTGCAACCCACCGGAGATGCGTCAGGATTGGCGGCTCGGGGTGGCGGGCACGGAAAGCGCTCTCACTTATACCCACTATTGCACGTTTCTGCACGGTTTTCGCCCAATTCGTTGACAAAACGTGCATCCCGTGCTAGGATGATGGGTGTTGAAGCACGCAGAACGCCTTACAATCCAGCCATTACCATGTTAAGCGAAGAACGCCGCAATTTGATTCTCGAAGCGCTGAGCCGAACGGGCAGCGTGCGGGTGAGCGAGCTTGCCGCCAGTTTGAACGCGGACCCGGTGACCATTCGCCGCGATCTGGCGCAGCTGGAAAGCGAGGGACGCCTGCACCGGGTGCATGGCGGCGCGGTACGCCGCGAGGGACCGGCATCCAGCCCCGCCAGCGGCATCGAATGCCGCATTGCCGAGACAGCGGCACGCTTCATCCCCGATGATGCAGTAGTTTTCCTGGGTCCGGGCGCCCTCACCGCCGAGATGGTGCCGTTTCTGATGGGACATCAGCGGCTCACGCTGGTAACCAACTCGCTGCAGGTAGCCTGGGCGGCGGCGCGCGGAGGCAACCACACCGTACACGTGGTAGGCGGGCAGGTGGAAGCGGACCTCGGGCTGTATGGAGATCTGCAGGCGCTCCCGCAGCTGCGCGCGGATTGGGTTGTACTCGAAGCCAGCGGGCTGGACGCGGAGCGCGGCCTGACGCACGATCAAAGCCTCTATGCCAACCTGGCGCGCGCGCTCTTCGGGCTTGGCGCGCAGATGATGGTGCTGCTGCCGCCGGAGCGCATCGGGCGCACCGGCGCCGTCACTATCGCGCCGGCGGATGAGGTGGATATGCTCATCACGGGTAGAGAAGCCCCTAACGCCGCGCTCTGGGACCTCAGCGAACTGGGAATGCGGGTGGTGCTGACGTAAAACCGCCCCACAGGAGCGCACGAGCCTTCGTGGAAGGCTGATTTTGACCGAAAATTGATGACAGAGTAGTCCATACCCACTCAGTAAAGGAGCATTCGATGGCTAGCGTAACTTATGAGCATGTTTCAAAGCACTTTGGCGATGTTATCGCCGTCAACGACCTCAATATCTTCATTGAGGATAAGGAATTCCTGGTCTTCGTGGGACCTTCGGGCTGCGGCAAGAGCACCAGCCTGCGCATGTTGGCGGGCCTGGAGGAAATCACCGAGGGGCGCATTCTGATCGGCGACCGGGTGATCAACGATGTGCCGCCCAAGGACCGCGACATCGCCATGGTCTTCCAATCCTACGCCCTCTACCCCCACATGACGGTCTACGACAACATGGCCTTTGGCCTGAAGTTGCGCAAGACGCCGAAAGCGGAAATTGACCGGCGGGTGAAGGAAGCCGCGCAGATTCTGGGCATCGAGGCATTGCTGGATCGCCGCCCGAAAGCGCTCTCCGGCGGACAGAGACAGCGCGTGGCGGTGGGACGCGCCATCGTCCGCGAGCCGAACGTCTTCCTGATGGATGAGCCGCTTTCGAACCTGGATGCGAAGTTGCGCGTGCAAGCGCGCGCGGAGATTTCGAAGCTCCACCAGCGCCTGGGGACCACTTTCATCTACGTGACGCACGATCAGGTGGAAGCGATGACGATGGGCACGCGCATCGCGGTGATGAAGGATGGGCTGCTCCAGCAGATTGATTCGCCGCAGAAGCTCTACGACACTCCGAACAATGTCTTCGTCGCGGGCTTCATCGGCAGCCCGGCGATGAACTTCTTCGATGCCACGCTGATCACGGAAGACGGCAAGCTGTACGCCGACTGCAAGGATTTCCGGGTGCAGGTGCCGGAGGACCACTACGCGATCTACAAGCCACACCTGGGCAAGCAGTTGCTGCTGGGTGTGCGCCCGGAGCACGTCCATGACCCGGAGTTCGCGCCGCCGGGCATCAAGCCCTCCGTGGTCGAGGCGCAGGTCGAGGTGACGGAGCTGATGGGCAATGAGGTTGTAGCCTACTTCTCCACGAAGAACACGCAATTCCAGGGGCGCCTGGATCCGCGCACCGATGTGCGGGTGGGCATGACGAAGGCTTGCGTCTTCGATATGAGCCGGATGCACATCTTCGATAAGGAAACCGAGAAGGCAATTCGATAGGTTACGGGTGAGGTGGGACGCACCGGCGCCGGACAGGTGCCGGTGCGTCTGCATTTGACAACTCTCGGGCTTTAGGTATAATGCGCACTGTGAAAGCCTCAGTGGCGGAATTGGCATACGCAGCAGGTTGAGGGCCTGTGCCCTAACGGGCGTGGAGGTTCGAGTCCTCTCTGAGGCATTTGACCACGCAGTTGGCGTGAACTACACCAAAAAGCGGCTCCCTAACAGGAGCCGCTTTTTGGTTGGGTTAAGACCTGTCAGGTTTGAGAAACCTGACAGGTCTGGTAGAGGCGGCAGCCTGGTTGCACGGCCTTGACTGGCTCGCCCCGGGCACATTCGATCTGCTCACGATAACGGTGCTGTTCCCGGCGTGAAGTTCCGTGCTATAATAGTTACACATTTGAGACACATTCGTGTAACTAGAGGAGGTGCGCGATGACGATGATTGGGGTGCGGGAGTTACGACAGCAGACTTCGGAGCTGCTGCGCAAGCTAAAAGAGGAAAAAGCCGAATACATCATCACTTACCAGGGGCAACCGGTGGCGCTCCTGCTGCCGCTAGATACCGAGGCAGTGCAGCAAGCCATCATCCAGATAGGCAAGCAGGGTGCAGCACAGGGTTGGAACGTTTATGCCCATGTAGCGGAGCGTGTGCGCGCCAGCTGGTCCGCGGATGCAGATACCCAAACAGTGCTCGACGACATCCGGGGATGAACGATGTACACCCTTGATGCCAGTGTACACCTCAACGCGCTGAATGCTGCCGAACCAGGCAGCGCCGCGAGCCAGGCCTGCCTGCAACAGCTGATTGCGCGACGCGAAGCCATCTTCTCGCCGACGCTGTTGCTGGTGGAGCTCGCCGCCGCCGCCGCCCGCGCCCTGGATGATGCAGGATTGGCGCTGGAATTGACGCAAGCCGTGCGCGGCCTGCCTGGACAGGTATGGATCAGCCTGGATGACGAACTGGCAGCTGAAGCCGCGCGCCTGAGCGCCGAAGCCCGATTGCGCGGCGCGGATGCCATCTACGCGGCCGTCGCCCGGCGCTACGGCGCGACCCTGATCACCCGCGACCGGCAACAGCTGGAACGGCTGGGAGATTGGGCGCCAGTGATGACACCAGAAGAGTTCCTGGAGACCTGAATTGAATAGACCTGACAGGTCTGGAACGGGGTTGACCGGATGACCGGAAGGCCCACTATGATCATCAAAAGACCTGACAGGTCTCAGAAGACCTGTCAGGTCTGGAAATCTTGGCTGGGAAAGGGATAAGCTATGGCTAACCCAATGCCGCTGCAGCATGGCAGATTCTACCATATATACAACCGGGGAATCAATGGGGAGAATCTCTTTGTCGAGGCGCGCAATTACTCGTATTTCCTACAACTCTATACGCATCACCTCCATCCAGTAGTGGATACCTATGCCTACTGCCTGTTGGGTAATCACTTTCACCTTCTAATCCGGGTGAAAACGGAACAGGAACTCGCAGATCTATCAGATGATGAAAATCTGGCAGAATTCGACCTGGCAAAGCCTCCCAGTCAATACTTTTCCAATCTATTCAACGCTTACACCAAGGCGATCAACAAGATGTACAGGCGAACAGGAGCGCTTTTTGAACGGCCCTTCCGCCGTATTGAGGTGGGAGGTCGAGAGTATTTCAAGCGGTTGGTGATCTATATCCACCGCAATCCAGAACATCACAATTTCGTAGATGATTTCCGCGAGTGGCCCTATTCATCGTATGATGCTTTGCGGACGACAAAGCCGACGAAATTGCAACGGGAGATTGTCTTGGATTGGTTCGATGGTTCAGACATCTTTGTGGCAGGACAACAGATGACGACAACATTGCCCGCGCCGTTGGCATTAGAGGATGGATTTTAGGAAGAAGAAGAGAGAAAGACCTGACAGGTCTCAGAAGACCTGTCAGGTCTGGAACGGGGTTGACCGAATGACCGGAAGGCCTGCTACGATCACCACAGCTAATAGAGACCTGTCAGGTCTGGAATGGGGTTGTATGAAACCTGCTCGCATTTATCAATGCATTTGGCGCAAGACACGCATGTCGGTAGGTGACAGTTGCAGCCAATCCAAAGCGGGCTATACTTTTGTTAGTCCGTTGGTGTATCACACCGCGCCCCAGCCCTTATTGGAGGTGATGCATGCGCTGTCCCAAATGCGGCAAGGATTGGCCCGAGTCTTACAAGGGTTGCCCGGAATGTGTCGTCTCCCTCACCGTCACCGCCTCAGGCGAACGCAGCGTTGCCATCGGCGGGGATGCGACCGGCAACACCTTCAACTTCGGGGATACGATTATCTCCCCCGAAGCGCCCCCCGAGGACTTACTCTTCGCTTACTACCACGCGCTGGCGAATGAGTGCGCGCGACTGCCGCTGGGCGTGGTAGACCCCAAATTCGCTACGCCGGGACGCGAGGGGGAAGTGAGCCTGCAGCAGGTCTATGTGGACCTGGATGTGGTCGCGCCGGTGCGGGAGGAGACCGAGGACACCCATGCCTGGGGCCTGCGCCTGGCGCGGGGTGAGGGCGATGGGCGTACACCGCTGCTCGAAGCTTTAGCAGCGCCGGCGGCGGCGCGCGCCGTGCTCCTGGGTGATGCCGGTTCCGGCAAGACCACGTTTGTCAACACCCTGGTTTACCGACTGGCAGCTGCCGCCAGCACTGAGGAGGCACACACCGAAGACCTCCCGGCACCCTTCCAAGGCTTGTGGCCCGTGCGCCTACTGTTGCGGGATGTCGCCACACACGTGCCGGCAGAAGCAACCTGCGGCACAGCGGCCATGTTATGGAATGCCCTGCGCGCCGATATGGCTGCCCGTCTGAACGAGGCCGCGGCAGAGCGCCTGCTGCCCTATGTGCAGGCGCGCGTGTTGCGGCGCGGGGGGCTGTTCCTGCTCGATGGCCTCGATGAGGTGCCCGAAGCGGGACGGCGCCGCAAGTGCCTGCTGGAAGCGCTGCAAGCCCTGGTGGATAGCCTGCCCGAAGCCGCGCGGGTATTGCTCACCGCAAGGCCCTACGCCTACGCTGACCCCGCCTGGCAGCTAGCGGATTTCCCCATCCTGGCGCTCGCGCCCTTCGATGCAGCTCAGGTAGAACGCTTTGTGGCGCGCTGGTATCAAGCCGTGCGCCCGGCGTTGGGCTGGGATGCCGCCGCCGCTGCCGCGCGCGGGGAGCAGCTGACCGAAGCGCTGCAAGAGCGCGACTACCTGGCGGACCTGGCTTCGCGACCGCTGCTCTTGACGCTGATGGCAACCCTGCACAGCAGCTGGGGGCAATTGCCGGAGGATCGCGCCGACCTGTACGAGGAATCGGTCAAATTGCTGCTCTCACGCTGGCAGCGGGGACGCCTGGTGCGCGAGGGGCAGCAAACGATGATCGAACCGGGCATTGCGGCGGCGTTGGGCTGGGGCGAAACCCGCATTCGCGCCGCGCTGGAGAAACTGGCATTCGTGAGTCACCAGCGCCAGGGCAGCGAGGCAGAGCGCAAGGATGCCCCCGCGGATATTCCGCAGGCGGAGGTGCTGGCAGCCTTCGCCGGTGTGCCGGAAAACGTCAATCCGCGCGTGGTGCTGAGCTACCTGGAGCAACGCGCCGGGCTGCTGGTGGGCCGCCGCGAGGAGGTCTATGCTTTCCCGCACCGCTCCTTCCAGGAATATCTCGCTGCCTGCCACATCAACGCTGACCCGGAATCCGCGGCGCGGCTGCGGGACCTGGTCCGCGCCGACCCCGCCTGGTGGCGCGAGGTCTTCCTGCTGGGTGTGGGCAAGAAGCGCCTGGGCAGCCTGGGCGACGCGGTGAACGCGGTGGGTACGCTGCTGCCGCGCGATGTGGCAAAGCGCCCTACCCCCACGGAAACGGATTGGCGCGCCGCGGTGCTGGCAGGCAAAGCCGCGCTGGAGTTGCGCCTCACCGAGCGCGGCGCAGGACAGGAACATTGCGAAGCTCTCGTTGAGCGCGTCCGTGATTGGCTGGCGGCGCTGCTGGAACGCGGGCAGCTGCCGCCCAAGGAGCGCTGGGAAGCAGGCGACGTGTTGGGCGCGTTAGGGGATCCCCGCCCCGGTGTGGGGTTGCGTTCCCTTCCTGCACGGGTGGGAGCAGATCCGGACATCAAGGTCCCCGACATCGTGTGGTGCGGAATCCCCGCCGGGCCTTTCCTCATGGGCAGCGTGGGTGATGAGCCGGAGACTTACGCTGCTGAAAAGCCGCAGCACACCCTGGACTTGCCAAGCTTCTACCTCAGCCGCTACCTGATCACCAATGCGCAGTTCCAGCCCTTTGTGGCAAGCGGTGGCTACGCCAACCCGGCATATTGGACGCCGGAGGGCTGGGCCTGGCGGCAAGGGGCAGAAGCGGATTTGACGCCTCTGGAGAGCATGAACGCGGATTTTCTGCGCCGGTACCGCGAATGGCTGGCGGAACGCCCGGCAGAAAAGCGCAATCAGCCGTACTATTGGGACCATGCTCAGCTCGGTCTACCCAATCGCCCGGTCGTGGGCATCACCTGGTATGAAACAGCGGCGTATTGCCGGTGGCTCACGGAACAGTTGGGGGTTTCGGGTTCAGAGTTGCGAGTCTGGGAAAGTCAAAAACTTACAACTCGCCATGCAAGCCTCGGAACTTTCAAAGTGCAGCTGCCCTCGGAGGCCGAATGGGAAAAGGCAGCGCGGGGCGCAGATGGACGACGTTACCCGTGGGGCGCGCAGTGGCGGGAAGATTGCGCCAACACCGAGGAGGCCGAGCTCGGACAGACCAGCGCCGTGGGACTATTTCCTGCCGGCGCCAGCCCCTATGGTTGCCTGGATATGGAGGGCAATGTGTGGGAGTGGACGCGGAGCCGCTGGGGATGGGATGTCATGCGTCCAGATTTCAGCTATCCTTATGTGGCGGATGATGGACGCGAAGAGGAAAGCGGTGCAGCTGTACCTATACTCCGCGGGGGCTCCTGGGTCAGTCTTGTTAGGGGCGCGCGGTGTGCGTCCCGCCACAGGCTCGCGCCCGCCAACTTCAATGGCAGTATCGGGTTTCGTGTGGTCTTGTCCCTGGGGGATTCTGGATCCTGATTTCTGGATGCTGTGGCTTTCTGGATTTCAGAATC
>JAPKMR010000045.1 GCA_026645815.1 Anaerolineae bacterium | reverse complement strand
CTTAAGCCCTGGCAATTGGATCCGGTGACGTTTGAGGAGTGTTTGCAGCACGCAAAAGGGGAAAATCCTGATCGTGTGATTGCGCCGCGCCAATTGGATCAGCTGAGCAAATTCATCACCCGGATCTGCTATGCTCAGGGGAGTTTCCTGGTAACAGGCTATCGAGGAGTGGGAAAAACATCTTTTGTAAATTATGCTTTAGCGTCCGCCCACCAGCGATTAGCGTTACAAATACCTCGGTCTGTCTTGGTGCCAGTATTCCTAAACTTGGCGCGCAGTTACGATGTCGGTAAGTTATTGCGACGCACAATCCGGCAGTTATATAAGACGGTGGTAGAAACTTCCATCGAGGTGTCGAAAAGCAGCGATACCAGGTATCAGTCATTGTACACTTTGCTACCCGCGGATTTACAGGTGGAGCTCAATACTGCTTATCTCAAGACATCGGCAAAAGTTTCTGAGGCAACCACTGAGGCCCTAAAGACAGTGATTGCCCAGGCAACTACTCACGAGTTTAGTTTGGGCGGTGAGACCTCGGGTGAAGCAACGCTGTTGCCAAATCCATTACCGGCCAAGGTCGGGGCGAAATTGTCGGGTGGTTATTCCCGATCAAAGTCGTCATCGAAATCTGAGGAAACAGCCAGAGAAACGGTGGATTCATTAGAATACTTGGAGTATGACGACGAGATCGCAGAAGTTGAGTTGATTGACTTGATCAGACGATTGACCAGAGTCCCCATAAAACTACAATATGGTGAGGAGCAGCCCATTTCTCGCCATTTTGCCTGGTTTTGGAGACACCTGGGCAAGATTCGCCGGCACGATTATTTTAGCCAGACTATTCCTTGCCAGGAAACCATACAGTTACGGTTAGTCTTTGTTTTTGATGAACTGGATAAAGTTGAACCTGAAGAGGCAAGGACAATGCTCGGCACATTGAAGCCCGTATTGGTATCCAGCAAAGCCACATTCATTTTCGTGGGCGGGTATGAATTTGCCAGCCAATGGCTTGCACGTACGCAACCTGAAGGTGACACTCTGTACAGTCTTTTCTCAGATGTGATTTACATCCCTCTTTATGAAGACGATGAAATTGAATCATTTATACAGGCCCTTGTGGAACAGCATTCTGACCAGGATTGTGTTAAGGCGCCATTGCTTAACCATTTGAAATTACACTCTGGCGGTACATTGCGTGGAGTTCTTCGACGACTTTCCCCTCATGTTCGGTGGGATACTGGAACGCCTTTGCTTACCGAGGGCGACACAAACGATTTGTATACCAAAGTATTCGAGCATGTTCAGGACATCAATCTCCAGATTCCGGAGACCTATTTGCAGCAGATCAGGGATGCTTTGAAATGTCTCACGTATACCTGGCTAATGATGGCTGAGAGAGAGCAAAGATTCACACAGCAGAGTCTCTACGATCCGGAGAAAACAGCACAAGACTCTTTGGGCCGCCGTTGGCAACTTGCTGTGGATGCGCATTTTCGTGTCTTTTGGAAAAAAACTCTGGAAAGTGGCATTTTCAGGGCCGCTGATCAAGATGTTCCAGAATTGTACGAGTTCAACTCGGAGTTCTCTCTGGGCAATTGGGTACATTTCGAGACTATACGCCAGGATTCTCCCTCAACTGCAGATGGGACTGTAAGTGCAGGTGATTTACAACCGGAAGCGGGTATCGGATATGTGCCACCCATTCCTCCTGATCCCAAGATTATCCCTTTGCCAGGCTTTTTGCCGCCCGGTTCACGCATGCCTTTTGTTCGTAATCCGTATTTCGTGGGTCGCGAAGACGAATTCCGAGAGATTGCGAAGACATTGCTTCGACCTCAATTTGCCATACAGATTCCCCAAGTAATAAGTGGAATGGGCGGGATTGGTAAAAGCCAATTTGCTATTGAGTTAGTCTATCGCTACGGGCGCTTTTTCAAAGGGGTACACTGGATCAATGCCTGGAATTCAGAAAGCATTGGTGCCGAAATCGCGGCTTGTGGCCTGGTCCAAGGTGTGGCTCCGTGGCCGGAAACTCTGCCAGAGCAAATTTCTGTAACACTGCGTGTCTGGGCGACGGATGGACCGCGTCTGGTTATCCTGGATGATCTTCAGGATGATACTGTAGCAAAGGAATGGCTCCCGCTTTTGGTCAATGTTAGAGGGTCCCTCGTGATTACTACGCGCGGCGCGATTGCAGCCAAAGACTGGAATCTGAAACACACAGTGCTGGATGTTTTGCAGTCGGAACTCGGCCGCAGTTTCATCCGTAACATGTTTGGCAATGTGCGTACCAGAGACTCTGATAAAGAATTGGATGATTTGGCGAATCGGTTAGGTCATCTGCCTTTAGCATTGCATTTGGCGGCACAGTATCTGCTTTCTCATCCCAGATTAAGTATTCCGGCCTACCTGGCGCGTTTTCAAGTCACAGACCTGGATTTCTCACAAGTAATCGATATAAGTTGGAACCAGTTATCGGATGAAAAGACGCGGTGTGTTTTGGGAGTGATGGCTTATTGCGCTCCAAATGCCCCTATTCCGCTTGGATTGCTACGTCGGGCCAGCGGTATAGAGGATTTGGCAACTTTTGACGCGGCATTGACGCGCCTGGTTGATAGTGCTTTCATCCAAAAAGATAACGCGCAGTTGCCTGTCATCCATTCCCTGATAGCTGAATATGTACGCAACCAGATTGCAGAGGACAGGGCAGCGTTTCTGGAACCGTTGATGGATGCCATGGAGGAATCAAGTACATTGGCGTTACAAACTGGTCATCCAGAGGATTTCGCACCCCTGCGACCGCATCTGGAAGCAGTGCTCTCTTTGCTAGAACGGGAAGGATAACTATCATGAAGGATTCTGATCAAGGATTGTCAAGAAAGACAGCTACGTTGTGGAACAATCTGGGAGCGCATTTACAGTCCATAGCCGATTATGCCGGCGCAAGGGCTGCTTATGAAAAAGCCTTAAGGATGGATGAAGCTACGTATGGCCCGGAACACCCTAGTGTAGCGCGTGAGGTCAACAACCTGGGGAGCGTGCTGCAAGCCCTGGGAGACTTGGCCGGGGCGCGGGCGGCTTACGAGCGCGCGCTGCGGATTTGGGAGCAGGTTTTGGGGCCGGAGCATCCCGAAGTTGCCACCGCTGTCAACAACCTGGGGAGCGTACTGCAAGACCTGGGCGACTTGGCGGGCGCGCGCGCGGTTTTCGAGCGTGCTCTGAAAATCAACGAGGCAGTTTATGGGTCAGAGCACCCAGAAGTCGCCAGATCTGTCAATAATCTTGGAAATGTGTTGCGCAACCTGGGCGATCTCGCCGGGGCGCGAGCTGCTTTCGAGCATGCTTTGCGCATTGATGAGGCGGTCTACAGCCCCGACCATCCCAACGTCGCCCGCGACGTCAACAACCTGGGGGGCGTGCTGCAAGACCTGGGCGATCTTGCGGGCGCGCGTGCCGCCTTCGAGCGTGCGCTACGGATTGATGAAGTGGTCTTCGGACCTGACCATCCCAACGTCGCCATCCGCGTCAACAACCTGGGGCTTGTGCTGCGCGCCCTGGGCTACCTGGCGGGGGCGCGCGCGGCATTCGAGCGCGCGCTGCGGATTTTTGAGAAGGTATTGGGCGAGAATCATCCGAACTTTGCCACACTCGTCAACAACCTGGGGCTTGTGCTGCAGGATCTGGGCGACCTGGCGGGAGCGCGCGCGGCTTTCGAGCGCGCGCTGCGGATCGATGAGGCGGTATTCGGACCCGATCATCCCAAGATCGCCCGCGACGTCAACAACCTGGGGGGCGTGCTGCAAGGTATGGGAGATCTTCCTGGAGCACGGAGTTGCTACGAACGAGCCTTGAAAATAGATAAAGCAGTTTTTGGGCCGGAGCACCCCGATGTGGCAATCAGGTTGAACAATTTGGGTTTGGCTTTGCAAGCCATGGGCAGTTTAGAGGATGCACGCGGGTACTTTGAGCAAGCCTTAACGATAGTTGAGCGGATTTATGGTGTGGAGCATCCGAACGTGGCATCGGTTCTTGAAAACACAGGAAGATTGCTTGAGGTTTTGGGTGATCTGGATGGAGCACATGCGTGTTACGAGCGAGCGCAACGCATTTGGGAGCACATGGCGCCATCAGATTCATCTCTGGCTAACATAGGGGAAAAGAAAAATGGCTAACACTGCGACCGATAGGGCTTTAGCAATGGCCCGGCGTGCATTAGGGATTCTGGAACTACAAGCCGCTGGGTATGGTGCATTACACATCCCGGTTCATTTACAGATCGAACTGGAAGAAAAGCGCCGTGAAGTGGCTGAGTTAGAGGCGCGGTTAAATGCCCCAGATGTAGGATCATCCGTTTCCACGGTTTTTGACCAGCGCGGGCAGACCGTGGGCACGCAGACCAACATTGCGGGCAACGTGGATGGCCCGGTGCTCTCCGGTAAGTTCGAGGGTCCCGTAGCGGTCGGCGGCGGGGAGGCGGTGAATCTGCGCGGGTCACAGGGTGCGGTTTACAAGCCCACAGGTCCGGTCAAGCAGCACTTCGGCGATAACATCCGCATTACGGGTGATGGCAATGTGGTGGGGGACAATAACATGGTCAGCGTGAGTAAATCGCAGACCACTGATGCCAGTTTGATCCGGTCTTTGCGAATGCGCCTGCAACAACTTGACGTTGTGGAAATTGAATCGCTCTGCCTGGATCATTTTCCAATTGTCTATGACAGGTTTTCGCGTGGTTTACGGCGAGATGAGATGATCAATGTGCTGTTGGATTATTGCCGCCGCAACCCTGATGCCGCGCAACGGTTGAGTCGCTTGCTACCTGAGGCGACAAACACGCAATGATATCGGAGTGAACATTTATGCCATTACGTGCTATTGACCTCTTCTGCGGCATCGGCGGCAACTCCTGGGGCGCACGCCATGCGGGTGTGGGGATTGTCGCTGGCTTCGACAAGTGGGACCTGGCGGGGGAAGTTTACAACGACAACTTCCCCGGCGCGTTCCGCCCGGCCGATCTCTCCAAACTTACGCACGCCGATCTGCTTCGCTTGCGCCAGGAAATCGGCCCGATTGACCTGCTCCTCGCTTCGCCGGAGTGTACCAGTCACAGTGTGGCGCGGGGGGGAAAGCCAAAGGATGAAGACAGCCTGCGCCTCTCCTGGCATGTCTGGGATTTCGCGGAGGTATTTCAGCCGCGCTGGATAGTGATTGAAAATGTGACGGCGATGAAGAGCTGGCCGGGCTACAAAGAGTTCCTGCGCACATTGCAGGAAAGTGGCGGCTATCACTGCCTGGACCGACCGTTGATCGCCAGTGAGTTTGGGGTGCCGCAGCGTCGTCGTCGCCTGTATATCCTTTGTGATAGGAAACAGGTGCCGCAGCCCGTGGTTCCCACATCTGCAGGAGAGCCGTCGGCGTGTGAGGTATTGGCTCCGAACGGGCGCTATGCTTTTTCGAAACTGGATAAGCCTGGGCGCGCGGCAAAAACCCTGGCGCGGGCCGAACGCGCCTTTGAAGCATTAGGGCGCGACACACCCTTTTTGATGGTGTACTACGGAACAGATGCCTCTGGTGGGTGGCAAAAACTGGAGGCCCCCTTGCGCACCGTGACCACCCTGGATCGCTTCGCCCTGGTCAGGCCGGACGGTGAGGGCGGACATCTGATGCGGATGCTGCAGCCCGACGAGTTGCAGAAAGCGATGGGCTTCCCGTCAGAGTTCAGGCTGGAACGCGGAAGCCGGCGCGACAAAATCCACCTTCTCGGGAATGCGGTCTGCCCGCCAGTGATGGAAGCCATCGTCAGGTCGCTGCTCGCCGGACATCTGGAGCCTGAGGTTGAAGCACAGGAGCCAGCCCAGAATGCCGGATGAACTGCTTCTGACACAAGAAACGCTGGAGACCTTGCGTTCGGCGTTGCTTCGGTGGGGAGCGGGACACTTCCGCCCCTTCCCCTGGCGTCAGACGCCAGACCCCTATGCCATTCTACTGGCGGAGATTCTGCTGCACCGCACGCAGGTCAAACAGATGGTCGCGGGCTATGAGCAATTGCTCACCGCTTATCCCAACATCCCCGCGCTCGCGGCGGCAGATAAAGGCGCCATCCACACGCTGCTGTTCTCGCTGGGCCTGCGCTGGCGGATAGATTTGCTGCTGGCGATGGCGCAGGAGCTCAACACGCGCTTCGACGGGCGTATCCCAACAGAAAAGACCGCGCTGCTCTCGCTTCCGGGTGTGAGCGAGTACATCGCCTCGGCGGTGCGCTGCTTTGCCTGGGACCAACCGGAAGCCCTGGTAGATACCAACACGGTGAGAATCATCGGGCGATTGCTTGACTGGCCGGTGAAAGACTCCTCGCGGCGCAATGCGCACTTCCGCCAGGCATTGCAGGCGCTCGTAGATCCGGAATCGCCCCGCGCCTTCAATTACGCGCTGCTCGATCTGGCGCATCTGGTATGTCGCAAACGCCAATTGCCCCTGTGCAGCGAGTGCCCTCTCGCACCCTGGTGCCACTACCCTTCCACTACAGGAGGAATCCATGAATGTCCGTGATGAAATGCTGATTGCCCTGGTCAAAGAAGTACTCGGCCCACGTGATGGGCCGCTGGAGGCGTTGCCAGACGATCATGATCCCCGACAGGAATATATCACTGGCGTCTTGGAGCCACTAAATGCGCGCACGCAGGAAGAACGCGGCGAGGATATGGTGGATCAGGTAGAAGCCGTTGAAGAGACTTCCAGCGATGAGGATCAGTATAGCGAGGGCTATGCAGCGGCAACTGGCATCTTTTCTCCGGCGCTGGATCCGCGTGCGTTGCCGCGTTCCATTGGGTTGACATTTACTGTGGAAGCGACCGATGATGACCCCCGACTGGAAATCTGTGCGACCTGGGCACGGTATGAGAGAACAATAGAAGGATTTCACCGGCATCCGTATAGCTGCCCGCCATTCCTGGTCAATGCGGCACAAGATGACAACCGCTCAGTGTTTCCAGAGCCCGATGTGCGTCTGCTGGTGCGTTCCCGACCCTGGAAGGGCGGCTACCGGGTCAGCATTTTTCTGACTAACGAGCGCAAAGCCAGTGATGAGAAGAGACCTCAAACTGTAGATTATCTGTTTCAACCACAAATTCGCGTCCATCTGACGGAGGGAACACAGCTGGTGCCGGTACAGGCAAGTCCTGGTGCAACATCCTCGCTGGAAGAAGAAGTTCGGGAAGAAGAGTCTCTCTCTCTGCAATATCACCATCGCACGGCACTGGCGCGCGGGCATATGTGCGCTGCAATCTGGAACGAAATAGATCCAGAACGCTTGTTTGACACTGAACATCCGACGGAAGCGCCGTTCGCCTGGACCGATGCGGAGGCCATCCCGGAAGCAGTACGTGCAAAATTCTCCCCGGCGAGCGTGCGCACTGAGCTGATCCCAATGTATCTGGTTCAGGCGCCGGAGATGAATTGGGACCATCAATATGGCCCATCTCCTGAGTTGGATCCAGAAACTCTGGCTGAAACCTGGCAGGTTGCCCAGATACGTCAGGCGATACAGCCATTGATAGACGGTTACCGGGCCTGGATTGCTGAGCAGAAAGGGAAAATCCTTGCGCTGGATGCCCACTTTCAGGAAGCAGCTGAACGCAACTTAATACAGTGTCAGCGCACAGCTGACCGCATGGCTGAAGCCATTGAGATTCTCTGCCAGGATGAGGACGCTCGTCTGGCTTTTTGCTTTGCAAATAAAGCCATTGCGATGCAGGCACGCTGGAAAAACAAAGATCATCCGTTGAGATGGCGCCCATTCCAACTGGCGTTTATCCTGCTCAACATCCCCCCGCTGGCCAATCCCCACCATCCGGACAGGCAGACCTGCGACCTGCTCTGGTTTCCCACCGGGGGTGGCAAGACGGAAGCCTATTTGGGCTTGATGGCTTTTCTACTTGGGTTGCGGCGCCTGAGGGCGCGCACAAATGCGGAGGGTGACAAGACTGGCGCAGGTGTGGCCGTTATTTCGCGCTACACTCTGCGACTTCTCACCATTCAGCAGTTCCGTCGTGCTCTAGGGGTGATCACAGCATGTGAATTGTTACGTGTCCAGGGCCTTAAAGAGACTCCTTTGATGGTAGGCTGGCGTCCCAGAGATTATCCACAGCGTGAGACATTCCTCTGGGGTGGGGTGCGTTTCTCTGCTGGCCTGTGGGTCGGTGGAGGTGTCACGCCTAATCAACTGCGGGGATTTGGCCCTATCCGCAACCCCGATGGCAGACTCATCTATTTCTCTGGCGCCCTTGATATTCTCCTGGGTCTCAAGCGACACTACGAAGGCCCAGATAGTGCTATCTCCAAGAAAGCCGCCTATGATTTCCAGCTGAGCGGTGAACCGGCGCAAGTGACCCAGTGCCCGGTCTGTGGCAGCCTGTTAGCCGTTCCGGAAGAAGGACTTGGTGAAGGTGAACATACCCTGCAATTGGTCTATCGGGGATTGCCGCCTGCTGCCCCGGTACAATCAGCTCTCCCAAAGCCGGCAGCAGGAATTCAGATTCAGGAACTCAGTTTCAAACATCGGCAGGATGGCTATGGCACGCTCATGCTGAAAGTGAAAATTGACGCGCAGAAACACTGGGACGCTGATGCTATTGACCGTTATTTCTGGGAACAACTCCCGCCGCATCTTCATAACGCGCAGCTCCAATCTGCCCGTCCTGCCCGCCCCGGTTACTTCGTCCTTTCATATCCTACCCAGCAGAATACCCGTGTTGATGCCGATTTTGAGATCTATTGTCCCAATCCAGACTGTGAGCTGAACCAGCATGTCTGGGCAGAGCAGGTACCGGAGCCACGCGAAAAGACTGGCGGGCAGAAGAAGCAGGTCAGGCAGGCAGTGTTGGGCCTTTCCAACCAGCGTGAACCCGGTCTGACAGTGATTTTTGGCAGTGGCATGGACTGGCAAAGTGCACCTGAGCAATTCCGTGAGTCAGGACACACAAAGCGCGCCACATCTGTTCCAATTCCAGCATTCACGGTAGATGATCAGGTGTATACCCGTTGCCCATCGCTGGTGATTGCCACGGTGGATAAATTCGCGCGCCTGGCTTTTGAAGGAGAATCCGCAGCACTGTTTGGCAATGTCACGCATTATCATTCCCGGTATGGCTACTACCGACAGGGCTGTCCACCTGAGCATCCCCAAACACTATCAAAGAAATATAACGCGGATGGGTACTTTCATCACCCATCGCTTCCAAATCTGACCAGAGACGTGCCATCATTTGCACCCCCTGACCTGATTCTACAAGACGAACTACATCTCATTGAGGGACCGCTGGGTAGCATGGTGGGTATTTACGAAACGGCGGTGGATTATCTCTGCCAGCACGAGTCAGACCAGGAGATCATCCGTCCCAAATACATCGCTTCGACTGCCACTGTGCGGAGGGCAGAACCGCAGGTCAAAGCTCTCTTCGACCGCACCCTGGCGCAGTTTCCCCCGCCGGCGCTATCTGCTGATGACCGCTTCTTTGCTACTACACAAGAAACGCATCCGTTGGAGTCCAATCGCTCCGGGCGATTATATGTTGGCATTTGCGCGCCAGGCAAAGGAGCGCAGACGCCTATCGTGCGTATCTGGTCGGCTCTGCTCCAACGCGCTGGAGACCTTCAAGACCAGACACCAGACGAAAAACTCGACCCCTTCTGGACACTGGTGGGCTACTTCAACGCACTGCGCGAACTCGCAGGCGCGCTCTCCCTTTACCGACAGGACATTCCCGAATGGCTGAAACATCGCACTGATTCGCGTCGCCTGCTGGATGAATACCGCCGTATCGAGCTCTCCAGTAGATCCAAATCCACAGACCTGCCCAATCTGCTCAGAAGACTGGAGACTCGCCGACCTTCTCCAGGGGCAGCAGATGCGGCTTTTGCCACTTCGATGTTTGGTACGGGCGTAGATGTAGACCGACTGAGCCTGATGGTGGTACACGGTCAACCCAAGACAACCTCTGCGTACATTCAAGCAACCGGGCGTGTGGGACGCCAAACCTGTGGGCTGGTCGTGACGTTCTTCCGCGCCACTCGTCCTCGCGACCTGGACCATTATGAATTTTTCACCGGCTACCATCGCGCTCTCTACCGTTATGTTGAACCCGTCACAGTTGCGCCATTCTCACCTCGCGCCCGCGAACGAGCATTGGGACCTGTCTCCGTAATCCTGTTGCGGTTAGCTCATCAAATCGGAGGGGCTACCCTGGATGAGCTCTGGCGTGTGCAGCAGCGTTTCAGCGGCGCTTTCTTTGCAGGGGCATCCCTCATGAAAGATCAACGACAAAAAGCCGAAGTCAAAGCCATTACTTCAATTCTGGAAGAACGCGCCGAGGCACAACCACCGGGACGCAGGCCACCGGATGATGTCACTGCTCTGGAAGCTGCGTCTGAACTCGACCGCTGGCGCATGATAGCAGAACAGCACTCTGATCCTGATGAATTTGTCTACAATGAGCCAGCCGTCATGCGGGAACCTCAACGGCATGTCGTTCTGGGGGACTCCCAACATCGTGGACGATGGGATGAAGCTTTTGAGAATGCGCCACAGTCGTTACGTGATGTGGAAGAAACTACCACTTTCCAGGAGTAAGATCCATGAGCCAGATTCGTCGCTCACAATTCCTTACCACCTATGGTCCAGGAGCAATTCTTGAGGGCGTCAATGGCCCTCGTGTCATCCTGTCTCCGGAGCTTGCCGGGATTTTCCAGGGCGACCCAACACGCTTTGAAATCACTGACCAGCGGCTTTCCCAGGGCATGCTCGATGGGGCAGGTATCCTGCGCCTGCCCTCTAATGCTGAATTGGGGGTGCCAGAAACGAAATACATCTACAAAACCAGGCGTTTTCCATCGTGGTCGCTTTGTACCCGACACAACATCTTGTACCAAAAAACGATGCACGATGAGAAAGCCTGCCCCCACTGTCCGCCACTTAAAGATAGCTGGGAGGCCTGGCGCGAGGCCAGCCGTCAGGCGATCCGCTTTGTGCGTGCCTGTCCTGCCGGTCATCTCGATGATGTTGATTGGGCAGGCATAATCCAGCATCTGCAGTCGAACTGTCATCCATCCTGGCTCCGTTGGTACGGCAGCGGCGCCTTGAAAAACATAACAATTGAATGCCCTTTATGCCATGCAAGAATCAATCTGGGAGTAGCCTACAGCCAGGATTGGTTCTGCTCCGGTCGGTTACCGGAAAAAGAAGGTGAGGGGACAACAACTCCGCGCCCCGGTTGTAACGAAAAGGCGCGTATCATTCAACGCGGCGCAGCCAATTTGCGTATTGCTGAAATTGAAACCACTTTAGTCATCCCGAAGTGTGATAGCAATTTGCACCGGCTCTTACAGATGAGCGCCATTCGCAATGTACTGGTGTTTCTTGGCATCCCCGTTGACAAAAACACGTTCATCACCGGTCTGAGCAACCTGGTGCAGCGGAAATCTATCACCCAAACCACGCTGAATGAAATCGCCAGCTATCAAGAGGGAGAGATTCTCAAAGCGATCGGTGAGGTTCTGAACGTGAGCATTCCGCATGATGCGTATGAATTGCGCAGGGATGAGTTCCATGAGTTGCTGAATGCCGCCACACATGGTCATCCGCCGGAGCCACCCAAACGTCCTGGCGATGTACCGAACTTCGAGATTAATCAGCAGGCGGTTCGTAACATCAATCTGCATGGGAAAACACTTTTGCGTATTACCCCGGTCAGTCGTCTGCGGGTTCTTATGGTTCAGCGCGGCTACAGACGTATTCCGGCTGGACAGATCGCGAATGCACAGATCGTGGATGCAGCATTTGAGCTGCCCGCTGACCCCGGTAGAAAGTGGTATATTGGCTCGGAGCTTTCAGGAGAGGGAATCTTCATTGATCTTGACGTTGCACATTATCCCCAGAATCGTCTGCTTCTCGATGGCGTGGTTGCTCAGAGATGGAACCATGCCTGGCACAATTCCCAGGATTACCTGGGTAACAGCCTGATGATGCATGATCGCCATCAATTCCATCCAGTCTTCGTCTGGTGGCATACTTTTGCCCACCGCCTTATCAACGCTCTGGCTGTGGATTCGGGCTATTCTTCAGCAGCCATCCGCGAGCGAATCTACCTGGATATTGATGAAAAGACTGGCGAAGCTGACGGGGGATTGCTACTTTATACTGCACAACCAGGAGGAGATGGTACGCTGGGCGGCTTGATGGCTTTGGTACCAGAATTCGAGCGTGTTCTAGAGCGTGCCTTGCACAATCTGGATCTGTGTTCCAACGATCCGCTGTGCGGTGAAGAGAAATTTGGTCCCGGTAAATACAACGGTGCTGCTTGTTATGCCTGCCTGTTGGTTTCCGAAACCTCATGTGAGCATCGCAACATGTGCCTTGACCGTAATCTGTTACTGGAACATCTGCCATGAACAGGACCAGTGTGGTGGTCACAGGCCTTGCCTGGATGGGGGCGGGCATTGGTTCGATAGAGTCAGCCATGGAGAATCTCTTTGCATCAGCAAAACAGGAAATCGCGTTGACTGTTTATGCATTAGGAACTAATCCCAGACAGGTAACAAAATGGCTGGAAGACACTCTATCCAGGGGCCTGGTTGTGCGAATGATTGTCAATCGTAGCGAGGAGCAACCCACCATTACTATCAACAAGCTGAAAGAACTGGCGAAACGTTATCCGCACTTACAGCTATTCAGTTTTGAAGGCCCAGAAAAAAGTGACCTCCATGCCAAAGCCATCGTTGCTGATCGAAAGCTGGCCCTGGTTGGCTCGTCCAATCTTTCCTGGCATGGTATGGTTACCAACCACGAACTGGCCTTGCTGGTTGAGGGCAAACCCGCTGCCGAAGTCGCCAGCGCACTGGATAAGTTATTCCATAGCGCATTTTGTGTAAGGATAGAACCATGACCAATCCCAAAGGGATGCGTACCCGCGCATTCAAACTGGCTTATACCGGGCAACTACACGTCTACAGTGATGAGCAGCACCTCATCCTGCAACTGCGGCAAAGCACACCCACTGAGGAGAATGTGCTGATGCCATCCTTCAAAGTGGCGGTACAGCTCACAACCAGCGAGGCGTTGGCGTTGGCGGGCGAACTACTTACCTGGGCCGCACAGCAAACCGCACCGTGCGCGGAAGAGCATGCTGAATTGCAGGCGCCGTGAACCAGGAAGGTAGGCGTAGATGCACCAACCTGTTGATAACTGCTATTGGGTGGTTCCAGGCCAGCTGCTGGCGGGTGAGTATCCCGGAGCTATGGACGCGGCTTTCGCACGCACCAAAATCGGCGCCTTGCTCGAGGCTGGTATCACTACCTTCATTGACTTGACCCGTGAGGAAGATGGTTTGCTGCCCTATACGCATTTGCTTCAAGGCGCCACACATGAGCGGTTCCCGATTCGCGATTACTCAGTACCTGACTCGCCTGCTGATATGGTTGCCATCCTCGATGCCATTGACGGGCACCTGCAACAGGGGCGCATGGTCTATGTCCACTGTTGGGGCGGCGTTGGACGCACCGGCGTCGTGGTCGGTTGCTGGTTGGCGCGGCACGGCTATGAGGGAGTCGCAGCGCTCGACCGCTTACGGGAGCTCTGGCGGCAGTGCCCAAAATCCGCTCAGCGCGTATCGCCAGAGACAGAAGAACAAGAGCAGTATATCGTCAACTGGAACGAGAACCTGGCACAGACCTGATGATGCCGCTTTAATGATCAGAAACGGCACTCTGTGATTCTTGTGAGAGGAACAAAGCCATGACACTGAACGCCGCTGTAACTCAAGAAACAACCAACGCGGAGGAATCCCCCGCCGACCTGTTCCATGCGGAGTTGCGCATCGCCTTTGCCGACCTCGCTCTGGTTGTTAACGCGGAGCGTGGCGATCTGCTGGACGGACTCCGGGATCTCCTGGGGTTTAAGAACTTGAGAAAACAGGTGCAAGGCACCTTCGCACGCCGACCTTCAAACGTTAACTTGGGCAACCCGCTCCAGCAACCCTGAGTGCGGTGGAGTAAAGTGCAATGATGAAAATCGCTCAGCCTCTCCTAGACCAATATCAAGAACTGAATCGTCAGAGATTCGAACAAATCCGGGACCGAGAGTTCAAGCCGGCTTTCGATGTGCCGGGGCTCAAATACCTCCGTGACAAAGCTCGCAATGAGCGTGACATCCGCGAGCTATACCGCGGGAGGGCGCCCTACGAATTGTTGCAGAATGCCGATGATGCAGGTGCGGTACAAGTCACTTATATTCTCTCCAGAAGTGGTATGGCTTTCGCGCATGATGGTCGGTGGTTCAGTGTGGACAACTTCCGGAGTTTAGCCGATGGTTGGAGTGACAAAAAAGCTGGTGAATGTATAGGTCACAAGGGCATTGGCTTTCGTTCCGTACTCGATATCACGCCAGCTCCACATCTGCTTCGCGTTGACACACAACAATTCTTCGCGGTGAAGTTCGGCTGGGCTCTGAATAACGGCCATATCCAGAATGCGCTTGCAGCCAAACCTGACCTGTACACCGATTATCGGGACTGGCAAAAATCAGATGGACTGGTCTGCCCGATTATGGCTATTCCTGGGCTGGTCAAAAAAAGCGGCCTGGACGCGGGCGCTGCGCTCTTCGATGATTTGGTCAATAATCACTATGGCAACGGCTACACCACCATGTTTTGGTTTCCCGCATCCGATACCGAAATCGACAAACGCACGCTCAGAGATCTCAGCCCAAACCCGCTGGTTTCCGATGTGGGTGGTATCAATACGCTGCGCGATTTTCTGCGTTATGAGGTTAGCCAATTGCTTCCCTTTCTGGCCACGGTTGAGCGTGTGTCTCTGTGGGATCAGGATCAATTCCTTTGTGCGGTGGCGCTCAACCGCGGGGAAACCGGTGCGCCCGCTGAGGTTGAAGTCTGTGTAGATCTCCAAGGCACAAGGCAGACGCAAACTTACTTCCAGATGCCATTTACCTTCAGTATTCCGCAAGACATTGCTTCGAAAGCTGATACTCCCCAGGCGGTCCGGGGAATGCAGACTGCGCGTGTTGTGTTGCTTGTACGGCTCATTGACGGCCAACCAATACACACTGATGAAGCGCAGTTCCATGTGTATTTTCCCACGGAGGAGAAAACGTGTCTGGGCTTCGTCGTCCATGGTGACTTTCATGTAAAGCCTGACCGGGTACGGCTCATGGACAGCAACTACAACGATTGGCTGTTGGGAAAGGTGGCCCAGGCTGTGGCCAATGAGTTCCTGTCAGAATTGCTGAACCGTTATGTTCCACGTGCGGTTTTCGAAGCTGTGGCCCCTACCCATAACGCTTCCACACCGGCCGAGAAAAAACTGGGGCAGTGGGTCAGCAATGAGTTGCACAACCGCCGTCCACCATTCGTACCCACAGCTACCGGACTTGCCAGACCACAGGATACTTTGCTGCCTGCGGTTGCCGATCGCGACGGTTTCTGGAACAGCCACTTTACGGCGGCCCTGCATGCAGACCTAACAGAAGGCCCAGCCAAATCCTTCGTCCACAGCGATATCGACACGCCGCGAGTCAGAGTTTTCCTCCAAATGGCCGGTGTTCAGGAACTCAAAGCATTGGACTTTCTGGATCTCATGGAAAAGGCCACCATTGCCTCGCTTTCAAGCCAGTGGTGGGCCGAGTGTTATGCCTACCTTGCCAGCGAGCAGAGTCATCTCGCCAGCAAACCGCACAGTTTCTTCCAAGGACGAAGACTGCTACCCACAGCCCATGGCGGTCTTGCCACTGTGCCCGGTGACGGGGAGCACATCGTGTGCCTCCCACCCTCGGGTGCATCTTCTACGCTCACCGTGCCGAGCTTGTTTTCGAACGTCTTCGAGTTACTCTCGGCAGAGGTCGCACAAGAATTGGCGGCGGGGACCACGGATATCCGTGATTGGGTACTCACCCATCTCCACGTGACCAGATTCGAAGCTACAGACTTGCTGCCGCGCGCCATTCGCAGCACAGTCTCGGACATCTTCAGCGGAACAACGTCAGCGAGTATGCGCGATCTTGTAGAAGCATGGGTCTTCATCAAAGCCGTGATTGATAGCTCGAGGATGTCCATCACATCACCCGATTTCATCCAAAATCTGGGCAGGTTCCCTGTTCCACTCGAGGAGACTGAAGAACGACGGTCTGCCTTACCTGGGGCACGTAGTGATCTTGCGCCTGCTTTCCTGGCATTCTGGCCTGAACAAATCTACGGACAAAAAAGCTGTCTGTCAGGGCTGAGTGGATTCCGACGAATGAGGTTCGAATTCCTCCAAGATCTGACTGCCACAAGCACAGAACCTCGTGAGGATTGGCTTCACTTCTTCAAAATTCTGGGTGTATCAGCAGCACCTAAATTGTTGGTTTACAAACGGCTTGCTGTGGGAGGCGATGACGTAGTCTTTGCGCCTACGTTTCCCAAACAGGCCAATACCAATAGCTACACAGGGGACCGCCAGACAGACGAGAATCGGACGTTTATCCAGGCCATCGCTTCGGACCCTGCGTGGCTTGCGGTCGTGAACGAAACACCTCTCTGCCAGCACGAGGGACCGCAATTATTACAATCGATGGCGGTGCTTGAGGGGCTCACGCAATGTGTGAAGCAGGCAGAGATTGAATACGCAGCAGGCGAACCATCGTGGCAACCCCGTCTCGAGCGCCTCATACACGACTTGGTGGCGCTCCATGATACCTACAGCCAGGTAGAGAATTCGGTATTCTGCCGATCAAAAGCCCATACCAGTCCCATCCGAGTCCAGTCCCTCATCCAGCTCCAGCTGTGCCATCATAGATGGTTGCCTACCACACTGGGCCCAGCCACCACCGCGGAATCCTTCGTGCGTCTCGCTAGCCGGCACATGATTTCCTCCGGAGCGCAAGGTGAGGCGTTGGGTGACTCGTTAATACCTTATGTGATTGCCGACACGCTCGATGAAGAGGCTCGCCTTCAACGGCTAGGCGTTGCGGTTCTGGAGGACACCAACTCTGCTTCAACAACCGCGCTGATCAGCGCACTGCAGGTACTGGGGGAGAAACTCTCCAGTGAGTGGGGACAGGAGAAGATCATCGCGACTCGCAACCGTTGGCGACTCGTTCGAGGTGCTATTCAGGATATCTACCGTACCCTTAACCAGCGCACCGGAGTATCAGGATTCGCGTCAGATGCCAGATTTGCCGTGCGCACCGCCGATGGTATCAATTTTGAGCAACGCCCTCTTTACTTTGCCGAACCCGGCTCACCCCTGGAGCAAGCCTTCATCACCGTTGTCCCGCTGATCGATGCAGACCGCCGCTATCGTGCCTTGTTCGACTCGCTCGGAATCGTGTCGCTTATCGCCGGCGAGACCGTGAATGAAAACTTGGTGTCGGAAGACCAGGCAATAGAAGCCGAAAAGCTGCAACAGGATATAATCGAATGCCTGGGTCCATATCTCCTGGCAGCAGTATTGGCCAGGTCGCAGACCTCCAACCCTGCCGATACGACGATACGCCGCTTGCGGGAACGTTTTTGTGTTAAGGCATCCCAATCGCTGACCGTCAGACTTTCGCTCATCAGCAATCAGGAGTTAAGCTGTTCGGTTGAGTTTCCCAAGTTCTATCTACAACGTCGCCTGGAAGCGGGTCGTGGTGCCACTCAGGAGGCATACTATACACTATTCTACCGAGGCTCACGGGCAATGTCACTACTCTCGTCCGATCTGGATGCTGATGCGCTGGGAACCGCACTCGTCCCTGTTTTTGCTGCTGAAGCGAGCGAAGAGTTGTCGGGGCTTTTTCCTCGTATCGTCTCGCGTTACCATTATCGCGGGGCGGACGCTGCTGAAATGTCTGAGTATCTCTATCACCAGTTGGGTATAGGCCATGATGTTCAGGACTTGGCCCGTGCACTGATCTTCGGTGAAGCGAAGGATGTAACCGTGATAAACACCCCACCCATGCGAATCATCCCGCTCACTCATTCGAGAACGAATACACCCACGGTGGCCCTGATAGAGGAAAAACTACAACAGCATCAAGAAAGTATAACTGCCCAGACGTCAGCACTGCAGGAGCAAATTGACGAACTGATACCTGATAGTGCTGACCAGCAAAAACCAGCTAAAGTAACCGACATGCGTACTGGCGCCCAACGTATACCTGTTGCTGCGCCGACCGCCGAGCAACAGATGCGTGGGCGGCAAGGTGAGGAAGAGATTAAACGACGTCTCCAAGAAGATGAGGGTTGGGCAGGATTCACACTTCTGAAGGATGTAAGGGATGAGGGGTGTGGATACGACTTCCTCTGCACGCGGGATGACCACCACGTGTTCATCGAGGTGAAGACTTTTACCCGCAACGGCTATGTATCGGTTACTAGCAATGAGCTCAAGGTCGCGGCCAGCAAAGGTAGGGATTATTATCTCATAGGAGTCTTAGCCGAGGAATCTGAGGGGCCTTACCTATGGCAAACATCCCAATTGCAGGATCCAATTCTAAAACTCATTGCAGATGGGGCCTTCAGGATTCATGCCGAACTGAGAACATCAGCTGCGCAGCTTTTCGACCTCATGGGATCGCTAGAAGAACCTCTGGAAGCTGAGGCAACGCAAGATTAAGCGCGGTCACTGAATCTTGCGTTCGCCCGCGAGTACATGATTCCGGCAACAACGTGCATCACCTCCGCTATAGAGCCTCGGGTGTTTGTGCTGGTGGCTTTGCAATCATGGTTCTCCAACCCGGAAGAATCGACGGCGAAACAAAGCATTGGGCGATTATTCCGGAAGCTTTATGCGCCATTGCAAATTCGGTGCGCTGATGTGTTGCATCTTTTGGCTGATAAAACAATCTTCAACCCGATCCTTCTCAATCACAGCCCTGCTGCAGTGAGCGTATCCCTATTGCGGCCGTGGACATTTGCTGTTGCTGGGCATGGCTGTAGACATTGCCAGAACATCGAAGCTCCTCCTGAAAGCACACAATGCTCGGAAGGGCACTCGTCGAGACATTATGAGTGTTGTGCGATTGATCATCGACATAAGAGCCGGAGGGGATGCTCCCTCCGGCTCCTGTGTGCCCAAGCGTTCAGTTATTATGCGTTGACTTTTCCGCGATAAGCCGGTACAATGGGCCATAGAGAACACGCTTTCCCGGAGGCGCCCATATGACCGACTATCTGACCGACTTTGTGACCCACCTGCGCGCGCAAGACCGCAGCGCGCACACCATCGCCGCGTACCAACGCGATGTAGCCGCGTTCCTCGCCTGGCTGGAGGCGCAGCTCGGCAAGGCGGTGCAGCCCCTGGAGGTGACGCCCTTCGACGTGCAGAAGTACCGCGACACCCTGGAGGACGCGGACCGCAAGCCCGCTGGGGTCAACCGGCGCCTGGCGGCACTGCGCGCGTTCTTCGCCTGGGCTATCGCTGCCGGGCACGCCAGCGCCAACCCCGTCCAGAGCGTCAGGGGCGTCAAGCAAGACGCACGCACGCCCAAGGCGCTCACGGCGCAGGAGGTGTACCGCCTGCAACGGGAGGCGGCGGCGCAACGGCAGCTGGCGGAGGCCAAGGCAGGCGACGATACCTCCCCCACCCTGGTGGACGCGCTCCGGGACGAGGCGCTGCTCAACCTGCTCCTCTACACGGGCCTGCGCGTCTCGGAATGCGCGGATTTGCGCGTGGCGGATGCGGTACTCAACGGCAAGGACCCCCGCGTCATCGTCCGCGCGGGGAAGGGTCGCAAGTACCGCGAGGTGCCGCTACACAAAGAGCCGAAAAAGGCGGTCGAAGCTTATCTGGCGGTGCGACCCACTGACCGGGGCGAGGCGATGTTCCTCGGGCAGCGGGGGGCGTTGGGCGCGCGGGGGATGCAGTTCCGCATCGCAGCGCTGGCGGAGGCGGCGGGCCTCAAAGACGTGACTCCGCATGTGCTGCGGCACACGTTCGCCACGCGGCTGCTGCGGGAGGCGAAGGTGGACCTGGTGACGGTTGCGGCGCTGCTGGGGCATTCGAGCATCGCCACCACGCAGATTTACACGCAACCGAGCGAGGGTGATAAGGCTGCGGCGGTGGGGGGGTTAAGGTGAGGGGACATCCACACGATGTAGCAAAGTGCGTGTCAAATCAGAAGCTAATAGGCCCAAATGGCCTACAGATTATCATTGGTGGGTCATTAGAACTTGTTATCTTTTGGCGAGCCACAACACTTCGGTGAAATTTCATATGAGCTAATGCGCCCGTTTGATGTTCTCATGAATTGTCCTATAATAATCTAATCGTCGACGCACTCCTGCGCCGCCCTGATGTTGTTTACCTAGAGGAGAGCGTGAATATGGAGACTATTGCTCGGATTTTGGCCATAGAGCAGGAAGCCGCTGAAATCTACGACGATGCTCAACATCAAGCTGCGCATCGGGTTGCGGAAGCCGAAAAAACGGCTTCCGTTTTGCTTGAAGCTACGGTGACGCAATCCGAGCGCGAGGCCGAGAACCAGGTCAACGCTGCACGTGCTGCCGCGGAGGCCGAGTATGCCCGGGTATTGGCGCAGGCTGAGGCTGAGGCTCAGGCATTCGAGCTTCGGGCCTCTAGCAACGTTGAGACTGCTGTCGCCTTCGTGTTGGAGCAGATAAGTAGGCAGTAGGCTCATGGCGCCTCAAGGTGTTGTCGGGTATTCGTTGGTACACGCAACTGTGCGCGCTCTCTATGCAGATCTACTTTCAGCCCGCATGTGGGATCGGCTAATCGCGGCTCAGGACCACGACGCAGTCCTGGCGTTGTTGTCCACCACTGCCTACGGGCCGCACCTTGCTATCGAGCGTTCCCTGCTGACCCCACGCCGGGCGGTGTATCAAATCCGCTGGCGCCTGGCCGAAGTCTATGAAAGACTCATCGGCATGCTGCGCCTGACCCAGCCAGTCGCCTGCCAGTTAATGCAGACCCTCTGGCAAAACTTCGAAGTAAACAATCTCAAAGCGGCACTGCGCGGCACCGAAACCAGGGCCTCGTGGGATCAGGTGCGCCACCTCTTATATCCCATGTCACGTTACATTTCTCTAACCGCCGAGGTCCTCGAGCAAATAGTACATGCTACCGATATGGCTCGCGCTATCGAACTGGTTCAACACACCCCCTATTACGACACGTTGCGTTACGCCCTCCACCGTTACCAGGATGAGCGGAATCTGTTCCCATTGGAAGTGGCGTTAGATCTGGGTTCTCGCCGTCGACTGTGGGCCAGCATTGCACAGCTATCTGGACGCGACCGGGAAATGGCTTTGCAGGTTGTAGGGCTGGCGTTGGATGTGGATAATCTGCTGTGGGCCATCCGCTATCGAGTCTATAGCCACCTCTCTGAAGAGGAAATCATCAACTACACTTTGCCGCTGGGATATCAGGTGAAAGATGAGCATATCCGGGCGATTGCTGCTGAGGCCGATATTGCCCAGGTGGTACGGCGTGCTTTTCCCCAACTTCCCGAAATCGCTGGGCTGTCTCCGCTATCGGGCAAAGGACTGACCAGCTTAGAGCAGCAATTGCAGTATCACATTATTCGAACCTGTCAGCATATGTTTATCGGCTACCCGTTTCATCTAGGGATTCCGCTCGCGTATGTTCTGCTGCACGAGTATGAGATTCGGGACTTGACGGTGTTGATTGAGGCCAAGTTCTCACGGCTAAAGCCTCAGGCTTTCACCTCATTGCTGAACTTGCAGCCGCTGTTGCCTGGACGTCAGAATTAAGTCATCGGACTTCGTTTTTGGAGAGTATATGTTTAGATCTCAAACCATGCGTAAGGTTGAGTTGTTCGTGCCAGAGCGTGATGTCGTGGGTGTAACGGAAGCGTTGGCCACCTCGGGGGCGTTTCATTTGACGAAACCGGACTACGTGGGCGGCGACTCGGAACCAGAGCAACCAGATGAGTGGCAGGAACTGACGCTGAGTTTCGCGGCGCTGGAGCAGCGCATCCTTGCCTTGATGCGAGCGATAGGGGTTCAAGAGGACGTGCTGCCCTCAAAGGCATTACATCTGATCCTGCCCGCGCTTGCTGAACGCGACATCACGCGATTGGAGGAGGAAATTGGGGAGCCAGTGCGTGAATTGGAGCAGGCCCGCCAAAAGTTGGTGCAGTTCCAGCGTTACCTCAGCCAGCTCGAGCCGATTGCCAATCTCGATATTGACCTCAACGAGTTGCGCAATCTGCATTACACGTTCATGATATTCGGGACTATTCCGACCGTCAATATCGAGCGGTTGAAAACCAGTTTGGAGCATTTCCCCAACACCCTGGTGGTGTTGTACCGCGAGCCAACCTTAGCCACGGTGGTCCTCGTCGGGTTGCAGCGCGATGCGGAGATTCTAGCACATGCGGCGCGAAGCGCCTACCTGAATGCGGTAGATCTGCCGCCTTTGTATCGCGGCACACCCACGGAGGTGATTGCCACAATCCATGCAAGCATCAAGCGCACCCATGAGCACATCGTAGAATGCGAACGGGAGATCGCGCATCTGCACCACGCGAAGATGCGCCATTTACAGTATTTGCTATGGCGGGTGCGCGCCAGTCGTACCCTGGCTGAGACGGTCAGCAGTTTTGGCCGCCTGCGTGATGCCTATCTCATCGCCGGGTGGGTGCCCACGACACAGGTGCAACGGATCAAGGATGGTATTGTCCAAATCTCTGCGCAGACCATGATTGAAGTCACCACTCCGCGTCCTGAAGAACTTGCTGATATGCCGGTACTGCTGAATAATCCCGGCCCAATCAAAGTTTTTGAGGCCCTGGTAGCCAATTATAGCGCTCCGCGCTACGATGAACTGGACCCCACGCCGCTGCTTGCCGTGACTTTCCCTCTGTTCTTTGGATTGATGTTTGGCGATGTTGGTCACGGGCTGTTCCTGAGCCTGTTCGGCGTGTTATTGCTCAGCCGGATGGTGCCGCGTTTGCGAGCTATGGCTGGCTTCGGCGGGATTTTGGCCGCCTGCGGCTTGACCTCTTCGATTTTCGGGTTCTTATACGGCAGCGTTTTCGGGTTTGAGGATGTGCTCACTGCGCTTTGGCTGCGTCCCCTTGAGGCCATCACCGATATTTTGATTGTCTCAGTGGGCATAGGCGTTATCGTCTTGAGCTTGGGCATGCTGTACCATATTGTCAATTGCGCGCTAATGCGTCGTTGGGCCGAGATGATCTTCAGCCGTAACGGTGTGGCGGGCTTGGTGCTGTATTGGTCGCTGCTGGGCGTTGGTGCTGGTCTTGCCGGCGTGGATTTGCCGCTGCCGACCGGCGTCTTCATTGCGCTGGCGCTGGTCGCTGCGCTCGCAGTTGCCTTTGCAGAGTGGTTTATCCAGGCGTTGGAGAGGCAAAAACCGCGCTTTGCAGAGGGGTTAGCCATGGGTGTGATGCTGGCCTTCTTTGAGGTTTTTGAGACACTGATCAGTATGTTCAGTAATACACTCTCGTATGTGCGTATGGGGGCGTTCGCTGTAGCGCACGGCGCGTTGAGTCTGGTAGTTTTCATACTCGCGGAAATGGTCAGCCCGGCTAAAGGCTGGGGGTATTGGCTTACAGTGGCGCTGGGTAACCTATTCGTGATTGGTTTTGAGGGCGTTATTGTCGGCATTCAAACCATGCGTCTGGAGTATTACGAATTGTTCAGTAAGTTTTACTCTGGCGGTGGTAGAAGCTATCACCCGTTGACGCTGATTCACCACATGCCAGAGAATTCCTAGAATTATCCTGAGGAGGAGTTGGATGAATAGAATCATAGCCGTTTTGATCGCGTTGTTGCCCCTCATCCCTGCAGGTGTCTTCTTGTTGCGTCGACACAAGCAAGGGCCAGCGGCAGCGACGCGGCACTTCATTTTGGGATTGAGCACCGTGAACCTGGTGGTGGCCTTACTGGTATTGGGCCTGGGCCTAGTCTGGTTTTTTGCCCCTTCCCTGGTTGCCGCGGCGGGTTTAGCCCAGGAAGCGGCGGGGACCGACGCCTATGCTTCGTTGGCTGCCGGGATTGCGGTAGGCCTGGGTTCAGTGGGTGCGGCCTATGCCGTGGGCACAACCGGTTCGGCCGCGGTTGGCGCCGTAGCTGAGAAACCGGAAGTCTTTGGCCGCGCTCTAATCTTCGTTGGCCTGGCCGAAGGTATCGCCATCTATGGCTTGATCATCGCATTCATTATTCTGAACCGGTAGTATGAAACCGCTGGTGATTGGCAGCCAGGATGCGGTGTGGGGCTTTGCCCTCGCCGGTGTACGTGGGCAGGTGGTGAGCACAGCGGAGGAATTGCATGCTGCCTTAGATGCGGCGCTGGCGAATAAGGAAATCGGAATTTTGCTGATTACCGAAGATGTGGCCGAATTCGCCCGCCAGCGCGTTGAGCTGTTGATCTCGCGCAGCACTATTCCACTCGTGGTTGAGATTCCAGGCCCGCAGGGAGCGGCGACAAATCGCCCGGCTCTGGCTGAAGTGTTGCAACAGACGATCGGGGTCAAATTATGAGTTTTTCTGGCGCGGGTGGGGCTGCATCGCCCCAGAAAGAAAGGATTCGTACTCTGGAAGCGGCGATCAAGGCCGAGGTGCGAGCCGAAGTCGACCTCCTGCAAGGCGAGGCTTTGGCCCAGGTACAGCGTATTCAACGTGAGGCTGAAGCACAAAGCGCCCTTGAGCGCGAAAAGCGCTTGCAGGAGGCGGCATCTGAGGCGGCAATCGTGGGCGAAAGCGCTGTGGCGCGCGCGCAGCTGGAGGCGCAGCGGCTGAAAGTGCTGCGCCGGGAACAGCTGCTCACCACCGTCTTCGCAGCAGCGGCACAGCGCTTGCCGGTTTTGGTTGAAGCGCCGGATTACGCCGAGACCGCGGCTGCGTTGGTTCGTGATGCCGTCCGGCGCCTCAATGTGCGCGCGGCCCTCGTGGTGCGGGCTGATACGCAAACATGTGCCCGCCTCGATGCTGAACGTCTGGCGGCTTTGAGCGCCGAACTTGGCGCACCCTTGACGCTTGGTGCGCCCTTGGAGGTGGGTGTGGGCGTGGTAGTGGAGACCCCCGATGGCCATCGCCGCTACGATAATACGCTATCCGCGCGTCTGGACCGTATGCGCGACGCGCTCCGCGCCCCCGTTTACCACATCTTGATGGGGGACAAACCATGAGCGACGACAGTAATCAACGGCAGGTTGGAGTCATCATCTGGGTGAACGGCCCGGTGGTGCGCGCGCGTGGCTCCCAACGCATCGGGATGCTGGAAGTGGTTGAAGTCGGCGTCGAACACCTGGTCGGCGAAGTTATCGGTCTGGAAGGCGATGTTGCTACCATCCAGGTGTACGAGGAGACCTCTGGTCTGCGTCCCGGCGCGCCAGTCTATGGGACCGGCATGCCACTCTCTGTGGAACTCGGCCCGGGTCTGCTTGCCAGCATTTTCGATGGCATTCAACGTCCATTACCCGTGTTGGAATTGCGCAGCGGCGCATTCATCGGGCGTGGTATCAAGACTACGCCCCTGTACCGCAAACAGCGTTGGGCCTTTACCCCACGCCTGGAGATGGGTGCCGAGGTTCAGGGGGGAACCCTGCTTGGGGTGGTGCCGGAGACGGCGCTGCTCGAGCATCGCGTACTGGTTCCACCGGATGTGTTGGGACGCCTGACCTGGATTGCACCTGCTGGCGAGGTCACCCTTGTTGACCCCATCGCGCGGATTGCCACCAGCAGCGGCGAGCGTGAAATCACGATGTTGCAGCGCTGGCCCGTGCGCCGCCCGCGCCCCTATCAGCGCCGTCTGCCGCCCGACCAGCTGCTGGTCACTGGCCAACGCGTGCTGGATACTTTTTTTCCCTTGGCAAAAGGGGGAACCGCGGCGATCCCTGGCGGCTTTGGGGCGGGGAAAACCATCACCCAACACCAGATCGCCCGGTGGAGCGATGCGGATGTGGTGATCTATGTGGGGTGCGGCGAGCGCGGCAATGAGATGACTGAAGTGCTCCAAGAATTCCCGGAACTGGTTGATCCGCGCAGCGACCGCCCACTGATGGAGCGCACGATTCTCATCGCCAATACCTCGAACATGCCCGTCGCGGCCCGCGAAGCCAGCATCTACACCGGATTGACGTTGGCGGAATACTACCGCGACATGGGCTACGATGTGGCAATGATGGCCGACTCGACCTCGCGGTGGGCCGAGGCGTTGCGTGAGATTTCTGGACGTCTGGAAGAGATGCCTGCTGAAGAAGGCTATCCCGCTTATCTGGCAGCACGCCTCGCCGGATTCTATGAGCGTGCCGGGCGCGTGGTCACATTGAACGGCGCCCGAGGCTCCGTGAGCTTGATTGGCGCTGTCAGCCCGCCCGGCGGCGACTTCTCCGAGGCAGTCACGCAGCACACGCGCCGTTTCATTCGCTGTTTCTGGGCGCTCGATAAGGCGCTCGCTTCGGCCCGCCACTTTCCGGCCATCAGCTGGCTGGATAGCTACAGTGAGTATGTTGACGAAGTCGCCGATTGGTGGAAGGCACAGGCGGCGGGTCAGTGGCATGCGCTGCGTGAGCAGGCGCTCGATATCTTGCAACACGAGAGCCGTTTGCAGCAGATCGTCAAGCTCGTAGGCCCTGACGCGCTGCCTGATGACCAACGGCTGGTTCTGGAGACGGCCCGGCTGTTGCGTGAGGGTTTTTTGCAGCAAAACGCACTTGATGCGGTGGATTCCTATGCTCCGGTGCAAAAACAGTTGCGCATGCTCGAATTGATTCTGCACTTCCATCAGCGTGCAGGGCGGATTCTGAAAAAGGGATGTCCTATCGTGCTCGTTAATGGATTGCCGGCAATCAATGCCCTCGTGCGGATGAAGAGCACTGTGCCGAATACGGATTTACGCAAACTTGATGAGATTCGTCAGCTCCTTGATGCGCAATTGGAGCAGTTGGAGAAGGATTACGCATGACCAGACCGAAGCTTGAAGCATGGGATTGGGGGGGGCAAGAGGTTTCTGGCGTGGCCCGCATCGAAGGCCCGATTGTGGTGGTCGAAGGCGTCACCGGTGTGGGCTACGATGAGGTTGTGGATGTCATTGATCCACAGGGGCATTTGCGCCGGGGTCGGGTATTGGAGGTGGGGGAAGGCCTGGCGGTCGTCGAGGTTTTTGCTGGCACTACAGGCCTTTCGATTGCGGAGACGCGGGTCCGTTTCCTAGGTCAGCCGCTGCGTTTACCCGTGTCGGTCGAGATGTTGGGCCGTGTGTTCAATGGACTGGGCACGCCGATAGATGGCATTCCAGAGCCCCTGGCTGAGCGGTGGGCGGATATTAACGGCCAACCGATCAATCCCACCGCACGCATCTATCCGCGCGAGATTATCCAGACGGGCATTTCCGCCATTGACGGCATGAACAGCCTGGTGTTGGGGCAGAAGCTGCCGCTCTTTTCCGGGAGCGGTCTCCCACATGACCAACTTGCCGCGCAGATTGTGCGGCAAGCCACGCTGCGCACAGGCGCGGCGGAGCAATTTGCTATCGTTTTCGCAGCGTTGGGCGTCAAGCACGACGTGGCCGAGTTCTTCCGGCGTTCGTTTAGCGAAAGCGGCGCGCTCACCCGCGTGGCGATGTTTCTGAATCTCGCGGACGATCCTCCCATCGCGCAACTGGTTACACCGCGCGCCGCACTGACATTGGCGGAGTTCCTGGCTTTCGAGAAGAACATGCATGTACTGGTGGTCTTGACCGATATGACCAATTATTGCGAGGCGCTGCGGCAGATTTCCAACATTCGCGGCGAGGTGCCCAGCCGCAAAGGGTATCCCGGTTATATGTATAGCGATCTGGCGGGCATTTATGAACGCACCGGCCGCATTAAGGGCAGCACGGGTTCGATTACACAGTTGCCTATTCTTTCGATGCCCAACGATGACATCACCCATCCCGTGCCCGATCTGACTGGTTACATCACGGAGGGCCAAACGGTGCTAAGCCGCGACCTCTTCCAGCAGGGCGTGTATCCGCCGATTGCCGTATTGCCATCGCTCTCGCGCTTGATGAAGGACAGCATCGGCGAAGGACGCACGCGCGGCGATCACACGCGCCTCGCCGCGCAGCTGTACGCGGCATACGCGCGGGTGCAGGATGTGCGCTCGTTAGCTTCTGTCATCGGCGAGGAGGAGTTGACCGCTGTGGATCAGGCATATCTGCAATTTGGCGTGTTGTTCGAACGCCAATTTGTGGGACAGGGCAAGGCCGAAAATCGTACCATTGAGCAAACGCTTGACGCCGGTTGGCGGGTGCTCTCGGTGCTGCCAGCCGAAGAGCTCACCCGTGTCACTGAGGATGAAATCCGGCAATACTACCAATTACCCGCTGGCAACAGCGCGAAGACGGAAGGAGATTGACCATGACGCGGATGCGATTGGCGCCTACTCGCAGCAATCTCCTTAGTGTACGCGCCGACCTGAAGGTAGCTCGTGAGGGCTATGAAATTCTAGACAAAAAGCGTGAGGTGTTGACCACAGAGCTGATTCACATCGCGCACCGTGCGACAGTGTTGCAGACGCGCGTGTGGGCGCTATTGGCTGAAGCGTATCAGGCATTGGCTATAGCGCGGCTGTCTATGGGCCGCGAGCATCTGGAATGGGCAGCGCTTTCTGTCAACGAAACCATCGAAGTAAAGGTGCAACTGCGCAGCATCATGGGTGTAGTTATCCCTAAAGCGGAGAGCTCTGGGGGACCGCCGGAGATGCCTTACAGCCTGGGAGACACCACTGTGGCGCTCGATGAGGCAGCCGCACGTTTTCGGGAGGTTCTGGCCGAAGTCCCGGAGCTGGCTGAGATGTTGACGACGGTGTGGCGCTTGGCCCGCGAGCTGCAGAAGACGCAGCGGCGGGTCAATGCCTTGCAGTACATTTTCATTCCACAATATGAAACGACGGAAGCCTTTATTGAAAGCGCGCTTGAAGAACGCGAGCGCGAAGAAACTTTCCGCCTCAAGCGCCTCAAATCGCGAGCGCAGGCGCCCATGGATGCGCCAGCTGAGCGTGAGTCTGAACGCACCGATGGTGATGGTGAAGGCGGTAGAGCCAGCTCGCAGTATTTTGGGTAAATTCCGCTCGCGGAATGGCCCATGAGGCCGTTCCCCCGCGGTGGATCGGCCATCTGGCCCGCTGATCGCACCGCCTCAACTGTGATTGGGCCTGGACTGTTTTCGAGCATGACCCTGTGGCGTAGCCACATTAGCCATGGACGCGAATTCCATCTCAGAACGGATTGAGCGCACTCCAAATACGCGATCCGTGAATCCGTGTCGATTCTTGAGGAGTCTTCGAAAGAGGAGGCTGCTGATGTCTGAACGTTACGCGGTAGAGGATCAGCATGCATTTACCCACATTCTTGTCGCGGTGGATGGTTCGGAAGCCTCGATTCACGCCGGGCACCGTGCTGTCCAGATGGCTGCGGGTTGCCGAATTCCGGTAGTCTTCGTCTACGTGCTCAACCCTTCTGTAGCCCACGATATCGCGCAAAGCATGGGTAAGTTGGACGAGGTGGTATGCCGCGACCTGGCCATCAAGGCTCAGCATTACCTTGACTATTTCACCCACCTGGCGCGCGACCATGGCTTGGCAGCGGAGCAGATGCTGCGGCAGGGGGTGCCGCACACGGAAATCTCCGAAGTAGCCCGCGAGCGGGGGATTGATCTCATCGTGATTGGACAAACGGTGCTTCCTGGTTCACGCCGCACGATGACTGGCAGTGTGGCACAACGCATCATCGAGTGTGCTCCGTGTTCGGTCCTGGTTGTCCGCCATTCTCCGCCTCGGCGCAATTGCAATTGATGCTTGGGCCTGAGAGGTCAGGGGTACCCCCAGACCTCTTTCTCCTTGCTGGGCATCCTTGCGTTAGAGCAGTCGAATACCTGGTTTAGCGCAGGCTAAACAATGGAATGCATGCGGCGGCTACTCACCGCACGATCCCGCATTGAAGGCTTTATTGTACAAAGACTTTGCGCAGCGAAGCCAGACCGAGTGCGTTCCTCACTCCATCTACTTTGGGATACAAACTGACAACTTGATCTGCACGCTCTCCAATTGTTTTATGACGAGACCACGCCGAAATTTTGGCTGTTAGTTTGAAGTCATAGGATTCAGTTGCCCTTAGCATAGACCAGATATACCAGAGCGTCAATTCAACTTGCGCCTCACCACCACTTCTCCCCACAACCACACAGGCCGTTGCTTTGTTGCAATGGCGTATACTCAACCGTTCCCAAAGAGCGCAAGAGTTGTTTTCCATATTAACCAGGTTACAATAGAGTGCATGGTATTGAATCCGTAGGAGGGTCTGGTGTCAGAAGAACCTGAATGGATTACGACAGAGGCCGCCGTTGCCTTGACGGGCTACAGCCCGCATTATGTGCGACGCCTGGTACGGCAACAGCGGGTCACGGCGCAGAAGTGGAGCCATGTGTGGATGATTGACAAGCGTGCGTTGGTGGAGTACCAGCAGCAGATGGAAGCGTTGGGGCGCGCGAAGTTTAGCCCGAAACGCGGTACAGAGGCCCCGGAAGCCGAGGCGGAAGCATGATACCCACTGACTTCAATCCGGCTGAGTGGCTGACGACGAGCCAGGCGGCAGAACTCATGGGGTATAACTATGCCCACGTGCGGTACCTGGTGCGCAAAGGGCTGGTGGTAGGCTTCAAGCTGGGCCGGGATTGGTTGGTGAAGCGTGATAGTGCCCTGGCTTACCTCGAAGAGATCACACGACTCGGCCCGGCCAAACATGACCCCTGGCGCAGTGGCGCGCGGCAGCAGCACAAAGAAGAAACGTGAGGGCTTTCTGCCAGCACTTCCCCCCCCCAAACCACACAGGCCGTTGCATTGCTGCAACGGCCTGTGCCTTTAGGTCTCACCTCCTCTCGCCATAACCCTCTTGCTGCAGGGCCCGCGCCGCAGCGCGGAAGTCCCCGCCGTAGTCCAGCGCCGCCA
>JAPKMR010000044.1 GCA_026645815.1 Anaerolineae bacterium | reverse complement strand
TGATCCAATAGGAAAATCATGCTTAGTTCCTGCAGAGATTGCACCTTGCATAACAGCTGTTGACTGTACAATTTACCGTCCCGACCTTGAAATCGTAGATCCCCGTTTCATATTGCAGGTACTAAACTGGGAACCCCATCTGAACAGATTGAGAGACCTTGCTGGTGGTTCAACACGACAGCGAATCAGTAGAACTAACCTTGGTGAAGCAACGATTCTGCTCCCTCCCCTCCCCGAACAGTGCCGCATCGCAGCGATCCTCGACGCGGCGGACGAGGCCATCCGCGCCGGCGAGCGCGTCATCGCCAAGCTGCGACAGGTCAAGGCAGGGGCGCTGCACGACCTCCTCACATGTGGGGTGGATGCGCAGGGGCGCCTCCGCGATCCACGGGCGCACCCGGAGCACTTCAAGGACTCGCCGCTGGGGAGGATTCCGAGGGAGTGGGAGATAAGCCGTATTATAGATATCTCTGTTGGGGGGATCTCTAACGGCTTCTTCAAGAAACCTGAGTTGGTCGGTTCTGGCTATACCCTTATCAATGTTTTGGATTTGTATCAAGATTTCGGTATCGATCTAGGTCTAGTAGAGCGGGTTAGGGCATCAGAGCAAGAACAACAGAAATATGCTGTACAGGCAGGCGATTGCTTTTTCACTCGCAGTTCTCTGAATCTTTCTGGCATTGCCCACTGTAACATCATCCGTGAAGTGACCGAACCCACTTTGTTTGAGTGTCACCTAATGCGAGTGCGACCAAATCAGAAAATGGTGGTTCCTGAGTTTGTTGCTTTGTGGTGTAGATCTTCTTGGGCACACAGATATCTAATGGCGCAAGCCAAACAGGTTACAATGACTACGATAGCACAGCCTGACTTAGCTCCAATGCTGGTGCCATTACCGTCACTAGCCGAACAAACCCGCATCGCCGCGATCCTCGATGCGCACGACGCGCGCCTTCGCGCCGAAGAGGCGGCGGTCGCCAAGCTGCGGCAGGTCAAGGCGGGGTTGATGGAGGATCTGCTCACGGGGAGGGTTCGTAGTAAGGCGCTTTAGCGCCGTTCTTGGAAGACAAGACCACGCTGAAACGCGTGAGCAGAAGAAGACTGCGCTAAAGCGCGTAACTACAAACTAAGTGCGTGACTACGAACAAGAGTGTGTGACGGAAGAAGACCGCGCTAAAGCGCGTAACTACAAACAAAGCGCGTGGCTACAAACAAAGCGCGTGAGCAGAAGAAGACCGCGCTAAAGCGCGTAACTACAAACAAAGCACGTGACTACGACCGAGGTGGGTTGAAGGATGTATGAGTATCGCAAGCTGAGCCTGGAAGAGCGTGAGGCGCTAGTTGAGGAGCGCCGGGCGCGCGGGTTTCCGCTACACGCGCCGCCGCATCCCAACCAGGAGGCAGGGTGTTATTTGCTGACCGCCGCTTGTTATGAGCATCGGAAGCACATGGTGGAGCAGGTGCGCCGCCGGCAGGTGCTGGATTTGCTTTTCGAGCATAGTATTTTACGCGGCATTGAGTTGCGCGCCTGGGTGGTGCTGCCCAATCACTATCATCTGCTCGCTTCTGTGCCAGATTTCACGATTTTGAGCGAGCTTTTCCGCCGTGTGCATGGCGCTACGACGCGCTATTGGAATCAAGAAGAGGGTACGCCTGGGCGCAGGGTGTGGTATCGCTATACGGATCGCGCGATTCGGTCCGAGCGCCATTATTGCACTACGCTCAACTATATCCACTACAACCCGGTTAAGCATGGGTGTGTGGGTTCGCCCTATGATTGGGAGGAAAGCAGTGTGGCGTGGTACCTGGAACACTACGGGCGCGATTGGCTCCGCGATTTGTGGGTGTCGTATCCCTTGCGCGCCTATGGCGAGGGCTGGGATGAGGGTTTGTAGTAAGGCGCTTTAGCGAGGCGCCTTAGCGAGGCGCCTTAGCACCGTTCGGGAGAAGGCAGGGGTACCATGTCAGACAAACGCCAGGTCAGAGTCAATCTCGCTGAGCTCAGCGGCGCGTTTGAATTTCATCTTCCGGGCCGGAATGCCTATCTGGACCTGGAAACAGGCGAGATTATTTGGGTGACCGAGGAGACCGGCTGGCAGCTCGAGGCGCTCTGGGAGGAGCTGCCTGAGGAGGATTCATACCCGCTCGCTGCACTGGAGACGCTCCTTTCCCAGCACGATGAGCTTCCAGATTGGCAAAAGGAGGAGCTGCGCAACGCCGCTCGCGTGGAGGCTGTGGGCAGCAGCCAGTATCTGGATGTTGACCCTGAACCATATAGTGATTACCGCGATATGAAGCGCTTCATCCTGACGCTGGAAGATGAGCGCCTGGCTAACCGGCTGGAAGCCGCTATCCGCGGACGAGGCGCTTTTCGACGCTTCAAAGCGCTTGTGGCGCGCACTCCGTGGCTGCAACAGGCGTGGTACGATTTCCAGGCGCGCCGAATCGAAGCGCGGGTGCAAGAATGGCTGGATTCCGCGGGGATCGAGGCTATTTAGCGGCCTCAGGCGCAATCTGGTGTACTACAGGACCAAAACTGTGGTACAATAAGCACAACAATGTGGCTAAAGTTGTGCTATTAGGAGGTGTGCTATGGTTGAGACTATTCAGTCCACGGATTTACGCCGGCGGGTGCGCGAGGTGCTTGATCGCGTGCGTCTCAAGCAAGAGCCGGTAATTGTGCAAAACTACGATACACCGCAGGCAGTCATTATCCCCTACGAGGATTTTGCAGCCTACAGCGAGTGGCAAACCGGGCGCACAGCGCGGCAAGCCTGGTTGGCCGAGCTCCGCGCTATTGCTGAGGAGGTGAGTGCTCGTGCGGCGCTCACGGAGAATGAAGCCGCTGCGCTGATCGCTGAGGCGCGGGGAGCATAATGCCGCGCGATATGCGCCACATCTTGCGGGCGGTGTTCGATACGAATTTGCTAGTGAGCTACCTGCTTGTCCATCGCCCGCCGCTGGCAACGTTGATTGATGAGGCCCTGGCTCAGGAGCGTTTCATCTTGCTCACCGCGCCGGAATTACTGGCGGAGCTGGAGCGCGTCTTGCAGTATCCCCGGTTGCAGCGTTATTACAATGCGACGCAGCGCGACCGGTTTGTAGCGCTCATCGCCGCGCTGGGCGAAGTGGTAGATCTGCCCGCCGACATCCCTGCCATCAGCCGCGATCCCGACGACGACCGGGTCATTGCCTGCGCCGTGGTGGGCCGCGCCGACGTCATCGTCAGTGGCGATAAGGACCTGTTGACGCTGAAACAGGTGGGGCGCATTCCTATTCTCACTGCAACGGAGTTTCTCGGGAGATTGCGAGGAGCACGACCATGACCCACAGACCAACCTGGCGGATAGTCTCTTTCTGCATTCTTGCCCTGCTCACCCTCGCCTGGCCCGCGCTGGCGCAGACACCCACCCCGCCACCGACACCCCGTGAGGCGTTGATCGAGGCGATTCAAGCGCGGGCGCAGCGTGATGTGGAACTAGCTAAGCCCGTCGAGGGCGTCGCGGCGCTGGAGGTTCTCTTCGGTGCAGAAGCGGCAAATGTGGGACTCTCGATGGTGGAAGTGCTCGAGGTTTATGAGGAAGCCTATACCGCTGCCACGCCGGTCAAACCGTGGTGGGAGGATTTACGTCCCCAGGCCGGTTGGATTGCGGCTATCATCCTCTTCGTGTTGGTCATCTTCCGCGATGCGCTCAAAGATAGTCTCTCCAAAGCCGTCAAATGGCTCCTGGAGCGCATTTACCTGCGGTTGGCGGGCTTCCGCCCGTTCTGGGGGATGGCACTCGAGCGCTATCGCCGCCGGCTGGTGGAGCGCTACGAGCGGCTCAACATCCCCTTCCGTCCCGGCCGCCCACTGGAGATGCGCGAGGTCTATATGCCGCTTAAAGTCAGCGGGGCGCAGACCACCGATTTGATTGACGCCTACCGCGCCGTAGCCGAGCACAAGTGGCTGATGATTACCGGCGCGCCGGGAGCAGGCAAGACAATGTTGCTCCGGCGCCTTGCTCTGTACTACGCCGAAGAGGGGCTAGCGGATTTCCCCACGCAGCCGGTTCCCGTATTGTTGGAACTCAACCGCCTGAGCGACTCCCAAGAGCCGCTGGAAACACATCTGGCGCAGGCGCTCAAAGCCAACGACTTTCCCGGCGGCGAGCGCTTCATCGCGGCGGGCCTGGAGCACGGCATGCTCTTGCTGCTCTTCGATGGCCTGGACGAGGTCGCTCGCGACGCCCGTCCGCGCATCGTCCGGCAGATCAAGGACTTGCTGCAGGCCCATCCCAAAGTGCGGGCCATCATCACCTGCCGCACCAACGTCTATAATGGTGAGTTCGATGCTCTGGTGGAGCAACGGCTGGAAATCGCCGACTTCAGCGACCAACAGATTCAGCGCTTCCTCGCTTCCTGGCAAGCACAGATGCCCCCCGATAAATCGCCCAAGCACCTGCTGCGCAACCTGCGTGAGCGCCCTCATATCATGGGTCTGGTGCGCAACCCGCTGCTGCTGACCATGATTGCTTTCCTATATACTGACACAAGTTTCGACTTACCCAAATCAGGAGTCGAATTCTACAAGATGGCTACAGAGTTTTTGTTGGGCAAATGGGATAAACCCAAACTTCAACCTACCAAGTACAGTCCTATACAAAAACAAGCGGTGTTACAGCATCTAGCCTTGTACAATCAGACCCGTGCGGGCAAACAAGGCCAACTCATCATGGATGCACGAGCTGTGCGCCAAGAAGTAAGACAAGTCCTACCCAAAGTGGAGCCCCCACTGGAAGGCGATGATGAAACTACCACACAGGTCCTGGCTGAAATTGTTGAGCGTAGCGGTCTACTACTAATTCTGGAGGGTGGGTTAAGCTACCAGTTCGCGCACCTCACGCTGCAAGAGTTCTTCACCGCGCAGAAGTTGCAGGATGATACCATCGGGTTGATGGAACGCTTTCGGGCTGATCCCGACGCCTGGCGCGAGACGCTCAAACTGTGGTGTGGCTTGCCGCATGATAGCACTACTCTCATCCGCGCGCTCTATGCGGAACATCCCATCCTGGCTTTCGAGTTTCTAGGCGATGCGCAGCAGGTGGATGAGGAGCTAGCTCAGGAGATTATTTCCGCATTTCAGGCGCGTCTGGGCGAGGATGGCGCGACCGGCGAAGCCGTGACCCGCGCTTTTGCGACTGTGGCGACCAATCCCCAGGTCCGGGGGCAGCAGGTTTTCGAATTCCTCGCTGCAACGGTGAAAGATGCTGCCGCCGCCCCGGCTCGCCGCCAGGCCGCGGCGCAGGCCCTCGCGTGGAGCAACCTGCTGCAGGCTGCCGAAGTGCTGGCCGAATGTGCGCTAGACTACCCCAACGCGCGTCCCCTGCTGGCGCAGATGGGCGACCTGGCGACGCCCGCACTGACAAAATGGGCGGAGCAGGGTCACGAGTGGGCTTTCGATGCATTTCAGATGGTAGGCACGCCAGACGCGGCGCGCGCGATGACAGATTTGTTATGGACTGAGGATGAACCTCAACCCTACTGGGCGGCTTGGCGACTGGCTGTATTGCTGGCAAGAACAGACATTGAGGATGTACTGCGCACATATCCGCTCGCCAAATCCCAACAAAGCACTGAGTATCTTAAGTGGGTCTGGGAGCCGTTCGAGCCATATCCGGATTCGCCCCTAAGCATAATTGCTGGACGTATAGCTCATTTGTTACGCACAACACCATCCACCGCGCTTTCATCTGGATCCTCAGAAATCGATAAACGTCTAGTAATCCCAATTTTCATGACCTCATCAGCAGCAGAGACGATCAAACATGAGAGTGAAAAGGATGAGACCTTGATAGAGGATTTGCAGGATTTGAGTAGGCAGTGGCAAGACCAGCAGATACTTGGTGGAGAACACCCGCCATCAACCGCACGACTTGTAGACATGATAACCGATCAACAAGAGCACTTTGTCGCCAGGGTCTTTGACCGAATAAACCCAGATGCGTCGTTGCGTCGGATGGTTGAGAGCCTGAAACCTGCTGAGCAGTTTGAGCTACTGCGCTGTCTGATAGAGGAACGTACTCCCACCATTGACGACTGGCGCAACAAGGACAAAAGAGTTGAATATGAATTCGACAAGAGCTGGCATGAGCGGGGGATTACGGTTTGCCTGTTACTGCTTACCGCGTTGAGCTTATGGGAAGTAGCTACAATCATATTGAATACGCCCCAATTCACAATCCAGAGGAGTGGCCTACACATATTATTGGGATTAGCCTTGTTAGTACAAGGATGGGGGGGAATTCGCGAGCGACTTAGCGTAAATACCATGCCTATTTTTGAGTTTGCATTCCTTTTTGGATTCTCTATATACGTTGGCGTAGTACTCAATCCAATAGTGGGCCCGCTGATTGGAGCAGTGACTGGTGGTGTGTTGTGCCTCTTGTTAGGCATCGCATCAGGCATTGATCATACAGTCGCCTTTGCTGTTGCGCCTGCAGTTATCATAAGTATTATGCTGAACGATCCTCAAATCGTTACCGGGTTTGCCTCTTTTCTTATCGCAAACACTAACCCGCAGGCCATCCCTCTAGCCATAGGTTTGACCGATTTTTTACTAGATATTCCCGGGAGCATGGTAATCGTTGCTGCAATAGTCATGATAAGCCAGAAAATCACTACATCGCTTACTTCATCGCAAAAGCGAGGAATTCGTTCTGGAAATCTGGTGGAATACTCCTTACTAGGTCCTTACAGCAGCGCCATCTATATATTTTTCGCCTTACCTACTCGAGTCTTGGAGAGATGGTGGGGATGGGCCGGTGTCGCGTTTTTCTGGCCCATATGGGCACTATGTGCTGGAGTCCTATGGTGGATCGGTTCACGGCAGGAACACCTAGCCCGAAATCCATTCAAAAGACTAACGGAAATGCTCAATGCTAAGGCCTCGCATTCGCAAAAAGGGAAACTCTCCTCACAGCTCAAGTCGCACCTTTTGAGGTCTCTGCGTAAGCGAAGAGGGATTTTACTACCATGAGGAGCATCCTTAATGGCAAATCCTGAAACCACGCGAGTCGAACTGCCCTTCATCCAGCAGCTCCAGGCCCTGGGCTGGAACTATCTCTCCGGCGATACGCAAGTCCCCGATTTCACGGAGCGCACGTCGTTCCGGCAGGTGCTGCTCACCGGACGGCTGCGAGCAGCGCTGCGGCGGATCAATCTAGATTCAGCCGATCAGCCCTGGCTGGACGAGGCGCACCCTGAAGGTGCGGCGCGCATAAATGAAGCAGTCAACCGTCTGGAGCGGCTGGGGCAGCCCAATCTCATCGAGGCAAACCAGGCTGCCACGGAGCTGCTGCTCAAGGGGACGCAGGTTGAGGGACCGGAGGGCGGCAAACACGTCACCATTCACTACCTCGATTTCGACCACCCGGAGCGCAATGACTTCCTCGTCATCAATCAGTTCCGCGTGGATCCGCCCTGGGCGGCGCCGGGGCAGGGTTACATCGTGCCCGATCTGGTGCTCTTCGTCAACGGCATCCCGCTGGTGGTGGTGGAGGCCAAAAGCCCCACCATCGAAGACCCGCTGACGGAGGCCATCAACCAACTGCTGCGCTACAGCAACCAGCGGGAGGATGTAACTGAGGTAGAGGGCGCGGAGGCGTTGTTTCATACGGCGCAACTGCTCGTAGCGACATGCGGGGAGACGGCGCAATTGGGCGCGGTTGGCGCGGATTACCGCCACTATCAGGAATGGAAAGACCCCTACCCGCTCGACCCGCCGCAGCTCGCTGCCGGGCTGGGCGTGGAAACCCTCTCTGCGCAACAGCTGCTCGTGGCGGGCGTGCTCACGCCTGCGCACCTGCTCGATATTGTACGCAACTTCACCTGCTTCACGCAGGTCAATGGCAAAACGGTGAAGATCATCCCGCGGTACCAGCAATTCCGCGCCGTGCACAAGGCGATTGCGCGCCTGCAAACCGGCGCGACCCGGCTAGAGCAGCTGGCGCAGGGTATCCCTGCGGCAGGAGCCCGCGACGAGCGCGGCGGCTTGATCTGGCACACGCAAGGCTCCGGCAAGAGCTTCACCATGGTCTTTCTGGTGCGCAAATTGCGCACGCTGCCCGCGCTGCGGCGCTTCAAGGTGGTCTTCATCACCGATCGCACGAAGCTGGAGCAACAGCTCACCGAGACGGCGCTCCTCACCGGCGAGCCGTTGCAGAAGGTGGATAAGGTGGCGCAGTTCCACACCGTGCTGGCGCAGCCGGGCGCGGGCCTGGTCTTTGCGATGATCCAGAAGGCGCAGGACCGCGACGCGGACTTCAACGAGGAGGATGCGCCGCCGTTTCCGGAGCTGAATGCCTCGCCCGATATTCTGCTGCTGGTGGATGAGGCGCACCGCTCGCACGCCAAGACATTGCACGCCAATCTGATGGCGGCGCTGCCCAACGCGGCCAAGATTGGCTTCACCGGCACGCCCATTTTGGAGGAAGACAAGAAGCGCACTACCGCGATCTTCGGCCCATTCATTGATACCTACACGCTCCGCGAATCACAGACCGATGGCGCGACCGTGCCCATCCTCTACGAGGGGCGCAAGGTGGCGGCGCACGTGCGCGATGGGGGCACGCTCGACGCGCGCTTCGAGGAGACCTTCTGGGAATACACGCCGGAGGAGGTCGAGGCGATCAAAGCTCGCTACGCTACCGGGGGCGACGTGCTGGAAGCCGAGGGGCTGATTGCCTTCAAGGCGGCGGATATGCTGCGGCATTATGTCAGCCGGGTGCTGCCCGATGGCTTCAAGGCGCAGGTGGTGGCGGTGAGCCGCCGTGCTGCCGTGCGCTATCACACCGCTTTTGAGCGAGCGCGCCAGGCATTGGTCGCGGAGCTGGAGACCTTGCAGGCGCAGGGGACGCCGTCCTGGGAGGGCCAGGCGCTCGCGCCGCTGTTGGAACGGCTGCAGCGCTTGCAGTTCAGCGTCATCATCTCCGGCGACCACAACGATCCGCCTTCCTGGAGGGCGTGGACGAACCCGGGCCAGCAGGATGCGGCGGTGGCCGATTTCAAGAAGCCGTTCCATCCCGGAAAGCAAGAGGGCTACACCGCTGTCCTCATCGTCAAGAGCATGTTGCTCACCGGTTTTGATGCGCCGTTGGAGCAGGTTTTGTATCTCGACCGGCCCATCCGGGGTTACGAGCTGTTGCAGGCGATTGCCCGCGTCAACCGCACCTGCACGGGCAAAGAGGTAGGGCTGCTGGTGGATTATTATGGCCTGGCGCAGGCATTGCACGAGGCGCTGGAGCTGTACAGCGATGGAGAACGAGCCGGTGCCACGAGTGGCGCCTTTCGGCCTTTCAACACCGATCTGCCGCGATTAGCCGACCGGCACCAACGCGCCGTGTTCCTGTTCACCTCGCGGGGCTGTGCGCTGGCGGATACCGAGGCCTGCGTGGAATTGCTGCGCGAGACGCGCCTGCGGGCGGAGTTCGTGGTGGCGCTGCGGGAGTTTCTGGCAGCGCTCAACACCGTGCTGCCGCGTCCCGCCGCGCTGCCCTACGTCAAAGATGCGCAGCAGCTGGGTCTGATTCGCGCCAAAGCCTTCAAACGGTACCGTGATGAGCAACTCAACATCAAGGGGGCAGAAGCGAAAGTCCGCCAGCTGATTGATAGCTACGTCGCCGCGCAGGGGGTGGAAGTCCAGGTGCCGCCGCTGGACATTCTGGCTGCCGAGTTCGAGGCGCACGTCGGGCAGCTGCGCTCGCCGCGCGCCCAGGCGGCGGAGATGGAGTTCGCGACGCGGCAGCACATCCGACAACATTACCAGGAAGACCCGGTCTTCTACCAGAAGCTGAGCGAGCGCCTGGAGCAGATTCTCCAGCAGTTTGCGGATAACTGGGAGGCGCAGGTCGCGGCGTTGCGGGACCTGATCCGTGGTTACCGACAGAGTCAGGCCGAGGTCGAGCGCGAGGACCGCACGGTGCAGCCCTTCCTGCGGATTCTGACCGAAGCGACGGGGGTGGCAGTGCACACGGAGGCGCAGCGCGAGGCGCTGGCGCGGGCGGCAGTGGCGCTGGTGGGAACGCTGCGCGGGGAGATCGGGCGTGTGGATTTCTGGCGGAATCCGGTGGCGCAGGAGGAGTTGCGCAGCCGGGTGGTGCAACAGCTGGACCGGCTGGACGTGGCGCCGTTCGAGCAGCTGCAGGCGGTGGCGGATCAGGTGTTGCAGACGGCGCGGGCGAATCACGCGCGGTTGGTGGGCACGTAGTGTTGTGGTTCGTAGTGACGCGCTTTAGCGCGGGATGGGAGAAAACGGCGCTAAAGCGCCTTACTACAAACAATGAGAACTCTGGTTTACGAAGACCTGGAGATTACGGTTAGGGAGAGCGCGCGGCGCAAGACGCTGGAGCTGAGCGTGGAGCGCGACGGCAATGTGACGCTGGCAACGCCGCCGGGCGCGCGCGAAGCCGATCTGCTGGATTTCGTCGAGGATCACAGCCTGTGGCTCTACACGAAACTGGCGGAGAAAGCGCGCCAGACCCCGGCGCGCCCGCCGCAGGAATACGTTCAGGGCGCGGGTTTCTTCTACCTGGGGCGCAGCTACCGGCTCAAACTGGTAGCAGCGGGCGCGCAGCGTGTCCCCCTGCGGTTGCAGCAGGGACGCTTTTGCCTGCGCGAGGATGCACTCCCTGCCGGGCGCGAGCATTTCATTGCCTGGTACGGCCTCCATTTGCGCCCGCAGCTGGACAGCCTCCTGGAGTCCTACGTGGAGCGCATCGGGCGCCGTCCAAACGCCGTCTACATCCAGGACCTGGGTTACCGTTGGGGGTCAGCGAATCGCCGGGGGCAGCTCTACTTCCACTGGCGGCTGGCGCTGCTCCCGGTGGAAATGATTGAGTACGTCGTAGTGCACGAACTGGTGCATTTGGTGGAACGCTATCACAGCCCGGCGTTCTGGGCGCGACTGGAGCGGGTTCTGCCGGATTACGCTGCCCGGCGGGAGTGGCTGGCGCAAGAGGGCGCGGCGTATGATGTGTGAGGGCGGACTAGGGCAGTAATCCAGCCAGAGTCACCTCTGCAACCAGATACGGGTGGCTGGGTCAACGCTATCTGGATTCATTCCAACACCTGCGGGCTGATCAGCCCGTCATACCTGCGATAGGTTTTCGCGAATCAGCTCCTCCAGGACCATGCACATTCCGGGCAACGCTGCAAAGGCTATCGCACACCTTGCAGGCATAGTCCTCACCGCTATTCGCCTCAGCAAGAAACATGTCATATCCCTTATAAGCCATAGATGCCACCTCCCACTTGAACGTTCGGACGACCGTTCCACCTGGCTACCACCGCATCGCCGCACGAGTGATTGACCCGAACCTATGCCCGATCCAGCTATGCTTCCGCGATCCTATTCAAAGATCACGCCTTCATCCAGGCCCTGCATGAAGGCGACGCGATTTCGCACCATGGCCAAATCGTGGTGCAAGGCGACTGCGCGACGGAAGAAGGCTTCGAATCCGTTGAAACGGAAAATATGACCATCGGTAATTCCGGAATCCTTATCCACCAAGTCGTGGGCGTGCATAACATCGTTGCGTACCACCACAACACTCGAATTCAGACTAAGCCCCTGCATATTCGCAAGGCTAATTAGGTCATCAAGATAAAACGTCTGAAAAGGAGGATAGTCCGCGATCTCAAAAGCCCGCGTTGTGTAATCATCAACTTTTCCCTGATAGAAGTTCCGCCTTTTCTCGGTTTTTGCGGCAGATGCTTTGGTGCTGAACAACTCAACCATATCCGCATTCGTCAACCGGCACTCCTGCAAGAATACTCTTAACATCCGTTCATATTGGAACAACACCTCAAAGAGGTAGGCGCTAACCACCGACTTATTGAAATCGGAATAGTGTACCACGCCCGAGAATTCGCCCTGGGTACACACAAAGAGCAAGGGATTCACCCGGAACACCTCCAGAACGGTGAGGTCGAAGGCTCTCCGGAAACCGTCTATTGTCTGCGCTTCATCAACCGTCCTCTTATGGAAGTCGGTTCGCTCGTCATCTCTGACGTAAATCTGCTTTGTGTCTTCCAGGGATGGAAGGAACTCGATGTTACGCTTTTTGCAGAACTCGTAACATTTCTCCCTGAACTCAGGATCGAAGTACAACACTTCGCTAGTTTGAATGTCCGCAATGCGCAGGATTCTGGTCATTAGCGCTCTCCTCCTCCCCGATATTTGCGAGGCTTTCAAGAATCAGGGTGCTAAGCGATAGCTGCTGCGTTGAAAATATCCGCAGGGAACCAATATCGGATTAAGCCATCCACAAAGATTGTACTCTTGTTTGGGATTAAGAACAACTACAGCTGCTGGTCAGGTGAGCACCAGCAGTGGCGCGCAGAGACCTTTGGAGATATTAAACGAAATCGCGTGAAAGAAAATTTGTCAACATGACCAGGTGAGCGTATACTAAGGGTGTTATCTGGCAGCAAAAAAGCCGCGCGACTGGTCAAGAGCCACACGGCAAAACAAGGCGGCAACAGTTGACACTTCATAATATCTGCCGTAAAATCCTTACATTGAATATAAGGATTTTGTCATGAAACGTGACCCACAAGAGAACGTCCAACGCTTGTACCCTATCGCCGAAGCGCAAGGCGGTTACTTTACGGCAGCGCAGGCCCGTGAAGCCGGGTACACCTATGCCCAGCAGCACTTCCACGTGACGCGCGGCAACTGGCTGCGGGCAGATCGTGGAATCTTCCGGTTGCCCAATTTCCCACCCCACGAACACGAAGACCTGATTCGCCTGTCGTTGTGGAGCCGGACGCAGCGCGGCAATCCCCAGGCGATAATATCGCATGCTACGGCGCTCGTGCTCCATGAATTGAGCAATGTCCTGCCTGCAACAGTGCATCTGACCGTGCCGCCGGGCTTTCGCAAACCCGCGCCTGCCGGTTGCGTGCTGCATCAAGCTAAGCTACGACCCACTGATATCGAAGCCCACACCGGCTATAGTGTGACCACCCCCCTGCGCACCTTGTTGGATGTCGCCGCAAGCGCGCTGAGCCAGGAACACCTCGATCAAGCCGTGACCGAGGCGCTGGCGCGCGGCATGGTGCGGCGCGAGGTGCTGGAGGACGCCGCGGAAGCCTCGCCCGCGCAGGCACGCCTGGAGCAAGCGTTAGCATTCGCGCGCCAGGCTCTGGAGCTGCCGAGATGAACGTCTCTTGTGCTGGGGCACAGGAGTGTGGCCATGAAGTTGCACCTTTCTGGAACGCCTTGGCCTTGATCCCGATTACCGGAGGCCCGTATGCCTGATGAACATCCTCCCCAGTCCCTCAGCGAGCGCGCTGCTAGTGTTGGCGGCAGCGTAGGCGGCGACGTGGTACATGACGCTGACTGAAGCTGGTTCGAGCTGGGATAGCTATGTCGACGATCACGTTCTTTGAACACCAAAAACGTACTTACGCTGACCTGCGTTGGAGGCCGGACGATCCTGCTATGCGTCAGCTTGATCAACTCAACCAGGCTTGCGGCGTCGAGTTGATCCACCTGGGTTACGATCATCTACGAGCGGCCCAGTACGTCGGCGTGATCCGGGTCGGCGATACAACTTTGCAGGTGTTGCCCAAGATCGATTTCAAGGGCAACGCCGACGCCCAGACGGATTCAATACCCCATCGAGAAGCCATCGAATCGGCGACCAACAATCTGCTCTATTTACTTTCCTATACCCAGGATCTGCAAGTCAAAGAGCAGGATATCGCCCCACTCCTTGCGCAGCGCTCAGATTGGTTCGAGTTGTTGACGCGGTTCTTTGCCGTAAACCTGCACCGGCTGATGAAGCGTGGCGTCGAACGCGCGTATCGTTCGGTTGAGGAGACGCTTCCCGTGATGCGCGGTCGTTGGCTATTGGATCGTCAACTAATGCGCCGTCCGGGCATCAAACATGTCTTTGACGTCGTATACGACGAGTTTTCAGCGGATACTCCTCTGAACCAGGTCTTCAAGTTTGTCGTTGAGTGCTTGCTGTTGTGTACCCAGGATGCCAACAATCGACGGCTTCTGTGCGATATCCGCGAGTGGCTGGCTGAAGTGCAGAATCCTGGCAGCATCTCCCAAAGTCATCTTGATCGAGTGCACTTCACCCGGCTGAACGAACGCTTTCAGCCGGCTTATAACCTCGCCCGTCTCTTTATCGAGAACAGTACGCTGCAGCTTTCGGCAGGCCGGCGTCAGACATTCGCCTTCGTCTTTGATATGAATCGCCTGTTTGAGGAATTCGTCTATCGATTTCTTGCCCGGTACCGTGGACGTATTCTCCCACCAGGGTGGCACGACGTGCGCATCAGAAAGCAGTCTGAAGGCAAGGCTGTTTACCTGGCCGAGCGACTACCAGATCGGCGGGAGGTATTCCGGCTTGTGCCGGATATACTGTTCACAAGTCCTTCGGGCAAAACAACGCTGGTTATTGACACCAAATACAAACGGCTGGACAGAAGTCAATACAATTCGGGTATTTCGGAGGAAGACGTTTACCAGATGCTGGCGTATGCGGCGCGTTTCGAATGCCCACAAACGCTATTGTTATATCCTCAGTCGGCCAAATCGCCTGTAACCTCGGTGGCGTTTGAGACGCTTGGACATCGCAATCACCTGATGGCCGCCGCGATCGACTTGCATCAACCGTTGAGTCGTCCGGATCACTTGATTCGTGATTTGAGGGAAATATTGGAGGAGGTACCGCGTTATGGCTCGATTACCTGAATACGAATCCTTGTACAATGCCTTTGAGCAGTTCCTAAACCGCTGCATACTGAGCGATCAATCGCTATTATGGCCAACCGAGGTAGTATGGACTGCCGAGAACGTGGCCGAGACCAAGCAGTGTATGGTTGAAGTGCCAATGTTTGGCGGCGAGCTTTCCTTTGAGGAAAAACTGCAGCAACAAATGAGGGAGGCTTCTTCTCAGCAATGGATGCTCTTGGTTGATGTCTACTACATCTATTTCTTGCCTTCTGATTATATTACGCCGGACAAGAAAAAGAATGATATCCGCTGGGCCGCTCAACAGGCAGGTGCGACACTGCCGGTGGACAATGCCGAGATATGGGAGGCCCAAACCCACGGTTTCACGCGCACCTCGTTACGGTACCACTACAAGTATGCCCAGTTTTGGCTCATTTTGCTTTTTGCGAATCGCTTGAAACAGATGGAAGACCCTAGGAGTGTCGTGGGAAATGCACAGGCGATGCAAAAAGTGCTAGATGAAATTCTCGATGGCATTCCTGAGAAGAACGACCGTGCGTACGATATGCGTCACGCGATGCTCTACCTTGCTTTTCCTGATCAGTATGAGCGTATCATTAGCACGCGAGACAAAGAAAGGATCTTGAAAACGTATGGCGATCAAATTGGAGGGCCTGTTCCCGGCGATCTCGACGAGGCAATTCGACAGATTCGGGCTGGACTCTCATCCCAATTTGACAAGGCGGATCGCCCCTTTGATTTTTATACTGACCTCAAGTCACAGTGGCGACCGGAGCGCTCACAACCGCCCGTCGTGGAAGTAGAAACGCCCACAGCAGAGCGCAAAAAGGTTCAGGAAGAAGGAGATTCCTATGCAGTGACCGCTCCGGAGAATGACGATCTATCCGTGGTGATATCTACACTCAACCACACAAAGAACGTGATCCTTTACGGCCCTCCGGGTACCGGCAAGACCTACATTGCTAAGAAGGTCGCAGAAGCTCTCGTTAAACCTCAGATGCGACGCCCCCTTTCGGAGCCAGCTGCTACCCAACGAGGGATAGAGGGCCTCGCGACTTGGCAGGTTATTGCTCTGGGCATGCATATGGCAGGATCTAAAAGAGGTTACTCCGTCGCTGAGATATTGAATATGCCAGTACTCCAAACCCTGTACCGGATCTCGCCGGTCAAGCAGCCTCATCAGAACGTGTGGGGACATTTACAATGGCATACCTCCCCAGAGAGTGAGACAGTAAAGGTCGCAGGCAAGAGAGAGCCATATCTTTTTGACAAAGACCCATCAAGTCGTTGGTCACTCACTGTCGCTGGGCGTGAGTACGTTGAGGAGAATCTCTCCGAGCAGATACGGATGTTCCGTCCTGCCAAGACGGCTGAGCTTGCTATCACCGATTTCGTCGAGTGGGTAACATTTCATCAATCCTACGCCTATGAGGATTTCGTTGAAGGCTTGAGACCGGTGCAGTCGGATGAAGGCCCTGAGGGCGTGTCCTATCAAGTTGTGCCCGGCGTCTTTAGGCGCATCTGCAGCCGTGCTGATAACGATCCAGGCAATAAGTACGTGCTTGTTATCGACGAGATCAATCGTGGCAATATTGCTAAAATCCTAGGGGAACTGATCACACTTCTCGAAGACGACAAACGTGCAGAAGGAGCAAACCCGTTAACCGTGACACTACCCTACAGCGGCAAAGATTTTTCGGTCCCCGCTAACCTCTACATTATCGGTACGATGAATACGGCCGACAGAAGTATCGCGCTCCTGGATGTGGCGCTGCGTCGCCGTTTCGCGTTCGTGGAACTGATGCCACAGCCCGAACTGCTGGATGACTGTCAGGTAGAATCGGCAGAGTCTGTTGTACCTCTTGGAGGCCTGCTGCGCAGCCTCAACCGGGGCATCAGAAAGTACCTCGATCGAGATCATCAAATCGGCCATAGTTACTTTTTGACAGTTAAAAAGGCTACCAAAGAGAAGCGGGTCGATGTGCTCGAGTTCGTGTGGAATAACATGATCATCCCTTTACTGGAAGAATACTTTTACAGCCAGCGCGATAGGTTGGCCGAGTTGCTTGCCCCTTTCCGCACGGATGTGGAACCGGACTTTGAGGACGCTCAGGAAACAGGCGTCGATTTCGAAATCGGGCGGCAAACGGGCGATGATTTAGTGATCGCCTTGGCCAAGCTAGCGGAGAGAGGCGGTTAGAGATGGCCGGAAAGATCTACCTACTGTAAGAAGATGGTTCGTTGCAGGCGATGAGCGAGCACTCCTACGTGACGGAGGAGGGGCTGCAGGTTTTGCTGAAGGATTATCCAGATTTGTTGGCAGGTGATCAAATGGATGAATAGAACCCCCGCCGGTGGCCGCTCGTCTCCCGTGAGGTGGGCATCCCATTGGAGGAGGGGGGGAGGGAATGGATCTCGCTTGATCACTTGTTTCTCGACCATGATGCCATCCCGACGTTGGTGGAAGTCAAACGGAGCAGCGATGTCAATCAGCGCTACGTGCGGTGCGCTTACCGCTACTGGTTCAGTCCGGTCAGCAGGTACGCTAATAGCGGTTTTCGAGTGTGCGTCGTGTCACGACAGGAATAAGCAGAGAAAGGATCGCTCATGGATATTGATCCACAAGCCCTGGCATTATTAAAGCGTTGGCGTGACCAGGGGCGCCTGACCGAAGCCGAATACCAGGCTGAGATCGTCGCTTTGGAGAACAGCGGGGCCACCTTTGACCAGCACGGGCAAAACGTGCAGCAGCAGATCAACGTGGCGGGCGACTATATCCTGCAACAGGCCAGCCAACCCGGCGCTTCAGCCGAGATTCTGCGGCAGGCCTATCTCCATCGCTTATTGCGCCAGACGCGCGGACTGCCGCTCACCGGCGTGGACCGCAAGGCGGCTGAGGAGGAGGGCAACGGTGAGGTGCAACTTGCTGCCGTATATACCGCGTTGCTCACCCAACGCCCGGAACATGCCGACATGTTGGAGGCTCGGCATGGCGCGCCCCCCGATGTGGACCGCGAAACGCGGCGGCTCTCCGCGGTGGAGGTGCTCGACCGCGAGCAGTACCTGGTGCTCTTGGGCGACCCGGGCAGTGGCAAGACCACTTTCGTCAACTTCGTGGCGCTGTGCCTGGCGGGTGAGATTTTGGGCGATGCGCAAGCAAATTTGGCGGCGCTGACCGAAGCGTTGCCGCAGGATGATGAATCGCGCCGTCGCAGCAACAAAGAGCCTGAACCGCAGCCCTGGACTCACGGCGCGCTGCTGCCCGTGCGGGTGGTGCTGCGCGACTTTGTGGCACGGGGACTGCCTGCAACAGATAAACCGGTGAGCAGCAAGACCTTGTGGAACTTCATTGTGGGAGAATTAGGCCATGCTGAGTATGCCAGGCATCTTAGGCGTGAGCTGCTGGAATGCGGCGGCTTGCTGCTGCTCGATGGCCTGGATGAGGTGCCGGAGGCACATCACCGGCGGGAGCAGGTCAAGGCGGCAGTGCAGAACTTCGTCAATGACTTCCCCAAATGCCGGTTTTTGGTTACCAGCCGCACCTATGCCTACCAACAGCAGGATTGGAAACTTGGCGGCTTTTCCGAAGTGCTGTTGGCGCCTTTCACGCCAGGGCAAATCGCGCGCTTTGTGGAACGCTGGTATGCGCATGTGGGACAGGTGCGTGGCTGGCATCCCGACCACACCCAGGGTCAGGCCGTGATCCTTAAGACCGCGATCGAACGCAGCGAGCGGTTGGCGGAACTGGCTGAGCGCCCGTTGCTGCTCACGCTGATGGCTTCCTTGCACGCCTGGCGCGGCGGGAGTCTGCCAGAGAAGCGTGAGGAACTGTATGCCGACGCGGTGGACCTGCTGCTGGAGCAATGGGAGGGCCGCAAAGTGGTGCGCGATGCGGCAGGGCAGCCGGTTCTGCAACAACCGAGCCTGGCAGAGTGGCTCAAGGTGGATCGGGCGGTGGTGCGGGCAGAGCTAGAACGCCTCGCTTTCGAAGCGCATCGGGATCAACCGGAACTCAAGGGCACCGCGGATATTGCCCAGGAGAAACTGGTGGGCGCCTTGATGGCGGTGGCGCGCAACCCGCAAGCGCGGACCAACCCGCTGGAGTTGGAGGACTACCTGTGTAAGCGTGCAGGCTTACTCGCGGCGCGGGGGGAGTGCGTCTACACCTTCCCGCATCGCACCTTTCAGGAGTACCTGGCGGCGTGTTACCTCACAGACCACGGATTCCCCGATGAATTGGCTGCGCTATTGCGCGCCGACCCGCAGCGTTGGCGGGAAGCCACGCTCTTGGCGGGCGCCAAAGCTGCACGGGGGACATCCCTGGGAGTATGGGCGTTGGCGGAAGCGTTGTGCTATGAGAATGCTCCCAACCAGAGCCAATGCCCCGAAGCAGCAACGTGGGGCGTGTTACTGGCGGCGCAGGTGCTGCTGGAAAACGAGGCTGGAAGAACGGTATCGCCGCGCAATGCGCCCAAACTGGAGCGCGTTCGGCTGTGGCTGCGGGCTATCATCGAGCGTGGTTGGTTACCGCCGGTAGACCGCCTGGCAGCGGGCAACGCCCTGGCTGTGCTAGGCGACGACCGTGACTTCGATGAACTGATAGAGATTCCTGCGGGCCTATTCCTGATGGGAGATGACCGCGACTCAGATGCCAAACCCCGCCACAAAGTTACCCTGACCTCTTTCCACATCGGCAAGTATCCGGTCACAGTCGCGCAATTTCGGCACTTTGTGGAGGTCGGTGGATATAAACCGCGTGACCCCAACTGCCTGGTTGGCATTGCCAATCATCCAGTGGTACGGGTATCCTGGCATGATGCGCGCGCCTACTGCGCATGGCTTACCCAAGAGTGGCGACAAGCGGGGAAGATCGCCGCCGAGGAGGAGGTGCGCCTGCCCACGGAAGCCGAGTGGGAGAAGGCCGCGTCGTGGGAACCGGGGGGCAAGGGGCGGAAACGCGAATTCCCGTGGGGAAACGATTGGAACTCCACTAGATGTAACACAGGTGAATCAGGTCTGGGAACAACTTCACCTATAGGTATGTACCCGGATTGCGCCTCGGCATATGGTTGTCTGGATATGGCGGGCAATGTGTGGCAGTGGACGAGTAGTTTGTGGGGCAAGGATGGGCAGAAGCCAGATTTCAAATACCCCTACGATCCACTTGACGGGCGCGAGCACCTGGAAGCTGGGGACAATGTGCTCCGGGTGTTGCGTGGGGGCTCCTTCAGCGGCGGTCGAAACTACGCGCGTGTCGCCTACCGCCTCAGGCGCGGCCCTAGCAACAGGCACGGCAGCGGCGGTTTTCGGGTGTGTGTCGTGTCACGATAGGAATAGAGCCAAAACCACTGTGAGAAGATGCTCAAAAGCCACAAGTTCAGGCGCACTTTGCTGCAGGGAATGGAGTCGACCTTAAGGATAAACGCCGCGAGGTTGCGGCGATGGAGAGTGGATACGGAAATAGATCGTCGCGCGTTTAATGCTATCCGGGAGGCTTAACCATGCACTTTCTGCACATTGCCGATGTTCATCTAGGCTACCAACAATACGGTTTGAAAGAGCGCTTCAACGACTTCAGCCAGGCTTTCCTGCATCTCATGGATACCGCTGTCACCCGCCGCGTCGATTTCGTGCTCATTGCAGGCGATCTCTTTGAAAAGAGCACAGTGGCTCCCCTAGCGATGCGCGTTGCCATCGAGGGCCTCTCGCGCCTGCAACAAGCTGGCATTCCAGCCTTGGCCGTCGAAGGCAATCACGAGCGTGCGACCTACCGCGATCAGTTCTCGTGGGTAGATTTCCTTGATGCACTAGGCTATCTGCGTCTGCTCAATTACCGTCCACAAGATGGCTTGCTGCCACATGAGGGGGATAACGGCGCTTATGTAGATTTGCCCAACGGCGTGCGCGTTTATGGCATGAAGTACTATGGCGCAGCCACCGGAAAGGTGCTCGAGGCTTTGGCTGCTGATCTGGTCCAAGCTGATCACAGCGCCGTAGACTACGCTATCCTTATGGCTCACACCGGGCTGGAAGGGGAAATCGCCCACGTCCGGGGCAGCAGCTACGAGGAATTCACGCCTCTTCGCAAACGCATTGACTATGTGGCGTTGGGTCATTTCCACAAACCTTTTGCTATGGATAACTGGCTTTTCAATCCCGGCTCGCCAGAGACCTGCGGTATGGACGAGATCGCCTGGCCAGAGCGTGGCGCGTACCTGGTCGAAATCCTGCCGCGCCGCCGGCCCAAGCATCACGCACAATTGCTCTCCGTGCCGCGCCGCCCTTTCCACCGCTTCACGCTTACCGTGGACCTCCTAACCAATCCACAAGCCGTCTATGATGCAGTCACTCACCTGATTCGGCGTGAGACACCCAATGTAATCCGCGAACCGCAGCCCATCATCGAGTTAACCCTCACCGGGAAGCTGCCTTTCAACCGCTACGATCTCGACCTTGCGCACATCCAGCATGTGCTCACGGAAGCATGGACGCCGCTGGGTCAGCCGCATGTAGTCAACAAGGCCACCCCTACTGAATTTGAAGTCAGTGTGGGTGATGAGGACAGCCGCCCCGAGCTAGAACACAAAATCCTCCAAGAATTACTGGCTCGCGATATCCGCTATCGCTTCAATGCCGCCGCCTGGGCCGAGGGAGCACTGGAACTCAAACGGCTAGCGCTAGCTGGCAGCCCACCGGAGGCAATCATGGCGCACCTGCGCCATCTGCGCGCCGACTTGATTCCCCCGGAGGAGGTGTGAGATGCAAATCGTGCAAGTAGACCTCGAAAACGTCAAGAGTTACGCCCGCGCCAGCATCGCCTTCGCACCGGGGACCAATGCCATCTGCGGACAGAATGGTGCAGGCAAGAGTACGCTGCTGGAGGCTATCGGCTTTGCATTGTTCAATTATCTCCAGGTGACACGGTCTGAATTTGTCCGTGAGGGGGAGAAGACGGCTAGCGTTACGGTCCACGTCATCGGCGCGGATGAACGGCTCTATCACGTCGTGCGCAAGTGCGGGAGCAGTAACCAGGTCTACATCTACGACCCTGAACTGGAACAGAAACTCGCGGAAGGTAATACCGATACGCACGATTGGCTGCACGAGTTCCTGGGCGTGGATGAGGCAAGTGACCTGACCACACTCTTCCGCGATGCGGTCGGCGTACCGCAAGGGCTGCTTACAGCGGCTTTCCTGGAGACACCAGCTCGTCGCAAGGACGTCTTCAATCCTCTGTTACGGGTAGATGAGTATGAACGGGCGTGGGATGCGTTACGCGGAGCCAAGAGTTGGATTGAGAAGCGTCTTCAGGAATACGAGAAGCAGATTGCCGGGCTGGAGGCTGAAGTGCGCGCGCTACCTGAACGTGAGGCAGCATTGAGGTCGCTCGAAGAGCTCCTTGGTGCCGGTGAAGCGCGCCGGGCTGCAGTAGAAAGCGAACTGACCGCAATCACGGAACGCAAATTGGCGTTGGAAACGCTCAAAGCGCGGTTGGAGGAATTGGAACGAGCCGTGCTGCGGACTGCAGGTGAGCAGCAAGCCCTTGCCGCACGGCTGAAGGAGAACCAGGCTGCACTCGAACGAGCTACGGCAGCGCAGGTTGTGGTAGTGGAAACGGAAGCGGGGCATCAAGCCTATCTCGTTGCACAGTCTGAATTAGCAGCCCTGGAAAGTAAACGTGAGGAGCGGGATTCACTTCATACTGCAAGGCAGCAGGTAGAGAAGCAGCTGGCTCAAATCGAAGCGAAATTGGAGAGCCTGGCTCAGGAGCTGGGGCGAATCGCTGAGGCTGAGAGTGAGATGCAGGCTCTGCACCCGCAGGTAGAGGAGCAGGAACGCGCGGAAGCGGCTCTGGGCGACGCGCGCCTGGCGGCTGACCGGCTTATCGCGGCGCGGCAAGCGCTATCTGAAGCCCAAACGCAGCAACTGGACTTGCAGCAACGGCTGACGCAAACCCAGGCTGGTGTGGCGGAGCGGGCACAAGTCGAGGTCGAATTCAACGCAGTGCAGGTTACTCTCACCCCCCTCGATGCGGAACACGCGCAGCTCGCACAGGTCATAGCCGCGCAACAAGCAGAGCAAAAGAGCTTGGGTGACCAGCAAAAGCAGATTCAGAAGCGAATTCACCAAACTGAGCGCGCTCTGGTTCAACAACAGCAGCACCTGACGGAGTTGGAAACACGCCTGTTACAGGTACAGCAAGGGCTGGCCGAACGACAACAGGTCGAAGCGAAGCTGGAGGAGGTTCGCAGTGCCCTGGATACCCTCGAAAGCCAGCGAGTGGCGCACATCGAGACAGCCGAAGCCCACAAAGCCGCTCTGCAGCAACTTGAGACGCAAATCGTTGCCTTGACCACCGCTGCAGGTGCACAATGCCCGGTGTGCGAAGGCCCGCTCACCTCCGAGCATCGCACAGCATTACTGGAACGCCAACAGCTGCGCCGGGCGGAATTGGAAGATGCGCTGGGGGCGGTGTTGGCTGAGCAACAAGCCGATGACAAATCGCGGCGCAAGCAGGAGAAAGTGCTGCGGACTTTGCAGGAACGATTACAGGCTTTGCCCCGTCGCGATGAAGTTGAGGCTCTGGATGCACAGATTGCAGCACAAAAAGGCACGTGTGCTGAGCACGAGACAGCGGGGGCCGAGACGCAGACCGAGCGTGTTGCGTTGCAGGCGCGGTTGGCCAGTTTGGAAACGGAACTGAGCGCCGCGCAGACCAGACATCAGGAACTCGTCACGGCGCGAGCGGCGCAACAGCAGATGCGCGATAAGCTCGCACAACGCCTGCAAACGCTGCCGCGCCCGGTTGAGGTTGAGGCATTGCAGGAACAAGTGGTCCGTTTATCCGCCACCATCGCGGAAAAACAAGCCACAGCTGCAGACTTGTCCGGCGCACCGGAGGAAGTCGCCCGTCAGGAGCAGGTGCTGGCGGCATTGGGCAACCCGCGTCAAGCTTACCAGGGTGCGTCAGCCATTGCCAAGCGGCGCGGCGTTGTGGAAGAACAGCAAAGCCAGGCTGAGGGGCAGCAGGAAGAGCACACGAACTCCCTCAAGGAGCTAGAAACCGCTCTGGTCGCCTACGCAGGGCTGGATGACCAGATTGCAGCCACGCGGACAACACTTACCGAGCATACACCAGCATACCAGCGTTACCAGGAACACATTCGCGAAGCCGAGGCCGCAGCCGAACGCCAGGCCGCCGTCAATGTGCTTACGGAGCAAGTTGCCACGGCGGAAGCTGCCCACGCAGAGCAGGTAGCTCTGCGAGATGCCGTAGCCCGCGAATATGATGCTGAGGCTTACGCTCAGATTGCGGCACAACATGCAGCGCTGGGTCAGGAGCTGGCGGGCCTGAAAGCACAATTGCAGGAACAACGCAAACAGCAGGCCGGGCTTCAGGCCGAGATTGCGCGCTTAAATGAGGTGCAGACACGGCTATCCACAATCCGCACCGAACATGCCGAGCATCGAGAATTGCTGAAATTACTGGACCACCTGCGCCGCACGCTGCGAGATGCCGGTCCTGAGATCACCAAAGCGTTGGTGGAGGTTATCTCGCTCCATGCCGACCAGCTCTACGCCGACATCATGCAGGATTACGGTGCACGCTTGCGCTGGACCGATGACTACGACATCGTTCTCAACACCGAAGGGCGCATGAGAAGCTTCCAGCAGCTCTCGGGCGGGGAGCAGATGGCAGCGGCCTTAGCTGTGCGACTGGCTCTGTTGCGCGAGATCTCAGCCATTGATGTAGCCTTCTTCGATGAGCCAACGGCTAATCTCGACCGCGACCGCCGGGCTAACCTGGCGGCGCAGATCCTCAACGTCAAAGGCTTCACCCAGCTCTTCGTCATTAGCCACGATGATACCTTCGAGGAGGACACAGATCATGTTGTGCACATCGTCAAGCGTAACGGCTCAAGCGCGGTAGACACGGAGGCACGGGCCTGATGTTCCACCGTGAGCGCGTTATCGCCGCCCTGGAGGCTAAAGCCGACCGCTTTGCCGGTTACGATGCAAAGTTGCACGACGCCTTACAGGCTTACATTGAAGCGCTGGAACTACTGCGCACTCTCAGTACAGCAGAACTTGAGGCACGTTTGGCAGGTATCCCCTGGCCAGGCGCCCGACCGACTGAGGAGCACGCGCAATATCCAGATTTAGTTGTGTCCTTTGCACCGGGAAAAACCTGGCAGAATCACGCCCAGGCGCGCGCCTGGGCGCTGCAGATTCTGTCCGCAGTGCCGACTATCGCGGTGGATGGTTCCCAGATTACCCCCAGCAAGGATTTCTCCGTGCCAGTAGGGGCTGTGCAGTTGGGGTGGTTTGTCAATCCCCATATAGCAGACGCGCCCTATATCAAAGATATCGCCTTCGAAGTGTTAGCGCCCGATGAACTGGCCGACGAAGATGATGGAGCAGATGGCTTCCCTGACTGGCGCGTGAACTTGCGGCGCTTCACGGGAGAGTGTGAGCGACTGATAACGTTGATGGCCGATTATCATACTGCGCCGGTAAAGCCGGTATGCTTCTTTGACGGCTCGCTGATCCTTTCCTTTACAGCGCAGATGCGGCCAACGCACCAACAGCAGTACCTTCAAGCAGTGATGGCACTGCTTGAAGCTTCGGAAATCCATCGGGTGCCGCTGGTGGGCTACATAGATACCAGTTATGCCAACGATCTCGCCGCTATGTTGGATGTGCTGCGTGGTCAGCGAAGCGCGCAGCGTATCAGCGATGGGGCGCTGTTACGCGAGCGGCTGACCTGGGGCGACCGCAGCACCGCCTGGATCTGCGCCCGCGACGATAACGTGGAGCCGGTGGGCGGCAGCAAGTATTATGATCAGGTATGCTTCACCTACCTCAAGACGACGGCGGATCGCCCGCCAGCGCGCCTGGATATACCCCGCTGGCTGTTGGAGGCTGGGGAACTGGAGCACACACTGGATGTAGTGCGCGCTGAATGCGTGGTAGGCAACGGCTATCCCTATAGCGTGGAAACCGCCGATGCCGTGGCGGTGATTACGATGCAGGATCGAGAGCGCTTCTACCGAACGTTCCAGGAGTTTGCGGAGAAAGAGGGCTTGCCGCTGCGGTTTTCGCTCAAGGCGTTGAGCAAGAAGGGGCGCAGAACATGATCGCGAAGATTACCTGGGCTACTCACAAGCACTGAGGAGACAGAGAGAATGGCTATAGGCAAACTTGTTAAATCCAATACGCATACCGACTATGTCTGCCAAATCTACGGTCCCGGCGAGGTTGAGACGCTGCCTGCACCTGTGGATTACGCTTTCGGGAATTTCGTCCGCATCCCGTTGGGCGCAGGCTATGGGCATCTAGTCGGCGTGATCTACGACACCATGCTTCTCAACCCGGATTTCGGTAACCTCGGTCCGCGCCTTTCGCCGCCCTCCGATCTTGCCGTTTTTTCGCCTGATTATCTGGCAGAGAAGGTCACGCTGGTGGGCATCACCGCTGTGGGCATGATTTCGCCAGCGGACGTCCCCACCCACGGCATCCCTCCACTAGCTGCACAGATCGACACCCTGGTAGAGCATATGGATGACGCCGCTGTGCGCATTTTTCACCAGACGCCGTCGGGCAACGTGCAGGTAGGTTACGCCCCATTGCTGCTGGCATCGGGCAGCTCATTAGCCGGGCATCTACTGTTGCGCGTGCTCGCGCGTTTGGAGCAGCTCTTTCCGGCGCAGTCGTCGCCGCTTGCCGTGCTCCGCAATGAATTAATCTGGCAAACTACCATCGGTCCGTTGGGAGGTGGCGCATGAACAACCATGCACCTCTGGGCATCACGCGCGGCCCGGGCGAGACGTCTCACGAGTATACTTTCATCACGGCAGATCGCGACGAGACCGCGCGGGCGGGAGAATTTGTTACCTATACCATAACCCTCGCAGGCGAGGCGCGGGAAGTGCTGGGGCGCATTACCGGAAGGCGTCCGGTGCGGCTGTTCCCCAACGGCTTTCTTGCCGATCCCAATGTACCGCCGGAAGCCGTTGCCACACTCATCGGCTACAACGGGCAAAACCACGACCTGTTTGAGATTACCGTCAACATCCTGGGGTATTACGATCCGGCGCTAGGCGACTTCATCAACCCCCGTCTCCCGCCGCGTCCTGGCACGCCCATTCAGAAAGCCGCAAGCGACTTACTGGCACATGTCCTCAGCAAACGCGCGATGGGGCAGACCGGTGCAGCGCACGTCGGCTCGTTGCTCAGCCGACCTGCTGATGAGGTACCCATTGCCATTGACCTGCGTGCCGTTACCAGCACCCATCTGGCCGTGATTGCCAGCACCGGCGCAGGCAAGAGTTACCTGGCGGGAGTACTCATCGAAGAGCTCATGCATCCGCGCAACCGGGCCGCCGTGCTCATCATTGATCCGCACGGGGAATATGACACCCTTACCCAGCTGCAAGGACACCGCGAGTTTGCTACGCCAGATGGCTACCGTCCACGGGTGGAGGTGATTCGGCCAGAAGATGTCAAGGTGCGCACATCCTCATTGACGCTAGAAGATTTGCGCTATCTCCTGCCCGAACTTTCTGAGCGAATGCATTACGTCTTGGGAAAAGCCTTCGGCATTGCTAAACGCAAGTTCGGCGATAAGTGGACTCTAGCGCAGTTCCGCCTGGCTATTGGCGAGGCGGAGAGAGAAATCAGCGGCAAGAAGTCACCGGAAGAAGAATCTGAGGCCCTGGCAAAAGACGACTATGGCACAGCAGGCGCTGTGATCTGGCGCGTGAATTCCCGCCTGGAAGGATCTCGCATTTTCAACGATTTAGAGAGCCTGCCGCTGGCGCGGCTTTTCCATCCGGGGCAGTGTACAGTCTTGCAACTCAACGAAGTGAACCAACGCGAGCAACAGGTGGTAGTGGCGACGCTATTGCGGCGACTGCTCCAGGCACGCATGGCAACGGAAAAGCGCCAGACCAAGCAGGGCAACGATGATTACCTGCCCTATCCGGCCTTTGTGCTCATCGAGGAAGCGCACAATTTCGCGCCAGCCTCGGCGGATCTGGTCAGTTCGCAGATTCTCAAGACGATACTCTCCGAGGGGCGCAAGTTTGGTGTGGCAGTGGGCCTGATAAGCCAACGCCCCGGAAAACTCGATGCCGACGTGCTCTCGCAGTGTATGACGCAGTTCATCTTGCGCATCGTCAATCCCATTGACCAGAACCGCGTGGCGGAAAGCGTTGAAAGCGTGGGCCGCGATCTGCTCCGCGAATTACCAGCGCTTTCCAAAGGACAAGCCATCATTGCCGGAGCGGCAGTGAACACTCCAGTCTTGTGCCGTGTACGGCAACGCCTTACCACGCACGGCGCGGAGGACGTGGACGCGCCTGCCCGCTGGGTCGAGTGGTTTGAAGGCGGGCAAGATCAGCGCCAGGCGCGGGATCAGGCACTTCCGGCAGAGCACCCGCGCGGACGGAGTACGCTCTTCAAGACGTGATTCTGTACCGGGGCTGCCTGGCGGTGGCCGTCTGCGGTCGAAGCGAAATAGCGAACGCGGTTTTGACCGCATCCGGTAAGCATTGCGGATCGGGCAAAGATGGAACGGTTATGCCGCGTCTGCAGATAGCTTGGTCGCACTGTGAGCCGGGGTATGGCTGGGAGATGGTATTCGGGGCCATCTGAAAATCGAACTGGAGGAAGAGCGGATTCGGGCGTTGACCGCCGCTTTACCGCAATCATGAAACTCTATTACAGCACTGAAGATCAACCACTTATCCCGCAGGAAGAGCTCCCTGCGATATACCGCGCCGCCGAGGCGATGCTGCCCACAATCACCGCCAAGGATATACGGGCGCTGGCGCTGGACTTCGAGGTCCAATACCCGCAAATATCCGGTGCGCCAAACGAGCTCAAAAAGCGCTGTCTGGACTGGAGCGAGATAGTGGGCTGGGGATTGCGGGTTGCGGATAGCTTTGGGCATACCGCGTTGGTGGAGCGGATTCTAGCGCACGTGCAATCGGACGCCGCGTTCGAGTTCTACCTGGCTGAGAGTTTCCTGGTTTTTGCCTTCGAGGTGGAATCCGGCACCCTCAATACGCGGAACTACCGGCTCAACGCCATCTCGCCCACGTTGGAACACTACATCCTCGAAGTGCTCCACCGGCGGCTGGAAACCACCACTTGTCCGCGCGAGTGGTGGGCCGTGGCTTTTCTGATGAACCGGGTGGCCGCGTGGTTGCCATTATCCCCCTCCGCTGATACCTATCTGGCCCAGGAAGAGGCCGTAGCCCTGATCAACGCCGTCGAACGACGGCAACTATTCAATCCCGTGACCACCCTTCCTTGTCTGCAAGCCGTGGCTGAAATCCGCGCGAAACGCCAGCAAATCGAGCATTATTGGAGCGTCAAAGACCATCTGCCGGAGTATCTGGCCCATATGCCAAAGTTGCCCATAGTTCCGGAACCATTCTCGGAAACGCCGCCATCCACATCCGAGGAGGACACCGACCCACCGCCTCCTTGAGGCTGGCGCTTCTTCACTCCCCCCAGCTCACCCGCTCGGTTGTGGCTTGCAAGTCCGCCTCTGAAGGCGTCGTACACAACCGCGTGGTTTCCAGGCTGCCGCGGCCTGTTCTTGTGTCCGTCCTTTCTTTCGTTCGCGCATCATAATCCGCACTTGGGCGTCGGTTGTCGTCATTTCTGGGCCTCCTATGGCCCGTTTGTTCTGACTTCCCCGAACTCCGAGATGAAGGAAGGCCATCACGCGTAGCACCTGCGTTGCAGTCGTTCTCTACGGGAGCGTAGACGTTTGCCGGAACCTCCTCCGCAAACGGGGATGGCTTGTGTCCCCAAAAGGTTCCACCCTGGTAGGGTCTCGGCAAGCGCGATGTTGCCTGTATCTTGTACGGTAGGCGCGTACACTACAGTTGCAAGCCGCGCGGTAGGCAAGTTTGCTGAGGATCGGTTTTCACAACAACTGGGAACCACGGTACTCGCACCACTTAATAACATCCTGATAACCCCTCATTCACTCATCGCACCAGGGATGAATGATGAATGATTGCCTCCAGTGAGATTCAACGCTCCAGCACCGTCCACCGCTCAACGCCTTGCTCTAGCGCCTCCAGGCTCCCCACCCTGATGGTGCCAGCAGGCCATCCCCACCGTCCCGTTTCTATACGGAGCAAGCGCACCTGCTTCTCGCGGGCTTGTTCGCTGAAGACAATTAACATCAGTCGCCCGTAGAGTTCTACCGCTTTGCGCCATTTGTCGCCGTTCCGCCCATCCACTTCACGTTGGACTTCCACGGGCCACAGCTCACCATGCAGTGTGGCAGTCAAGTCCGGCTCCGCCCGCGTACCCCATGGATCGGATTCATCGTACAGCCGCGCCTGCGGCTCCACATCGACCTCGAAGCCATTGACGGTCAGCCAGTGCTGCGCCTCGAGAATCCCCACCGCATGTTCGATGCCCTTGTGTTTGTGCACCAATTCATCCAACTCACATGGCATTGCCTTGATCTTGAACGCCATCTCGGCCCACGTCTGACCCCGCTCCGTAAGCCGTAGCAGTTGCCGCCCACCACCGGCGCGAGGTTTCCACTGCTGCGCCTTCCCATTCCACGTGAAATCCGTCAGTAGTTCCGTTTCCTTGAGTCGCTTCAGCGCATTGCGCACCCCGTTCTCATGCTCCGTCCAGCCGTCTGCGACAATGCGAGTAATGACGTGCCAGCTGCGCGCCAGGCCCGTCACAGCGATCAGACGTAGAATCTCCTTGTCGATCTTCGAACGTACCGTCACCGTCTGCGCGGGGATAGTCACACTCGCGGGCGCCGCGGCCAGAGCGCGCTCGCGCCAGGTCGCGCATTCAGCCCGTGTCGTGGTGAGTTGTTTCTCCAACGCCGCAACCTGAGCACGTAACGCTTGCGCTTCACGGCTCAGACGCGCATTCTCAATCGCGAACGCCCTGACCCCGCTCGCCTTCTCAGCATCCTCCAGCATGTAGTACGCCGTCTCCATCTCGATTAACGAGTGGGTCAGTATATCCAGGATGACCGGCACCGCATGCGGGCGTCGCGATGGCTTGGTGACACTGTGCAGCGCCTTGATCATCCTGTCGCGCCATGACATGGCATCATGCAGCTCATTCTTGTCAGTACCGGCGAAGACCCGCCACTGCCAGAAGACGTCGTTTATCCGACGTGTTAGCTTATCAATGTCTCGCGTTGTCAGTTGTGTTATACCGTTCTCCATGCTATAATCTCCTTGTCCGAGGGAGGCTCACTACCGCAGACAAACCATGCTCAGGGCAGTTCGGTGGCTTCCGGCCCCAGTTGGCCCTGTCCCACTGGCGTGACCTCGGCCTGGCCCCGCGCTAAGCGGGGCCTTTTCGTTCATCATTCATCGGTGGTGCGATGAGTGGAAATGGGATTATCAGAGAATAGTCGCCATATCCGACCTTATGCACTAGTTTCGCGTTAATCTAAAATGACAAACAGGAATTTACGACCAACTTTCCATACAAATCCAGGGGAAGTTTCAGATAACTCAGGATTTGTGGCAGCCAAGAAGGCAATTCTGTCAGGTACCATTCACAATGTTCAGGACTTTGCACCGCCGTCAACGTAATCTCGGCCCGGCTGATGGCTTTCAGCAGCCGCGCGGCCGTCGGTCGCTGGGTGGCGCGACGCGGCTGCCCTTCATACAATCCGGTCAAACTCTGGTCATCCGCCAGCAAGCCCCG